>JAFALK010000072.1 GCA_019234295.1 Roseateles sp.
GCTGTGGCCGGCCGCCTGGCTGACAAGCTACATGCTGTTCAGTCGCGTCCGCAACGCCGCCGAGCACGGTGCGCTTGCCGGAACGCATACGGCCGACCCATGGCGCAACACGCGCAGCGTGCGGGCTCGCTGGTACGAGCGACTCACGGTCGCACCGAACCATGTGAACTTCCATTTCGAGCATCATCTCGCCCCGACCGTGCCCGCCTACCGCTTGCCAGCGCTGCACCGGTGGTGCATGGAGCAGGGTGTCTATGAGCGCGCCACGTTGGAGCGGAGCTACGCTCACGTATTGAGTCGCCTGGTTGGCGTTGCACCCTGAGCATGGGGGCCACGGCCGGTGGCCAATGACGGCTGATCAGGATGGAGTCGCTGTCATCGGCGCCTGGACACATGCCTCTGAGCGGATCAAGTCCTGAAAGATGCGAATCACCCGTTGCGCCATGGGCGACAGCGTGCGATGGGCCAAGGACACGACGGCGGGTTGCGCATAGTCCGACTGCAGGTTCTCCACCTGCAGTCGGACCAACTGGCCCGTCGCGAGTTCTGCGGTCACCACAGCCTCCGGGACTGCCACCGCGGTATCCGTCGACAGCACAAGCGTCTTGAGCAGCGAGTAGTCGTCGGACTGAATCGTCTGACGCAGGCTGGTGCCCTGCGGTATCCCCAGCAACCGGCCCAGCTCGTTCATGACGCTCGATGGCAGCTTGGTCGTTGCAAGGCCGAGCGGCCAGAGTTCCTGCAATGTGCATCGCCGCCCTGCAAAGGGGTGCTGGGCGCGAACGAAGATGCCTGCCTGGAGCCGTCCGAGCGGCATTGCGTCAATACGCGGATCTGCGGGCAGGTCCCTCAACTCGGCCACGAAGAATTCGATGTCCTCCTTGAGCAAGCGCTCGTAGAGGAGTTCCCAGTTGAGAACCTCGATGCGGAACCTGGCATCCGGGTAGGTCTCACGCAACTCGGGCATCACGCGATGAAGCAGGGCAGCAGCCGGAAACGGACCGGTGCCGAATGCAAGATCGCCCAGGCTCGCATCCTTGTAGAGCGCGATGTCGCGCTCCACGGATCGCGCTTCGAACAAGAGGCGCCGGGCGCGCTCGATCACGAAATCACCGGCGCGCGTCGGGCAGACGTCGGCGGTTTCACGGTCGAAGAGTCTCAGCCCGAGGTCCCCCTCGATGGACTGGATGCTGCGACTGAACGCCGGCTGGCTCAGAAACGCACGTTCGGCGGCTCGACCGAAATGACGTTCTTCTGCGAGCAGAAGTAGGTGCCCCAGGCGCTTGAGATCCATCATGACGATGCATTATACGCATTGGATTGATGTAAACAATGCAATGGAAACATCGACAGAGCTTTCCTATCCTTGCCCGGAAGACGGCACTGAAGTGCCACGCCTCGGAGACAAGCATTGAACACAGCGCTTCAGAACCTGCTCATCGTGATCCTGATCCTTGGCTTTGCTGCCATGGAACTCATCTCGCGCCGCTACCAGGACTCGGTGCGCGCCACGAGCAATGACGCCAAGCTCGAACTGCTGATGACGCTGAGCCTGCTGGCGATCACGCAGCCGGTGACGCTGCTGCTAAGCAATCTGCTGTGCACCTGGCTGATGCCCGAGTCCCGCAATGCCCTGGCAGCGTGGCCCTGGTGGGCCATGTTGGGGGTTCTGTTGGTGGCCGACGACATGACCCAGTATTGGTGGCATCGGGTGTCGCACACGCCGCTGCTGTGGCCGCTGCACCGCGCGCACCACTCGGCCCGCTACATGAGCATCCGCATCACGTACCGGAACAACTTCTTCTACTACCTGATGATGCCCGGGCTGTGGATCGGAGGTGTCTTGCTGTTCCTGGGCTTCGGCAAGGTCTATGTCTTCTATCTCGTTGTCAAGATGGCCGTGATTCTGGGGGCGCATTGCGCCTGGCCCTGGGACGCTCCTCTGTACCGGATCCGGGCGCTGCGTCCGCTCATGTGGGTGGTCGAACGGACGATCTCGACGCCCGCTACGCATTGGGCTCATCACGCGCTGACCAACCAGGACGGAATCGGTCACTACAAGGGCAACTACGGCAATTTGCTCTTCTTCTGGGACGTCCTCTTCAGATCGGCACACATCACGCGCCAGTACCCCGCTGGCATCGGCCTTCAGGACGACCGTCTGTTTGGCGATGAGCACTGGGCGCAGCAAATGTTCTATCCGCTGCTTCATTCCAAGCGCGAGCACTCGGCGCTGAGGCCGGGCGGCCGCCCCTACGAGGAAGGCCCCGTCAGCGTCGCTGACTGAGTCGCCGCCCCCGAAGACACAGCTGCCCTGGCATGGCCCTTCCTTCCCGCTCTTCTTGATCCATGACGACAACGACCGAACTCGCGCCAGCCTGGCCGCCCTCCCTGCGTGACAGGACCGTCGTCATCACCGGTGGCTTCGGCGCCCTGGGCACGGCTCTGGGCGAGGCGCTTTTGAATGCCGGCGCCAGAGTCGCGCTGATCGACAAGACTTCAGCGCGACCGGCCGGCAGCCTGCACGGCGCCATGTTTCTCGGCAGTGTCGATCTCTGCGACGCGGAGTCGACGCAGCGCGCGCTGCGCGCTGCGGTCGAACACTTCGGCCGGCTCGACGCACTGGTGAATGTGGCGGGCGGATTTCGCTGGGAGCCCGTGGCCACCGGCTGCGTCGCCACGTGGCAGCACCTGTTCGATGTGAACCTGCGCACAGCGTTGATTGCATCACAAGCCATCTTGCCGCACATGCTGGAGCGCAGGTCGGGGCGCGTCGTCAACATCGGCTCGCTCGGCGCCGTCCAGGCCGAACGCGGCATGGGAGCATATGCGGCCTCCAAGGCCGCAGTGGCGCGCCTCACGGAGGCGTTGGCGGCGGAGGTCAAGGAGCACGGCATCACCGTGAACGCGATCCTTCCAAGCGTTATCGACACGCCCGCCAACCGCAAAGCCATGCCCGACGCCGAGAGCCAGCATTGGCTCGCGCCCGTCGCCTTGGCGCACGTGGTCATGTTCCTGCTGTCCGATGCCGCCGCCGCCGTGAATGGCGCGCTCATTCCCGTCAAAGGCAGCGCCTGAACCCCTGATTCACACCGGACCCGCACCGCCTGGGCGGCGGCGATTTGGCCCTCTCTCGAACTTCCGACTGGATCCGCTCCGTGCCACTCGAAATCCCCGAGTTCCAAGAACAACTTCAGCGGTGCTTGGCTGCTCAGCGCCAGGCCTACTTCGACGATCCCGTGCCCAGCTACGCGCAGCGCCGTCAGGACCTGCTGGCACTGGAGCGCTTCGTGCGCGACCACACCGAGGCCATCTGCGCGGCGATCTCGGCCGACTACGGGCACCGCTCTCGGCATGAAACGCAGCTGGCCGAGATTTTCCCGGCTCTCGAAGCGATCAAGCACTCCCTGAAGCAACTGCGCCGCTGGATGCGACCGCAGCGCCGCAAGATCGATCGACTCAGTTTCGGGCTGGCCAGCAATCGCCTGGTGCCCCAGCCGCTGGGCGTTGTTGGCGTGATCGTGCCGTGGAACTTTCCGTTGAACCTGAGCATCGTCCCGCTGGCTGCCATCTTCGCCGCCGGCAATCGGGCCATGGTCAAGATGAGCGAGAACTCGCGCCACCTGGCCCGGCTCATGAGGGAGCAGCTGCCGCGCTACTTCTCGTCGACCAAGCTGCAGGTGTTCGATGAAACCGGCGGCGTGGGTGTCGAATTCTCCAAGCTCCGTTTCGACCACCTGCTGTTCACCGGTTCAGGCAATACGGGCCGCGCGGTGATGGCTGCAGCGGCAGCCAATCTATGCCCGGTCACGCTCGAGCTCGGGGGCAAGGCACCTGCCGTGGTCTGCGAGGACTATCCCATCGCCACGGCCGTACAGCGGATTCTGCAGGTCAAGTGCCTGAATGCCGGGCAGATCTGCACGAGTGTCGATCACGTCTTCGTGCCAGAGCGTGCCGTCGATGCCTTCGTCCGCGAAGCGCAGGCCCTGGTGCCGCGCCTGTACCCCTCGCTGGCCTCGCCCGACTACACGGCCATCATCGATCAACGAGCCTTTGATCGACTCGTGGGTGCGATGGAGGAGGCCGTCTCGAAGGGCGGCCGGCTGGTGCCTTTGCTGAGCGGGCCGA
The DNA here is from genome assembly GCA_019234295.1 of Roseateles sp. Taxonomy (GTDB): domain Bacteria; phylum Pseudomonadota; class Gammaproteobacteria; order Burkholderiales; family Burkholderiaceae_C; genus JAFALK01. The sequence continues at coordinate 4,129 of JAFALK010000072.1, forward strand.
GCATGGACCCGCTCAGCCGCAAGATCGCGCCCCATCTGCTCTTGAATGCGCCGCCGGATTGCGAGCTGATGCGGCGCGAGATCTTCGGCCCCATCCTGCCGGTGCTGCCCTTTCGAAAGCTCGACGATGTCGTCCAGTCGGTGAACGCAGGCCCGCGGCCCCTGGCGCTCTATCCCTTCAGCCATCGGCGCGAAGTGCAGCAGCAGTTGATCGATCGCGTCATGTCGGGCGGCGTATCGATCAACGACGCGCTTTATCACGTGGCGCAGCACGACTTGCCTTTCGGTGGGGTCGGGGAGTCCGGCATGGGCCATTACCACGGCATTGAAGGCTTCCAGACCTTCTCGAAGCTGCGGCCGGTATTCCATCAGTCGCGCTGGTCCGCGCTGTCGCTGCTCGCTCCTCCCTACGGGCCGACAGCAGAGCGCCTGCTTCGATTCATGACGCGATAGCCCCGAAATCGTTCCCGCTCTTCATTTCCAAAAAGACTCACCAGGAGACTCCCGATGACCCGCGCCCAGCGCCCCATGGCCCCCGCCTTGCCCCATGCCTTGCCCCATGCCTTGCCCCATGCCTTGCCTCAGGCCTTGACCGCCCTGACCGCCCTGACCGCCTTGAGCCTGGCCTTCGCCTCGTTCGCCACCCATGCCGCCGAGTTGCGACTCGGCGAAGACGTCAGCGCCAAGCTCGACACCACGCTGACCTTCGGCACCACGCTGCGCACCGATAGCGCTGCCCCGGCTGAGTACGCTGCAATCCCCTCCACCGTGGTCGGCGCCCCGCAAGGCCAGCTCGTCGGGCAGACCGGGGGTTCGGACCTGAACTTCCACAAAGGTGACCTCGTCTCCACGGTGGCCCAGGGCATGTTCGACCTCTCCGTGAAGAGCGCCACTTTCGGCGCGTTCGCTCGGCTCGCGGTGTGGCACGACTTCAGCCTCGGTCATGACGCCGCGCCGTACGGCAACGCGCCCAACGGTTTCACGGCCGGCGCGCCGCTGTCAGACCACGGCATGCTCCAGGCTGCCAAGTTCAATGGCGCCATGATTCGCGACGCCTATGTCTCTGCCCACACCACGCTGTTGGGCCTGCAGCTCGACGCCCGCCTGGGCCGCCAGGTGTTTGCCTGGGATGGCGCGCAGACGATCACGGGTGGCACCTGGAGCAACCCGCGCATGATCGCGGGTGGCATCTCCTCGGCCCTGAACCCCAACGACTACGCCGCGCAGATGCGCCCGGGCGCGCTGGCCGAAGAATCGAAGGTGGCCGTGGGCATGCTCAGCCTGCACCTCACCAGCGGCAAGGACTGGGCGGCCGATGCGTTCATGCCCTACGAGACTCGCCAAGCGGTGATGCCGGCCTGTGGATCCTTTTTTGACACCATCTCCATCCTGCCTGAGGGCTGCGGCGTGGCCGCCGCTATCCAGGGCCCGATCCCCGGCTCTCCGTTGAGCACGGTGGCGTCGCTCACCGAGCGCAGCCTCGTGAAATCGGGCTTTTATGTGCACCGTGGCGCCGATGTGCTGCCCAGCGGCAAGGGCCAGTTCGGCCTTGGGCTGCATGTCAACGCCGCATCGATCGCCACGGTCTTCTCGGGCTACGTGCTGAACACGCCCGCCACGCAGCCCTACTACCAAGCCGTGGCGGAAAACGTCGGCGGGCACACGCTGCCCCTGGCGCCGGCGAGTGTGTTCGGTCGTCTGAACCCGGCGCTGCTGCCTGCCGGATCCAGCGCGCTGAACTACGCCATCACCTACCCCAGCTCGGTGCGTTTGTATGGCCTGGGTACGGACACGCAGATCGGGCGCGGTACAAAGCTGTTCACCGAGCTGAGCTACCGGCCGAACGAGCCGCTGTCGGACAACCTCAACGATGTGCTGGCGGCGTTCCTGACCCGTGCGCCCAACTCTATTCTGGCCGAGCAGCGCAACATGCTGGCAGTGCCCGCTGGCGGTACCTTCCAGGCCTACGACCGCCTGGGCGTGGGCACGGCCACGCTGGGCGTGAACCAGCGCTTCGGCCCCGTGGCCGGCGCTCAGGGCGGCCTGGTGACGCTGGAGCTGGGCATGGAGCATGTGAGCGATCTACCGGATCCGCTGACGATGCGCTACGGCCGCTCCTTCGCCTACGGGGCCGCGGCCTTTCGCGACAGCGTCACCGGGACTCTGAGAGCATGCAGCGAGGCCGCACCGGGCTTCAGCGGCGTGACGGGCAAGACCTGCACATCCGATGGCTTCGTGACCTCCATGGCCTGGGGCTGGCGCATGACGCTGGCGGCTCGCTACAACGTGGACGCTGCTGGCCTTGTGCTGACCCCGTCGCTCACCATCGCCGACGACGTGCACGGCTATGCGTTTGACAACACCTTCTCGCAGGGCCGGCTGACGCTGCGACCATCTGTGCGCGGTGAATGGGGCCATGGCTATTACGGTCAGGTGATCTATACGCACTTCGGCGGCGGCAGCTACAACCTGATGGCGGATCGAAGCAACGTGATGCTGGTGGTCGGCGCACACCTTTGAGGGGCGAGGAAGTCTCATGAGCTCGATCCAAACCCACTTCACGAGCCTCGACCAGAGCACGCGCGAGCACTGGCAGATCATCGGCGGCGAGTTTCTCCAGCTTGCAAGGGGACTACCCGCGCGCGTTGTCAGCCATCTCGAATTGCGTCGCGGCGACTTCGGGGGCTTTCCGGTCGACCGTTACACCCATTGCCTGCAAGCGGCGACGCTGGCGCTCAACGTTGGCCGGGACGAGGAGTACGTCGTCTGCGCTTTGCTGCACGACATTGGCGACACGCTCGGCAGCTTCAACCACCCGGACATCGCCGCCGCCATCCTCCAGCCCTTTGTCTGCGATGACAACCTCTGGATGGTGAAGCACCACGGCATCTTCCAGGGGCATTATTTCTTTCACCACATTGGCATGGATCCGGACATGCGCGATCAGTTCAGGGCGCATCCCTGTTTCGATCGCACGGCCGAATTCTGCGAACGCTACGACAACCCCGCTTTTGATCCGGCCTGCAAGACACTGCCCATCTCGGAATTCGAGCCCATGCTGCAGCGCCTGTTCGCCAAGCCTAGGCGCAGCGTCTATCAGGCGGCGCTGTCGTCTCAATCCGCCTGAAGGAAGCCGCCGTGACATCGATCCCTACTGCGTTCACCCAGGCAGACGCGCGACACAAGCCCTGGGTCTCGAGCTACGGCGCCATTCCGGCAGAGATTGACGCCGAGGCCCACGGCTCCATCGTCGAACTGATGGAGCAGGCCATGGCCGATCATGCGGACAAGCCCGCCTTTCACTGCCTGGGCCAGACGCTCAGCTATGCGGACGTGGACCAGCAGTCCCGCGCCTTAGCGGCCTATCTGCAGCAGCGGCTGGGCGTGCGAAAGGGCGACCGGGTCGCGCTGATGACGCCCAACCTGCTGGCCTTCCCGATCGCCTGCCTCGGCATTGCGCGGGCAGGTGCCATCCAGGTCAACGTGAACCCGCTCTACACGCCGCGGGAACTTGAACATCAGTTGCGGGACTCCGGTGCCCGCGTGCTGATCATCTACAACGGTGTCACGGCCACGGCGGCCGAGCTGTTGTGCCGTGCCGACGCGCCGCTGAAGCTTGACGCGCTGCTGACGGTCGCGCTCGACGACGGCTCGGCTGCCGTCCTGCCCAGCCCGCCGGTCGATGCAAGGCTGGCCGGCAAGGCCAGCACTTTCGGTGAAGCCCTGCGCATCGGGCTGGATCTGCACTTCGATCCGGTCCCGATCGAGGGCGAGGACTTGCTGTTCCTGCAATACACAGGCGGCACCACGGGCCTGTCCAAGGGCGCTGCCCTTTCGCACCGCAATGTCGTCGCAAACGTGCAGCAGTTCAAGGCCGTCATGGCGTCGGGCCTGCGCTCCGGTGAGGAAGTCATCGTCACCGCCATCCCGCTGTATCACATCTTCGCGCTGACGGTGAACTTCATCGCCTACTTCTCGGTAGGCGCTGCGAACTGGCTCGTGCCCAATCCGCGCGACATGGACAGCCTCGTGGACGTGATGAAAGCATCTCGCTGCACGGTGATCACGGGCGTCAATACGCTGTTCGCCGCTCTGGCCAACCATCCGCGGGCTCGCGAGATCGATTTCTCGCGCCTGCGTATCGCCGGTGGGGGCGGCGCGGCAGTGATGGAGGCGACGTCCACTCAATGGCAGGCGCTGACCGGGACTTTCATCCGCGAAGGCTATGGGCTCTCGGAAACCAGTCCGGTCGTGAGCTTCAACCCGGACCATGTCAGTCACTACAACGGCACGACGGGCTTGCCCCTCCCGTCCACGGATGTGCGCCTGATCCGCGACGACGGCAGCGATGCCGCGCTTGGGGAATCGGGCGAGATTTGCGTCAAGGGGCCTCAGGTCATGCGCGGCTACTGGAACCAGCCCGATGCCGACGCCGCGGCGTTCACGGCCGACGGCTTCTTCCGCACCGGCGACGTCGGCACGTTCACACCCGAAGGCTTCCTGAAGATCGTCGACCGCAAGAAGGACATGATCATCGTGTCCGGCTTCAATGTCTTCCCGAACGAGATCGAGGCGGTGGCCAGTGCTTACCCCGGCGTGCTGGAATGCGCGTGTATTGGCGTTCCAGATGAGCGCACGGGCGAGGCCATCCGGCTGATCGTCGTACGCGCGGCGAGCGCCGCTCTGGACGAGCAGGCCCTCATCGAACATTGTCGCCACCATTTGACGGCCTATAAGATTCCACGCCAGGTCGTCTTCGTCGAGCAATTGCCCAAGTCGACCGTCGGCAAGATCCTTCGGCGCGAACTGCGCAACCAGCCGGTCACTTGACGGCCAAGCCGGCAAGGCAGCTCGCCCATGACAACGAGAGTACGCCTCATGACGTCGCCCACCACGCCCTCCGTTCAGAACCGTGTGTCTCCCGAGGAATGGCAACTCCGCGTTGACTTGGCCGCCTGCTACCGTCTGGTGGCACATTTCGGCTGGTCAGATCTGGTGTTCACACACATCAGCGCACGCCTCCCGGGCCCAGGGCATCAATTCCTCATCAATCCCTACGGACTGATGTTCGACGAGATAACTGCCTCCAGCCTGATTAAGATCGACCCGGCGGGGCGAAAGCTCGACGACAGCCCATATTCCGTCAACCCGGCTGGGTTCGTCATTCACAGCTGTGTGCACGCGGCACGCGAGGACGTTGCCTGCGTGCTCCACACTCACACGCGAGCTGGTGTCGCGGTGAGCGCCCAACAGGGGGGCGTGCTGCCCATCAGCCAGCAGGCCACCTACGTCCTGTCGTCCCTGGCCTACCACGACTACGAAGGCGTGGCCGTGCGCGAGGATGAGCAGCCGCGCATCCAAGCCGATCTCGGACAGAACACCTTCTTGCTGTTGCGCAATCACGGCCTTCTGACAGTGGGCCGATCGGTGGCCGATGCGTTCCTTGCGATGTATGCCTTCGAAACCACCTGCCAGATCCAGGTCAGCGCCCAAGCGGGCGGCGGAGCGTTGACTCACATCGATCCCCGCATCGTCGAAGGGGTGGGGCACGCCATGAAGGTTCAAGGCGTGGGTGGAGCCCTGGTCTGGCCTGCACTGCTTCGCAAGCTAGATCGCCTCGATCCGTCTTACAAAACATGAGACTGGGGACGGGTCAGTTGAACCTGCTGGTCCGGCTGAGGTCTGCGCGAGCAGCACGGCGAGCGGATGGGGTGACGCAAATTACACCGCCCAGGCGCGTTCGATGATCGCGGTGCCATCGACGATGAGGTGGGGCGCACTGTTACGGCCCAACAAAGGGCGCGCACGCAACGAATTGCACGCGTAGAGCACTACCGCGAGGCTAGCAACGCGCGACAGAGCCGATTGCGCAGGCCCGCCTTTCTTAAACTCGGCTTGCCCGCGTTCTCACACGCCCTCGCGACCCATGGCAACGGGTCCACAGCTGCCATCAAGCGGGTGCAAGGCGGGGCGAAGGGCGATGGCCAGGCCATCGGCGGTGTGGATCAGCGCCATCATGGGAATGAGAAACGAAGTTCTCCGTAAAATCCGCGCCCTTTGCGTTGCTGGTGCCTGCGCCCATGGAAATTGTTGTCGACGAAGAGCTCAAAGCGTATATCGCTCCCCTGACGACGGAGGAGCACGATGCCTTGGAGCGGAGCATCTTGGCCGAGGGCTGCCGCGATGCACTGGTGCTTTGGGGAAACGTGCTGGTGGATGGCCACAATCGCTATGGCATCTGCCAAAAGCATGGCCTGCCATTCCAGACCGTCCAGAACGCACGCTTCGCGTCGATGGAGGACGTGCACCTGTGGATGATCGATCAGCACCTGGGCCGTCGCAGCGTCTCAGATTACCAGCGAGGCGTGCTGGCCCTGCGCAAGCGGGAAATCATGGCCAACAGAAGACACAACGCCCGTGCCGCGGTGCAAACATCTTCCGATCTGTCGCCCGCCGTTGACGCGACCGAGGTGCCACCGGCGACACCACCGCGTCTGCCTGAGACCGACTCGCTCTCGACGCGCGAGGCCCTGGCCCGGGCGGCTCGGTTGAGTCCCAGCCAGGTTGTCATGATCGAGAAGATCCAGAAGCAGGCTGCGCCCGAACTGGTGGAAGCGGTCACGGCCGGCACGATCACGATCAATGCTGCTGCTGCCGTGGCGACCTTGCCCGCCTCAGAACAAGTTGCTGCCGTGTTGGCGGGGAAGGACGAGCTCAGGCAAGCCGCCAAGCGCGTGCGCGAAGCGAAGCGCAAGCCTTCAGTCGACAAAGTGGAAGTTGCAGCGTCCTCAACGGCACCAGACGAGAGCCTCGAATCCCTCAAGCAGCAGGTGGCAGCATTGACGGCAGAAAACACCGCGCTGCGCCAGCAACTTACAGCGATGGAGCGGGCTCTTGCCTGCGCGGGCCTATCGGCATAGAGCCCGACTTGGGGCAGCGAAATGCCCGTCGTGCACTGACACGGCCAAGTTCGTCGTGCCGCAGAGCTGATGGACTGATGACCCAGCCGTTGCCGAAGCGCAATGTGCGGGTCGTTGCGAATTTCATCTGATGCGACGGCGCCAGAAGGCCTAGCAGGGTTGTCGAGCCGATTTAGACTCGCCGAAGGCGTCCCTTGCTTTCGTCTGACGGATCGATCGCCTCGATGCCTTCACGGCGACTGCTGAGCGTCAGCGTTGGCGCCCATGCCCGCAGCTTCTGCGTCGATCTTTGCTTGGGTGGCGTAGACGGCCGGTGCCACGTCGCCGCGGTCGGTCAGAACAAGCGAAGCGAGTTCCGTGTCCCGACTGGTGTCATAGCGAAGGATCTTCCTGAAGGATCTTCGGTCGCGCACCAGGCGCTCCAAGAGTTGAAGCTCAAGCCCCGATTCCAGCGGAAGCCAGTTGCGTGTGGCCGGCATCAGGGACAGCCGTTCGATCTTTGGCACGCCGCAGCCGCTGAGCCCGAAGGTCGAAATCAGCACCAGGTGAGTCTCGTCGCATGCGCTCCAGAGTTCCAACTCAGCGGCCAAGCGCTTTTCCGTTGCGCAAAATAGGGGCCTGTCGATTGTGAAGGCAATATCAGGCACGTGTTTGAGAATCGCACGATAGCCGTGGCGCGCGGGGGCGAACTCTTTCACTTCCGCGATCAACAGCTGGAGCTGCTGAGCGGATCCAGGCTGCGGCGCTGATCTCTCCCATGCGGCCGTCCGTCGCGCATTGATCTCATCTCTCTGATCCACCGAAAAGACTTCCGGGACATAGAGCTTCGTGTCGAGCGTGGTGCCGCTGATCGCCATCTGTCCTGCTGCATCCAGAAGGTGTTTGCGTACCGTTCTCCAGCTTCTGCGTCCTTCGAAGCCCGGATGCCATCGTGTCAGATCGGCTTGATCCCACATGTAGTGCAGCAGACCGCGCAGTGACATCTTGGCGCCCGGGACTGCGACACTGCCATGCACTGACGCGGACTGGCTTGTGATCCTCTCTTTGGGCTGGATCGACATCGGGAAGCCCAGCCTGAGCCTCGTGATCCCGGAGGTCGGGTCCTCGATGATCGCGCTGCCCAGCAATCGATCAAGCCCCGAGCATGCAGCCGGGGGCTCGAACGACGGGCATGGCGGCGCATGATTGGACCCCGTGTCAGGCATGCGCTTGACCACATACCGTCCCCCGAAGCGCGCCACGTACATCTCCACGCCATCGGGTCGGCACAGGCAGCGGGGCCTTCTGCGAGCCGCGTACGCCCATGCGATGGCGCTGGCCAGGTGCGGGGAGCCCGCGTCGTACACGGAGCCGCCAATCGCGAGCCGAGCTGTTGGTGTGCTCTGCTCGACGGCGTTCAAGGCATCCTTGGCGTCCATAGCGTCCGTAGCGTCCTTGACGTCCATGGCGCTGCCTTTAGCGAGTGTGCGCCGGGCCAGCGCGGCCGCGAGCTCGAGCAGGCTCTGTGGCGTGCACCATGGCCGGCCGCTGCACCGGGGCTGACATGTCATAGATCTTGACCTGTGGAACCTGCCCGGCTCTGGCGCGTTGAGCGACTTGCTCTCCCGCGGCGTCGAGCACGGCGGCACGCTGCGCCTTGGGCACATGCTTGGCGACGAGCAGGGCTTCGATCGCGGCCATCACCGCCTTGCGTCCACCGCCGCGGCTCACGGGCTTGGCCACGGGGGAGGGTGGGGAGCTGCCGACATCGGCTTCGATACGGTTGACCTGCGTCGCGTCGCGTTCGCTGCGAAGCAGGTCCAAGTCGGCAGGATTCGGCTCATACCCGAGTGCCTTGACGCCGCGAACCGAAGCTTCAAGCCACACCATGCGGCGATAGTCTTTGGCGCCCGAGACGCGAATGCCTTGCCAGTTCCGCGCTTGGGCAACATCGACCATCGAGCGTGCGACCGAAGGGCTGTTCGTGTTGGTTGTGAGTCTGAAGGTCGATTCGGTGAAGGCGACGCGCGAAGCATCGCCTCGAAACCGATATTCGGTCAGACCGCCGGTGATCGGACCAACGGTGGGCGCGCGCTGAATCACGTACCCCTCATCCAGCGCGGCGAGCTGCGGCGTCGGCTGCTGTTCACCATCGGCTTTGGGGATTGGTGTGCTCTTGTCGGCGATGGCGATGGCCGAGAAACGGCTGCTACCCAGCTTCTCGGCCTGGGCGGCCATCTCTTGGAAGGATTCGGACCGGTCGGGCGTCTGCGCGAACGGGGCGCGAAGTTTGAAGCGCACATCCTTCGCCTCTATCGGCGGCGCTATCGGCGGCGCTATCGGCGGCACTATCGGCGGTTCCACCGGCGGCCCCAACAGCGTCTCGAACCGCTGTTTCGACACTTGCGCTCGATGGGCTGGCGCGGGCCTTTCTGCGCTCGTCTGCGTGGCGCGACTGTCGGCGTCCTTGGCACCCATGGTGATCTCCTTGCGAAGTCGCAAGCCCTCAGCTCGCTGGCGTTGCCGCGCTGACGGAAGTAGGCAGGGCCCGATAGATCTCCACCTCCACGCGTCGGTTGAGGCGGCGCCCATTTGGGCTTTCGTTGCCAGCGACCGGGTCGCCGGTGGGCTGGTAGGTGGTGCGAATCCGCAATGGCGCCACGCCGCCCGAGACGAGGTAGTCGCGCACCGCCTCCGCGCGGTCCCGCGCGATGCGGGCCTCGGCCACGTTCTCGCGGGTGCCATCCGTCCTGCCACGCAGAAGGACCAGCGGTGCGAGACGCGCGTGGGCGAGCAGGAGCTCACCTTCGTGCGGGGGAATCTCGACGCGCGAGCTGCCAAACTCGAACTGCACCAGGAACACGTGATTCCCTTCTGGTGGCATGGCCACGGCATCATGGATGGCAGATACAGCTCTCAGGCGAGCGGTCAAGGAGGCCAGTGTGGCGGAGGTCGTGTCCGCCGCACGGCCGGACTCGGTCGCCGCGATTCGCGCGTTGTGCAGTTCGTGCCGGCACTCCAGGAGGTCGATGGCCACGCTGGCGTTGACGGGATGGCGCGTCGCGGGATCGACCGTCGGGGGCTTCGGAGGCGAACTGCAGGATGTCAGCAGCAGGAGGTACGGCAGCAGCGGTACCGGAAACCAAGACGTGCGCATGGCGATATCCTTCCCTAGTGATTGAGTTCGATCGAACTGATGGATTCACCCTGGACCGGGTGTTCGTGGGTCGATAGAAGCACGCCGTCCTCATCTGGCAGTGGTTCCATGGCGCCGCCCTGAGGGCCGCTGGATGAGGGAGCGTCATCAAAGAAGACGCTCAAAACGGTTGCAGCAATCTGCTCTGGCGTTCCGGTCAAGACCTCGGGGATCCCCGACATGTCGTGAGCCAGCTGCTCAATGTCGAGGGCTTCGCCGGGCGCGAGCTCCTCATCGGCAAGGCGCCAACGCTGTTGAACGCGGGCGATGTGCAGGTCCAGGTCCATAGGAGGTACCGTCGGCGCGCGCTGCAGGCGCGATCTGAACTCCTTGTCACGGTGGTAGCAGATCTTCTCGGCCAGAATCGGCTTGCAGCTCTCGAGGATCAGCACCAGGCGTCCCTGGCCGAGTTCCTTGAACTCCTGCGGCATCAGCAGTGCGCGTCGCTGCTCACTCTCGTTGCTGCTGACCGTTGTGTGTCCGTGATGACTGAACGAGCGGCTGCGACCGCGGGAGGTCGCGCGCTCGGTGAAGAAGCCCAGCATGGCGCTGTACTCGTCGGCGTCGCGCTGCTCGCGCGGCGCGAAGAGGATCTGCAGCCCGTGGTTGGTGGCAAAAGTGCGGGCCTCCTTGTCTCCATAGACCGCATCGAGCTGCGACATCGCCTGGACCACCGTGAGCAGCCGCAAGCCGTAGCCCGCGAGGAAGGCGGCCGATTGCGTGATCACGCTCGCACGCCCCATGGCGGCGAACTCGTCGTTGATGATCAGACATTGGAAGCGGAGCGAAGCATCGTGCTCGGGCAAGCGTTGCGTGTTGAGCGCGACCAGCTGAGAAAAGAACAGGTTAATCAACGGCCTGGCGCTGGCGAGGCGGTGCGGCGGTATGCGGACGTAGATCGAAATGCGCTCCCGCCGCAGCTGTTCCAGCCCAAAGTCGTCGGCGCTCGTGGCGGCGTCCACGATGGTGTCCGCGAAGATGGTCAGCGGCGCCATGAAGGTGGCGACGATGCTGGAGAGGGTGTTCTCGGAGTTGGAAAGCAGCCGCTGCAGTGCGTCGATGCATTCGTCGCTCAGCGCCTGACCTTTGGCGTGCCGCGATGCAATGGTGTGGGCCAAGTGCTCGCGCAGGGACTGGCCCTTGCCTGAGGCTTGGCGCAGCATCTCCCCGATGGACCTGGGCAGGCCGGGAGATTCCAGCAGCAGCAGTCCCAAGCCAAGGAACAGGTTGCGAGCCTGATCGTTGAAGAAGGCTTCGGACGAGGTGCCGCTACCGTCGCTCGGATAGAAGACCTGGCCAATGCTGAGCAGGTCGCCGATGCGGTGCAGTTCGCTTGCCCGCACCGAGGAGAGCGGATTCCAGCGGTGACTTCGGCCCTCATCGTCGAATGGAGAAAATGCAAAGACCGGCTGACCATGGGCGGCCCTGAAACCGGCGGTAATCTCGAAGTTCTCCCCCTTGATGTCGAACACCACGACCGAGTCCTGCCAACTGAGCAGGTTGGGAATCACGACACTGACGCCCTTGCCGCTGCGCGTGGGCGCGGCGAGCAGCACTGACAGCTGGCCCGGTAGGGTGAGTAGCGCTCCGCGGTAGCGGCCAACGAGAATGCCGGGGAGATCCGTGCGTGTCAGGCCCGCCTTGCCTACTTCGGCGGGATTGGCGAAGCGCGCATCGCCGTGAAGCGGCCGGCGCTGGCGCGCTGCTGCTGCAAGTGCCGCGGGAAAGACGATCAGCATGCCGACGCCGGATGCGCCGATGGCCAGCTGCAGGCGCTTGCGCAGCGGCGGATCATCGGCATACAGCCGCCAATAGTGGGTGATGCTGCCGAAGCCCGCCTGGGCCGGATTTGCCTTGTTCAGCAACAAGAAGAGCACTGCCGACAAGTAGACGGCGCTGCAGGCCAGCGCGCCGTACCCGGCGATCACGAAGGCGGCCGCAGCCATTTTCCGGGGGGCTGTCCACGAAGCAAAGGGCGGGGCGCCGACCGAGCTCATTCGAGCGTCCCTTGCGCATGCATCAGACGCCCCACACGCTGCACGCGCGGCTCGTAGTGGATCTCGGAGATGAAGCGACCGCGCTCGTCCCGGTCGAACTGCACCACAATGTCCACGACGATGTGGAGCAGCCGCTTGATCTCGCCCATGGTCAGGCCGCCACCGGCACCGCTCTCTCGAATCATCAGCGCCATCTGCTCGAAGGCGAGAGCGCAACTGCCCGAATGGACGCTGGTGATGCTTCCCGGGTGGCCGGAGGCTGCCAGACGCACGAAATGAAAGCACTCGTCGCCGCGGATTTCAGCCAGGAAAATGCGGTCAGGCCGCATGCGCAGGCAGGCTTGCAGCAGCGACTTGGCGGTCGTGCGTGCCGTGCCCTGCGCGTCCTTGCTGAAAAAAAGGTGGACGGCGTTCGGGTGATTCGGCAGCGTCAGCTCGGCGGTGTCCTCGATGGTGATGAGCCGCTCGCCTCTGGGCACCTCCTCGATCAGGCCCTTCATGAAGGTGGTCTTGCCCGACCCCGTCTTGCCGCTGACCACGATGGTCTGGCGGCACTTCACGGCCAGGCGCAGGAACTCGGCATGGAGACTGTCCCCCTTGAGCCTTAGAAGCTCCTGCTCGAAGGGCTGGAGGATGCCTGTCGAATCGGCGCAGGTGGCCGTCACCCGCTCGAAGAGCCCCTCCCGATCAAACTCGTCGAGGTGCTTGACCGTGGCAGAAGGCCGGCGAGCCGTGATCGATACCGTCCCACGCGTCACGGCCGGCGGAATCACGAACTGAATCCGCTCTCCACTGGGTAGCGTGGCGGACAAGAGGGGGTGCTCCTGGTTGATCTGCTGGTCGCAGAAGGTCGCGACGGCCGTCGCTAGCGAGAGGCAGCGTTCCAAGCTCATTGCGGGCGCAGGCTTGGTGCGCCAGCCGGCACAGGTTTCGACGAACAGCTCGCCCGGTCTGTTGACGCAGACCTCGACGACTCCGGGTGAATCGAGCTCGCTGCGCAGTGGTCGCAGAAACTCGATGACCGAAGTAGCGTCGCCCGACCAAGCCCCATCGCCGAGGCTGGCTTCACCTGCATCGACCGTCATGGCGTGGCCTCGTGCGGCTGAGTTGGCGGCCGGGTGAGCTGCTGACCCGTGGGTGCTGGCACCAGCTCATAGACGGTCGAGAAGTCAATATCGCGGGCGACGTAGATGCCGACGATGCCGCCCTGGTTCTGATAGATCAGTGGTGGGATATTGATCGTGCTGTCCAGCACCTTCTCGGCGAGCTTGCTCGCATTGGCCGTGGTGGATGGCAAGACGATGGTGTCGGCCTGGCGTTCGTTGGCCTGGTTTTGGATGACCAGCTTCACCGAGTCGTCGATCAGCGAGAGCATCAATGCGGCGCCAATGCGTTCGGTCCAGCGCTTGTCGACGTCGCCGTCGATGCCTGACTCGCCCAGCTGGCCGGTGCCGGGCGACGCAAGGTCGGCAGTCACCCCCGACGGCGTGCGCATGCGGGTCCACAAGACGGGGATGCGCACGGAGCCCGGCCTGAGCGAAGTGACGCGGTATTCACCGTCCAGGTGGGCGCCACGCTCGACCAGCAGCACGCGGCCGTCATCGCTGTAGAGGTTGCGTTGGACCTCGCAGCCGACCAGGCCTGCACTGGCGGTGATGATCTTGGTCTTGAGTGCGCAGGTGAAGGCGGTGCCCTTTGGCAAGGTGAGGCTGCGATGGCCCAGCATCGCCGCGCTGACCGTGGGTGTGGACGACCCGTGGAGCTCGCCGCCAAAGAGGGCATTGCCAACGCCAGCACCGCTGGGCGTGGTGATGGGGGACGGCGGGAGTCCGGGAGTTGCGCTTTGTTGGGGTTCCCCCAACTGGGTGCTGGCCATCGCCACTGTGCTGGTGAGGCCCTCGAGTACACCCTGGAGGCGCCGTTGGTAGTCCCGCAGATCGCGCGACGCTGCAGGAGAAGAGTCGTCAGCATGCGCACTGGCGTCGGAAGGCATCGGGTTCTCATCTGCACTCGCCCCGGACTGCGACTTTGCGCCAGTCTGGCCTGACACGGCGGCGCCCGGACGAGCCGTGATCAGCATCACCGGCGCATCCTCTGGAGCCGCGGTTCGGCTCGAGGATGTCGCCGCAAATGAGCCGGAGCGGCGCACACCGATCGGCTCCTGCAACTCCTCAGCTGTGGGTGTCAGGGCAGGAATGCGAGGTGAGGAGGGTGCTTCACTGCTTTGCGCGCCCGCGGCGGGGATCTCAAGCTTGCGTGGCTCGGACGTCGCGGCAGCAGGCTTGTCCCGGGCGAGTCTGGATTCGTTGACGTCCACGATGTGTGTGCTGGTGCTCAGGCGCTGAAGGGTTGCGGCTGCCCCAGCCACCAGCGACCCGATCAGCAGTGCCGCGGCGACCAGTCCTTTCTTGGCCATCGGCGTCCGATGCGCAGCCGCGAGGTTCGGAATACCGAGTTCGCCCGGCAGCGGCGAGATCGTGGGCTTGTGCGGCCCTGCGCCATCGGACGGAGCCGTCTCGCGCCCATTTGGATCAACGCCCTTGAGCGAGTCGGGCATCATGGCGTTGCTCCTTGAAGGCTGCCGGCAGGAGGCAACGCCGCCCTCTCGCGGACCGTCGCGCCGACCGGCTTGAACACGCGCCGGACGCCCGTCACCGTGGTGCCATCCGCAGGCGGCTTGCCGTCCAGATCGAAGGCCTCGTTCCATACCCCGACGGCGGCAGAGCCGGCGCGCAGCATCAGTCGCCGACTCACTCGGTCGACCACCAAGAGGTCGTCCTCCATGCGGGAGTTCACGAGCGCCTCGCTGCCGTCATCCAGCACATTGAAGACTGCGGGCAGGTCCCGGTTTCCAGGGAATCGCAGGTACGTGAATCGCCCGTCGTCGAAGACCAGGGTGGGTGCGATGTCCTGCGAATTCATGCCCTCGGCAATCGAGTAATGCCGGTTCAGGACGGAGGGCTTGGCTTGCAGTCGCTCGATGACGAGCTGGTCTGGTGATGGCGGCGCTGGAATGGGCGGCAAGTCGGACAGCGCGGCGATGGGCGGCAGGACCGGCTGCGCTGACGGTGACGCTCTTACCGGCGCCTTGATTCGCAGTCGGTAGACCGGTGGGCGCGCGTCCTCGTCGGCAAGAACGTCGAAACGCAAGGCATGTGTGCGGCGATCGGTCACGACCGTCACGTTGTTGGACCCGGCGGCTGAGCTCTTTGGCTTGACGAACACCGTCCTGCCGCCCGGCTGCGCAGAGATGCACCAGACCGACTCGGGCTTGGCACAGTCGCCGCCGCGTCCCGCGGCGAGTTCGGCGATAGCTTCGTCCTCTTCCAGCACGACCAGAGTGACGACGCCTCGCTTGACGGGGATGGTGACGACCGCGTTGGGGTCGTAGGACAGCTCACGCAGCCGAACATCGAGCGGGGCTGCCACCGTGCACGCCGTGCCCATGCATGCAACGGCCAGCAGGACCAGGCGCATGGGCGCGGCGCTCATGGCTGTGCTCCCGGCACGGCGGTGTTGACCTCCGGGTCAGACCGGTACGCGGTGACGACAAAGCCGAACGGGTTTTCGAGCCGGTCCCGCTCATTGGCCAGCACTTTGGGCAGGTATTGGAAAAGCACGCTGGCGACATGCCGCGTCGATGCGTCGGGCCGCGTCCGATCGGTGAACCGCACAACCTTGTCGTAGGTGACGGTGGCCTCGCCGCGATTGCCAGCGCGGCTGGCCGGGCTGAGGCGCACGCTCACCACGTTGATCCGCCATTCCTGGGCGGCGCCGATCTTGGTCTGCAACGCGGCCTCGCCCTCGAAGGCTCGGTTATAGGCGCCGAAGACGTCCGGGACGGCCATTCGTGCGACCTGCTCGAAATCGCGTTGCAGGAACATCCAGCTGTAGCCCTCCCTGGCGCGCACGAAGGTGGCCAGGTTGTGCTTGTCCAGGGCGTCCATGGGCGGGATGGTCTCGACGCTGAGTCGTTGCTGGATGGTGGTCTCGCCCGTTACATGGTCCACGACGATGGGAATCTCGACGACACGCCGCAGCGGACCTTGCAGGAAAACGGCAGCGATGGATACGCTGCTCAAGATGAGGCCGGCCAAGGCGACCCGCCAGGCTTTGCGCTCTGATCGCTCGAGCATCAACGCCCTGTCGATCTCCCATTCGCGATTGGCAGCGAAGGCGTCCTCCTGCGGAACGGTTTTCCTTGCATCCGCGGTTGTGCCTGCATGGTCCGGAGCGGATTGGTCACGCAATGCAGCGGCTCTTCCTGGCGTCAGGACGGTGTTCATGGGGCTTCCTTTACGGCTGGGCGTGCGTGCCGAGCGGCTCTCGGGTCAATGCAGGTAGTCCGACACCTTGCCGGTCCGGGACAACATCTCGTACTGGCGCTCTCGCTCGCGCGACCTTGCGATGCGGTCTTCGCTGTCGGCCATGCCTTGCAGCATCTGGATCTGTGAAGTCTCGTGGGCAAGAAGGGCGTTCTCTGCGCTGATGCGTGCCTCAATCTCTTGTACGCCCTTCGGGTCGATCGTGCCGTTGATTTGCTCCATCAGCGACTGGATCTGTCCGAGGCGGCCGGCGGCGGCCTTCATTGCGTCTTGCAGCAGCCCTTTGTGCTGGTACGGTTGTGCGAGAAAGGCCTGGCATCGGAGGCGGGTCGCACCAGCCAAGTCTTCGCAGTTATAGACCATGTTTGCATCCCGCAGGGCTTTGGCGGTGGCGGTCAAGCCGCTGTAACCCGAGCGGGTGACCGCATTGAGAAAGGTGTACGCCTCGGCCGGCACGTAGTTCGTCAGCAAGGGGTTGTTGAATACATTGCCGAGATTGCGCGTGCCGTTGATGCTCTTCAACTGGTTCTGCAACTGCGTGATCTGTTGCACCTGGTTCTCAATTTTGGTGATGTCATTCATCACCTGCTGGATGGTCTGCACCAGATTGGCGACGTCGATGACCGGGATGCCCGCTGCGTGGACAGTTTCAGCGGCGGACGTGAGGGCGACTGCGACGGCGATTCCGAGAACGGTTTTCATCGTGGGCTCCAGTGTTCGGGTGTGTTCATCTCCGGCTGCGCAGGGCGGCAAGCTTGTAGGCAGCAGTTCGGACTGCGCCGTGGCCCCGTTGAGCCGCGGCACTCGAGGCGCGGCCGCTTGCAAAGGTGAGGGCTGTGGATGCTTGGCCGGCCGTGTGCGCAAGGCCGGATCCGGCGAGGGCGGCTCCACCAGCGTTGCCGCCGGCGCTGACTCCACGGGCGGCACTGCCCGAGCGCACGCCCGACACCATCATGGCGGTCTGGATCAGGTGGACGCCTTGCTGGACCGCAGCGCCGCCGGTGAGCGCGGACGCGAGGCTCGGCGCCTGGAAGCAGATGATGGCCATGAGGATCATCAGCACGCAGTAGCGGGTAGCCTCACCCAGGACGTTGAATGAGCCACCCAAAAAGCCGCCGCCGTCGTGAATGGCCTGGAATATCGCGGTGCCCATGTACATGCTCAGGCCCAGGGCGAAGAACGCAAACCAGCTCAGGACAACGGCGTTGAGGACCATCGACAGCCAGCTGTCGAAAAAGCGAGCGGTAGGTCGCCAAGCGAGGAAGAGGATGAACAGCGGGCCAACGGCGATCACGAAGGTCAGAAGCAGCTTTGCCAGCGTCACCACGAACAGACTGATGCAAAGGAAGAGCACTGAGCCCACTGAGAAAATCGCCGCCGCCAGCACAAGATCGAGCCGCGTGATGCCTGCCTCCTTCATGATGTCGGACACCTGCACGCTCGCTTCATCGTTGAACTTATCGAGCAGAGCGTAGGGGGTAGTCAGCGTGGCTGAATCCACGCCGCTTGGCAGAAATGTTGATGCCACGCCCATGGCAAGGGCGTTGGAGGTGTCCGAAACGCTGGCGATATAGAAGCTGGACTGAAGGCAAAACGCCAGTACCAGGCCAATCTTGAACACCTTCCAGACGAAGGTTGGGACGGTGTCGGAGACTTCGTTGCGCACGACTGCCCATCCGTACAGACACACCCAGATCGTCATCGCCGTCAACGCGATGGGAGCCAGCGCAGCGATCAGTGACGAGACGACTCCCAGCACGTAGTGGCTCAGAATCTCGTCGAACTTGGTGCCCACCCAGGTGAACATTTCAGGCCTCCTGCCGCACCGTGTAGGGCGTCAGATTGGCGCGCCGACGCGCCAAGATGTTCGCGCGCGTGCTGCCGATGTTTGGGCACTGGCGCTGAAGCCAAACGGCGCCTGGCCGGACCATCCACAGCCGGGTGGCCTTGATCGCTCGATAGGCGGATTTCCTGCGCGCTTCACCGCGTGCACTTACTTCGGTGCACTCAACCAAGCCATCGCTCGTCTCGACCATGAGCCACGGTCCGGCATTGCAAGTTGGGTTTGCCATAGGGGCTTTGAGCGTGCTCACCGATCCGGTCGCTGGACGCGGTCGAGTCTCGGCGCGCTTGCTTGCGCCCGGCCTGAGAATGACCGCCTCGGTGTCATTAACGAACTGTGTGGCTGCGCGGCTCCTGACGAGCACAGGTGTCGAGAGCCCGAGCACGTGGGAGCTTGATTTCACGAGGCTCTCCTTGAGCTGCGAGCCTTGCGGGCCTGAACCTCGCGCAGCAGAACGGGAAGCCAATGAGACGGATCGTTTCCATGTCGTTCGCGGATGGCATCCAGCAGGGCCACGTTGTCCGTGGTCGCCGAGAGCACCGTGATGTAGTCCTCGAGTCCGGTCAGGTCTAGTTCGCAGATGGCGCTCGCGTGGCCTTGCTTGACAAGGAAGCGCCGGCCGTCTTGGGCTCCGAGGCTTCGGACGATCTCGAATTCGGCCTGGCTCAGCCCGAACCCGTTGACGTACTCCTCGAACACGGCCTGCGGATTGGCCAAGAAGATCTTGGTGACGCTCTGCTCGATCATCGTGCGGCCGATGGGATGGCGCAGGACGTCGGACGGGCTTTGTGTGTCGAAGACGCCCAGGCCGTTCTGCTTGCGGATCGTCTTCTGATGGTGTTTGGCGAAGTTGCTGAAGATCTCGTGGTCGAGCGCCTTCCAGAACTCTGCGATGACATAGATCAGGCGCTGCCCGTCAACGAGCTCATTCATGACCTCCAGCAAGTACATCATCACGGGTGTACGAACCTCGGGAAGGTCGAGGAACTCGGTCGTGTCGAAGCCGATGACGGATGATGTGCCCAGGTCGAGCAGCTGATCATCCGCTTGGTCGAACACCCAACCGAGCGCTCCGCCCTGGCACCACCGGCCCAGCCGCTCGTAAAGACTGTTCTCCCCCGACTTGGGCAGGTTCTGCCGAACCGTGGAGAACCGCCGCAAGGACGGAGGCATCATGGCAACCGCCTTGACCGCGTCGGCGATGGCGCGCTCGTCGGTCGGGAGCAGCGGCATGGCCGGCGAGGCGATACAGATGCGGATCAGTTGCACCCAGAACTGGATGCGAGCTGGTGTCGGGTCGCGCTGCAAGGGGTTGCAGCCTGTGGGTTTGCCGGCCTCAAGGGCGAAGTAGCGTCCCCCAAGGGCTCGGATCGCGATCTCGCATCCGCGATCGAGATCGAACAGCACCAGGCGTGGCGCTGGGTTCCACTTGCGGGTCAATGTCAGCAAGAACATCTCCAGCGTGGTCTTTCCGACGCCCGTGGATCCGATGATCAAGGTGTTGCCAGGCAGCTTCTTGTCGCTTGAGTCTTCCGCTTCTGGGCTGCTGTGCAGGTTCAGATAAAAGGGTTGGCCCGAGGGTGTGCGGAGCAAGGCCAGGGCTTCGCCCCAGGGATTGCCGTCGCGCTTGCCGCGCGCAAAGCTATGGCCGCTGGCCAGCGCGGCAAAGGCACGCGATGACAGCTTGGCCTCGCGGGGGCGCCATTGCCAATTGCCAGGCATCTGGGCAAACCAGGCGGCGTCGGCGACCAAGTCCACAGGCGCCATCTGCAGGCTGGACGCCTCGCCGACGGCGCCAATGGCCTGTGCCGCGCGCCGTCCGGCATCTGCGACATCCTCGCCGAAAACGACGAGGCTGTAGTGATACTCGCCCATGCAAAACTGGCCGTCGCCGAGTTCATTGAGGGCCAAGTCCATTTCCGCAATCTGGCCCACAACGACATCGTCGCTGGCGATCAGCTGGTCGCGCTGCAGTTCGAGCGCGCGCATTGCCTCTCGCCGCGGCAAGATCGAGAAGCTCTGTGTCTCGATGAACTCGCTGGCCTCGTAGAGCAGGGCGTTGAGGATGCCGGGTTCGACGGCGTCGGCATATTCCTTGATATCAACGAGGGCGGCATAGCGGCGCTGATCGCTATGCCGGAGTTCGAGCTTGTCGCCGCCGAATGAGAGCCTCGACGCGGGCAGCGTCCGGTAGAGCGCCCCGGCGGCCGCTGGAATTGGCCGCCAGAATCCGTTGACCAAGTAACTCAGGAACTCTGCGACTTCGGAGTAGGCGCGGCCGGCATGGTGGCGCTGGCCCAGCAGGTGAGGGCCGAACCCGCAAAGCGCACGGTCGACCAGTGCAGATCGCTCCTCCATGACGCGCAGGGCATCCCTCTGGCTCGCCGAGATGGCGGCGCGGGTGCGCTGCCTCGATTGGAGTGCCCGGCTGGCCCTCGACACGATGGGTCGATACACGAGCGTCAGGTAGAGCTCGTTGCTCATCATTCGGCGCTCGCCGAGCTTGGCTTGGTAGGCCTGCGAGAGATCACGGGCAAAGCCGGGCTGCTCGGGGTCCTGTAGTTGATCGCTGACGACGCGATGCAAGCGATGTGTCCACACAGACCAATGCCCCCCGGCAAGGTTGCGCAGCAGGCCGCACAGGGCCTCCTGCCGCTCATAGATCAGGTTCTCGTCCGCGCACTCGAAGGCCACGCCGTCGAGGTGCCACACCCGGAAGTAGTCGCCGCCGCGGGTGATGACGTCATGAGGGCTGACCAATGAGGAGGCCGACACAAAACGCGCCAGCGGGTTCTCAGCGCGGGCTTTGGCCCAGTAGCGCGGCCGAAGCGGGCTTTGGCCGGTTCCCGCTGGCCGTGCCATGGTCTTAACGGTTCCAAGCATCCCGAGCTCCTCGATACAAGGTCGGCGCATAGGAGCGCGCCCTCCATAGGCTGTGGTTTCGGTCATGCCGGTGCAGCTTCAAGGCAATGAAGATTTGCAAGAAGCGCTGATCGTCCTTGGCGGTGACGATGCGCATCCAGAGCAAGGCCGGCACGATGCTGGAGGCGATTCCTAAGGTGATCCACCAGCTCAGCAGAGTTCCGCTCCAGACGATCAGCAATACGCCGGCGCCGAACAGCACCACCAGTGGAACCAGCGGAATGCCGAACTTCATTGCCGGGCGGGTTGCGCCCTTGAAGATGGTCTCTGACTGCATGATCGGCCGTCGTTCAGTTGACGATGAAGGCGGCAAAGGCCCCGGCGCCACCGATCAGCGTGCCGCCAATCAGCACGTTGGCCACGTCCGTCAGACGAGCGCCCTGGAAGATCATCTTGAAACCGGCCCAGATGATGGCGATCGTGACCACGGCGACCGAGATCGTTGCCAGAATGGTGTTGACGTTGGTGACCGTCGTGCTGATCTTGTCAAAGCCCTGGGCGGGAGCAAGCCGGGAGACCACGGTGAGCACAACGATGGGCGACGCCTGCAAGAGCCGTTGGAAGGCATGGGTAGATTTCATGGGTTCTCCTGGGGAAGGGGAAGTAAACGAGTGGGCGGTTCCGCTGCGGACGCAGCAAGGACCTTGCGCACGTATCCCTGGCGGAATCCAGTGGCGAAGTTGCCGCTGTAGTAGCAGGACAGCGCCCGCCGCAATGCCGCCTGATCGCCTTCAGAGTCAGAGGGCGAGTCCCGGGCTTTTGCGAAGCACTCCATCAGGACACTCTGCATGGCGGCCAGGTTTGCGCAAGGCTGGAAAGCTGCGTCCAGAGTCAGGCCGAGGCGTTCGAAGTTGCTGCGATTGATTTGGCCGAGTCCGACGCTAAAGTTCGCGCCGCTGGCCTGCAGCATCCGTGCCGTTGCCAGTGCTTCGGAGCGGGTGCGGGGCTGACGCTCGAGTGCGCCATTGACAACGCCGATGGCCCACGGATTGAAGGCGCTCTCGGTAGCGACCAAGGCTCGGCTTGTGGCGATGTCGACCTGCGGCGAGCAGGCGGTCGCCACCGCGACAAAGGCGGTTGCATCCATGGCGGTGGGCAATTAATGGGCCGGTTCGACCGAAACTGCGGGCGGTTGCGCGCGAAGCCACGCGGCGTAGTCGTCATCGAACCGGCTGTCCCAGGTTCGCAACTGCACCTTGGCAGCTGGGCTGAACTGCGTCGAGGTGTCGCCGTCCATCGTCCACCAGGTGCGAGCGAAGAGCGCTCCGTCGACGGTCACCGATACTGCCCCAACGTAGTCGCAGACGTACCTCGGACCACGAGGGCCTTCCTGAATCCGCGTGTACTGGGCAGGACAGAAACTCGGCGCGCTTGCCCAGGTATGGTCGGCGGCGTTTCCGACGCCTCCCATGGCGCACGAAGGGATCGGCTTGCCATGGGCGAGATCACGCAGGATCTGGGTGATCGCCGGCACGCATTCCGGGATGGACCGCCACGAAGGGGAGGCGAAACAGAGCATCGCTACGCATCCGTCCGCGGCGCGAGTGGGGGCGCTGCCGAGCACCAGCGGAACACAGGCCAGTGCAGAGATCAGACTGCGCAGTCGGATCCCTGCGGAGTTGCAGTGCGCGAAGCGCGCGTCGGGGAGGGGCTTCATTTCGGGCCTTCCTGAGGTCTAGTGCTTTCGTACTGAATACGCTGCTGCGCTTCGGTATGGAAACTCTAGGCGTCGAACCCGCCATCGTGAGCGATGAGATTTAGCGAAGATTCAGCGAACCGACGTGACGCTGAAGACGAGTCGGGATCTAACTTCTTGGCGCCAAGACCTGAAGAGCCACAGGAACGTTGACCGGACTCCTGTGAGACATTCAGCCCGCGGGCGATTCGTCGATGTCAGAAAACCTTGTTGGATCCACCAAGTCGCGGAGTTGGACCCCGACCGCCTTAGAAAGGGCGTCGGCCTTGTCGAGCGAGATATTCACAGCGCCGGCCTCCACCCGACTCAAGTAACCCCTCTGCACACCGGCATCAAGTGCCAAAGCCTCTTGAGTCATATCTTTGAGGCGCCGAGCACGGCGCAGGTTGCGGGCGAACACTTCCCGAGACGTCAGGGCTTTCTTGGTCTTTGGCATGACCAAGGAGCATCAATTTGCGCGCCTAGTCATTCCACACATTATTGTGTATATTTGGTGTAGTTTGATGTACATCATGGGCGCTAACGTGTCCTTAGGGTGCCAGATACGACACGGATTGGGAGGAGCCAAGGTGGAAAGAATCCTTTGAATCCGTCTGGCCTTCACGCTCGGGCGCGAGTGGCTGAATAGGGGCGATCCGTTTCTGCGATGAACTCAAACCTAAACACTTTGCTCAATCGGATTCGATCGGCGCTAGTTCGTCGCGGACGTTCCGTCCAAGACGCTGAGGATTTGGTTCACGAGGCCTGGGTGCGAATGGCGTCCTATCAGCAGGAACAGGTCGTGGAGCGGCCGGAAGCCTTTCTGATGCGCACCGCGCTCAATCTGTCGATTGATGCACATCGGACGAGCGTCAGCCACGGGGAGTCGGTGCTGCTGGAGGAGGTCGTCCTCGTGGATGCTTCACCCGCCATCGAGGACGTCCTGCTGGCTCGCGAGCGTCTTGCCCGCCTGAGCATATGTCTGGGCCGTCTCAGCGAGAAATCGCGCAGCATCTTCCTGGCCCACCGGGTCGATGGTCTGACGTACCGCGAGATTGCGGACCGGCACGATCTGAGCATTACCACTGTTGAGAAGCACATTGCCAAGGCTAGCTTGCAACTGACGACTTGGATGGAAGGTTGGTAGTCGCGGTTCTCAGGGTTCGACTCGAATGATGCCGGGTGAGGAGGGCGGTGCAAAGGTACGCCTCAGATCACTGGAGGCAGACGGGTTCACCTTCCGCTTACGGAGGGTCGAATGTCGGCTGCGCATCGGAGGCCGGGGATTCGACGGCGTGAAATGGTCAGCGTGAAATGGTCAATTTGATTCTGGACGACTGCTCCGATCTGGGTCGACCTGACGCTATCGACCCCTATGTATAGGACTCAACTATGCGTAGTTGTCCTTCGCCGCGCGGTCCTCGATGAGGTGGCAGGCGGCCTGCGCGCCGTCGATCGCGTGAGCATCTATACATAGTTCTTGTCTCCAGATGCACTGGCGGCTCCACAACCTG
>JAFALK010000048.1 GCA_019234295.1 Roseateles sp.
GCTGTGGCCGGCCGCCTGGCTGACAAGCTACATGCTGTTCAGTCGCGTCCGCAACGCCGCCGAGCACGGTGCGCTTGCCGGAACGCATACGGCCGACCCATGGCGCAACACGCGCAGCGTGCGGGCTCGCTGGTACGAGCGACTCACAGTCGCACCGAACCATGTGAACTTCCATTTCGAGCATCATCTCGCCCCGACCGTGCCCGCCTACCGTTTGCCAGCACTGCACCGCTGGTGCATGGAGCAGGGTGTCTACGAGCGCGCCACGTTGGAGCGGAGCTACGCTCACGTATTGAGTCGCCTGGTTGGCGTTGCACCCTGAGCATGGGGGCCACGGCCGGTGGCCAATGACGGCTGATCAGGTCTGGGTCGTCGTGGTCGCCGCCTAGCGCCACGCGCGCTGCATCACGCCAGCCGCGATCCGCCCCAACGGAACCTGGCGCCCGTCGCGAGGCGGGCGAGAAGGCCCAGCGTGGTCAGCACCGGCTTGAGCACCGCCTTGAGTAGCGCTAGGGGCAGCGACGCGAACTGGGCGCGCAGCCGCGCAGCCGCGCCGGCACGCTCGGCGAGGTCGCGACCATGACCTGCGAAATTCCCGAGTCGGCCGCGCTAGGTGGGAGGCGCGGCATGAAGCAGACGATCACGGCCGTGAGGAGCGGCGTCCACGCCAGCAGCGCGAGCCGCCGCCAAGCCGTCAGTGCGGCGAAGCCGGCGAGCGCGAATTCGCTGAGGCGCGCAGAGCCGGCAACCGCGAGCCCTCGGCGCAGAAATCAGGCTGATGCTGGGGACTACTCTGCATCCTCAACGGGATTGACACCGGCCATTGTCAAAGGAGGGCCGTCTATGCAGGCCAGGGTGCGGCGGTCGGCGGGTTGCTGGTGAGCTGACATCAATCGCTGCTGCACTGATCGTCAACCTAGGTCCTGGACTTCAGCTTCTTGCAGTTTCTAGTCACTGCGCGGCCATGGGTTTGAATAGTCCATTCACCTCCAGCCAATGCACGAACACTGGCAGCCAGCCGTTCGCGGTGTTGCCCGGATATCCCAATCCGAATCCATGCCCGCCGTTCTGATAGAGGTGAAATTCGACCGGGCGCCCGGCATCGAACCAAGACTTCACGACGCCGAACTGGCCGCGGAACAGGAAGTCGTCGGAGGCGATGACGTTGAACATCGGCGGTGCATCCTTCGGGACGTCCACAGGGCCCATGCCGCCATAGATCGGCGCGATGAAGGCGAGCTTCATGGTGCTGGAGTGCAGCGTTGCATGCAGGGTGAGTGCGGCGCCGGCTGAGAAGCCCACCATACCGATGCGATGCGGATCGACGCCCCACGCCTTGGCTCGCGAGACAATGAGCCCATACGCCGCCTCGGCATCGGCCAGTTGCAAGGAGAGATCGGGGCTCAGCGGTGCCGATGCGGGCTGACCTGAGCCAACGGCTGCGAACAGGCGGTCCATGGACGCCTGCAGCTTGTCCAGTGAGTCCGGCGTGGGGATGAGTCGGTACTTGAGCACGAAGGCTGCGATGCCGCGGTCGGCGAGGGCCTTGGCGACTTTCCATCCCTCGTTGTTGATCGAAAGCCAGCGAAAGGCGCCGCCCGGCGCAACGATGACGGCGGCGCCATTGCCCGTACCGGGCGCGGGCAGAAATGGGGTGAGGGTCGCGGTGCTGACGTTATGCACCATCGGCTCGCCCCACTGGCGGAACCAACCTTCGGGTGCAGGCTGCTGCTCGACGCCGCCCGAGCCGAGCCGGATGGACTCAGGCTCGGCGGGCGGCTGCAGCGGATGCAGAGCGCCGTCCTGCGCGAAGGCGCAGGTGGCGGGCGTCAGAAGCAGGACCAGAGCGGTGCCGGCCGACAACAGCGCGGTGCGCATTGAAAGTGAGCAAAGCATGGGCGTCGATGAAATTGGGTCGTTGTTAAAAAAGGGGCGGCGGAGTTGCGCGTGCTCAGCGTGGGAGGAGCACCTGCCGTGCCCAGGTGAACTTCGCGCTTTCGGACGGCGCACCCGTCCCCGGCTGCCCGCCACCGACGCTCAGCCAGTAGCTGCCCGGCATGATCTGCCGGACGCCGTCGCGGTCCACGAAGCTGAGGTCGCGCGCGCTCAGCCGGAAGCTCAGTTCGCGTCTCTCGCCGGCCTTCAGCTGCACGCGTTGGACGCCTCGAAGCGCAAGGCGCGGGCCGCCTTCGAAATGAAAGGGGCTGATGTAGAGCTGCACGACCTCATCGCCGTCGCGGGCGCTCGTGTTGCTGACCGCCGTTCGAACCAGCAGGCTCGGCTCGGCGCCTTCTTCGTGCGTCTCGATCGTGGGCGCTTCGTAGCGGAAGGTCGAATAGCTCAAGCCGTGTCCGAACGGATACACCGTCTCGCCTTCGAAGAAGCGATAGGTGCGTCCAGCCATGCGGTAGTCGTCGAAAGGCGGCAGATCGTCAGCGCTGCGATAGAACGTGACCGGCAGGCGCCCGGCCGGATTCACGGCGCCCGTGAGCACCTGCGCGACGGACTGCCCCCCGCCTTCGCCCGGATACCAGGCCTGCAGGATCGCCGCGGCGTTCGCCTTCGCCCAGGACAGATCGACCGCACTGCCGCTGAGGTTCACGACGACCAGCGGCTTCGCGAACTGCGCCGCGGCCTTCAGGTAAGCGCGCTGATCGCCGGGGAGGTCGAGCTTGGTGCGGTCGCCGCCCTGGAAGCCGTCGATCTTGACAGGCATCTCCTCGCCCTCGAGGTCCGAGGTCAGGCCGACCACCGCCACGATCACGTTCGCGTCGCGCGCAGCGGCGCGCAACTCGGCCAGCGGCTGGCGCGACACGCGCTTCCAGATCATGCCGGGCGGTGCGGCCGCGCCCGTTTCGGTCTCGAACCGCAAGGCGTAACGCAGGCCCTTTTTCAGCTCCAGCTGCGTCAAGGGCACGGGTTCTGCCCAGCGGGTCGGGCGAGAGGCCAGAACCACATCGTGTCCGCCAACCCGCACCCACCCCTTGATGCCCGCGACGCCCAGTCGGTAGGTCCCCGTCTCCGGGGCGACGATGAAGCCGGTCCAGACGGTGCGCGTCGCTGCTGTGCCCGCGTCAGTGAAGTCCTGCGCACGTGACTCGAGCTTGGGCACGACGTGGTTGGCGAAGGCGGTCGCCTGAAAGCGGCGCCGGCCTTCTTCGCTCGGAGAGCCCGGTTCCAGCTTGAAGTAGCTCGCGCGCAGCCCGGCGCTGCCATCGGGCGCGAGGAAGGCGCTGGCTGGCACCGGATCTCCGTCGGTGATGGAAGGACCAAACGGCACGAGCTTCACCTGACCCGGCGTCAGCTGCTGGCGCAGCCCCTCGAACACGGTGAGCGTCGGCCCCGTCTGGTCGGATGAATAGTTGCCCCGCATCACGCGCCTCGCGTCCGCCAGAGGGCCGACCACCGCAATGCGTGCCGAGGCGCGTAGCGGCAACGTACCGTCGTTCTTGAGCAGCACCAGGCTCTCAAGCGCGGCGCGCAGCGCAAGGGCGCGATGCTCGGCCGAGTTGATCGTCTCCGGAGCCGGGAAGCTGCGCTCGGCCAGGCCGGGCAGGTCGCCGTTGCGCAGCCGAGCGGCGAAGAGCCGCACCAGGGCGCTGTCGATGTCTGCCTGGCGGATGAAGCCTCGCGCCAGCGCCTGCTTGTAGCGCTCGCCCAGCCCCGGGGTGTGCGACAGCGTGGCCACATTGCACTCGTTGTCCACGCCAGCCTTCAAGGCCGCGGCCGCGCCTGCAGCCGCGTCGACCGCGTACTTGTGGTGCGCGCTGATGTCGATGACGGCATCGCAGTCCGACACTACATAGCCGGTGAACCCCCAGTCCTGGCGCAAGGTCTTCACCAGCAGGCTCTGGCTGGCGCATGCGGGTTCGCCATTGATGCGGTTGTAGGCGCACATGATCGAGCCGGCCTGCGCCTCGACGATCGCGGCGCGGAAAGCCGGGAGGTAGGTATCCTCCAGATCTTGGGTCGAAACCCAAACGTCTGCGGAGTGGCGCGTGGATTCAGGCCCGCTGTGCACGGCGAAATGCTTGGGGCTCGCAATCACCTGCGGCAGCGCTGCATCTTGGCCCTGCATGCCGCGCACGAAGGCCTTCGCCAGGGTCGCCGTGAGAAATGGATCCTCCCCATAGGTTTCCTGGCCACGGCCCCAGCGGGGATCGCGGAAGATGTTGATGTTTGGCGACCAAGTGTCAAGTGAGCCGCCGATCCGATTCGGGTTGGCCTTGCCGCGTCCGAGCGCGTAGACGGCCCGCACCTCGGTGCTGATGGACGCGGCAACCTCGCCCAGAAGGCGTTCATCGAAGGTTGCCGCCAGCCCCACAGGCTCGGGGAAGTTGGTCGTCGCGCCAGGGCCGAAGGCCCCATGCAGCGATTCGGTCCACCAGTTGTAGGCCGGAATGTGCAGCCGCTCGATGGCGGGAGCGCCATTGAGCAGCTGCTCGACCTTCTCATCGAGCGTGAGCTTCGAAACGATCTGCAGGGCTTGGGCGTCGGCGTCGGCGTAGGAATCGATGGGCGGCGATGCGCTCGACAGGCTGCTGAACAAGAGGCACAAGGCCAGGCCGGCGACGGGAAGGATCTTCACGCGGTCTCCCAATGAGTTCATTTGCGCGCATTGTGTGGTAGCGCAACCAAATTTCAATATCCGTGCTTACGCGGAGCAGCGCACGTCAGTTTGTGAAAAGGCCCTTTAGGCGGCCGTGGCGGCACCGACCGCCATGAACGCCGTGCCGAGTCGAATCTGAGCCGGCGGGTCTTGGCGGACCGCGCCGTTTTTTTGCGCAGAGGTGTGCAGGGCGTGATCACCGTGGAGATGGTCGGCTAGGCAGGCTGCTGCAGAGCAGCATCGCCCGCTCCCCGAACGAGTGCCATCGAGCGGGAGTTGCGAGACGGCATGCTGCTGGCTGCGCTGGCGCTCATCCTCCTGCCGGTGGTGCCGACGATGTCGGTGGGGGCTCTTTCGGCGGCGGCTTGCGCCCTGGGCTTGGCAACGTCCGCGCCCTCAGTTGCGCAAGTGCAGGCGCCTGGTCCGGTCGGCAGTGCCCTGAGACCGCGCGAGGCCCTGCTGGTCGTGCTGCTGCTGGCCGCAGGCGCCGTGCCGGCTGGCAACGTCCGGCGATGCCTGGGCGGCGTGGCCGCTGACATCGGTGTTGCACTGGCCGGCTTGGTGGACGCCCATGCGCCCATCGCAGCCCTGGCGGCGCAGCACGCGGCGGGCAGCCTGTCGCTGGCGCATTGGTTGGCTGGTGTGCGGGTGGCGATCAGTGCCAACACGCTGACACACATCGGCGAGGCGGCCATGGCGGCCGTGGCGGCCGTGGCGGGTGGCTCGGCGTTTGCGCTGATCGGTCAGTTCGGCATTGCAAGAGGCATCGCCTCGGCTCCGCTCAATCAAGAGTGGCCTGCCCAAGATACTCGGGCACTTCACAGACCCAGCGTAACTCCCGCTCGATTCTCTGGCGCAGCGCATCGGCCGCCGGTGGTTCGCCGTGAGTGATGAAGGTGCGCAGAGGGGGGCGCGTGAAGCCGCGCAGCCAACCCAGCATTTCGTCCGCGTCCGCATGCCCAGACAGATTCCCGAGCATGGCGACCTCAGCACGCACCGGCACGTCCTCGCCGTGGATGCGCAAGCTCCGGGCCCCATTGGCCAAGGCCGCACCGCGAGTGCCGCCGGCCTGGAACGAGGTCAGCAGGATCGTCGTGCGCCAGTCGGGTGCGAAGGCTGCCAGATGATGCACGACGCGTCCGCCGGTGGCCATGCCGCTGGCAGCGATGATGATCATCGGTCCCCGCCGGGTGTTCAGCTCGCGCGACTCGTCGGGCGTGTTGACGATGTGCGCCGCATGGCACATGGAAGAGCAGGCCTGCTCGTCCAGCCGGTGCTGGGCCCGGTAGCGCCAGTACAGCTGCGTGGCGTCCGCCGCCATCGGGCTGTTTAGGTAGACCGGCAGATCGGGGATTGCTCCGTCACGCTTCAGCTGGGCAATGCAATGCATCAGCGTCTGCGCCCGACCGACCGCGAAGGCCGGTATCAGCAGCACGCCTGCGCGCGCGGCGGTGCGTCGGATGACCTGGGCCAGCTGGGCCAGCACGTCGACCGGTTCGTGCAGCCGGTCGCCATAGGTCGACTCGACGACCAGGTAGTCGGCACCCTCCATGCGCTCGGGCGGCCGCAGCACCAAGTCATTAGGGCGGCCCAGATCTCCTGAGAAGAGGATGGAGCGGCCACCCCCTTCGATGTGGACGAAGGCCGAGCCCAGCATATGGCCCGAAGGGGTCAGTGTCGCCTTCAGGCCGCGCACGGGTTGCCAGGACTCGCCGGTGTCGACGGGGTGCAGCAGCTTGAGCGCCTGGCTCGCGTCTGCCTCGGTGTACAGCGGCTGCGCGGGCTTGTGCTTGGAGAAGCCGTGCCGGTTGGCGAAGTCGGCCTCTTCCTCCTGCAGATGCGCACTATCAGGCAGCATGATGCCGCACAGGTCCCGGGTGGCGGGGGTGCAAAAAACCTTGCCGCGAAAGCCCTGGCGAACGAGCAGGGGCAGGTAGCCGCTGTGGTCGATGTGGGCGTGCGTGAGCACCATCGCGTCGATATCGTTTGCTGCGACGGGCAAGGGCTGCCAGTTTCGCAGCCGTAGCTGCTTGTAGCCCTGAAAGAGCCCGCAATCGACCATCAGGCTCGCGCCTTGGTGGCGCAGCAGGTACTTCGACCCGGTCACGGTGCCCGTGGCACCCAGGAACTGGAGTTGCATTTCTGTCCTCTCCTGCGACGCGGCGACCTGGCCGCCTCGCAAACATTCGACCTACTTCGCGCCCACCGCGCCCACCGCGCTCTACTGGTGGCGCTCAAGCTGCGGCCCCGCCCAGCCAAGCTCCGCTAGAAGAAGCGCTTCGCGACCACCGCCGTTACCAGGTAGGCCAGCGCCAGCGCTGCAAGACATGGATAGAACGAGGCGGGCAGCGGCCGCAAGCCGAACAGCGCGCCGGCCACGTGCAGCGCCCAATCGAAGCCGGTGAGCGCCAGCGGCTCAGGAGACAGGTCGCACGTGAAGCGCGCCGGCAGCGACTCTCGCCGCCTCTCTAGCTCATCGAGCGTGACGGGAGAACTCGCGTTGACAGCCATCTTCAGTCCTCGCGGGGGGGTGTGCAAAGCGGCAGCTCCACGCGCAGCACGGTGGATGAACCCGCGTCCAGCCGACTCTCGAAGCCGAATGACCGCACCAGGTGGAGCATGGCCTGGTTCTCGCGCAGCACGTAGCCTACGATGCGCTGCGTGCCGCGCGCCAGCGCATGGTCGAGCAGCGCCTGCATCAGCAGGCGGCCGAGGCCCTGGCCCTTGAGGTCGCTGCGGACGAGCATGGCGAACTCGGCCTCGACGTTGTCCGGGTCGCAGGACAGGCGTCCCACGCCGAGCGTTTCGGGGCCGCCGTCCGCTCGCTCGTCGACCAGGACAAAGGCCATCTCGCGCTCGTAGTCGATCTGAGTCATGCGCGCCAGTTCGTCGTGCGACAGCCGGTGCGGCGCCTGGAAGAAGCGCATGCGCAGGTCCTCGGCGTCGGAGCGCTCGAGGAAGGCGCGGTGCTGCTCTTCGTCCTCGGGACGGATGGGGCGCAGACGCAGCGTGCGCCCGTGCCAGTCGAGCTCGCGCACACACTCGTCCGGATAGGGCAGCACGGCGAATTGGTGCACGCCGGCTGGCCGGGCCGCGGACAGCCGCACACGCCCGTCCAGCGCGACGACGCCAGCCTCGTCAGCCCACAGTGGGTTGATGTCCAGCTCGGCCAGCTCCGGCAGGTCGGCCAGCATCTGCGCGACGGCGATCAGCACATCGCAGACGGCGTCGACCTGCGCCGGCGGGCGGTCGCGATAGCCGGCCAGCAGGCGCGAGACGCGCGTGCGCTGGATCAGCTCGCGTGCTAGCGCGCGATTCAGCGGAGGCAAGGCCACCGCCCGGTCGCCCAGCACCTCCACGGCCGTGCCGCCCTGGCCGAACAGCAGCACGGGACCGAACACGGGGTCGACATGCGCGCCGACAATCAGTTCCTGCGCATGCGAGCCTCGCACCATGCCTTGCACGCTCAGGCCCTCGATGCGCGGCGGGCCCGGGAGCTTCGCCATGCGGGCGAGCATGGCCTGTGCGGCGGCGCGGACCTCGGCTTCGCCGTGCAGGTCCAGGCACACACCACCGGCGTCGGACTTGTGCAGCAGGTCGGGCGAGACGATCTTCAGCGCCAGGTTTTGCGCCGCCTCGCCTCCGATCTCGCGCGCGGCCTGCGCGGCCGCATCGGGCGTCGGAGCTGTGCGGCGCGTCGGCACGACGGGGATGCCGTAGGCCGCCAGCAAGTCCTTCGCGTCGATCTCGTCCAGCCACTCCTGCCCGCGCGCCAGGGCTGCCGCCACGATGCCACGCGCCCGCTCCCGGTCCGGCGCGGCATTGGCGCTGGCCGCGGGTGTCTGCCGCAACTGCGCCTGGTTGCGGCGGTAGGTCTGCATCAGCGCGAAGGCGCGCACCGCTTCCTCGGGGGTCTCGTAGCCGGCGATGCCGGCGGCCTCGAAGGCATGACGGGCGGGCGCAACGGAGTCGCCACCGAGCCAGCAACTGAGCACGCGCCCGGGATGGGCCTGGATCAGCGGCGCGCAGGCACGGGCGATGTCTGTACTCGGCACGATGGCCGTCGGCGCATGGGCAAACAAGATGGCCCGAGCCTCGTTCGCAGGGAGAAGGGCATTGAGCGTGTCCACGTAGCGCTGCGCAGGTGCGTCGCCGATGATGTCCACGGGGTTGCCGTGTGACCAACCGGGCGGGAGCACGCCGTCGAGGCGGCGCATCAGTGCCTCGCCCGGTACCGCCAGCTCCACGCCCAGCGCCGCCGCCGCGTCCGCCGCCATCACGCCAGCACCGCCCCCATTGGTCATGATCATCAGGCGGCTGGCGCCGTTGTCGCGGAAGCGTGCCAGCGTCTGCGCGGCGATGAACAGCTCCTTGAGCGTGTCCACGCGCAGCATGCCGGCGCGCCGGATCGCGGCGTCGAAGACGATGTCGGAGCCAGCCAGGGCGCCCGTGTGCGAGGCCGCGGCCTTGATGCCCGCGGCGGCCCGGCCGGCCTTGACGACGATCACCGGCTTGGCACGCGCTGCTGCGCGGGCGGCCGACATGAACTTGCGCGGTGCATTGATCGACTCGATGTAGAGCAGGATGGCGCGGGTGTGCGCATCCGTTGCCAGATGGTCGAGCAGGTCGCCGAAGTCCACGTCCATGTGCTCGCCCAGCGAGATCAGGTGCGAGAAGCCGATGCCCTCGCCATTGGCCCAGTCCAGCAGAGCCGTCAGCAGCGCGCCGGATTGCGAGACCAGCGCGAGCTCGCCCGGCCGCGCACCGGCCTGGGTGAAGCTGGCGTTCAGCCCAATGTGAGGGCTCAGCAGGCCGATGCAGTTGGGGCCCAGCAGGCGCAGCAGGTGCGGTTCGGCAGCATTGAGCGCCTCCAGCTTCTGCGCGGCGCTGATACCCGCGGTGACGACGATGGCGGCGCGGGTTCCTCGCGCACCGAGCTCAGCCACGATCGATGCGATCGTGGCGGCCGGTGTGCAGAGCACGGCCAGGTCGGGCGCCTGCGGCAGCTCGCCCGCATTGCGATAGCAGCGCAGGCTGTCGAGCTCGGCCAGCCGTGGGTTGACGGGCAGCATCGGCCCGGAGAAGCCACCGGCCAGCAGATTGCGCCAGACCGTGGTACCGACACGCTCCGGCTTGTCGGATGCGCCGAACACCGCCACGGACCGGGGCGTCAGCAGGCGGTCCAGGTGGCGAAGCGTCATCGCAACGGCCGGTGGCGATCAGTGCGAGAGCAGCAATGGCACGGGCGAGCTGCGCAGCAGCGTCCTCGTCACGCCACCGAGCACGGTCTCGCGCAGCCGGGTGTGGCCATAGCCGCCCGCGACGATCAGCTGCGCGCCAATGTCGGCCGCGTGGGACAGCAGCGCTTCTCCGACCGGAATCTCGCTGTGGACCCGCCGCGCCTCGACCCGGATGCCATGCCGTGCCAGCCACAGGCCGATGTCGGCGCCGGGCAGCGGCCCATGACGCGGGTCGACCTCGTGCGGGACTTCGAACACGGCAACTTCCACGGAGCGCGCCTGGCGCAGCAGCGGCAGCGCGTCGTGCATGGCGCGCGCCGCTTCGCGCCCGCCGTCCCAGGCGACCAGCACATGCCCCTCGGGCGGCATGACGAATGTCGTCTCGGCGGACTCCGCATACGGCAGCACCAGCACCGGGCGGCCCGAATGCAGCAGCACGCTCTCCGGCATGCCGGATTGCTGCTCGGCGGAAAAGTTGCCAGGCTCGGTCTGCGTGACGATGCTCAGGTCGCAATACCGCGCGGCCAGGCTCATCGACGTGGCGACGTCTTCGTGGTCGACGCGGCCCTCGTAGGAGCTCAACCCCAGCGAGCGGACCTGCGCCTCGAAGCGCTGCACGCTGGCTTCGGCCAGCTCGCGCTGCATCTGGATTGCGGGCACGATGAACTCGCTGACGCCGAGCAGGCCGGTGTAGTCAGCCGGCATCGTGATCCAGCCCGTAGGGGCCAGGCCAACGAGGTGGGCCTCGTGCTGGCGCGCCAGGGCCGCTGCCGTGGCGACGCGGCTGGCCGTGTGCGGCAGCGGATCGAGATGAACGAGGATGCTGCGGATTTCCATAGGAATTTCCTGCGGTCGGTGATGCGCCACTGTGGACCGGCCGCCTCTGCCGGTCTTGAAAAATCTCAAGCGGCTACCTGACGACCAGCACCGGGATCTGCGCATCGGTGAGCACCCGCAGGGTCTGGCTGCCCAGCAGGGCCGAGCTCAGGGCGCCGCGACCGCGCGAGGCCATCACGATCAAGTCGCAGCGCAACTCAGCCGCGCTGACGAGGATCTGCTCGTAGGGATCGTCTGCCACGGCGATGCGGCGAGCGACCGTCACGCCGGCGAGGGTTTCATGCGCCAGCGCCTCGTCGAGGCGCTGGCGGCCGGTGATGGCGAGCTGCTGCCGCAGGGCGGTACTCGATTCGCCGTCCTTGACGATCGCGGACGCGTATTCCACCGCGTTGTAGTCCGGCACGACCATCAACGCCGTGACCCTGGCGCCGCAGCTGCGGGCGAGGGCGACGGCATACGAAATCGCCTTTTGCGCGAGCGCCGATCCGTCGGTGGCGACAAGGATGTGCTTGAACATTCTCCCTCCGGGGCATTGCCTGTGGCACTCGCGACCAAGGGTAGGGCGACGCTGGCGTGCGCACTTGAAAAACATCAAGCGCGACATCGCATCGCGCAATCGCGCAATTGCGCATTCGCAAGCGGCGTGCGCGACCCTGACCTAGATTGAGTGTGGCCGCATCAATGCTGGTGACGGACGTCTCCCAGGCAAGGTCCACGCCAGACAGATCCATTTGCCGGACGCGAGGATGACCATGAAATCAGATACCCAGCTGCGCGATGACATCGTGGCCGAACTCGAGTGGGACCCGGCCATCAATGCCAATCAGATCGGCGTTGCCGTGAAGGACGGCGTCGTGAGCCTCAGCGGTCATATCGACAGCTACGCGGAAAAGTGGGCTGTGGAGAAGGCGCTGAATCGGATCCAAGGCGTGAGGGCCGCGGCCCTGGAGCTCGATGTGAGGCTGTCCCCGGACCACAAGAGGGGCGATACGGACATCGCCAAGGCTGCCCAATGGGCGCTCGAGTGGCATTCGCAAGTGCCGCCGGACGCGGTGCGCGTGACCGTGGACAAGGGCTGGCTGACGCTGCAGGGCGAAGTCGAATGGAGCTTCCAGCGTGACAGCGCCATCAAGGCCGTTCGCAACCTCAAGGGCGTTCTGGGCGTCAGCAGTGAGATCACGCTGAAGAAGAAGCCGATGCGCTCCGATCTGAAGCAGCGCATCCGTGACGCGCTGACGCGCCAGGCCGTGCGCGAGGCCAATCACCTGAGCGTCGATATCCAGGGTGACGAAGTGACGTTGCGCGGCAGGGTGCATTCGCTGCGCGAGCGTGAGGCAGCCCGCGGCGCGGCCTGGTCAGCGCCCGGCGTGGGCCTGATCATCGATGACATGACCGTGGAATGAGCTGGAACTCCCCTTCGCAAAGCCGCCGACGTTTCGAAGCCATCGTCAAATCCGCCTATGACGGGATCATCAGCGTGGGGCTCGATCAGCGCATCCGCATGATGAACGATGCCGCGATGGCCATGTTTGGTGTCACCTCCGCCGCCGGGCCGCTGCTCCTCGAGACGCTACTGCCGGTCCGGTTCCGGGCGCGACACCTCGAATACATCCACGAATTCATGGCCTCCGAGACCGCCTCCCGGCCCATGCAGTTGCGCGGGGCGGTGATAGGGCTGCGGGCCGACGGCACCGAATTCCCGCTGGAGGTGAGCATCGCCAAGATTCAGGTGGGATCTGACACCGAAGTGGTCGCGGTCATGCGGGACATCTCCGAACGCGTTCACATGATCCAAGACCTGCAGATCGCCGCGACGGTGGACGTGCTGACCCAGGCGCTCAATCGGCGAGCCCTGATGGAGGCAGCCCAGACCGAGTTCTCGCGCAGCGTACGCTTTGGACGTGCGATGTCCGTCCTGCTCTTTGACATTGATTATTTCAAGACCGTCAACGATCGCTTCGGACACGCTGCCGGCGATGTGATCCTGAAGAGCGTGGTCGATCGCGCAAGGACTGTGCTGCGCGAAGTCGACCTTTTAGGTCGTTGGGGCGGGGAGGAGTTCGTCGCCATCTTGCTCGAGCTGGACGAGGACGGCGCAACCAGATGCGCGGAACGTCTCAGACAGGCCGTGGCTTCAACCATGTTCTCCCTGGCGGATGGCCGGGCCGCGGTACCCATCACGATCAGCGTGGGCATCGCTACGCGAACCGAAGCGGTCGGCACTGTCGACGAACTGTTGGCACGTGCCGATGCGGCGATGTACCGAGCCAAGAACGCGGGACGCAACCGGATTTCAAGCTGATTCGTTCTGGCTGAGCGGGGCGGCGGCCTTGGTGACGTCGCACCAGGCGCCGCGCTTGAGAATCCGCAAGTTCGCGGCGCCGTCAGAGCCGAAGCTGTGCACATCGATACACGGCAAGACTCTGGCGAGACGAGGAGTGATCATGGATCGCAATCTGATTGTTTTCTACTCGCGCACTGGCACCACTCGCCAGGCTGCGCAACAGCTGCAACAGCTCACGCAGTGGCCGATTGCTGAGGTGCGGGAATTGCGGGCGCGTGTCGGCTTCAGCGGTGACCTGCGCTGCGTCATCGACTCCCTGCTTGCCCGCCCTGCGCCCTTTGTGTACGAGGGTCCCGCTTTGGGCGACTACGACCGTGTGGTCCTGCTGACGCCGATCTGGTTGGGTCACATGGCCTCGCCGCTGCGCGGCTTCTTGGCTGATCAGTTCCATGATGTGCGAAAAGCGAGGCCCGCCCTGTCTCTGGTCTGCGTGATGGGCGGCCGAGGCGCATTCCGGGCCGCCGCCGAGGTGGCAACGATCGCGGACCACTGCCCGGCGCCGACGCTCGCGCTACGCGAGGACGAGGTGCTCAGTGGCGCCAGCTTCAAGTCGCTGCAATCGCTGGTTGCGTCGGTGCAGGCGCTGGAGTCCACCAGCAAGGGATTCCGCCCGCACTGGCTGTCGCCGGAGGCAGCCTGAGGCCAGAACAAAGCCGAGCAGGCCGTCCTGAAGAAGCACGACATGACCCGCAAGAAGCCACGCGCGCCATCGACCGCGCCAGTACTCGCACTCGATCCATTCGAGGTCCTGGACGCGGCTCACGCGCAGGCACTGACGGAGCTCGACAAGTTGGAGGATCTGGTGGCTCGTCTGAAGTCGCACGGCGTCGACGCCCAGGCCCGTGCGCTTGCAATTGAGGTCGTCGAATTCTTCGATACCTATGGTCGCGAGCATCACGTCGACGAGGAAAAGCATGTGTTTCCATGCCTGCTCACGCAAGGCGACGACGACACGGTGCGTGCCGTGCGCAGTTTGCTGCTCGACCATCGCTGGCTGCACGAGGACTGGCGCGAGGTCGGTGCTCAGATCGACGCCGTAGCCAACGGTCAGGGCTGGGTCGATCTCGATCGACTGAGCGAGGGCGCACAAGTCTTTATCGGCCTGCAGCGCGCACATGTCGCGTTCGAAGAATCCTTTGTCTACCCTCAGGCTCGCCTGAGTCTCGAACAGCGCCAGCGCATCGAGATGGGCCGCGAGATCGCCGCGCGCCATCGGATCGCTCGGCGCAAGCATGACGGCTTGGCGATGCTGGAGCCTGAACAGATCGAGTCGTTGCGCAACGGGCTGCGCGTGCGCGAATCAAGGCTGAAGGAACTGGTCCGTCAGGCTGCGGCAAATGCAGACGAAGAAGCAGGGGCCTGCGAAGACCGCGACGTCATCGATCAAAAGGACCTGGCCGCGCGCGATGCATCGCTTGTGCCGGCTCAAGGGCGTGAGGATCTCGAGCGCGCTGAACTGGCTGCCATTGAGGCGGCCCTGCGTCGCATTGACCAGGGCCGATATGGTCGCTGCGTCGACTGTGCGGAGCCGATACCGGTAGATCGCCTGTTAGCGCAGCCCGAATGCCTGCGCTGCGCCACTTGCCAGGGCCGCTTCGAAGCGCGGCACAAGCTCGACGCCAGACATTGAGCGGCAAACCAGCAAGGCCCGAGGCCGGTGCGTCAAGGCGCGGCAGGACTTTCTTGGCAGACGTGGACGCGACGCAGTTGCGCGCGCAACTGGTCGATTTCATCCAGCAGATCCAGCATGAGCGCAAGGCTGGGCATGCT
Source organism: Roseateles sp. (assembly GCA_019234295.1). Taxonomy (GTDB): domain Bacteria; phylum Pseudomonadota; class Gammaproteobacteria; order Burkholderiales; family Burkholderiaceae_C; genus JAFALK01. Next base: position 14,801 of record JAFALK010000048.1, read on the forward strand.
GGCCTCGAAGTCGCGCCTCAGGCGCGTGATGCGCTGGACGCGGGCGATCTCGGCACTGCCGAAGCGCCAGTCGGGCTCGGCCAGGGCCGGCTCGAGCAAACCCTCGCTGATCAGCGCGTCGATGAACTCCGGACCGACCTGACAGGCCCGAGCCAGTTCTGTCCGATCCAGCCATCCGTCGGTGTCGGCGTCGCTCAGCCAAAGAGGGATGGCGATTGCAGTGCGCTCCATGGTTCACACCTCCTGACCCGCACGCGGATCAAAAGCAAGTTCGGTGGCCATGCGTCGATAGGCGGCCTGGGCTGCCGGGGTGTTCGCCGGAGGCAGCACGACCGTGAGCACGGCATACAGATCGCCGGCACTGCCACTGCCCAGGGCTGGCAGGCCACGGCCTCGCAGGCGCAAACTGCGGCCGGCCTGAGAATTCGGGGGAATCTGAAGCTCGACGATGCCCCCGGGCGTGCGTACCGGCAACGTGGCGCCGAGGACGGCCTCCCACGGCGCCAGCGGCAAGGTGATGTAGAGATCGCGATCCTCGACGCGATAGCGTGCATGCGGCTGGAATTGCACTTCCAGGAAGAGATCCCCCGCCGGCGCGCCTGAAGCCCCCGGACCACCTTGCCCAGCTAGGCGGATCTGCTGGCCCGGCCGGATGCCGATGGGAATGCGAACCAGAACCTCGTGCATGCGCAACTGCATCCGGCCCTGCTCATCGAACTCGGGCCGCTCCAGGCTGAGCTTGCGTTCCGCGCCGCTGAAGCTGTCCTCGAGCGGCACCATGATCGTGGCGTGATGATCCTGGCCCCGCCGTGCGCGGGACGGCTCTGCTTCGCCCGTGCGTGGCGCGCGACTGCGCAGCGAACCAAACAAGGCTTCGAAGAAGTCGCTGTGCCCGTGGGCCGATTCGTGAAACGCGCCTTGAGGAGCGTCGAATTCGAACCCGGCATCCCAGTTGTCAGGCGGTACCCCGAGGTCCGGGCCGTTCCCTCGACGCGCGCCGATGCGGTCATAAGCGGCCCGGCGTTCGGGGTCTCGCAGCACCTCCCAGGCTTCGTTCAGCTCCTGCATGCGCTGCTTGCTGTCCGGCGATGGATTGACATCCGGATGGTGCTTGCGCACCAGACGTCTGTACGCCTTCTTGATCTCCGGCTCAGAGGCCTCGCGGGCAACGCCCAGTGCTGCGTAGTAGTCCTTGAACTCCATGATCGTGCTGTTCAATCATTCGCGGTCATCGTGGCAGCGAGTCCGGCGTGACGCTTGCGGAAACGCAATCGCAACGCCCCGCGAGCGACGCTAAGCGAGCTCGCGCGCGCCGACGATGGCGCCATCCACCACCTCGATCGTCCGATCGCAGCGCTTGGCCAGTGCGGCGTTGTGGGTCACGAAGAGCACAGCGGTCTGTTGCGCCCGGTTGACCTGGCGGAGCAGCTCGAACACGATATCGGCGGACTTGGTGTCCAGGTTGCCTGTGGGCTCGTCGGCCAGCAGGACCGCGGGCTTCATTGCCAGGGCGCGCGCGACCGCGACGCGTTGCTGCTCACCGCCGCTCAGGTGCAGGGCGAGATTGTCACAGCGGTGCGACAAACCCACGCTGTCGAGCAGTTCACGGGCTCGCTCAGCCATGGCGCGGCTGGGAAAGCCGGCGTCGCCGAGCATGGGCATCATGACGTTCTCCAGGGCCGTGAAGGCGCCTATGAGGTGGTGGTACTGGAAGACGAAGCCGATGCTGCGGCCGCGCAGGCGGGTGAGCCTGGCATCATCGAGCTGCGTGGTTTCCTGTCCGACGACCGAAAGCTGTCCGGAGCTGGGTCGATCGAGAAGCCCGACGATGTTGAGCAGGGTGCTCTTGCCGGATCCCGAGGGGCCGACCACGGCGCAGAACTCGCTGCGGCGGAGCTCGAGATCGATCCCGTGCAGGACCTCCACCTCGGAGGGCTGGCCGACGTTGAAGATCTTGCGCACCTGCTGCAGGCGCACCACGACCGGATCGAGCTCGCGCTCAGCCACGGATGGCCACCACAGGGTCGAGCCGCGCGGCGCGCAAAGCCGGGGCTACCGCGGCCAGCAAGCCGGTGACGGTTGCCAGCAGCAGCGCTGCCGCGAAAAGCACGGTCTCCAAGGTGACCGGGACCAGGGGCAGTCCGTCCGGACCGCGCGCGAACCGCTGCCAGAGCAGCAAGGCCGCCGCGCCGATCGCCGCGCCCACCGCCGAGCCCGCCAAGCCCAGCAGGCCGCCCTGCAGCAGGAACAGTCGCAGGATGCTGCCGCGCGTGATGCCCATGGCCCGCAGGATGCCGATCTCGCGCGACTTCTGGACGACCGAGACGAAGAGCACGCTGGCAATGCCGAAGGCAACGGACAGACCGACGAAGAATCGGATCGCCGTGTTCGCCGTGATCTGGGCCCGCACCGCACTGAAGAACTGGGCATTGGTCTTGATCCAGCTGTCCGCCTCGACACCGGTCTGCGCGGTGATGCGCTGCGCCACGTCCTCGGCCGCGTAGATTTCCGAGACCGTCACGTCCAGGCTGGAGACGCCGCCTTCGAGCCCGAGCAGGCTTTGCGCGGTGCGCAGCGCGACATAGGTCGTGCGCTGGTTGGCCCCCTTGTTGCCGAGGTCGAAGATGCCGCTGACGGTGAAGACGTCGTCGGCGCCGGAGGCGGCAGTCACGTGCAGCTTGTCGCCGACTTCGAGGCCGAGATCGCTCGCCAGATCGGTTCCAACGAGGATGTCGTCCGGGTTCAGTCGCACGCCGCCGCGCACGATCATGCCGGGCAGGTCGACGATGCGAAAGTACAGCGACGGATCGATGCCCACCACCGAGACGGCTCGACTGGTCTCGCCGCGAACGATCAGGGCCGAGCCTGTGGCGGATGGCGACACGACCATCACCTTAGGCATGGCGCGGATCTGTTCGGCGACGGACTGCCACTGGTCGATGGACTTCAGCCGCTGCAAGGGCGCCTGCAGGGTGGCGTCTTCGGTCTCCTGGGTGCGCCGCTCGCGCAAGGCGCGCACGACCTCCTTCGCCGGCAGCAGCTGGATGTGCGCCTGGGCGGTCAGCACGCGCCGAATGAAGTTGGCCTGCAGGCCCGTGAGCAGGGCCGACATGAAGACGATCACAGCAACGCCGATGGCGATGCCGCCCACGATGAACACGGTCTGCCAGCGCCCTTCGCGCAGAAAGCGCGATGCCACGATCCACTCGAACGGCTCCCAGCGTCTCATGACTTGGTGGCGACAGCGCGCAGGCGGGCGCCCTCGCGGACATCGGCGGAGGAGGGCACGAGCTGGTCGCCCGCATTCAGTCCGCCCAAGACTTCCACGAAGCCCGAGCCGCGCAGGCCAAGCTTCACTGCCTGCCGTTGCGCATGGCCGGACTCCAGCTTCAGCACCCAGGCGGTTTCGGCCTGCGCGTCATGCAGCAGATCGATGGGAATCACCAGGGCGTGGTTGCTGCGGGCCACTTCCACGTCCACCGACACCGTCATGTCCTGTCGCAGATAGGTCGGGGGCGAAGGCACGCGCAGCTTGACCTCCACGGAGCCGCGCTGCACGTCCACGCCCGGGTTGATATAGACGACCTCAGCGGCGAATCGCTCGCTCGCGAAGGCATCCGCCGATGCCAGCGCCTTCTGGCCCAGGGACAGCAGCCCGAGGTTTTTCTCGTCGAACTGCACGACCAGCTGGGTCTCGCCGGAGGGCGAGAGCACCATCAAGGTCTTGCCGGGCTGCACGACGTCGCCTCGTTCCACGTCGCGGGCGATGAGGACACCGTCCAGCGGTGCCTTGATCGTGGCGTAGCGCAGGCGCGCACGGGCCAGCTCCGCATTGGCGCGCGCCTGGTCCAGCGCGGCCATGGCGAGGGCTTCGTCGCTGCCGCCGGCCTGGGCCGACTCGAGCTGCTTGCGCGTTGCGCGCATCTGGGCGTCCGCCAGCTCCACGCTCTTGTTGGCATCGTCCAGCGCGGCCTGACCCACAAAGCCTTGCCGGAACAGATCCTCCTGGCGACCGAGCTGGGCCCGCGCGTTATCGAGCGTGGCCCGGGCCTGGCGCATCGCCTGTGCCGCCACGGGGCGCTGGACTTCCCGCAGTTGGCGCAGGTGTGCCTGCGCCTGTTCCACCTCGACGTCGGCCTCCCGGACAGCGGCCCGCAGCTCGCGGTCGTCCAGCTCGACAAGGTTCTGGCCCGCCTTCACCGACTGGCCCTCGTCGACCGGCACGCGGGTCACCGTGCCGACGATCTGTGTTCCCAGATCCACCCGATGCGGTGCTTCGACCCGGCCGGTCGCAACGACCGTGCGCACGAGGTCGCGCTGCGTGACGACGATGGTCTGAACGCGCGGGCCGAGCAGGATGCCCGGAGCCAGGACGACAACGGCCGCAAGCGCGGCAATGCTGCCGATGAGATACGTCGCCCGCACGGCTCATCCACCCCGATGGAATCGGAAGGCTGGCGATACGGTGTTGTCGAACATGGCGGCTCCTGGAGTTGATCCGCAGTCTCATGCTTCGGCCGCTCGCGCAATTGAAAAAACGCAAGCGCGCTTTCGCCCCGCTGCCTAGGCTTTATTGCGATGGATGCACGAGCCTGAATGCATCCCGCTCACGACCCAGTTCAACAGGAGATTTCGCCATGAGTTCACTAGCTCGCCTCGACTCGTTCGAACAGATGCTTCCCGAGATGCTCCGCCGCTTCAAGACCTCCGTGAGGTTCGGCGACGAGGCGCCGGGTGAGATTCGCATCGATGTGACCGAGAAGGACAAGGCCTACGAAGTCCGCGCCGAAGTGCCCGGCGCCAAGAAGGAGGACATCCGCGTCCAGGTGGATGGCAACTTCATCTCGATCTCGGCCGAGGTGCACAAGGACCGGCAGCAAAAGTCCGGCGACCGTGTGGTGCTGACGGAGACCTACAGCGGCAGCGCCTCGCGCGGCTTCTCTTTGCCTCACGAGATCGACGCCCGCGGCGTGTTGGCCAAGCTCGAGGATGGCGTCCTCAAGCTCACCCTGCCCAAGCGCGAAGGCCAGAGCAGCCAGACCATCAAGGTTCAGTGATCCGAAAAAGGTCAAGCCATGAATGCCAAGTCCGCTCCGCGGCGCAACGGTGCTGGCAGCGATGCTGCGCAAGCGCCCGCTGCGCCGGTCGTCCCCATGCCGATGGCCAATCTCGACGGCTTGCTGAAACAGCAGCTCGAAACGCTGAACCAGATCAGCTGCGCCTTGTTGGAAGGCTCGCAAGCCATGCGTCAGGTGCAGCTCGCGGCGGCGCACGAGGCCTTGCTGCGGCATCAGGCCTGCCAAAAGAGGCTGCATGCCTGCGGCAGCGTCGCCGACGCGGTGGAGGCCTCTCGCGATGCGGGCAGCGCCGATCTGGAGGCCGCCTCGCGTTACTGGACCGAGTTGGCCCGGGTTTCCAATGCGACCTTGGTCAAGATGGCCGGGCTGGAGATGGACGAGGCCAAGGCTGACGGCAGTTCGTCTTTGCGGCCGGGAACGGTGTCATCGTTCATGCAGCCCTTCGGACCCTGGAATCCGCTGGCCGACTGGCTGGCGCTCAACGCACCGCCCCTGCCCTGACGCGGGTAGGCAGACACGCATTCAAGAGGAGAGGCCATCGTGATCCAGAACGTCGGAGACGTTGATCGCTTGGTCCGCATCGCAGCCGGGGTCGGCCTGATCGTGCCCGCCATGATCGGACTCATCGGTCCCATCGGCTGGGTCGGGACCATTGTCTTGGCCACCGGCCTCTTGCGCGTGTGCCCAGCCTACCTTGCCTTCGGAGTGCGCACGAACAAGGCGAAATCCGGATCGGCATCCCGTGACGAAGGAGCTCGCAAATGACAGTGCCGGACGGAAGATACATCGACATGACGAAAGGCCTGTCCGAGGGGCTGAGTGACTTGCGCGTCAGCACGCCGGAGGTGCTGCGGGCCTTCAACGATCTCGGGCACGCGGCCATGAAGCCGGGTTCTCTCGATCGCAAGACCAAGGAGCTCATTGCCCTGGCCATCGGCGTGGCGACGAGGTGCGATCCCTGCATCGGGTTTCACGCGCAGGCACTCGCCAAGCTGGGCGCCGATCAGAGAGAGGTCGACGAGATGCTGGGCGTCGCTGTCTACATGGGCGGCGGCCCTTCGCTGATGCACGCGGTCCACGCCAGAGCCGCCTTCGAGGAGTTCTTGCAGCTCCACGAACCGAGACACCCATCGCAGCTTTGATCCCCACATTGTGCGAATTTCGCCCGGCAACCTTTCCCGGCCCGCGGTGACAGAAGGCAGAATCAGCTCGCAGCCTGCTGCAGCCGATTCTTTTTTCTTTCACATACACCTTGCTTGCCCAGCACATCGCCGTACTCGACGACGAAGCCGACATCACCCAGCTGCTAGCGCAGTACCTGGGTGGCCACGGGTTTCGCATGAGTCAGGTCCATACGGGCGAGGCGCTGATGTCTTTGATGGCCAGCGACCCGCCCGCCCTGGTGCTGCTGGATCTCGGCCTGCCCGGGGAGGACGGCCTGGCGATCGCGCGCAAGTTGCGCGAGCACTGGCAGTGCGGCATGGTCATCGTGACGGGCCGCGGCGACGCCGTCGACAAGATCGTCGGCCTGGAGGTCGGTGCCGACGACTATGTGACCAAGCCCTTCGACCTGCGCGAACTGCTTGCGCGCGTGAAGGCGGTGCTGCGCCGGATCACGGCGGTGCACAGTGGTGCACAGATCGCAACTGCTGCGCGTTCCACCGATTCGGAAACGATGACGGCCGCGCGCGAGTGGCTGGACTTCGAAGGCTGGCGGCTCGACCTGGCCGCGCGCCGGCTGAATGATCCGAATGGCGCCGAAGTGTCGCTGACTACGGGCGAGTTCGAGCTGCTGCAGGTCTTTGCCCTGCATCCGGGGCGTGTACTCTCGCGCGATTTCCTGCTGGCCGAGACACGCGGCCGCGAGGCAGGGCCCTTCGACCGGACCATCGACGTGCAGGTCGGGCGCCTGCGCAAGAAGCTGGAGGTCGACGCCGAGAATCCGCAAATCATCAAGTCCGTGCGGGGGGCCGGCTACATCTTCATCCCCGGCGTCCAGCGCCTGGCGCGTCGCCCATCATGACGGCCCCGGCCGTTCCCGTTACGGGCATGGACGAGCACCTCGTTTTCCGCGCCCTGTTCTCGGCCTATCCGGACGGTCTGCTGCTCGTGGACGGCACGGGCATCATCGTGCTGGCCAATCCGGCTGCCGGCTCCTTGCTGGGCTATCAGGCGGGCGAGTTGGTGGGCGTCGGCGTGGATGCGCTGGTTCCAGACAGCGTCCGTCCGCGCCATGCCTCCTATCGCGATGCATATGCGCACGCGCCGCGAGCGCGCCCGATGGGGACGCAGATGGAGCTCGTGGCGCGGCGGCGCGATGGCAGCGACGTGATGGTCGAGATCGCGCTGAGCCCGCTGCAGAGCCATGGACTGCCCTTTGTCGTCGTGGCCATTCGGGGCATCGGGGCCTATCCAAGGGTCAAGCAGGCCTTGCAGCGCGCCCGCTACAGCGAGCATCTGGCCCAGCTCGGACGGCTGGCCGTTGATGCGCGCGACCCGAAGCAGCTGTTGCAAGAGGTGCCGGCCATTGCGGCACAGGCGCTCGAGGTGGAGCTGTCCATGGTGCTGCTGCTGGAGAGCGATGGGCTGGAGGTCCGCGTGGCTGGCGGGGTGGGCCTGCTGCCGGGCGAGGCGGTCGGCGCGCGCCTGGCCAATCGTGTCGACACGCCGCAGGGCTTCGTGCTTGCGCAAGGGGTGCCCATCAGGGTCGAGGACTACGCCAGCGAAACCCGCTTCGTCGTCCCGCCGGCCTATCTGGAGGCGGGGCTGGTGAGCGCGCTGGCGGTGCCCTTGTCGGATCAGGGACGCACGATCGGTGCGCTGACGGTGCGCTCGCGCCAGCCACAGCGCTTCGGCGACGATGAGCAGCACTTCCTGGAATCGCTGGCCAATCTGCTTTGCACCAGCTTGCAGCGCGCCCAGACCGAGGAGGCGCTCAACCACGCCCAGCGCCTGGAGACCGTCGGGCAGCTGACCGGCGGCATCGCGCACGATTTCAACAATCTGCTGACCGTCATTCAGGGCAATCTGCAGGTGCTGGAGGAGCTGCCGGCCATGGCCGGGGACCGCGTCGGCCAGCAGCTCGTGAGCGCGGCCTTGCGGGCTTCACGGCGCGGCGCCGAGCTGACCGGCAAGCTGCTCGCCTTCTCGCGGCGGCAGGTGCTGCAGCCAAGCGCAGTCGATGTGCACGCGCTGCTGCATTCGCTGGCTGACATGCTGCGCCGCACGCTCGACCAACGCATCCGAATCGTCGTCGACGTGGCGCCAGATTGCCCAGCGGTCCAGGCCGACCCGGGCCAGCTCGAATCGGCACTGCTCAATGTTGCGATCAATGCGCGCGATGCGATGCTGGACGGTGGGCACCTGCACTTCTGCGCCACAGCGGTGGACAGCTTGCCGGCCGGACTCGAGTCGGGTCGCTTCGTCTGTATCGCGGTCTCAGACGATGGCTCGGGCATGCCCGAAGCCGTCAAGGAGCGCGCCTTCGAGCCCTTCTTCACGACCAAGCAGGCGGGCCGCGGCACGGGCCTGGGGCTGAGCACGGTCTACGGCTTTGCCACGCAGTCGCAGGGACTCGTGTCGCTGGAGAGCGAGCCCGGCCAGGGCACGACGATCCGCCTGTACCTGCCCCAGCCTCCCGACGAGCCGGACCAGGCTGAATTCGCAGCGTCCGGCGCGGGCGAGGTGCCACCGGGTCTGAAGGTGCTGATGGTCGAGGACGATCCGGAGGTGCGCAGCGTGGCACAGCGCTTTCTCGAAGGCCTGGGCTGCGCGGCCCGTGCCTGTTCCAGTGCGGAGCAGGCGCTGGAGCTGCTCACGCCGACGGCCGATTTCGAGCTCCTGCTCACCGACATTGCGCTCGGTGCCGGCATGCGCGGCACTGAGCTCGCCCGTATCGCCCATCAACGCCTGCCGCGCATGGCGGTGGTGCTGATGTCGGGCTTCTCGGCCGAGTTGCTGGAAGCCGATCGCGAATCGCCGGCCGGCTGGGAGCTGCTGCCCAAACCCTACAGTCGCGGCGAACTCGCCGCTGCGATCGTCCGGGCCCTGGGCCGAGAGCCTGCCTGAGACGCCTAGACACGCACCTCCAGCATCTCCTGCAAGCTTTCAGGTGGAGCCGGCGGACCGAAGTGATAGCCCTGCATTTCGTCGCAGCCCTGGGCGACCAGATAGGCGGCCTGGCTTGCGTCTTCGACCCCCTCGGCGACCACGCGCAGGCGCAGTCGATGGGCCAGGGCGATGACGGCCTCCACCAGGGGCGCGCCGTCGGGTTGCTGGCCAATGCGGGAGACGAAGGAGCGATCGATCTTGAGGGCGTCCAGCGGAAAGTGCTGCAGGTAGCCCAGGCTTGAATAGCCGGTGCCGAAGTCGTCGAGCGACAACTTCACGCCCAAGGCCTTGAGTCGGCCGAGCATGGCGGTGGCGGCGGCCGGCTCGGCGATCAGCATGCCTTCCGTGATCTCGAGTTCCAGCCATTGCGGATCGACATCGTGGCGCCGCAGGGCGGCGGCGACGATGCTGTCCAGGTCGCCGGCGGCGAACTGGCGGGCGGCCACGTTCACGGCCAGACGCACGACGGGCTGGTCCGCGTCGAGCCAGGCCCTGATCTGCCGGCACGCCTCGTTGATCACCCAGCTGCCGATATCAAGGATCAGGCTGCTCTGCTCGGCCAGGGGAATGAACTGCCCCGGAGGCACCAGGCCCGCGTCCTGGCGATTCCAGCGCAGCAGGGCCTCGGCCGAGTGCACGCGACCGCTCCTGGCGTCGATCTTGGGCTGGTAGTACAGCAGCAGCTCGCCCCGATCCATGGCCTGGCTTAGCGCCGCCTCGACCTCCAGCTTGGCCGCGGCTTCGGTGGTCATGTTGCTGGTGTAGAAGCAAAAACGGTTGCGCCCCTGTTCCTTGGCGCGATACATCGCCGCATCGGCATCTCGCAGCAGTTCGACGACCCCCATGCTGCCGTCGACCGGATGCAGGCTGATGCCGATGCTGGCGGTGACGTAGGCATCGACACCGCAGCCCAGGCGCAGCGGCGCCGCCAACGCCGCGAGCAGGTCGCGAGCTAGTGCGGCAGCGGCGGCCGGCGACTTGCAGTCTTCGCGCACGACGAGGAATTCGTCGCCGCCGAGCCGACCCAGCAGGTCTTCTGCGCCCACCCGCTCCTGCAGCCGCGCGGCGACGCGCACCAGCAGCTCATCGCCGGCCGGATGGCCGAGGCTGTCGTTGACGGTCTTGAAGCTGTCCAGGTCGATGACCAGCACCGCGGTCGTACTGTTGCGCCGCTGGGTGCGCAGCAGCGTCTGCTCGAGGCGCTCGTGCAGCAGCGCACGGTTGGGAAGTTCCGTCAGCGAGTCGTAGTGGGCCAGGCGCTCGAGCTCCAGCTCGACACTCTTGTTCAAGGAGACGTCGGTGAACACACCCACGTAATGGCTGACCGTGCCGCTCACCGCCTCGCGCACCGCGCTGATGGTCACCCATTGGGGGTAGATCTCGCCGTTCTTGCGGCGGTTCCAAATCTCGCCCTGCCAATGGCCCAGCACATGCAGCGAATCCCACATCTGGCCGTAGAAGTCTGGGCCATGCCGGCCGGATTGCAGCATCTTGACCGGCGAGCCGATGGCCTCCGCGGCGCTGTACCCGGTGATCGTGGTGAACGCAGCGTTGACGTTCTGGATGCGGCAGTGCGCATCAGTGATCATCACGCCGTCGCGAATGTTCTCGAAGGCCATCGCCCACTGGTGCCGGCGCGCTTCCTCGAGCCGCTGTTCGGTCACGTCGCGGCTGACTCCGAAGACACCCAGTGCACGGCCCTTGCTGTCGCGCAGCGCGCCCTTGGTGCTCGTGTAGATGCGTTGGCCGTCGGTCGTGGTCAGCCGCTCCTCACGGCAGATCGGCCGGGCCGACCGGATCGCCTCCAGGTCTTCAGCGGCCAAGCCGGCAAGCTTCTCCGCCGGCAGCCATCCGCTCGAGGTCGATCCGAGCAACTGCGCCTCGCTGCGCCCGAGCACGCGGCACGTCTCGTGGTTGACGAAGAGGTAGCGCCCGTGCGGGTCCTTGACATAGATCGCGTCGCTGGAGATGTTGACGATGGACTCGAGCAGGCGCCAGACTCGCAGCTTCTCGCGCTGCGCCGCCTCCTGCCAGGCGCGACAGCGCAGCGCCCAGTACACCAGCAGGCCCGAGGCCAGCACGAGGACGATGTCCTCGGTCGCAGGGCGCCTCCAGCCCCCGCCCTGTGCTTCGCTCGGCAGCGCGATCCAGGTCAGGCCCAGCAGCAGGTACAAGACTACCGAGCACCCCGGATGAAGTGCGAGGAGCTGGCAGATCCCGCGCACGAGACCACGATCGCTGGCGTTTGCCGCCGGCGGGGCAAGATGTTCAGACATGTGGGCCTCCCTGGCTCCGATGTTTTGACATGCACTGTTCGGCTCAGTCCCACGCCCCTTTTTTCTGGGATTTCTGAGTGGGATGGCACATGCTCGGCAGCCCGTGCAAACGCAGCAGCAATGGGCGAACTCGTTGGGTGACACTGGGTAACGCGCCGCGGGCTCGCGACCGTGCGGCTTGCGCACATCGGGAAGAATTCCTGCCTGGAAGGTGGCGTCAGGTCAATGCGTGCAGCAGGCGGGCCTCGAACAGCAGTCCCTGTTCGTACTCGCGGGCTTCGTCTGCGGGCTCGACGTCAGCTTGAAGCTCGAAAACCGGAATGCCGGCCGCCTCGCCTATCGCGCAGGCCAGGGCCTCATCCACGCCCTGGCAGACGATGGCGTCGTAGAGCTTGCCGAGCACCCGGCTGGTCGCCCGGATGAGTTCGGGGCTGCTGTCCAGGGTCAGGCTCGGACGCATCCAAGCCACGCGGGCCCCCAGCATCGCGGCGGCACGGTGAAAGCGCTGCGCTTCCTCGGTTTCGTTCGAGGCGCTGATCAAGGCCAGGATCTTGCCCTCGAGTGGCCGCCAGGCGGCGCCGCGCTCGCGGAGTTGCTCGAGCACCGGGCGGAGCTCGGCCGACGAGGAAGACAGCGCCCAAGCGCTTGGTATTAACGGGGACAAGATGGCTGCCTAGGGTGCGTTTGTGGCTCAGACCCACCACTGGCGGCAAGACTACGGAATTGCCCGCCGCGTTCCATGACATCCGTCAAGTGGCGCGTTCGCATTGCGTATAGCGCCGTGTTACCGACCATTCACACGACGTTACCGAATGAGCCGGCGCATTGCTCTGTCGTTGTCGACGCCTTCCTAGCATTCCTTCTGACCGGCACACAAGAGAGGAACGTCGTCATGATCGAAGCCCTGTCCCAACTTGAACAAGGCGCCGCCCGGCGCCCCGATCCGGCCCTGCCATCGGCCGAGCGCCAGGAGGTGCATCGCATCGCCGCGACGCTGGAGCTGCTGGCCAAGCACCTGCATTGCACGCGGCGCGTCTTGCATGCTGGCGACGTGCTCTACCACGCCGGCAAGCCCTTCGGCCAACTGCACGTGGTGACCGCGGGCATGTTCAAGCTCGTGCAGCTTGCCGCCGACGGCCGCGAACAGCTGGTCGGCGTGAAGTTCCGCGGCGACTGGCTTGGGCTCGACGGCATGGCCGACGGCAAAAAGGCATGCGACGCCGTGGCCCTCGATACCTCCGAGGTCTGGACGATCGGATACCGGGCGCTGCTTGAGGCGGCGGCCGACGAACCGGCGCTGCTGGGTGCGTTGCATGCGGCGATGGGGCGCGAGATCTATGGCGAGCGCGAGTGGCTGATGTCGGTCTGCAGCCTGCCGACCGAAGCCCGCGTGGCCGACTTCCTGCTCTGGTGGGCCCAGACCCAGGAAGCCCGCGGCCTGCGTGGCGACCAGATCTGCCTGCGCCTGAGCCGCGCCGAGATCGGCAACTACCTCGGCATGACGCTGGAGTCGGTCAGCCGCGGCCTGTCGCGCCTGCGCCGCGAGCACGTCATCGCTTTCATCGGCAAGGGGCGGCATGACCTGCATATTCCCGACGTCGCCGCGCTCTCGGCGTTCGTGCAACGCCGGGTCGCGACCGACCTGCACTGAGGTGAACCCGAAGGAGTCCTGATGTACGAAAGAATCCTGGTTGCCATCGACGGCAGTGAGCCGTCCGAACAGGCGCTCACCGAAGCCATCGCCGTGGCAAGTCTGACGAAAGCTCAGCTGCGCCTGCTGCACGTCGTCGACGAGCTGTCCTTTGTGCTCGGTGCTGGCTTCGGCGTTGCCGGGGCTGGCTACTCGGAGGGCTACAGCAGGGAGCTCGTCGACACCCTGCAGGAAAACGGCCGGCTTCTGCTGGAGCGGGCCGAGAAGCGCGTGCGCGAGGCCGGCCTCGAATGCACAGGCCTGTTGCGCAACAGCTTTGACGGAGCGCTCGCCGATCAGGTGGTGGCGCAAGCCAAGTCCTGGCCCGCCAGCCTGATCGTGCTCGGTTCGCACGGCCGCCGCGGCATGGCGCGGCTCTTCCTGGGCAGCGACGCGGAGACGATCTTGCGCATGGCACCGGTGCCCGTACTTTTGGTCCGCAAAGGCCAGACGAGCTAGCCGTCTTGCCCTGGCATTCGCTTGACGCATCCCTCGGTCGAATTACAATAAAACAGCGTTTCAAAAAAGTGATTCATGACCTTGAACTCGACCCTTCGGGTGGCCCTGCTGGGCGAATGCATGCTGGAACTCCAAGGGCGGGCCGTCGATCCCGCCGCGGCCCTGGGCAGCATGCAGCTGGGCTTCGGGGGTGACACGCTCAACACCGCGGTTTACCTGGCGCGCTGCGCCCCGGGCTTTGAGGTCAGCTATGCCACGGCCTTGGGGGATGACGCCTTCAGCGCCGTGATGATGCAGCGCTGGGCCGAGGAGGGGATCGCCTTGGACCTCGTGCGGCGCCTGCCTGGCCGCATGCCGGGCCTGTACATGATCGAGGTGGACGAAGCAGGCGAACGCCGCTTCAGCTACTGGCGCGACAGCGCCGCCGCGCGCGCCTATTTCGAGTTGCCGAGCACACCGCTGGAAGCGCGTGCGCAGGAGTGGGGCGCCTTCTATCTCAGCGGCATCAGCCTGGCCATCTTGCCGCCGGCCGCGCGCGAGCGTGTGTTCGAGCTGATGCAGTCCCTGCGTCGGCGCGGCGTGCCGGTCATCTTCGACAACAATTTCCGGCCGCGCCTGTGGCCCGACCGCGCTCAGGCGCGCGCCTGCTACGAGCGTGCTTTCGAGCTATCCACCACCGCCCTCATCACGGCGGAAGATCACCAGGCGCTGCTGGGGCTGCCCACGCTGGCACAGGGCATCGAGGCCGCAAAGCAGCTGCCCAGCGGCGAGCTCGTCATCAAGCAGGGCGCCGAGCCCACGCTCGTGCGCGAGGGCGGCGCTTTGCAGGCCTGGCAGCAGGCCGCGACGCAGCCCGTGGAGCGGGTCGTCGACACGACTGCAGCGGGCGACTCCTTCGCCGCCGGCTATCTCGCGCGCCGGCTGGCCGGCGCCAGCGCCGTGGAGGCCGCGCGCTTTGGCAATCGCGTGGCGGCGCGCGTGATCCAGCATCCGGGTGCTCTGATCCCGCGCACCGCGATGGCCGACTTGATGGGCTAGGATGAAATTCTTGCCCGACTCCCGCTTCTGACACGCATCCATGGACGACTCCCTCGACTCAAAACAACCCGAATCAGTGGCGGCGGTGCTGAAGGTCTTTGCCATCCTGCAAGCCCTGTCCGAACAGCGCGATACCGGCATCTCCGAGCTCTCGGTGCGGCTGGCCATGCCCAAGGCCACGGTCTACCGCTTCTTGCAGACCATGAAGACCTTGGGCTTTGTGCGACAGGAGGTGGACAGCGAGCGCTACGGGCTGTCCATGAAGGCCTTCGAGCTCGGCGCCAAAGCCTTGCAGTACCCCGAGCTCGTTGACCTTGCCAAGCACCACATGCAGCTCGTGGCCGACGCCACCGGCGAGACGGTGCACCTGGGCACCCTGATCGACAGCGAGATCATTTACGTCCACAAGGTCGACTCGCGCCACATGCTGGGCATGTACTCGCGCGTGGGCCGGCGCGCGCCGCTGCACTGCACGGCCATCGGCAAGGTGCTGATGGCCTGGGAGTTCCCCGAGCGGCGCGACCGCATTCTGCAAGGGGCCGTGTTCGAGCGCTTCCGCGACAAGACCATCACCGACAGGGCAGGCTACCTGGCCGAGCTTGAGCGCGTGCGCGCCCAGGGCTTCGGCGAGGACCGCGAGGAATTCGACGACCACGTGCGCTGCCTGGGCGTGCCCATCTTCGATCGGCTGGGCATGCCCATCGCCGGCATGAGCGTGTCCTTCCCGACCTTCCGCTACGACCACGCCAAGGCGCCGCAGGTGGTGGCCTTGCTCAAGGACGCCAGCCGCGACATCTCCGCGCGCCTTGGCTGCACGAAGTTCCCGCTCGACGCCCCTGAGGGCGCTGCTCAGAGGTAGTCGTCGCGCTGAGGCGAGAACTGGTCGAGCAGCGTGCTGTCCTGCTCCAGCGCCACCACGCCGTGCCGATGCAGGCGCGGCGCGATGAAGGCCTCGCCGGCGCGGATGATGCGCTTGACGCCTTCCACCTCGGCCTCGAAGGAGCCGCTGATGCAGAAGGCGATCTGGTCGTGCGCGTCGTGCGCGTGGGGCGTGCCCACCGCGCCCTTGTCGAACTGCACCAGCACCGACATCAGCTCTGGCGTGTGGCCGACGATTTTGCGGCGGATGCCGTCTCCCAGGTCGGTCCAGGGGGTGGCGGAGGGGTCGAAGAAGGCGTTCATGAAATAGCTCCTGATGCGGCGTGTGAATCGCTCACCCGCGGCTGCAATTTGGCGTTACTATAGCGCCTCATTTTTGGAAATGGAACACTGGTTCAGTAATTGAAAACCAGAATTCCATGAGCTCCCCAACGCCTTGAGAACGGGCGTCCGTCGTCTGACCTTACGAAGATCCGCACCATGCAAATTCGCCAACCCATCCACAGCGCGCATGCCCGCACACTCGACACCGAGGGCCTGCGCGAGCAGTTCCTCATCGAGTCGATGTTCCAGCCCGACGCCGCCACGTTGACCTACAGCCAGATCGACCGAATCATCGTCGGCGGCATCATGCCGGTCGCGCAGGCCGTGCGCTTCGCGCCGGAGCTGGGCCGTCACACGGGCACCGACTTCTTCCTGCAGCGCCGGGAGCTGGGCCTGATCAATATCGGCGGCGCTGCGCGCGTGACGGTGGACGGCACGGTCTTCGAGATCGGCGGCCGTGAGGCGCTCTACGTGGGTCAGGGCGCGAGGGACCTGTCCTTCGAGTCGGTGGATGCCAAGCAGCCTGCCAAGCTCTACTTCAACTGCGCCCCGGCGCACACAGCCTACCCGCACCGCAAGGTCACACTGGCCGAGGCTTCGCCGGAGACACTGGGTGCGCCCGAGACGAGCAACCGGCGCACCATCTACAAGTTCTTGGTGCCCGACGTGCTGCCCACTTGCCAGCTGCTCATGGGCATGACCCAGCTTGAGCCCGGCAGCCTGTGGAACACCATGCCCTGCCACACGCACGACCGCCGCATGGAGGTCTACTTCTACTTCGACATGAGCGAGGACGCCGTGGTCTTCCACATGCTGGGCGAGCCCACGCAGACGCGCCACCTTGTCGTGCGCAACGAGCAAGCCGTGATCAGCCCGAGCTGGTCCATCCACTCTGGCGTGGGCACCAAGGCCTACACCTTCATCTGGGGCATGGTGGGCGAGAACCAGGTCTTCAAGGACATGGACCACATTCCGATGACCACCCTGCGCTGAGGCCTGCACCATGATTCTCGAAGACTTCAAGCTCCACGGCCGCGTGGCCATCGTCACCGGCTGCAACACCGGCCTGGGCCAGGGCATGGCGCTGGCGCTGGCCGAGGCGGGGGCCGACATCGTCGGCGTCAACGTCAGCGATCCCGTGGAGACGCGGGCGCACGTGCAGGCGACAGGCCGCCGCTTCCTGGACCTTCGCGCTGACCTGGCCGATGTGAGCGGCATCCACGGGCTGGTGGAGAAGGCCAAGAGCCTGACTGGCCGGGTGGATATTCTCGTCAACAACGCCGGCATCATCCGCCGCGAGGACGCACTCAAGTTCACGGAGAAGGACTGGGACGACGTCATCGACATCAACCTCAAGACGGTGTTCTTCTTTTCGCAGGCCGTGGCGCGCGAATTCATCGCGCAGGGCAGCGGCGGCAAAATCATCAACGTGGCCTCCATGCTGTCCTACCAGGGTGGCGTTCGCGTGCCGTCCTACACGGCCAGCAAGAGCGGCGTGATGGGCATCACGCGCCTGATGGCCAACGAGTGGGCTGCGCACGGCATCAACGTGAACGCCATCGCGCCGGGCTATATGTCGACCAACAACACGGCGGCCCTGCGGGCCGACGAGAACCGCAACGCCTCCATTCTGGAGCGCATTCCGGCCGGGCGCTGGGGTCTGCCCAAGGACCTGGCAGGGCCGGTGGTGTTCCTGGCCTCGAAGGCGTCCGACTACGTCAACGGCTACACCATCGCAGTGGACGGTGGCTGGCTGGCGCGCTGATCCGGCTCGCGCCCGCTGGGCTCAGCGGGCCTTGACGAAGAAGTCCAGTTGGAAGCCGCGCGTGACCTTGATGACCGGCAGCAGGTGGTCGAGCTGCTCGCGCATCGCCAGGTGTTCGGCAAGCTCGTGACGATCAAGCCGGATAGCGGCGCTTGATCTCCGCTACCGAGGCGCGCACGAGTTCCTCCAGCACGCCCAGATCCAGGTCGGTCATCTTGTTGATGTAAAGGCAGCCCTTGCCCATCTTGTGCTTGCCCAGCCGGCCGAGCAGGGCCGTGGGCGCGCCCTCGGCCCCGAGCTTGAGGTAGACAGCGATCTCGGACTTGCGCGAGGCGAAGCCGACCACGCACATTTCGCCCGTGCGGCCGCTGTCGTAGCGGTAGGCATAGCGGCCAAATCCGACGATGCCCGGGCCCCACATCCTGGGCGGCCAACCCGTGCAGCGTTCGATTAACGCACCGAGCTGCATGCAGTCGTTGCGACGCGATTGCGATTCGATGGCGGCGATGTAGTCCGCCACGCTCAATTCGGTCTGCTGGGTCTTCAGCTGGGCCATCGTGCTGTCTCGGTAGCGCGCTTGGATCCTAGCTGCTACGCTGCCCAGGCTTCAAATCAGGATGGGAGATCTGCCAATGGTCCAACTCAATGTCAATGGACGCCTGCGCGACTGCGATGCCGAGGGCGACACGCCCCTGCTGTGGGTGCTGCGCGAGCAGCTGGGCCTGACAGGCACCAAGTACGGCTGCGGCATCGCCCAATGCGGCGCCTGCACGGTGCACATCGACGGGCAACCGACGCGTTCTTGCGTTCGGCCGCTGTCCTCGCTGAGCAGCAAGGAGAAGATTGTCACCATCGAAGGCCTCTCTGCCGACGCAACGCACGCCGTGCAGAAGGCCTGGAACGAGCTCGACGTGCCGCAGTGCGGCTTTTGCCAGAGCGGCATGATCATGGCGGCGGCGGCTCTCCTCAAGGCCAAGCCCAGGCCCACCGATGCCGACATCGACGCGGCCATGACCAATATCTGCCGCTGCGGCACCTACAACCGGGTGCGCGCGGCCATCCATCTGGCGGCCGGGCAACTGCAGCGCAAGTCGATCGCGATCACGATCCAGACGGAAGGCGGTGCAGCGTGAACACCAGCCGTCGAGGTTTCTTGCAGACCAGCGTGGCCGCCGCTGGCGGCCTGATGGTCGGCTTCCACGTTCCCGCACTGGCGCAGGACGCCGCCCACCCCGAGCTCAACGCCTGGGTGCTGATTCAGCCCGACGAGACGGTGATCATCCGCATCGCCCGCTCCGAGATGGGCCAGGGCACGCTCACCGGCCTGGCCCAGCTCGTGGCCGAGGAGCTCGAATGCGATTGGGCGCGCGTGAAGACCGAGTACCCCACGCCGGGCCAGAATCTGGCGCGCAACCGCGTGTGGAAGAGCTTCTCCACGGGCGGCAGCCAGGGCGTGCGCGGATCCAACGACTATGTGCGCGTTGGCGGTGCTGCAGCGCGGCTGATGCTCGTGCAGGCGGCGGCCGACGAATGGAAGGTCCCCACAGCCGAGTGCACCGTGGCCAAGGGCGTGATCACCCATAAGCCCAGCGGCCGCAGCACGAGCTACGGCAAAGTGGCCGCCGCCGCGGCCAAGCTCGCGCCGCCAGCCGATGTCAAGCTCAAGGACCCGCGCGACTGGACCCTGGCCGGCAAGCCCATGAAACGCCTGGACACACGCGGCAAGCTCGACGGCTCGCAGATCTACGGCATGGACCTGCACATGCCCGGCATGCTCAACGCGGCGATCCGCGACTGCCCCGTATTCGGCGGTAAGGTCAAGAGCTTCGACGCCTCCTCGATCGCGGCCAAGCCCGGCGTGAAGAAGGTGCTTCAGGTCGGCGACTCGGCCGTGGCCGTGGTGGCCGACACCTGGTGGCGGGCCAAGACTGCGCTGGAGGCGCTCAACATCGTCTGGGACGAAGGCCCCAATGCGCAGACCAGCAGCGCCGATGTGGCCTCCATGCTCAAGGCCGGCCTCGATGCCGACGATGCCGTGGCCTTCAACAGCAAGGGCGATGCACACGCTGCCCTCAAGGGCGTGGCGCACAAGGTCGAGGCGGTCTACAGCTGCCCGCACCAGAACCACGCCACTATGGAGGTGATGAACGCCACGGCACGCTGGACGCCCGAGCGCTGCGAAGTCTGGACGCCCACGCAGAACGGCGATGCCGCTCTGGCCGCCACGGCCGAGGCTGCGGGGTTGCCCCCGGCGCAGTGCGAGGTCTACAAGCTGCATCTGGGTGGCGGCTTCGGCCGACGCGGAGCCACGCACGACTGGGTGCACCAGGCCGTGGCAATCGCCAAGACCATGCCCGGCACGCCCGTCAAGCTGATCTGGACCCGTGAGGAGGACATGCAGCACGGGCGCTATCACCCCGTCACCCAATGCAAGCTGACGGCCGGTCTCGATGCGCAGGGCAAGCTGACCGCCCTGCACATGCGCATCTCGGGCCAGTCCATCCTGGCCGCGCTTTTCCCGCAGAACATCAAGAACGGCGTGGACCCGGCCGTCTTCCAGGGCCTCAATCCCGGCGGAACCGAAGGCGCGCTGGGCTATGCCGTGCCCAACCTGCTGGTCGATCACGCGATGCGCAACCCGCCCGTGCCGCCGGGTTTTTGGCGCGGTGTGAACCTCAACCAGAACGCGATCTACCTCGAATGCTTCATTGACGAGGTCGCACACGCGGCCAAGCGCGACCCGCTGGCCTTGCGCCGCGAGCTGCTGGCCGGATCGCCCAAGCATCTGGCTGTGCTGAACGCCGTGGCGGAGAAGGCCGGTTGGGACAAGCCCGCGCCCAAGGGCCGACATCGCGGTCTGGCGCAGATCATGGGCTTCGGCAGCTATGTGGCAGCCTGTGCCGAGATCTCGGTCAATGCCAAGACTGGCGAGCTGAAGATCCACCGCATCGTCGCCGCGACCGACCCGGGGCACGCGGTCAACCCGCAGCAGATCCAGGCGCAGGTGGAAGGCTCCTTCGTCTACGGGCTCTCGGCCGCGCTGTTCGGCGAGTGCACGTTGAAGAATGGCCGCATCGAGCAGAGCAACTTCAGCGACTACCCAGTCGTGCGGATGGAGCACATGCCCGCGGTGGAGACCATCGTCATGCCTTCGGGGGGCTTCTGGGGCGGGGTCGGAGAACCCACGATCGCCGTGGCCGCGCCGGCCGTGCTCAATGCGATCTTCGCGGCCACTGGCAAGCGCATCCGAGACTTGCCGTTGAGCAAGCACAGCCTCAAGGCTTGAGCATGAAGCTGCGCGTCCTGCCCTTGCTGTTGGCGATGCTGGCGGGACGGGTAGGCGCGGACGGCATCGCGCAGCCGCTCGAGGGATTGACGGGCGATGCGGTGCGCGGTCGCGCCCTCGTCGCCAGCCGGCAGCAAGGTCTGTGCCTTCTGTGTCACAGCGGGCCCATTGCCGAGGAGCGCTTCCAGGGCACGCTCGCACCCAATCTGGCGGGCACTGCGTCGCGCTGGTCAGCCGCCGAACTGCGGCTCAAGCTCGTTGACAGCCAGCGCCAGAACCCGGACAGCATCATGCCCGCCTACTACCGTGTCGAGGGCCTGACCCAGGTCGGCCGCGAATGGCGCGGGCGCACGATCTTCACGGCCCAGCAGCTCGAAGATGTGCTGGCCTATCTTCTGACCCTCAAATGATGCGGCGACGTAACGCCTTGCTTGCACTGACCGGCGCCGTGCTGCTGCGCCCGGCGCGCGCCAGCACTGAGGAGCTGCGTGCCGCCATCCTGGCCTATACCGGCGGCATCGAGCCATCTCCCGGCCCCGTGCAGATCGACATCGCGCCGCTGGTGGAGAACGGCAATGCCGTGCCGCTGACTGTCCGTGTGCAGAGCCCCATGACGCCGGCTGACCACGTGCAGGCGATCGCCGTGTTCAACCAGCTCAACCCGCAGCGCGACGTGGCCCGCTTCACGCTGAGCCCGGCGCTTGGCCGCGCCCAGGTCGGCACCCGCATCCGCCTCGCCACGAGCCAGCAGCTCGTGGCCGTGGCGCGGCTGAGCGATGGCCGCTTTGTCTCGCAGGCTGTGGACGTGGTGGTCACGCTCGCGGCCTGCGTCGAGTAAGCCATGGCCCGCACGCTTATCACGGTCCCAGCCAGCGCGCGGCGCGGTGAGTTGATCGAGATCCGCTGCCTGATCGCCCACCCCATGGAGACGGGCTACCGGCGTGGCGACGACGGTCTTCTCCTGCCGCGCAATCTGATCCGGCGCTTCCGCTGCTACGTCGGCGACGAGCTCGTCTTCGAGGCCGAGTTGTTCGCCGCCGTGGCGGCCAATCCCCTGCTCAGCTTCTGGCTGCGCGCCGAGGCCAGCGGCACACTGCGCTTCGTCTGGGAGGGCGACCAGAACTTTGCGCAGACCGAGCATGCGGCGCTGAACGTCACGCCATGAAGGCCGCGCTGCTTCTGGCCCTTGCGCTCCTGGCTCCCCAAGATCCTCAAGATCCTCAAGAGGACGCTCGCCGCAGCGGCTTCGAGACCATGAGCCCGGCCCTTCAGGCCATGCAGCGCGACGACGCCACCAACCCGGCCTGGCTCTGGGTGGAAAACGGCCGCGCGCTGTGGCGTGAGCGCGGCTGCGTGCGCTGCCATGGCGAGGCGGAGCAGAGCATGCGCGGTGTGGCGGCGCGCTACCCCGCCTGGGACGGCCGGCTGCAGCGCCCACTCACCCTGGCGCAGCGTATCCAGCACGAGGGTCCGGTCCTGGCCGCGGACAGCGAGGAGCTGCTGAGTCTCGCGGCCTATGTCGGCCTGCAGTCGCGCGGCCTGCCGATCGCACCGCCTGCAGACGTGCGGCTCGATCCGCATCGCAAGCGGGGCAGGGCGTTGTTCGAGAAGCGCGTCGGCCAGCTGAACCTGTCCTGCGCTCAATGTCACGATCAGCGGGCCGGCGAAAAGCTCGGCGGCGCCCTGATTCCGCAGGCGCATCCGACAGGTTATCCGCTCTACCGGCTCGAATGGCAATCGCTCGGCTCGCTCACGCGCCGGCTGCGCAACTGCACCGCGGGCGTTCGGGCCGAACCCTTCGACGATTCGGCGCTGGTCGACCTGGAGCTCTACTTGATGGAGCGGGCGGCGGGCATGAAGATCGACACTCCCGCAGTGCGGCCCTGATCCGTGCATCGGCCGATTTGCCGCGGCTGTTCCACCCCAGCTGCAGCCTGTCGCGCGGGCCGTGCAGCGCCCGGCCTGCGAACATAAGCTTCGCTCATCGTTCAACCCTCCGGAGTCCACTATGTCCAACGCCGACGAACTCTCCAAGCTTGCCGACCTGCATCAGCGGGGCGTCCTTTCTGATGAGGAATTCGCCCAGGCCAAGGCACGCGTGCTCGGCGGTATCGGTGGCGGCACTTACGGCGATCCGGGTGCTGCGGGGCCTGCCGCATCCGAGCTGCACAACCTGCGCCGCAGCCGCAGCGACGCCTGGGTGGGCGGTGTGTGCGGCGGCGTGGCTCGCTTCACGGGCGTGCCGGCCTGGGTCTGGCGCCTGCTCTTCATCGCCCTGGTGCTGTGCGCGGGCTCGGGATTCCTGCTGTACCTGCTGCTTTGGATCTTTGTGCCGGCCGAGTGAAGTTCTGTTGAAATCGGGGGCAGATGCAAGCCAGCGCCGAATCGCCCCCGACCCTGATCCGCGACGCGAACACCACGCGGCTCGCAGGCGCCTGGACGCTGCTGTATCTGCGTGAGCGCTTCGACGAACTGGGCATGCAGGCTGCCGCGGCCCGCGATGCGGCCTGGGACCTGAGCGAGGTCCAGCGCTTGGACCATGCCGGCGCGCTCATGCTGTGGCAGGCTTGGGGCGGCAAGCGCCCCGAGCAGTTGCATTGGCGGCCCGAACACGAGGCGCTCTTCTCCGGCATGGACACACCGGCGCCGCCGCGCCCGCGCCGCCGTCTGGCGCGAGAGAGCGTGCAGCCCCTGCTGCTGGGATTTGCCAGCCACATGGTCGACGCCACGACCCTGCTGGGCCGCATCGTGCTCGATCTGATGCTGATCGCACGGCGGCCGCAGCTGATCGCCTGGCGCGACATCTCGGCGCAGATCTATCGCAGCGGCGCGCAGGCCTTGGGCATCACGGCGCTCGTGGGCTTTCTGGTCGGCATTACGCTGTCCTACCTGACCTCGCGCCAGCTCAAGAGCTATGGTGCAGACATCTTCGTCGTCAACATCCTCGGCCTGTCCGTCTGGCGCGAGCTCGGGCCGCTGCTGGCCGCCATCTTGCTGGCCGGGCGCAGTGGCTCCGCGATGACGGCGCAGCTCGGCGTCATGCGCGTCACGCAGGAGCTCGACGCGCTCTCGGTCATGGGCATTTCGCACACGGTGCGCCTGGTGATCCCGCGCATGCTGGCTCTGGGCTTGTCGATGCCGCTGGTGGTTGTGTGGACCAGCAGCCTCATCTTGTTCGGCGGCATGATTGCGGCCAGCGCCATCCTCGGTCTGGACTATGTGCAGTTCCTGCGCGGCGTGCCCGCGGCGGTGCCGATTGCCAACCTCTGGTTGGGCCTGGCCAAGTCCGTGGTCTTTGGCCTGCTGATTGCCTTCACGGCCTGCCACTACGGGCTGCGCATCAAGCCCAACAGCGTGAGCCTGGGCGCGGGCACGACCGATTCGGTGGTGGCCTCGATCACGATGGTGATCATCGTGGACGCGATCTTTGCCGTGGTCTTTTCGGATGTGGGTCTATGAATGCAGCGCCGGGCCGCCCCGAGCAAGCTCGCATCCCCTCGGGGGATCGGGCGACGTCCTCATCGACCGAGGGGCGCGGATGAGTGAGCCCGTCATCGAAGTCAGGAACGTCACGACCGTGCTGGGCCGCGCCACCATCCATCGAGACTTGAGCCTGAGCGTCAACGCGAACGAGGTACTGGCCATCATCGGCGGCTCGGGCAGCGGCAAGACCACGCTGTTGCGTCTAATGCTGGGCCTGGAGCGGCCCACGGCCGGTGAGGTGCGCATCTTGGGCCAGGTGCTCGGCGAATGCGCGCATAGCGAGCTGGACCGTGTGCGCCATCGCTGGGGCGTGCTCTTCCAGCAAGGCGCGCTGTTCTCCTCGCTGACCGTGTTCGACAACGTGGCGCTGCCGCTGCGCGAGCTGGGCGGCGTGTCCAAGGAGATGATCACGCGCCTGGTGATGCGCAAGCTCGCCCAGGTCGGCTTGGCGGGCGGCGATGCGCTCAAGCTTCCGGCCGAGCTCTCGGGGGGGATGATCAAGCGCGTGTCGCTGGCCCGCGCGCTCATCCTGGACCCGCAGCTGCTCTTCCTCGATGAGCCGACCGCCGGCCTGGATCCGGCGAGCAGCAAGAAGTTCGTCCAGCTGATTGAGGCCATGCGAGCCGAGATGAAGCTCACCGTCGTCATGATCACGCACGATGTGGACACGCTCTTCGCGCTCGTCGACCGCGTGGCTGTGCTGGCCGACAAGCACCTGGTCGCCCTGGGTACGCTAGGCGAGGTGGTCCGACAACAGCACCCCTTCATCAACACCTTCTTCCTCGGCCATGCGGATCGCTGCGCGGAGGAGAATCTGCGCCACTACCGGGTGGAGCTGTCCACGGCCTCCCTGCTCGAACAGGAAATGTGAATGGAGAACAAGGCCCACGCGTTGGCAACTGGACTCTTCGTGCTGCTGCTGGGCGCCGCGCTCATCGGCGTGATCGCCTGGTTCCAGGGCGACCACCACAGCACGCACTCCTACACCGTGGTGGCGCGCCACGGCGTGCCAGGACTCAACATCAAGGCGCCGGTCAAGCTCTCGGGCGTGGTGATCGGCAAAGTGGAGGACATCGCCTTCGACGCGGCCGACGCGAGCCAGGTGCTGGTCTCCGTCGAGGTCGATGCGGATGCGCCGCTGAAGTCCAACACCCGTGCGCGCCTGGGCTACCAGGGCATCACGGGCCTGTCCTTCATCGATCTCGGCCGCGACGAGGAGCAGCCCGTGGGCGCGCCGCTCGCCGAAGGGGCGCGCATCGAGCTGCGCTCTTCCACGCTCGACGAACTGATGGGCAACGCACCGCGCGTGCTGGCCAGTATCGACGCAGCCGCGCGCCGGGTGGCCGGCATGCTCGATGGCGATCATCAGCAGCAGCTGTTCCAGGCGGTAAAGAGCATCGACGCCGCCGCGCAAAGCGTGACCCGCCTGGCCGACGACGCCCGAGCGCTGCAGCCCGATGCCCGCAGGCTGATGGGCAAGGCGGGCGATACGCTGGCCCATGTGGATGCCATGAGCGAGGATGCCCAGCAGCTTGCCCGCGAATGGCGCGAACGTGCCGCTGTGATGGACCGCGTGGGCGCGGCGGCCGATCAGCTGCAGAGCACGGCCAAGCGACTGGAGCTGGCCATCGCCGGGCCCGAGAAGGGCGATCGCAAGGCCCTCGTGGAGGCCGTCAACAACGCGGCCGACGCCGTCGCCCGGGCGGCCAAGGCCTTGCAGGAGCAACCGCAGGGCGTGCTGCTCGGAGCGCCCAGGCCGCCGCCCGGACCGGGCGAACCGGGTTTTGATGCGAACCGCAAATGAGAAGGCTGACCATGCGCGCATTGCCGCTGATGCTCACCGTGTTCCTGGCCGGCTGCTCGGTACTGCCGCCCGCGCCGCCCGCGCCCGCCGTGTACGACTTCGGCCCGCCGGCTGGCGCGCTGAAGGCAGGTATTAAGCTCCAGGGCGTGGACAGTCCCGAGTGGCTGGAGTCCACTGCCATGCTCTACCGCATGGGTGAGCCGAACCGTTTGCTGAGCTTCCGCGACAGCCGCTGGTCGGCCGAGCCGGCCGCGCTGCTGGCCGAGCGCGTGCAGCAGCGCCTGTCACCACAGGAGCCCTTGCGTGCATTGAGTCTGTCGCTGGAAGTCTTCGAGCAGCGCTTCTCGTCGCAGTCGCAGAGCGAGGTCTGCGTGCGTGTTCGTGCCCGGCTGGGCGATCGCCAGCAGAGCTTCGAAGTCAGGCAGGCCGGCGGGGCGGACGCGGCCAGCGGCGCGAAGGCCCTGGCGCGGGCCAGCGATGCGTTGATCGAGCAGCTGCTCGATTGGGCCGCTCAGTGAGCTGAGAGACCCGCGCCGCGATCCATGCAGCGGCGCAGAAAGGATTCGGCCAGCTCGGAGTCGGCGTCCAGACGCTGACCGATGTAGATCTCCTGGCGGCGCTCGGCGATCTGGGCGCGCAGCCGGGAAGCCATGACGCCCAGCGGATCGAGGCCCAGTTCCTCAGATTTCAGGATCGCTTCGCTGAGCTTGGCCACGGCATGGTTGTCGAGCACGGCACGATGGGCCTGGACCACACGCAAGCGCCCTTGCACGGCGACTTCGCTGCTGGTGAGCCAGTGGCGGATCGCATCGGCATTGCCGCCCGTGACCTTGACGGAGTCCTCGCCGGCGGCCAGCAACAAGCGTTCGAGCGTTTTGCGGTCGCCGCGGTCGTAGGACTGGTTCACGAGCATCATCTGCTCCTCGCGCTGGCGCCGCTGGGCGTCGCTGCTGGCGAGGTCCGGGTGGAAGCGCTTGGCCGCGCGCCGATACAGGGTTTTGAGCGGCGGGGGACCCAGTTCGATCCAGCCGCCCTCGGGCTCGACGGGGAACGGGGCGCCGGCCGGCAATTGCGGCAACTGGGGCAGGGCAGTGGGCTGCGGCGCCTTGGGCAAACGCGCCTGCACGCCATTGCGTTGCAGGGCCTGGGCCAGCAGGGTGGTGGCGCTGTGAAGCTGGGATTCGAGTGCGTCCAGCTCCATGTAGAGCGGCGCCAGCGCGCTGGTGTAGCGATCGACAAAGACCTGAAGCCGGGCACGCTGCACGGCGAACTGCTGTTCCTGTTCGGCGAGGTGGGTCTTGAGATCTTGGAGGAGGGAGCGACGTTTGGCCAGATCGTGATTGGTCATGGTCGTATTGCTCATGCCCAGATTGTGAGGCCAAGCGGCAGGGGCTCGCATAGAAAAACAGCCTCCACGAGGGAGGCTGTTTCAATCTGGACTAGGTATTTTCCCGGATCACGGCGCCGAGGCTGCCGAGGCGGGCGCCTCGGGCATCGAGGCCACGTCGGCCGGCGCCGTGATGGCGGCGGGCTGGGCCGCCTTTTCGGCCGCCTTCTCGGCAGCCTTCTCGGCCGCGCCGCTCATGGGCAGCAGGGGCACGATCAAGAGGGCCACGATGTTGATGATCTTGATCAGCGGGTTGACGGCAGGGCCGGCCGTGTCCTTGTAGGGGTCGCCCACGGTGTCGCCGGTCACGGCGGCCTTGTGTGCCTCCGAACCCTTGCCGCCGTGGTGGCCATCCTCGATGTACTTCTTGGCGTTGTCCCAGGCGCCGCCGCCCGTGCACATGGAGATGGCGACGAAGAGGCCGGTGACGATGGTGCCCATCAGCAGGCCGCCAAGCGCCTCGGCGCCGAGCACCATGCCCACCAGGATGGGCACGGCCACGGGCAGCAGCGAGGGCACGATCATTTCCTTGATCGCCGCGCCGGTCAGCATGCCCACGGCACGGCCATATTCGGGCTTGGCTGTGCCCTCCATGATGCCGGGGATCTCGCGGAACTGGCGGCGCACTTCCTCGACCACCGAGCCCGCGGCGCGCCCCACCGCCTCCATGGCCATGGCGCCGAAAAGGTAGGGGATCAGCCCGCCGATGAAGAGGCCCACGATGACCATGTGGTTCGACAGGTCGAAGCTCACGTGCATGCCGCGCGACTCCAGCGCGTGCGTGTAGTCGGCGAAGAGCACGAGGGCGGCCAGGCCGGCCGAGCCGATGGCATAGCCCTTGGTCACGGCCTTGGTGGTGTTGCCCACGGCGTCCAGCGGATCGGTGATGTCGCGCACGCTGTCGGGCAACTCGGCCATCTCGGCAATGCCGCCGGCGTTGTCGGTGATGGGGCCGTAGGCATCAAGCGCCACGATGATGCCGGCCATGCTCAGCATGGAGGTGGCGGCGATGGCGATGCCGTAGAGGCCGCCGGCGTGGTAGGCCGCGACGATGGCGATGCAGACGAAGATCACCGGCCAGGCCGTGGAGCGCATCGACACGCCGAGGCCGGCGATGATGTTGGTGCCGTGGCCGGTCGTCGAGGCTTGCGCCACGTGCTTGACGGGCTTGTAGTCGGTGCCGGTGTAGTACTCGGTGATCCAGACCATCGCCGCGGTCAGCAGCAAGCCGATCACGCAGGCGTGGAAGAGGTCGTGCGCGCCGATCATGCGCTCGCCCATGGCCACGGGCGTGGGGAAGAGCCTGTCGGTCACGAACCAGAAGGCGATCAGCGAGAGCACGCCCGCGACGATCAGACCCTTGTACAGCGCCGGCATCACGTTCTTCATGTCCGGCTTGGCCTTGACGAAGCTGCAGCCGATGATGGAGGCGATGATGGATACGCCACCCAGCACGAGCGGGTACACGAGCGCCGCGGCCGAGGTGCCGCCGAAGCTCAGGGCGCCCAGCGCCATGGTGGCGATCAGCGTGACAGCGTAGGTCTCGAACAGGTCGGCGGCCATGCCGGCGCAGTCGCCGACGTTGTCGCCCACGTTGTCGGCGATCACGGCCGGGTTGCGCGGATCGTCCTCGGGAATGCCGGCTTCCACCTTGCCCACCAGGTCGGCGCCCACGTCAGCGCCCTTGGTGAAGATGCCGCCGCCCAGGCGCGCGAAGATCGAGATCAGCGAGGAGCCGAACGCCAGACCGAGCATGGGCTTAAGCGCATTCGAGTCGATGAGCTTGCCGCCTTCGGTCACGTGCCAGAAGTACAGGCCCACGCCCAGCAGGCCCAGGCCGACGACCAGCATGCCGGTGATGGCGCCGCCCTTGAAGGCAACGTCCAGCGCCGGCGCGATGCCCTTGGTGGCTGCCTGCGCGGTGCGCACGTTGGCTCGCACCGACACGTTCATGCCGATGAAGCCGCAGGCGCCGGACAGCACGGCGCCGATGATGAATCCGATCGCGGTCGGGTGACCGAGGAAGACGAAGATCAGACCCGCCAGCACGACGCCGACGATGGCGATGGTGCGGTACTGCTTTGCCAGGTAGGCCGCGGCACCTTGCTGGATGGCCGAGGCGATCTCCTGCATGCGGGGATTGCCCGCGTCCTGCCCCAGGATCCACGCTCGCTGGATGAATCCGTAAAGAACCGCCGCCAGCCCACAGGCCAAGGCGAAGTACAGCGCAACTTCCGTCGACATCAAGGATCTCCTTTGAATGCTCTTTCTAGAAGGGCTTGTGGCCTCCGCAACGCAGGCCCAGGCTCGGGCGGAGCTTACGGGAGCGTCTGTGACGGGCTGATTGGCGTTTCCCTGGGTGTGGTGCTCGGTAGAATGCGGGTTTCCCCCAAAACCCAAGACTGAAGTCTCATGAGCCTGCACAACGTCAAACCGGGCGACAAGGCCCCGGAACAGTTCAACGTCGTCATCGAAATCCCGATGAACGCCGACCCGATCAAGTACGAAGTGGACAAGGAGTCCGGCGCCCTGTTCGTCGACCGCTTCATGACCACGGCCATGCACTATCCGTGCAACTACGGCTACATCCCCCGCACCCTGTCGGACGATGGTGACCCGGTGGATGTGCTGGTCATCACCCCCTTCCCGCTGACGCCCGGAGTGGTCGTGACCTGCCGCCCCATTGGCGTGCTCAAGATGACCGACGAAGCCGGCGGCGACGCCAAGCTGCTGGCCGTCCCCACGAGCAAGATCTTGCCCATGTACGACCACTGGCAAAAGCCCGAGGACGTGAACAAGATGCGCCTGAACGCCATCCAGCACTTCTTCGAGCACTACAAGGACCTGGAAAAGGGCAAATGGGTCAAGGTCGACGGCTGGGAAGGCCCCGAGTCCGCCAAGGCCGAGATCGTCTCGGGCATCAAGGCCTACGCCGAAGCCCAGCCCAAGTAAGGCCCGGCCCCACGGCCGACGACGAAGCGCCCCGCGGGGCGCTTTTTTTCATACCTTGAACGGTGCGTGTGCGGCGAGATCGTCGATGTAGTGCTCCATGGCGCGGCCCTCTCGCTCGAGGAATTCGCCGACCGCATTGCGGAAATCCGGGTGCGCGAGCCAATGGCTGGAATGCGTGGCGACGGGCATCAGGCCGCGCGCCATCTTGTGCTCGCCCTGGGCGCCACCCTCAAAGCGCTCATAGCCGTTCGCCATGCACCAGGCAAGCGGCTGGTAGTAGCAGGCGTCGAAGTGCAGCTGCGGGATGTGCTCCACGCAGCCCCAGTAGCGGCCGAAGGCGGCGCGCTGCAGTGGGTCGAGAGCGATCAGCGAGCAGGCTACGCGCTCGCCGCCGCGCTTGGCGACGAACATCAGCCAGTGCGCCGGCATCGCCGCGGCCATGCGGGCGAAGAAGTCGCGGTTGAGATAGGGCGTGCTGTGATGGGCTCGGTAGGTCAGGCGGTAGCACTGGTGAAAGAAGTCCCAGTCCGCTTGCGTGATTTGCGTCCCGTGGCGCACCTCGAACTCGACGCCTGCCTCGCGCACGCGCCGCTGCTCCTGCTGGATCTTCTTGCGCTTGTCGCGCTGCATGCTGGCGAGGTAGGCCGTGAAGTCCGCATGGCCCGAGGCCTGCCAATGGAACTGCACGCCCGAGCGGGCCAGCCAGCCAAGGCTTCGGGCCGCCGCCTGGTCGGCTTCGTCGCCGAACAGCAGATGGATCGAGGAGAAGTCCTGCTGCGAGGCGATCGACTGCAGGCCCTGAAGCAGCAGGGCGCGCGAGTCGGCGTCGAGCGCGAGCAGGCGGCTGCCAGGCACGGGCGTGAAGGGCACGGCGACGACAAGCTTGGGGTAGTAGTCGAGGCCGTGGCGCTGGTAGGCATCAGCCCAGGCCCAGTCGAACACGTACTCCCCGTACGAGTGGGTCTTGATCCAGGCGGCACACGCAGCGAGTAGCCGTTCGCCTTCCCTCAGGCTCAGCATCAGCGGTGCCCACCCGGAATCGGCTGTCGCCGAGCCCGAGTCGATCAGCGCCTGCAGGTACTCGTGGCGCATGAAGGGCGTCGGCTGTGCACTCTGCGCGAGCAGGGCGTTCCAGTCTTCGCGGGCGATGCGGGTGATGTGGTCGTCGATGCGCAGTTGGGGCATAGGCGCCAAATGATGGCACGATGCGACCTATGCACTTCGATAACCTGTACACGCACGACTTCGCGCGCATCGCCGTGGGCGTACCGCAGTGCCGCGTCGCCGATCCCGCCTACAACGCGGAACAGACGGTGGCGCTGCTGAACGAGGCGGCGGCCCGTGGCGCGGCGCTGGTGGCGTTCCCGGAGCTGGGCCTCTCGTCCTATACCTGCGACGATCTTTTCCACCAGCGTGCGCTGCTTGATGCGTGTGAGCAGGCGCTGGGCGTGGTGCTGAAGGCGTCCGAATCGATTCCCACCGTGGCCATCGTCGGCATGCCGCTTCGCGTGGACCAGCGCCTGTTCAACGTGGCCGTCGTGCTGCATCGTGGCCGGATCCTCGGTGTGGTACCCAAGACCTACCCGCCGAACTACGGCGAGTTCTACGAGCTGCGGCAGTTCAACTCGGGCCTGGATGCGCAGAGCACCGAGGTCAGCCTGCTCGGTCAGACCGTGCCCTTCGGCGCGCAGCTGCTATTCGCAGCCAGCGACCTGCCGCGGCTGAGCTTCGCCGCCGAGATCTGCGAGGACGTCTGGACGCCGATCCCGCCGTCCAGCTTTGCGGCCTTGGCCGGGGCCAGCGTGCTCGTCAATCTCTCGGCCTCAAACGCCCTCGTGGGCAAGGCCGGCTACAGGCATCAGCTCGTCTCGCAGCAGTCGGCGCGCTGCCTGGCGGCCTATGTCTATTCCTCGGCGGGCGAGGGCGAGTCGAGCACGGATCTGGCGTGGGACGGCCACGCCCTGATCTGCGAGAACGGCGAGCTGCTGGCGGAAAGTCAACGATTCAAGAGCGGCGCACAGCTGATCTGTGCGGATGTGGACCTGGAGCGCCTCGCGCGCGAGCGCATGCGCCAGACCAGCTTCGGCATGTCGGTGCGGGTTCATGCCGCTGAAGTCGGCCGTTATCGCCGCCTGGGCTTCGAGCTGGGCATCCGGCGCGACAAGCCCCTGGCGCTGGACCGCCGCGTCGAGCGCTTCCCCTACGTGCCCAGCGACCGCGCCCGCCGCGACGAGCGCTGCCATGAGGTCTACAACATTCAGGTGCAGGCGCTGGTGCAGCGGCTGCGCTCCAGCGGCATCGACAGGCTCGTCATCGGCATTTCAGGCGGGCTCGATTCCACACACGCCCTGCTCGTCGCTGCCCAGGCCATGGACCGACTCTGCTTGCCGCGCAGCCACATCCTCGGCGTGACCATGCCAGGTTTTGCCACCAGCGAGCGCACGCGCGCCCAGGCCCTGCGCCTGATGGCCGCGGTGGGTTGCGAGGCGCTCGAGATCGACATCCGGCCCAGCTGCGAGCTGATGCTCAAGGACCTGGGCCACCCGTATGCCAAGGGCGAAAAGGTCTACGACGTGACCTTCGAGAACGTGCAAGCCGGTGAGCGCACCAATCACCTGTTCCGCCTGGCCAATCACCGTGGCGCCCTGGTGCTGGGCACGGGTGATCTCTCTGAGCTGGCTCTGGGCTGGTGCACTTACGGCGTGGGCGATCACATGTCGCACTACAACGTGAATGCGAGCGTACCCAAGACCCTGATCCAGTACCTCGTGCGCTGGGTGGCCGAGACCGGCCAGCTGGGCGGCGCCACGGATCCCCAGGTTCTGATCGATGTGCTGGAGACCGAGATCAGCCCGGAGCTGGTACCGGGCAGCATGCAGAGCACCCAGGCCACGATCGGTCCCTACGCGCTCCAGGACTTCAACCTCTACTACACGCTGCGCTTCGGCTACAGCCCGGGCAAGATTGCCTTCTTGCAGCGCCAGGCCTGGGCAGGCGAGCACTCGCTTGCCGAAATCAAGCGCGTGCTCAGGATCTTCGTGAGCCGCTTCTTCAAGGGCAGCCAGTTCAAGCGTTCGTGCGTGCCCAACGCGCCCAAGGTGGGCACGGGCGGCTCGCTGTCGCCGCGCGGGGATTGGCGTACGCCCAGCGATGCGGAGTCGGCCGTCTGGCTGGCAGATCTGGACCGCGTTCCGGACGATCCGTGCTAAAACCCGACTCATTCAACTTCGACGGAGCAGGATCATGAAGCAGATCACCGCCATCATCAAACCCTTCAAGCTCGACGAAGTGCGCGAGGCCCTGGCCGACGTCGGTGCTTCGGGCCTGACCGTCACCGAGGTCAAAGGCTTCGGTCGCCAGAAGGGTCATACTGAGCTCTACCGCGGCGCCGAGTACGTGGTGGACTTCCTGCCCAAGGTGAAGGTCGAAGTCGTGGTGCGTGACGACGAGGTCGAGCGCTGCATCGACGCCATCGTCAAGGCGGCCAAAACCGGCAAGATCGGCGACGGCAAGATCTTCGTGACCGCCGTCGAACAAGTGGTGCGGATCCGCACCGGCGAAACCGACGAATCAGCCGTTTAGGCGGTTCCAGAGCGCGGCAGCCCAGATGCCGCCGGCCATCAAAAGCGAGAGCAGCACTGCCGCGCTGGCGATGTCCTTGGCGCGCTTGGACAAGTCGTGCAGCTCGAAGGACACGCGGTCGACCACGGCCTCGATGGCGGAGTTCAGCAATTCCACGATCAGCACGACGACGAGCGA
Organism: Roseateles sp.; assembly: GCA_019234295.1. Lineage (GTDB taxonomy): Bacteria > Pseudomonadota > Gammaproteobacteria > Burkholderiales > Burkholderiaceae_C > JAFALK01. Next base: position 49,091 of record JAFALK010000048.1, read on the forward strand.
GCCGATCAGCAGACTCACCTCGACCCAACCACGGCCGAGCCAGAAGGCCAGCGGAATCGCGATCAAGGTCAGCCAGGTCTCCTGGCGGAAAGCGCTTTCCCCGGCATACGCACCCTTGAGGCCGGCCACCGAGTAGCCGAAGGCGTGAAGGATGCGGTCCAGGCCGGTGCGGCCCTTGTGCGGGTTGGCGTCCTCGTTCATTTCTTCATCGGATCGAAGCTCACGAGGCGGGTGCCGCAGAGCAGGTCGTGTAAGAACTGACGGCTCGGGTGCAGGCGGGCGATCAGCACATAGGCCAGCACGCCGGCCGTCAGGCAGCCGAAGATGCCGCCCGTGGTCCTGAGCCCGGCGAAATGGGCGCTGGCCAGGGCCGGGATGAACCAGAGCCAGCTCAGCACGTAGCGGGCGAGTGCCCGCCCCTGGCTCAGTGGGCGGCCCAGGGTGTCGACCACCCGCAGGTGCCAGGCCTTCATCGCCACCGTCTGGCCGCCGTGCGACCAGAACCAGCCGAAATAGACGCCCAGCACGATGAACAGGAAGGCCTGGCCGGCCGCGCGGCCCTGCATGGCATTGCGCTGCTGGGTCAGGGCTGAGAAGAGGTAGTCGGCAATGAAGAGCACGCCAAACAGCAGCACGCCTTCGTAAGCGAAGGCGGCCAGGCGTCGCGCCAGGCTGGGCGCAGCGATATCGGTCATCAAAAAAATCAGCGGGAAGTCGCCGCAGTGGGTTTCTTGGGCAGCAGGGTCTTGCTGTCCACCAGCTCGGGATCGGCCCAGACCTTGGCCTGGCCCACCTGCTGGTGCGCGGGCGGGATTGTCGCCTGAGTGATGAGCACCGTCGTGGCACCCGGCTTGGCCTGCACGACTGAGGGCGCCACGGCCTTGGGAGGCACCAGCCTGGGTGCCGGCGGCACCAGATTGGACTTGGGCTTGGCCTCGAGATCGGACGCAGTGCAACTGTGGCCCGTCACGCAGGGGGGGGCGGCCTGCTTTCGCGCGGCCTTGGCGGCCAGTTCCTGGCGCTTTTCGGGCGGCAGGGCCTGATAGGCCTCCCACTTGGCTTCCCGGTCGCCGGACTTGTTGACCTGCTGGGCCCACCGGTAGCGGGCCCGGGCCTGCTGGCGCTCGGCCGGGGACAGGACGCCCCACGCACGCATGCGCTCATGCACGCGTTCGCGCTCCTGCGGGGGTAGAGCGGCGAAGCGCGGGGCAAGCTCCAGCCACTTGCTGCGCTGGGTGCCGTCAAGCTCGTTCCAGTCCTTCTGCAGCGGCTCAAGGGCCTGTTGCTGGGCGGGCGTGAGGCCGGCCCAGTCGGGCGCTGGCATCAGGGAGCCGGGCGGCCTGAGCTTGGCCGGCGCCGGCACGACCAGCGCGCTGTTAGCCCCAGCCGATGCCGCAGCCGCAGCCGCAGCCGTCTCCTGGGCCTGTGCAGGGGCTAGAAACGCACAGGCCGCCAGCAAGCCGGCGGCCTGAAACAGGGTGGTGAGTCGATGCCGTTCGTCGGGCCTATTGGTTTTCTTCATCGCTCAAGTATTCGGAGAAGCCTGGATCGCTGTACGCGCTGGGCGGCAGCTTGTCGGACAGCAAGGCGGTGTCGATCTCGGCGGCGGCCAGCACCTGCTCGTACCACTGGCTGTGCTGGATCAAAAGCAGGCCGGCGACCAGGAGCAGCGGGGGAAGCACCGAGGCGAGCTTGAACCAGCGACTCGGACCTCCCAGCAGAGCCAGGCTCCTGCCCGAGCGCACCGCGCCGGTGGCTTCCACGGCCACGGGAACGGTCTGCTGGCGGCGCGTGGCCCGGGCGCGGTCCATGGCCTGCTCGCGGGCGGCGCGCAGCCGCTCGGTCACGCTGTGCGGCAATTCTTCACTTTGCTCGGAAAGAGTGCCGGCCACGGCCATGCCGAAGCGGGCCATGCGCGTATCGAGTTCCTGCAGCGAGAGCTTGTTCATAGCGTGATCCCCTTGGCCTTGAGCGACTTCGCCAGTGCACCGACCGCTCGGAAACAGTGCGTTTTCACGCTCCCTTCCGAACAACCCATGACCGCGGCCGTCTCGGCGACGTCCAATTCCTCCCAGTAACGCAGGAGGAAGGCTTCGCGTTGACGTGCCGGCAACTGGGCGACTTCCGCCTCGATGGCACGCAAGATCTGTTCCCGGGAAACCTCGTCCGCGGCGCTCAGCGACCCCAGGGCGCCGTCCTGGACTTCCAAGGATTCCAGCAGGTCGAAATTGTCGTCAGCGTCTCCGGACTCGAAATCCGACATGTTGCTGAACAGCGCGTTCCGGACCTTTTTGCGCCGAAACCAGTCCATTGTGGCGTTGGACAGGATGCGCTGAAAAAGCAGGGGCAATTCCGCCGCCGGCTTGTCCGCGTACTTCTCGGCCAGCCGGATCATGGCGTCCTGCACGATGTCCAGTGCGGCATCGTCGTCGCGCACCAGGTAGGCGGTACGCTTGAAGGCTCGGCGATCAACCGTGCGCAGGAAGTCGTTGAGTTCTTTGTCGGTGGCCAAGTGGCAAGTGGAGGAAGGGCAAAAACCGGCGGGATTATGGCATTCGTCCATTCACGTAAAGAGGTTTCGCGAATCGCGGAGGCTCATGCGCCATCAATCGGCATAATCGAAGGCTCGCAAAATGAAGTACTGGTCTTGAGCGTCGGCCCGATCCGGGTCGCCGCATATTCAGACCGCGCAGGTTCCGAGTCCGCCTCACGAGGGCGCGAGGAGGGGCACCGAAGGTTTTTCGTCAGAGAAATTCACAGAGGTTCGAAAATGAACATGTCTAGCGCGGAAGTCACTCGTGCCCAATCGTCCAACGGACAGGCACCGTCGAATTCCTCTCCCACATCCTCCGCGGAGCTCAACGGCTCCGACATCCTCGTGCGCTGTCTGCAAGCCGAAGGCGTGCAGTTCCTCTGGGGCTATCCCGGCGGCGCAGTCCTCTACATCTACGACGCCCTGTATCGCAATGGCGGCATCCAGCACGTGCTGGTGCGCCACGAGCAGGCGGCTGTCCATGCGGCCGACGGCTATGCACGGGCGACCGGCAACGTCGGCGTGGCCCTGGTGACCTCAGGCCCGGGTGTCACGAATGCGGTGACGGGTATCGCTACGGCCTATATGGACTCGATCCCCATGGTGATCGTGACCGGCCAGGTGCCCACACCCGCCATCGGCTTGGATGCCTTCCAGGAATGCGACACGGTTGGCATCACTCGGCCTATCGTCAAGCACAACTTCCTCGTCAAGGACGTGCGCGACCTCGCCATGACGATGAAGAAGGCCTTCCACATCGCCCGCACCGGCCGCCCCGGCCCGGTGGTTGTGGACATCCCCAAGGATGTTTCCATGGCCAAGGTGCCCGGCGAATTCGAGTATCCGAAGTCGGTGGAGATGCGCTCCTACAACCCGGTGCGCAAGGGGCACTCGGGCCAGATTCGCAAGGCCGTTCAGCTGCTGCTTCAGGCCAAGCGTCCCTACATCTATACGGGCGGCGGCGTCATCCTCGGCGAGGCCACGGCCGAGCTGCGCGAGCTGACCAAGCTGCTGGGCTATCCGGTCACCAACACCTTGATGGGCCTGGGCGCCTCGCAGGCCAGCGATCCGCAGTTCCTCGGCATGCTGGGCATGCACGGCACCTTCGAGGCCAACATGACCATGCAGAACTGCGACGTCTTGCTGGCCGTGGGCGCGCGCTTCGATGACCGCGTGATCGGTAACCCCAAGCATTTCGGCTCGGTGGAGCGCAAGATCATTCACGTGGACATCGACCCTTCGTCGATTTCCAAGCGCGTTCGCGTCGACATCCCCATCGTGGGCGACGTCAAGGAAGTGCTGACCGAGCTGATCCACCAGATCAGGGAAGCGCAGGCGCGCCCCGATGCCAACGCCATCAACGCCTGGTGGAGCCAGATCAACGAGTGGCGTCGCCGCGAGTGCCTGAGCTACAAGAAGTCCAGCGACGTGATCAAGCCGCAGATGGTCGTCGAGACCCTGTGGAACCTGACCAAGGACCGCGACACGTACATCACCTCCGACGTCGGCCAGCACCAGATGTGGGCGGCGCAGTTCTACCGCTTTGAGCAGCCGCGCCGCTGGATCAACTCCGGCGGCCTGGGCACCATGGGCGTAGGCCTGCCTTACGCGATGGGCATCAAGCTGGCCAAGCCGGAGTCGGACGTCTTCTGCATCACGGGCGAAGGCTCGATCCAGATGTGTATCCAGGAGCTGTCCACCTGCTTCCAGTACAACACGCCGGTCAAAATCGTCTCGCTGAACAACCGCTACCTGGGCATGGTGCGGCAGTGGCAGGAGCTGGACTACGGCAAGCGCTACTCGCACAGCTACATGGACGCGCTGCCCGACTTCGTGAAGCTTGCCGAGGCCTACGGACACGTGGGCCTCAAAGTCGAGAACCCGGCCGACGTGGAAGGCGCGCTGAAGGAAGCCATCCGGCTCAAGGACCGCACTGTTTTCCTGGACATCCGCACCGACCAGACCGAGAACGTCTGGCCGATGGTCCAGGCTGGCAAGGGCATTTCGGAAATGCTGTTGGGGGCCGAGGACCTCTGATCCGGCCAAGCCGCCACGCGGCTGCTGCGTTACCGCGCACAGCCGACGGGGCGGCAGACCCGAGTCAGAACCCAGCCTGAAGTTCGAACATCGAAGAGCGTGGCCAAGGGCCGCCGGTTACCGCCGACGGTCTGAAGAGCGCGAAGGACGAGATACATGAAACACATCATTGCTTTGCTGATCGAGAACGAGCCCGGCGCGCTGTCGCGTGTGGTGGCCCTGTTCTCCGCCCGGGGCTACAACATCGAGAGCCTCACCGTGGCGCCGACCGAGGACGCCTCGCTGTCGCGCATGACCATCGTGACCACGGGCTCCGATGAGGTGATTGAGCAGATCACAAAGCACCTGAACCGCCTGATCGAGGTCGTCAAGGTCGTGGACCTGACCGAGGGCGCCTTCACCGAGCGCGAGCTCATGCTCATCAAAGTACGCGCCGTGGGCAAGGAGCGCGAAGAGATCAAGCGCACGGCAGACATCTTCCGCGGTCACATCATCGACGTGACCGAGAAGACCTACACGATCGAGCTGACCGGCGACGCCGGCAAGCTCGACGCCTTCATCGGTGCGATCGACCGCGCCGCCATCCTCGAAACCGTCCGCACGGGGGCCAGTGGTATCGGCCGCGGCGAACGAATCCTCCGCGTCTGAACGTACGCACACCTAACCCCGAATTTCCCTGGAGCACGACATGAACGTTTACTACGACAAGGACGCTGACCTCTCCCTTATCAAGGGCAAGAACGTCACCATCATCGGCTATGGCTCGCAAGGCCACGCCCATGCACAGAACCTCAACGACAGCGGCTGCAAGGTGACCGTGGGCCTGCGCCGCGGCGGTGCCTCATGGGCCAAGGCCGAGGGCGCAGGCCTGAAGGTGGCCGAGATCGCCGAGGCCGTGAAGGCAGCGGACGTCGTCATGATCCTGCTGCCCGACGAGCAGATCGCCAGCGTCTACAAGAACGACGTCGAGCCGCACATCAAGAAGGGCGCTTCGCTTGCATTCGCCCACGGCTTCAACGTCCACTACGGTCAGGTCACGCCGCGCGCCGACCTCGACGTCTGGATGGTCGCTCCCAAGGCCCCGGGCCACACCGTGCGCGGCACCTACCGCCAGGGTGGCGGCGTGCCGCACCTGATCGCTGTCTACGCCGACAAAAGCGGCAAGGCGCGTGACCTGGCCCTGAGCTACGCTGCAGCCAACGGCGGCGGCAAGGCCGGCATCATCGAGACCAACTTCCGCGAAGAGACCGAGACCGACCTTTTCGGCGAGCAGGCCGTGCTGTGCGGCGGCACCGTCGAGCTGATCAAGGCCGGTTTCGAGACGCTGGTGGAAGCCGGCTATGCGCCCGAGATGGCCTACTTCGAGTGCCTGCACGAGCTCAAGCTGATCGTAGACTTGATCTACGAAGGTGGCATCGCCAACATGAACTACTCGATCTCGAACAACGCCGAGTACGGCGAGTACGTGACGGGTCCGAAGGTCGTCACCTCCGCCACCAAGGACGCGATGCGTCAGTGCCTGAAGGACATCCAGACCGGCGAATACGCCAAGAGCTTCATCCTGGAGAACAAGGCCGGCGCGCCCACGCTGCTGAGCCGCCGCCGCCTGACCGCCGAGCACCAGATCGAGCAAGTCGGCGAGAAGCTGCGCGCAATGATGCCGTGGATCAAGGCCAACCGCCTGGTGGACCAGTCGAAGAACTGATCTGCATGCAAATGATGCGAAGGCCGCGCTTGCGCGGCCTTTTTGCATGCATCAGTTATCCTCCCGCCCCATGACCGATCCGATCCACGCCCCCGAGAATGCCGATGCCTTGCGCCCGCGTCGCAAGGGCATCTATGTCCTGCCCAACCTGTTCACCCTGGCCGCGCTGTTCAGCGGCTTTTACGCCATCGTCATGGCCATGGCGGGCCGCTTCGAGCAGTCGGTCTACGGCATCTTCGCCGCTGCCGTGCTCGACAGCCTTGACGGCCGTGTGGCCCGCATGACGCACACGCAATCGACCTTCGGCGAGCAGATGGACTCGCTGTCCGACATGGTCTCCTTCGGTGCCGCGCCGGCCCTGATCATGTATTCGTGGATGTTGCACGACCTGGGCCGCTGGGGCTGGTTCGCCGCCTTCGTCTACCTCGCCGGCGCCGCCCTGCGACTGGCCCGTTTCAACACGAACATCGCCGTGGTGGACAAGCGTTACTTCCAGGGCGTTCCCAGTCCGGCCGCCGCCGCGCTCGTCATCAGCCTGATGTGGGTCTGCGAAGACATGGGCCTGGCCCATGATCGCGCGCTGGCCTGGACGGCCTTCGGCTTCACGCTCTACGCAGGCCTGACCATGGTCACCAACGCTCCGTTTTACAGCTTCAAGGATTTCAGCCTCAAGCGCTCCGTGCCCTTTGTATCCCTGGTCGTCATCATGCTGGGCATCGCCCTGATCAACCTCGATCCACCGCGCGTGCTCTTCGGCCTCTTCTGTGTGTACGGGTTGTCCGGTTATGTGGTCTATGCCTATAAGAAGGCGAAGGGGCGGCCGGTCAGCGTGATTGCCGTTTCCACCGATGAGCCGGACGAGGAAGGACTGCACCGTTGATGCTATATTCCTCAACCATGAACACGACGCGCGCTCTGCTCCTACTAGGCGATCCCCAACGGGAGCGCTGATCGCACACGTCCTTCGTCTTCGATCTCAACGGCCCGTATGCAACCTGCAGCGGGCCGTTTTGTTTTTGGTGTCTGCGGTTGCGAAGAACCTCCTCAAGGAACTCCGATGCTCAAGCAACCGAACCAGAAATACCGCGCCTTCCCACCCGTCGCCCTGGCCGATCGCCGCTGGCCCGACGCGCAGCTGACGCAGGCCCCGATCTGGCTGAGCACCGACCTGCGCGACGGCAACCAGGCCTTGATCGAGCCCATGGACGTGCAGCGCAAGCTGCGCATGTTCCAGCAGCTCGTGAAGATCGGCTTCAAGGAAATCGAGGTCGGTTTCCCCTCGGCCTCGCAGACTGAATTCGACTTCATCCGCCTGCTGATCGAGGGCGGCCACATCCCCGACGACGTGACGATCCAGGTGCTGACCCAGGCGCGCTCGCACCTGATCGAGCGCACCTTCGAGTCCCTGCATGGCGCCAAGAATGTCATCGTCCACCTCTACAACGCCGTGGCGCCCATCATGCGACGCGTGGTGCTGGGCACGGATGAAGACGGCATCGTCGCGCTGGCCACCGAGCACGCGCGGCAGATCAAGGATTGCGCCGCCAAGCAGCCGGGCACGGACTGGCGCTTCGAATATTCGCCCGAGATGTTCTCGGGCACCGAGCTGGCCTTTAGCAAGCGCGTGGTCGATGCGGTGACGGCGGTGTGGGGGCCGACGCCCGAGCGCAAGGCCATCATCAACTTGCCCTCGACCGTCGAGCATTCCACGCCCAATATTTTCGCGGACATGATCGAATGGATGCACCGTCACCTCGAGCGCCGCGAGTCGATTGTGCTGTCGGTCCACCCGCACAACGACCGCGGCACGGGCACGGCGGCCGGCGAGTTCGCGCTGATGGCGGGGGCGGACCGCATCGAGGGCTGCCTCTTCGGCAACGGCGAGCGCACGGGCAATGTGGACCTGGTCAACATCGCGCTGAACCTCTACACGCAAGGCGTTGACCCAAAGCTCGACTTCTCTGACATCGACGAAGTGCGCCGCTGCGTCGAACACTGCACGCAAATCCCCGTGCACCCGCGCCATCCTTATGTGGGCGACCTTGTCTACACCTCCTTTTCGGGCTCCCACCAAGACGCGATCAAAAAGGCCTTTGCGGCCCGCAAGGACGGCGACATCTGGGACATGCCCTATCTGCCCGTCGACCCCAAGGACCTGGGCCGCAGCTACGACGCGGTGATCCGCGTGAACAGCCAGTCGGGCAAGGGCGGCATCAGCTATCTCCTCGAGGCCGAGTACGGCCTGGAACTGCCGCGCCGGCTGCAGATCGAATTCAGCCAGGTGGTGCAGCAGGTGATGGATGACCAGGGCAAGGAACTCAGCGCCGCGGATCTCTGGCACATCTTCGAGCGTGAATACGGTGTCAGCCGGAATTCGATTGCCCAGCTTGTGATCACCGAGCAGGATGACGTTGCGACCCTCAGCGCCGAGGTGCAGGTGGCCGGCCGCACGCTGAAGCTGCAGGGCACGGGCAACGGCCCGATCGACTCCTTCGTCAATGGCTTGGCGGCCAGCACGGGCCAGAACATCCGCGTGCTCGACTATCACGAGCATTCCATGGGCAGTGGCGCCGATGCACGCGCCGTGGCTTATCTGGAACTGCGCGTGGGCGACCAGACCCGCTTCGGCGTGGGCATCGATGCCAATATCGTGCGCGCCTCGCTCAAGGCGATCGGCTCGGGCTTCGCACGCAGCGCGGCGGCCGAGCAGGCATCTAGAATTTTGGCGAACTCCTGAAGGACGGGCGATGGCCGACTCACTCATCATCTTCGACACCACCCTACGCGACGGCGAGCAATCGCCCGGCGCCTCAATGACCCGGGACGAGAAACTGCGCATCGCGCGCCAGCTTGAGCGGCTCAAGGTGGATGTGATCGAGGCCGGCTTCGCCGCCTCGAGCAACGGTGACTTCGAGGCCGTCAAGGCCATCGCCCAGATCATCAAGGACAGCACGGTCTGCTCGCTGGCCCGCGCAAACGACCGCGACATCTCGCGCGCCGCCGAGGCCCTGAAGGGCGCGGCCCGCTCGCGCATCCACACCTTCATCGCCACCAGTGAACTCCACATGGAGAAGAAGCTGCGCATGACGCGCGAGCAGGTGCTGGAGCAGGCCCGGCTCGCGGTGCGATTCGCCCGCAACCTCTGCGACGACATCGAGTTCTCGCCGGAGGACGGCTATCGCTCAGACCCCGAGTTCCTGGCCCGCGTGGTCGAGGCCGTGATCGCGGAAGGCGCGACGACGATCAATATCCCAGATACGGTCGGATATGCGATCCCCGAGCTCTACGGCAATTTCATCAAGGACCTGCGCAGCCGCGTGCCCAACTCTGACAAGGCGATCTGGAGCGTGCACTGCCACAACGACCTCGGCATGGCTGTGGCCAACTCGCTGGCGGGCGTGAAGATCGGCGGCGCCCGCCAGGTCGAGTGCACGATCAACGGCCTGGGCGAGCGGGCCGGCAACTGTTCGCTGGAAGAGGTCGTGATGGCGATGAAGACGCGCCGCGATTACTTCGGCCTCGACGTCAAGATCGAGACCAACCAGATCGTGCCGGCTTCGCGCATGGTTTCGCAGACCACCGGTTTCGTGGTCCAGCCGAACAAGGCGGTGGTCGGCGCCAACGCCTTCGCGCACGCATCCGGCATCCACCAGGACGGCGTGCTCAAGGCGCGCGACACGTACGAGATCATGCGGGCTGAGGATGTGGGTTGGGCCGCCAACAAGATCGTGCTGGGCAAGCTCTCGGGCCGCAACGCTTTCAAGCAGCGCCTGCAAGAGCTGGGCATCTCGCTCGAATCCGAGGCTGAGGTCAACGCCGCCTTCCTGCGCTTCAAGGACCTGGCCGATCGCAAGAATGAGATCTTCGACGAGGACATCCTGGCGCTGGTCATGGACGAGTCCGTCCATACCGAGCAGGAGCACTTTCGCCTCGTCACCATGGCGCAGCGCTCCGAGATGGGCGAGCAGCCCCATGCCAGCGTGGTCATCAAGGCGGGCGGCGAGGAGCTGCGCGCCGAGAGCGACGGCAACGGCCCCGTGGATGCTGTGCTTCGGGCCATCGAATCCATGGCTCAAAGTGGGGCCGAAATGATCCTCTACTCGGTCAACGCCATCACCAGCGGCAGCACAGAATCTCAGGGCGAGGTGACGATCCGTCTTCAGCATGCGGGGCGGGTGGTCAACGGCGTGGGGGCTGATCCCGACATCGTCGTGGCCTCGGCCAAGGCGTATTTGGCTGCGTTGAACAAGCTGCAGAGCAAGATGGAGAGGGTGGCCGCCCAGGGGTGAGGGGCTTGGGGTAAGTCCCTGAGCCGCCTAAAGTCAACCTCCGGTTGAATCAAGCGTTAGGTTCAGCGCAGCAAGTCACGCCAAGCAAGACTTTAAGAGCCTCTCCTAAGTTTTTGATCTTGTGTGAGATTTTGTAATACCTTACACTGCCATGGACTATTGGGGGCTCCTTTGAAGACCATTGCATCGATTTTTTCCGGCATTGCCCTGAGCCTGGCGCTGATGCCCGTGCACGCCTCCGCGGTGGCCAACTGCAAGACGGAGCCCAAGCCGGCGGTCTGCAAGAAGGCAACCAAGGCCAAAAGCAACAAGACTGCCAGCGTGGTGTCGCGCGTGCCGCGTCGTACGTCTGCCGTGCCGTCTTTCGGCCAGCTCTACGGCTTGCATGGTGTCGACGATCCGCTCGACCTCAGCTCCAGCGTCGCCCTCGTCCTGGACCAGGACACGAACGAGGTACTGCTGTCCAAGAACCCCCAGGCCGTGCTGCCGATCGCCTCGATCACCAAGCTGATGACGGGCCTGCTCGTCGTCGAGGCCGGCCAGCCCTTGGATGAGCCGATCACCATCACCCAGGACGACAAGGACACCGAGAAGGGCACCGGCTCGCGCCTGGCCTTCGGCACGACGCTCACCCGTGAGCAAATGCTGCACCTGGCCCTGATGTCTTCCGAAAACCGCGCCGCCCATGCGCTGGCCCGCAACTATCCCGGCGGCCTGGACGCCTTCGTGGTCGCCATGAATCGCAAGGCCCAGGAACTGGGCATGGCCGACACGCACTACGTGGAGCCTACGGGCCTGTCCAGTCGCAACCAGTCCAGCGCCGAAGACCTGGCCCGCCTCGTCAAGGTGGCCGACGGCGAGCCGATGCTGCGCGAGTTCACCACCTCCAAGGAGGCGACCGTCAAGGTCGGCCGCCGCCAACTGGCCTTCCACAGCACCAACGGCCTCGTGCGTGCGGGCAAGTGGGACATCGGCTTGCAAAAGACGGGCTTCATCAACGAAGCCGGCAAGTGCTTGGTGATGCAGGCCAAGCTTGCGGGCCGCAAGCTGATCATGGTCTTCCTGGACACGGCCGGCTCGCGTCAGGCCGATCCCGAGCGGGTGCGCCGCTGGCTGGATAGCAACCCGCAGGCGTTGCAGTCCTCATCCAAACTGCAGTGAAATAAACGCCCTCACACTGAGGGCGTTTTTTATTGACCGCGGTAACCCAGAGCCGACGAGATCTGCCCCGCCGTCTCCTTGAGGCGCACCAGCCAGCCTTCCTCAAGCCGGTCGGCCGGCGCCGAGATCGACAGCCCGGCCACGAGCTTGGCCTGGTCGTCGTAGATGCCTGCGGCCATGCAGCGCACGCCCAGCTCCAGTTCCTCGTCATCGCGGGAGAGGCCTCGCTGGCGGATCAGGGCCAGTTCGCGTTCCAGCGCGCCGATATCGGTCAGGCTGTTGCGCGTGTGGCCCGACAGGCCGGTGCGGGTGGCGTAGGCACGCACGCGCTGCGCATCGTCGCTGGCCAGGAAGAGTTTGCCGACGGAGGTGAGGTGAAGCGGCGCGCGCCCACCCACAGCACGCACGACCTGCATGCCCGAGCGTTCGGAGTACGTGCGCTCGATGTAGACGATCTCGTCGCCCTGCCGCACGGACAGATTGACCGGCTGATGGGTGAATTTGTGCAACTCGCGCATGGGCCCCAGGGCGGCGTCGCGAACGTCGAGACGCGCCTTGACGAGGTTGCCCAGCTCCAGAAGCCGCATCCCCAGCCGATAACTGCCGGCCTCGGGCCGGTCGACGAAACGGCCCAGGGTCAGGTCGTTGAGAATGCGGTGCGCCGTGGACGGGTGCAGGCCGGTTGTCTCGCTGATCGACTTCAGCGAGACCGGATCCTGATGGCTGGCCAGCACGTCCAGCAACGAAAACATGCGTTCGAGCACCTGGATGGCGGGGGTCTGGTTCTCTTTGTTTTTCATGGCGGCGATTGTGGGGGAGTTTTCTTTGTTTTGCATCGCGAAAATGAAACATCGAATGGCGTGGCTCGAGCGGGCTTTTGAGGGGTCTCTTCTCCGCATCGTGCAATTCGTCTTGGTCGCGGGCCTTTGCGGCGGGGCTTCGGCGCAGCCAGCGTCCCCGCCATCGCAGGGGGCTTCTGCTGCTGCGCCGGTGTGGGTCCGCATGCCCAAGCTGCAGGGCCGCATCACGGCGCAGAACCTGGGGCTGGTCATCAACCTGGACGATCCCTACTCCGTCGCCGTGGGCAAGTACTACCAGCTGCGGCGCCACATTTCCGATGCCCATGTGCTGCGCTTGCACGTGCCGGTGAAGCCCCGCCTCAGCCAGGGCGAGTTTGCAGAGCTGGAGACGCGCATTCGCAAGCAGATGCCCGAGGCGGTCCAGGGTCTGGCCCTGGCTTGGCGCCAGCCCTATGCGGTCGAATGCAACGGGATCACCTCGGCGCTGGCGCATGGCTACCAGCCCAAGATCTGCGAGCAAACCTGCGCGGCGTCCGAACCCTCGTCCTACGCCAGCTACCTCGGGAACCAGCCCTTTGCAGACAAGGGCGTGAGGCCGGCGATGCTGATCGCGGCGCGCAGCGAGGACAGTGCGCGCCAGCTGATCGATCGCGGCGTGGCCGCCGACGCCAGCCTGCCCAGCGCCTTCCTCGCTGTGAATGCCTGGTTCCTCAGCACCAGCGACGCTGCGCGCAATGCGCGCTCGGTCTGGTTTCCGCCGGCCGGCACCCTGCGGCCCTGGATGGTGGACGTCAAACGCGTGGAGGCCGATCAACTGCCGGCAATGCAGCGAGCTCTTATCGTGCAGACGGGCCTGGCCCGCGTTGAGGGACTGGACCGCATCCAGTGGTTGCCCGGCGCGCTGGCCGATCACCTAACCTCGTTTGGAGGCTTGCTCGATGCGGCGCCCGGCGAGGGCCAGATGAGTGCCATCGACTGGATCGAGTCGGGCGCGACGGCCAGCTACGGCACCGTCAGCGAGCCCTGCAATCATTGGCAGAAGTTTCCGCACCCGCAGCTGCTGATGCTGTCCTACATCCAGGGGGTGACGGCGCTGGAGGCCTATTGGCACAGCGTCGTCTGGCCGGCGCAGGGCGTCTTCATCGGTGAGCCGCTGGCCGCGCCCTTCGCACCGACCTTCTAGACCAAGGCCTCAACGGCATCCCGTCCAGCCCGCACGGCGCCTTCCAGCGTGGCAGGGTAGGGGCCTTCGATGTAGTCGCCGGCGGCCAGCAGGTGCGATGCAATCCGCATGGGCGGGCGTTGCAGACCCGGCACGCAGGCGAAGGTGGCGCGCTTCTCGGCCAAAGTTTTGATCAGCGTCGGCGCAGTGTTCCAACACAGGGCCTCGGCGGCCTGGGCCAGTGTCTGCTGTGCGCAGACGTCCAGACCGCGCTCGACCCACTCCCGCGCGCCGCTGACGACGAAGGCGAATCGGCCGGACGCGTGCCCCAGCTGACCCAGGTCGAAGACGAACTGGGCGGGTTCGCCCTGCAGCGCGATCATGGGTGCCGGCAGTACCGTGCCGGGGCTTTCGACATAGACGCTGACGATGGGCTCGAAGCGCAAGCCCTGCGCGAGCGCGGCCCATTCGGGCGCACGATCGGCGGCGAGCCGGGCGGCCTCGACGCTGGTGGTGGCGAGCACCATGGCATCGAAATCGTCCAGCTCATCGAGCGATTGCACGCGGCGCGAAAGCTCGATCTGGGCACCGTGTCGATGCAGCCAGTCTCGCGCAGGCTCGGGCAGCAAGCCCGAGAGCGGCCGGCGTGGCAGCATCAGGTCGGCGCTGCCGGGGCCGGAGAACAAAGCGTCCTTCAATACGCGTAGGAATACGCTGGCGCTGGCCTGATGCGCCGGCGTGTTGAGTGCGGCGATGCACAGCGGATCGATCAACTGCTCTCGAATGATGGCGGGCAACCGCGTGCACAGCTCTGAGACGGTCAGTTCCTGTGCGCAGCGAAACCCCCTCGTCAGCCAACCCAGCGCTGCGCGCAGCAGCAAGACTCGGGCCGACAGCGGCCAGGCTCGGCAGGCCAGCACGCCCCGGCTGAAGGCAATCAATGCGTTGCCGGCCGGCAGGGCCAGGCCTTCGTGCTGCGGGTAGCGAAGACGCAGCGGCGTGCGCAGGAAGGCCTCTCCTGTATCGACGCCGACCGTGGCCAAAAGCGCGAGGGTCTCGACGTAGGCGCCGATGAGGATGTGCTGGCCGTTGTCGAGGCCGTTGTCCAGGCTGCGAGCGCGCCCGCCAAGCTGCGGCGCCATCTCGAAAAGGCTGACCCGATGACCGCGCTGCACGGCATGGACCGCGGCGGACAAGCCGGCCCAGCCTCCGCCGATGACGGCGACCCTCACTTGCCGCGCCAGTTGGTCTTCATCGCGATCCACAACTTGCGGATCGGGGTCAGCGAGATGCGCTGTTGCAGCACCTGGAAATTCTCGGCTTCGATCTCGCGCAGCAAGGCGCGATAGATGTTTGCCATCATCAGGCCGGGCTTTTGCGCGCGCCGGTCGGCATCGGGCAGCAGGGCAAAGGCTTCGTCGTAGAGCGCATGGGCGCGTTGCGCCTGGAACTTCATCAGCGCAGTGAAGCGCTCGCTGTAGCCCCAGGGCGCATCGCGTTTGAGCAGCTCGTTGGCTTTGACGTCGAACTTCTGCAGCTCCGAAACCGGCAAGTAGATGCGGCCCCGGCGCGCGTCGTCGCCGACGTCGCGGATGATGTTGGTCAGCTGCAGGGCCAGGCCAAGCTTGTGCGCATAGGCGACCGTGGCGTCCTGCGTGCGGCCAAAGATATTGCAGGCCACCTCGCCGACGACGCCGGCCACCAGGTGGCAGTAGCGTTGCAGCGCGACGAAGTCGAGGTAGCGGGTCTGGCTGAGGTCCATCTCGCAGCCGTCGATGACGGCATGCAGGTGCTCCGCACGGATGTCATAGGTCTTGGCGTAGGGCATCAGCGCACGCATGGCCGGGTGTTGCGATTGACCCGCGTAGGCCTGGCCCACCTCCTTGCGCCACCAGGCCAGCTTGGTCGCGGCCACGCTGGGGTCGTGCACTTCGTCCACGACATCGTCGACTTCCCGACAGAAGGCATAAAAGGCGGTGATCGCCGCGCGGCGTTCGGGCGGTAGGAACTGGAAGGCGTAATAGAAGCTCGAACCGCTCTTGGCGGCCTTTTCCTGGACGTATTGCTCCGGTGTCATGCAGACATCCTCAGCGCGCGCCAAAACAGCAGCGGGGCGTCCAAGGCGGTGAGGGCGGGGCGGTGCGTCAGGCTGGCGTATTGCATGGCGCGGATTTTCTCAAGAATGCGTAGGCCGCCTTGTATCACCAGGCGAAGCTCCCAGCCAGCGCGGCCGGGGATGCGAAAGGCCAGCGGCGCGCCGCTCTTCATCATGGTCTCGGCCCAGTCGCACAGCTGGCGCACCATCGCGCGGGCCGGCGGATGGTCGGCGCAGGCCAGCATCTGCTCGCGACGGATGCCGAAGCGGTTCAGGTCGGCATCGGGCACGTAGACGCGGCCGCGCGGTCCGTCGCGGCTGAGGTCCTGCCAAAAGTTGATGAGCTGGAGCGCGGTGCAGATGGAGTCCGAGCGCTGCAACGCTAGGCCGTCCTGAATACCGTAGAGATGCAGCAGCAGGCGGCCGATTGGATTGGCCGATCGTTCGCAGTAGCGCAACAGCTCGGCGCGGTCGGCATAGGCGTGTTTCGACAGGTCTTGCTCGAAGGCGTCCAGCAGGGCATGGAGCAGCGGCACCGGCAGCCTGAACTGGCGCAGCACGAGAGCCAGCGGGATGAAGATGGCCTCGGCCCAGCGCGGCGAAGGCGGCCTCCCCGCCTCGATGGCGCTCAGGTCGGCACGGAAGGCGCGCAAGTCTGCTTGACGCTGCTCAGGGCCGTGTTCGCCCTCATCGGCCAGGTCGTCCGCGGTACGGGCGAAGTGATAAATCGCCGCAACAGCCGGCCGCAGCCGCGGCGGGCACAGGAGGGATGCAACCGGAAAATTCTCGTAGTGGTCTATGCTCACGGACGGCATTGTTGCAGGCTGTCCTTTACAGGCCGAGCGGGGATTGACTACATTACTGACCGGCAAGTCAGTAATTCTGATCGAGGTCTTCATGCCCAAAGTACGCATCCCAGGACGGCGCTCCGCCCTGCTCCTTCTCGCGATCCTGTTCCTGGCCGCCTGCGGAAAGCAGGCCGATGCACCCGAGCCCGTGCGATCCGTGCGCACCCAGACGATCAGCAGCGCCGACGCGGGCATGACGCTCGAATTCGCCGGCGAGATCCGTGCGCGCAACGAGTCGCGCCTGGGCTTTCGCGTTGGCGGCAAGCTGCTCTCGCGCAAGGTCAATCTCGGCGACAAGGTCCAGGCCGGCCAGGTGCTGGCCCAGCTCGATGCGCAGGACCTGAACCTCGCTCAGGAGGCCGCCAAGGCCGCGATGCAGGCCGCGCGCGTGAACCGCGACCAACTGGGCAACGACTACAAGCGATTCATCGAGCTGAAGGAGCAGGGCTTCATCAGCGCCGCCGAACTCGAGCGCCGCGAAAACGGCTTCAAGGCCGCGCAGGCCCAGCTCGAACAGGCGCGGGCCCAGGCGAATGCGCAGGCCAACCAGGCCGGCTATGCGGCCCTCGTATCGGACGTGTCGGGGGTGGTGACCGCGGTTGCGGTCGATCCGGGCACGGTGGTGCCCGCGGGTCAGCCCATCATCAACGTGGCGCCGGACGGGCCCCGCGATCTGGTGTTTTCGGTTCCCGAGGATCAGGTCGCTCGCGTTCGTTCTGCGGCCGCGGTTAAGGGGGCGCTGAGGATGAGGGTCTGGGGCGAAGGGCAGGCCGAGCGCGAGGTGAGCTTGCGCGAGGTCTCGGCGGCCGCTGACCCGGTGACCCGAACCTTTCTGTTCAAGGCCGACGCGGGCAGCAGTGATATCAAGCTGGGCCAGACTGCCACTGCCTTGCTGTCGCTGCCAAAGACCGAACAGGTTATCAAGCTGCCGCTCTCGGCCGTGCTGCAGACGCAGGGGGCGACCTCGGTCTGGGTGCTCGACCCTGCCAGCATGACGGTCAAGCCGCAGCCGGTGACCGTCGGTGGCGCCGACGGCAACGAGGTGGTGATCGCAGCAGGACTCAAGCCGGGCCAGGAAGTCGTCGTGGCAGGCGTGCATGTGCTCACGCCGGGCCAGAAGGTCAAGCGCTTCCAGGCGGCACAGCCGCCGGCCAAATCTTGAGGCCCGTCGCATGAGTGCACCCCAATCGGCGGCCCCCGGCCGCTTCAATGTCTCGCGCTGGGCGCTGGAACATCCGGCGCTGACGCGCTACCTCATGGTCGTACTCATGCTGATGGGCTGCGCGGCCTACTTCCAGCTTGGCCAGGACGAGGATCCGCCTTTCACCTTCCGCGTGATGGTCGTGCAGGCCGCCTGGCCCGGCGCCACGGCCCAGCAGATGGCCGAGCAGGTGACCGACAAGATCGAGCGCACCCTGCAGGAGGCGCCCTACGCCGACAAGATCCGCTCCTACACCAAGCCCGGTGTGTCAGTGACGCTCTTCCAGGTCAAGGACAACACGCCGCCCAAGGAGGTGACGGAGGTCTGGTACCAGGTGCGCAAACGCATCAACGACATGCGTTCCACGCTGCCCCAGGGCGTGTACGGCCCCTTTTTCAACGACGATTTCGGCGACGTCTACGGCTCCATCTACGCCCTCTCGGCTGACGGCTTTTCGAAAGAGGAACTGCGCCAGTGGGCCGAGCGTGCGCGCTCGCGCCTGCTCCAGGTGCCCGACGTGTCCAAGGTCATGCTCTTCGGCGTGCAGGACGAGCAGATCTACATCGAGGTCTCGCAAAGGCGACTGGCAGCCCTGGGGCTTGATTTCTCTCAGGTGATCAACCAACTGGGCGAGCAGAACGCTGTCGAGGGCGCCGGGGTGCTCGATGCCGGAAGCGGCAATCTGCAGGTGCGCGTCCAGGGCCAGTTCAACTCGGTGGAAGAGCTGCGCGCCTTCCCGATCCGCGGCATCAATCCGACCACGGGGCAGGGCAGCAGTCTCAAGCTGGGCGACATTGCCGAGATCAAGCGCGCCTATGTGGACCCTGCCACCACCATGGTGCGCTACCAGGGCAAGGACGTGATCGCCCTGGGCGTGTCCATGGCCAAGGGCGGCGACATCATCGCGATGGGCAAGGCGCTCAGGAAGGCCGCAGATGAAGTCCGCGCCAGCCTGCCGGCCGGGGTGGAAATGGCCCAGGTACAGGACCAACCACAGGCGGTGGCTCACTCGGTCAACGAATTCGTGCGCGTCCTGGTGGAGGCCGTGGTCATTGTGCTGGCAGTCAGCTTCATCTCCCTGGGCTTGCACACCAAGCCGTTTCGCATCGACATCTGGCCGGGCATGGTCGTGGCCATCACCATCCCGCTCGTGCTGGCGATCACCTTCGTCGTGATGTTCTATTGGGGCGTGGGCCTGCACAAGATCTCGCTCGGCTCGCTGATCGTGGCGCTCGGTCTGCTGGTGGACGACGCCATCATTGCGGTGGAGATGATGGTGCGCAAGCTCGAGGAGGGCTATGACAAGATGCGCGCCGCCACCTTCGCCTACGAGCTCACGGCCATGCCCATGCTGACGGGCACGCTGATCACGGCGGTGGGCTTTCTGCCCATTGGCATGGCACGCTCGATGACTGGTGAGTACACCTTCGCGATCTTCGCCGTCACTGCGGCGGCGCTACTGATCTCCTGGCTGGTGTCGGTCTACTTCGTGCCCTACCTGGGCGCGTTGCTGCTCAAGACCAAGCCGGCCCATGCCGGCGAGGTGCACGAGCATTTCGACTCGCCCTTCTACAACACCTTCCGCAAGATCGTGGGCTGGTGCGTCGAGCACCGCTGGAAGACCATCGTCATGATGGTCCTGCTCTTCGTGCTGGGCCTCGGCGGCATGAAGCTCGTGCAGCAGCAGTTCTTCCCCGATTCGAGCCGGCCCGAGATTCTCGTGGACCTGTGGCTGCCGGAGGGCTCGACGATTGCGCAGAGCAAGGCGGTGGCCGAGCGTTTCGAGAAGCGCATCAGCCGTGAGCCGGGCATGGTTTCGGTCACGGCCTGGGTGGGCTCGGGTGTGCCGCGCTTCTACCTGCCGCTGGACAACATCTTCGAGCAGCCCAACGTCAGCCAGATGATCCTGCTGCCCAAGGATCTGGAAACTCGCGAAGCGCTGCGCAAGCGCCTGCCTGCGCTGCTGGCAGCCGAATTCCCCGAGATTCGCGGCCGCGTGAAGCTGCTGCCCAACGGGCCACCCGTGCCGTATCCCGTCCAGTTCCGCGTCGTCGGCGAGCGCGTCGAGACGGTGCGGGCCTGGGCCGACAAGACCAAGGACATCTTGCGCGCCAACCCGAACATGCGCGGCGTGAACGACAACTGGAACGAACCCATCAAGGCGCTCAGGCTCGAGGTCGACCAAGACAAGGCGCGTGCGCTGGGCGTGACGAGTCAGAGCCTGGCGCGCTCGGCACAGACCCTGCTGTCGGGGTCCATCATTGGCCAGTACCGCGAGAACGACCGGCTCATCAACATCGTGCTGCGCCAGCCGCTCGAGGAACGCCAGGTCATCACCGACATCGCCAACGCCTACGTGCCCACGGCCACCGGCCGTGCGATTCCGCTCACGCAGATTGCCAAGGTCAACTTCGGCTGGGAGCCGGGCGTGCTGTGGCGCGAGGGTCGCAGCTACGCCGTGACGGTGCAGGGCGATGTGGCCGAAGGCCTCCAGGGCGCGACGGTGACTGCGGAGCTGTGGCCCCAGCTCAAGGCCTTGCAGGACCAGATGCCGCCCGGCTATTCGATCCAGATCGCAGGTGCCGTGGAGGAAAGCAGCAAGGGCCAGGGCGCCATCTTTGCCGGCGTGCCGGTGATGCTCTTCATCACCTTCACTCTGCTGATGCTGCAGTTGCAGAGCTTCTCACGGGCCATGCTGGTTTTCTTGACCGGCCCGCTGGGCATGGCCGGCGTGGCCATGGCCCTGTTGGTCTTCAACAGGCCCTTCGGCTTCGTGGCTTTGCTCGGGGTGGTGGCCCTGATGGGCATGATCCAGCGCAACTCCGTGATCCTGATCGACCAGATCGAGCAAGACCGCCGCCGTGGCGTGCCGACGTGGGACGCCATCATCGAGGCCGCAGTGCGGCGCTTCCGCCCCATCGTGCTGACGGCCGCTGCCGCCGTGCTGGCTATGGTGCCGCTGTCTCGCAGCGGCTTTTGGGGGCCGATGGCGGTGGCCATCATGGGAGGCCTGATCGTCGCCACGGCGCTGACGCTGCTGGCCTTGCCGGCCATGTACGCCGCCTGGTTCAGGGTCGAGAAGCCCAGGCGCTAGCGCGCGCGGCCCCGTGTTCGGGGCTCCGGGCTTGCCCCAGGGACTGAGAAACGCGGGCGCGGCGGGCTACAATCTCCGGTTCGCATGAATACCACGGGCTCGGAGGGCGACTTCGGGCCCGAGCAAGCCGCGCGGGTGGCGAAATTGGTAGACGCACCAGGTTTAGGTCCTGACGCCTTCACGGGCGTGCCGGTTCGAGTCCGGCCCCGCGCACCACGAGTCTCTCCTTAGTTACCTTGAGTCTGCAAAATGGCCGTTACCGTCGAAACCCTCGAAAAGCTCGAACGCCGCATCACGCTCACGCTGGCGGCCGCTGACATCAACAGCGAAGTCGAAACCCGTCTGAAGAAGCTCGCCCGCACCGTCAAGGCCGACGGCTTCCGCCCCGGCAAGGTGCCCATGAGCGTCGTCGCCCAGCGCTACGGCTACTCGGTGCAGTACGAAGTCGTCAACGACAAGCTCGGCCAGGCCTTCAACAGCGCCGCCAATGAGGCTCAGCTGCGCGTTGCCGGCGCTCCGCGCATCGAGCAAAAGAACGAAGCCGCCGAAGGCACGATGGCCTTCGACGCGACGTTCGAAATCTACCCGGAGGTCAAGATCGGTGATCTGGCTGCTGCAGAAGTGGAGCGTGTCAGCGCCGAGGTGACGGAGGAAGCCATCGACAAGACCGTCGAGATCCTGCGCAAGCAGCGTCGCACCTTCCAGCTGCGTGCTGCCGCCGAAGGCGCCGCCGCCGGCGACCGCGTGACCATCGACTTCGAAGGCAAGATCGACGGCGAGCCCTTCCAGGGCGGCAAGGCCGAAGGCTTCCAGTTCCTGATCGGCGAAGGCCAGATGCTCGAGCAGTTCGACCAGGCCGTGCGCGGCATGAAGGCCGGCGAGAGCAAGACATTCCCGCTGGCTTTCCCCGCCGACTACCACGGCCAGGATGTGGCCGGCAAGGAAGCTGACTTCCTCGTCACCGTCAAGAAGATCGAAGCCCAACACCTGCCCGAAGTGAATGAAGCCTTTGCCAAGGGCCTGGGCATCAAGGAAGGTTCGGTTGAAGGCCTGCGCGCTGACATCAAGAAGAACCTCGAGCGCGAGGTGAAGTTCCGCGTGCTCGCCCGCAACAAGGGTGCCGTGATGGACGCCCTGGTCGGCGTGTCCGAGCTCGAAGTGCCCAAGGCCCTCGTCGAAGGCGAGACCCAGCGCATGATCGAAGCTGCCCGCGAAGACCTCAAGAAGCGCGGTGTCAAGGATGCCGAGAAGGCCCCGATCCCCGCCGAAATCTTCCAGCCGCAAGCCGAGAAGCGCGTGCGCCTGGGCCTGGTGGTCGGCGAACTGGTTCGCTCGAACAATCTGCAAGCCAAGCCGGAGCAGTTGCAAGCTCACATCGAAGAGCTGTCGCAGAGCTACGAGAAGCCCGCCGAAGTGATGCGCTGGTACCTGTCGGACCGCGCCCGCATGGCCGAGGTCGAAGCCGTGGTCATCGAGAACAACGTGACCGACTTCGTGCTGGCCAAGGCCAAGATCAACGACAAGGCCCTGCCGTTCGACGAACTGATGGCCGCCGGCAACTGATCGCCTGAGGGATTTTCCTCGTGGGGCTGCGCAATGCGCGGCCCCTTTTTGTTTGCCGACCGGGTGGCAGACCTTGTGGCGACATAATCCATCCCCATTACAGACAGATTGAGTTGCAAGGAATTTCAATGAGCGCGCTGGATACAAACAACCTGGGCCTCGTGCCCATGGTCATCGAGCAATCGGGCCGCGGTGAGCGGGCCTACGACATCTACAGCCGCCTGCTGCGCGAGCGCATCGTCTTCCTCGTCGGCCCGGTCAACGACGCCGTGGCGAACCTGGTCGTCGCGCAGTTGCTGTTCCTGGAGAGCGAGAACCCGGACAAGGAGATCTCGCTGTACATCAACTCGCCCGGCGGCAGCGTGTCGGCCGGCATGTCGATCTACGACACCATGCAGTTCATCAAGCCCGAGGTTTCGACCCTTTGCATGGGCATGGCGGCCAGCATGGGGGCCTTTTTGCTGACGGCCGGTGCCAAGGGCAAGCGCTTCGCGCTGCCTAACAGCAAGATCATGATCCACCAGCCCCTGGGCGGCGCCCAGGGTCAGGCCACGGACATCGAGATCCATGCCCGTGAGATTCTCAAGACCCGCGAGCAACTCAACCGCATCATGGCCGAGCGCACGGGCCAGAGCCTGGAGAAGATCCAGTCCGACACCGAGCGCGACTATTTCATGTCGGCGGACGAGGCCCAGGGCTACGGCCTGATCGACCAAGTGCTGGCCAAGCGCCCTTGATCGCTGACCGGTCGAATACCGCACAAATATTGCCCGTTTGCAGGCCTTTTGACGAAAAGGCCCAGACGGGCGTTTGAACTATCATTCCCGACAGACGCCTTTCGTCTGAACCCGAGACAGCAGATCCATGGCCGACAAAAAAGGCTCCTCCAGCGAAAAAGTTTTGTATTGCTCCTTCTGCGGCAAGAGCCAGCACGAGGTCAAGAAGCTGATCGCCGGTCCCTCCGTGTTCATCTGCGATGAATGCATCGAGCTGTGCAACGACATCATCCGCGATGAGGTCCCGCCCGAGAGTCCCGCTGCGCGCTCGGTCAAATCGGGCGATCTGCCCGTGCCCAGCGAGATCAAAGCCAGTCTCGACCAGTACGTGATTGGCCAGGACGTGGCCAAGCGCACGCTGGCCGTGGCTGTTTACAACCACTACAAGCGCCTGCGCCACATGGGCACGGTGAAGGACGGCGTGGAGCTCTCCAAGAGCAACATCCTCCTGATCGGCCCCACTGGCTCGGGCAAGACGCTGCTGGCGCAGACGCTGGCGCGCCTGCTCAACGTGCCCTTCGTGATTGCCGATGCAACGACACTCACCGAAGCCGGCTATGTGGGCGAGGACGTCGAGAACATCATCCAGAAGCTGCTGCAGAACTGCAATTACGACGTCGAGCGCGCGCAGCGCGGCATCGTCTACATCGACGAGATCGACAAGATCAGCCGCAAGGCCGACAACCCGTCCATCACGCGCGACGTGTCGGGCGAGGGCGTGCAGCAGGCGCTGCTCAAGCTGGTGGAAGGCACGATGGCTTCGGTACCCCCGCAGGGCGGGCGCAAACATCCGAACCAGGACTTTCTGCAGATCGACACGACCAACATCTTGTTCATCTGCGGCGGCGCTTTCGATGGCCTGGAAAAAGTCATCCAGAACCGCTCCGAGAAGTCCGGCATCGGCTTTGGTGCCACCGTGCGCAGCAAGAGTGAGAAGCGCGTCTCCGAGGTGTTCCGCGAGTGCGAGCCCGAAGACATCATCAAGTTCGGCCTGATCCCCGAGCTGGTCGGCCGCCTGCCGGTGGTCGCCACCCTGGGCGAGCTGACCGAAGACGCGCTGGTCCAGATCCTCACCGAGCCCAAGAATGCCCTGCTCAAGCAGTACCAGCAACTGTTCTCCATGGACGGTGTCGAGCTAGAGATCCGTCCCTCGGCGCTGAGTGCCATTGCGAAGAAGGCCCTGGCCCGCAAGACCGGCGCGCGTGGCCTGCGCTCCATCATGGAGCAGTCGCTGATCGACACCATGTTCGAGCTGCCCGGGCTCGACGGCGTGGAAAAAGTCGTGCTGGACGAGCACAACATCGAGGAGGGCGCCAAACCCCTGCTCGTGTATCGCGAACAGCACAAGGCGAGCGCCTAAGGTCTGTTAGTGCTTCAATTGACGGCCAGCATCCTGCTCCCCCCGACGACCCCGGCAGCTCGGCGTCTTGCATTTGTTGTCTCAGGCCGCATATCGGCTTGAGAAAGAGAGGTTTTCATGTCCGGTCATCCCGTTCTGCCCGCTGAACCCATCACCCTGCCGCTGCTGCCGCTGCGAGACGTGGTGGTGTTCCCGCACATGGTGATTCCGCTGTTCGTGGGTCGCCCCAAGTCCATCAAAGCGCTGGAAGCCGCCATGGATGCCGGCCGCCAGATCATGCTGGTGGCGCAAAAGGCCGCCGGCAAGGACGAGCCCAAGCCCGAAGACATGTTCGAGGTCGGCTGCGTCTCCAGCATCCTGCAGATGCTCAAGCTCCCCGACGGCACGGTGAAGGTGCTCGTCGAGGGCCTGCAGCGTGCCACGACGCAAGAGATCACCGACGGCGAGGAACATTTCTCCGCCACGGTCCTGCCCATCCCGCCGGAAGTTGACACCAAGCCCGAAGTCGAGGCCCTGCGCCGCGCGGTGACGCAGCAGTTCGACCAATACGTCAAGCTCAACAAGAAGATTCCGCCCGAGATCCTCACGAGCATCGGCGGCATCGACGAAGCCGGCCGCCTGGCCGACACCATCGCCGCTCACCTGCCGCTCAAGCTCGACGCCAAGCAGTCGGTGCTCGATCTGTCGGAAGTCTCCAAGCGCCTTGAGAAACTGCTCGACCTGCTCGAGCACGAGGTCGACATCCTGCAGGTGGAAAAGCGCATCCGCGGTCGCGTCAAGCGCCAGATGGAGAAGAGCCAGCGCGAGTACTACCTGAACGAGCAGGTCAAGGCCATCCAGAAGGAACTCGGCGACGGTGAAGAGGGCGCCGATCTGGAAGAGCTGGACAAGAAGATCCAGGCCGCGCGCATGCCCAAGGAGGCGCGCAAGAAGGCCGATGCCGAGCTCAAGAAGCTCAAGCTCATGTCGCCCATGTCGGCCGAGGCCACCGTGGTGCGCAACTACATCGACACGCTGGTTGGTCTGCCCTGGAGCAAGAAGACCAAGATCAAGCACGACCTCTCCAACGCCGAGAACGTGCTCAACGAAGACCATTACGGCCTCGAGAAGGTCAAGGACCGCATCCTCGAGTACCTCGCGGTGCAGCAGCGCGTGGACAAGGTCAAGGCGCCGATCCTGTGCCTGGTCGGACCTCCGGGCGTGGGCAAGACCTCGCTGGGACAGTCGGTCGCGCGTGCCACGGGCCGCAAGTTCGTTCGTATGGCCCTTGGCGGTGTACGTGACGAGGCCGAGATCCGTGGCCATCGCCGCACCTATATCGGCTCCATGCCGGGCAAGGTGCTGCAGAGCCTGTCCAAGATTGGCACGCGAAATCCGCTCTTCCTGCTCGACGAGATCGACAAGCTGGGCATGGATTTCCGCGGCGACCCATCTTCGGCCCTGCTCGAAGTGCTGGATCCGGAGCAGAACCACACCTTCGGCGACCATTACATCGAGGTCGACTTCGACCTGTCCGACGTGATGTTCGTGGCGACCAGCAACTCGTTGAACATCCCGCCGGCACTGCTGGACCGCATGGAGGTCATCCGCCTCTCGGGCTACACGGAAGACGAGAAGGTCAACATCGCCCAGCGTTACTTGCTGCCCAAGCAGCGCAAGAACAATGGCGTGAAGGATGAGGAGATGGACGTCACCGAGTCGGCCATCCGCGGCATCATCCGCTACTACACGCGGGAAGCCGGCGTGCGTTCGCTCGAGCGCGAGATCTCCAAGGTCTGCCGCAAGGTCGTGAAGGGCCACCAGCTCAAGACCTACGAGGGCCAAGTCGTCGTCACCGAGGAGAACCTCAACGAGTTCCTCGGCGTGCGCAAGTTCGACTTCGGCCGTGCCGAGAAGAAGAACCAGGTCGGCCAGGTCGTTGGCCTTGCGTGGACCGAGGTGGGCGGCGATCTGCTGACCATTGAGGCGACCGCCATGCCGGGTAAGGGCAACATCATCCGCACCGGCTCGCTGGGGGACGTGATGAAGGAGTCTGTCGAGGCCGCGCGCACCGTGGTGCGTTCGCGTGCCCGCCGCCTGGGCATCAAGGACGAGCTCTTCGAAAAGCGCGACGTTCACGTCCACGTACCCGATGGCGCCACGCCCAAGGACGGCCCGAGTGCGGGTGCGGCCATGACCACGGCCTTCGTCTCTGCGTTGACGGGCATTCCCGTGCGCGCCGACGTGGCCATGACGGGCGAGATCACGCTGCGTGGCGAGGTGACGGCCATCGGCGGACTGAAGGAAAAGCTCCTGGCGGCGCACCGCGGCGGCATCAAGACCGTGATGATCCCGGAAGAGAACGTCAAGGACCTGCAGGACATCCCCGAGAACGTCAAGAACCAGCTCGAGATCGTGCCCGTGCGCTGGATCGATCGCGTGCTCGAGGTGGCGCTGGAATCGTTGCCCACGCCGCTACCCGAGGAAGAGGCTGTCGAGGCCCCGAAGGCTGAGGCCGCAGCTTCTGCATCGGCGGCCACGCACTGATTGTTGTCAGGGGGCGATTTTTCGGTATATACTCTCAGCTTCAGCAGATCGGCAACGAAATGTGGCCAAGAAGCTGAGATCAGAGCGGGTGTAGCTCAGTTGGTAGAGCGCAACCTTGCCAAGGTTGAGGTCACGAGTTCGAGCCTCGTTACCCGCTCCAGGCATATCGATGGGAAGCCCCGGCTTCCCATTTCTATCAGGGCTTCACCAAAGCTCTGATAGCTCAAAATTTGATTTCGAAGGCGCGATAGCAAAGCGGTTATGCCCCGGATTGCAAATCCGGTCAGTCCGGTTCGACTCCGGATCGCGCCTCCAAGAGTCAAAGCGGGTGTAGCTCAGTTGGTAGAGCGCAACCTTGCCAAGGTTGAGGTCACGAGTTCGAGCCTCGTTACCCGCTCCATGAAAACCGGTTCGCACCGGGCCTGACAGCACCAAACGTCAGGCGAAATGCGGGTGTAGCTCAGTTGGTAGAGCGCAACCTTGCCAAGGTTGAGGTCACGAGTTCGAGCCTCGTTACCCGCTCCAGTTGTTAAAAAAGGGAAGCCCATCGGCTTCCCTTTTTTCTTGGCCCGTCGCGCCGATAATGCCCCGGCACGGCAGCCCGCCCGGGTGGTGAAATTGGTAGACGCAGCGGACTTAAAACCACACGAACTCAGGCCTAAAAAATAGCCTGTTTCATAGGACAGAGTGGCTCCAGTAGGGGCCGGTCTGCGTTGAGATTTCCCGCAGTTTTCCCGCATTCTTTATGCGTGGTGCCCCGAGCGGGACTCGAACCCACACGCCTTTCAGCACGCGATTTTAAGTCGCGGGTGTCTACCGATTTCACCATCGGGGCAGCGAGACTCATTCTCCCATAGGCGTGGGAGCACGCCGCAAACCATCTGCGGCGGAACCGCTCGTGGCTCCCCGTTCTTCGAAGCAAGAATCGGGTTGGTGCACGACCGAGGAAGGTCTGACGAGAAGCGTAGCCCGTTACGGGCGAGCCGCGTTCCCTGAGCCTGAGCCTGAGCGTGCCCGCAATGCCTCATACAGCTGCGCCGGCCCCAGCAGGATGTCCTTCAGCCCATCGCGCACGCGCTCCGAGCCCAGCGCCTGCGAGCTCATGGTCTGGTGGGCCTCGAAGGCGTCGATGATGGCGTCCATCAAGGCCTTGCCGAGGTCGGGCGAGTTGGCAAATTGCTCTTTGGTGTTGCTGGCCGCCTGCTGCATCAGCGTGTCGTTCTCGAGCAGCTTGCCCCGGAGCACGCCGTTCACGTAGACGAGTTGGTCGTCGTCGCTCAGCTCACCCTCGAACAGCCCGTTCACCTTCTGGATGATTTCCGTCAGGTAGGCCTGCTGCTTCTCCTGGACCGAGCCACTGCCCACCGCATCCATCGGCAGCAGCTTGTAGCTGCCGTCTGCATTCAGGTTCAGCGGCTGCCTGCCGGTGTTCTTCAGCGTGTGGTGGGTCAGTACGACCTTGCTCAGGTCAACGGTGTCGCGCTCGCGGCCGAAGTCCAGCAGCGGGATGAGCCGCTTGTAGAACAGGAAGCGCTTCTCGATGTCGGTATTGCCGTAATCGAAGATTTGGCTCAGGAAGGCATAGAGCCGCACGTAGGCGCCCATGTCGTTCTTGAACAGCAAGAGCGCGTCGAGCGTGTCCTTGGCCGTCTGGCTGGCCTTGCCATCCTGCTCAGCATCGGCTGCGGCCTTGTCCTGTTGAGCAGCTTTGTAGCGCTTGAGCAGCCGGTCGGCCACCGGCGCAATCGCCGCATCGAGCGCTTTCTGGGTGCCCTTGGGGTCCAGGTCTACCTTTGCCACCCGTTCGACCTCGAAGTCGTCGTAGTTGCCGCTGGCATCGAGCTTGGCGCGCAGGTCGTAGACCAGGTGCGGGTCGGTCGTGGCTTCCAGCTCGGCCGTCTCGTAGTACGTCTTGAAGGCCTTGAGGATGTCGGCCGGCTCGTTGACGAAGTCGAGGATGTAGGTGCAATCCTTCTTCACGCCGCCTGCTTCGTAGGCGCGGTTTAGGCGGGAGAGCGTCTGCACCGCCTGGATGCCACCCAGCATCTTGTCCACGTACATGCCGCACAGCAGCGGCTGGTCGAAGCCGGTCTGGAACTTGTTGGCCACCAACAGCAGGTGATAGTCGGGCTCTGCAAAGGCGTCGCGGATGTCGCGGCCCTTGAGCCCTGGGTTCAGGTCTTTGCTGGTCTCGGTGACGGCCTGCGGGTAGCTCTCCGGGTCGTTCACCTCGCCCGAGAAGGCCACCATCACGCCCAGCGGGTAGTTCTGCTTCTGGATGTAGGCGCGAATGGCCTTCTGCCAGCGCACAGCTTCCTTGCGGCTACCCACCACCACCATGGCCTTGGCGCGGCCCTGCAGTAGCGGCTGCACGTTCTCGCGGTAATGCTCGACGACCACCTGCACCTTGCTGGCGATGTTGTACGGATGCAGCCGGACCCACCGCATGATGCCCTTCATTGCGGCGCTGCGTTCGACCTGGCTCTCGTCGTACTCCTGGCCGTTGTACGCCAGCTTGAACGCCAGCTTATAGCTGGTGTAGTTCTTCAGCACATCGAGGATGAAGCCCTCCTCGATGGCCTGGCGCATCGAGTACACATGGAAGGGCTGCGGCAGACCGTCGGCGCCGGGCCGGCCGAATAGCTCCAAGGTCTTCTGCTTGGGCGTGGCGGTGAAGGCCACGTAGGTCAGACCTTTGGCCCCGGCGCTGTCGCCGCTGCGTGCCGCCATCTGTGCCGCCAACAGCGCCTCGGTATCGACCTCGCCGCCGTCCTGCAGCTCAGCCCATTCCTGTGCCGACAAGAGCTGCTTGAGCTTGGCGGCGGCCTCGCCGGTCTGCGAGCTGTGGGCCTCGTCGGCAATCACGGCGAAGCGCTTGCCTTCGGTGGCAGCCAGCTCCTGCACGGCCTGCAGCGCGAACGGGAAGGTCTGGATGGTGCAGACAATGATTTTCTTGCCGTCCTTCAGCGCCTGCGAGAGTTGGGCGCTCTTGCTGCCGGACTCATTCGTGATGCTGGCCACCACGCCTGTGGTGCGCTCGAAGTCGAAAATGGCTTCCTGCAGCTGAGCATCCAGCACATTGCGGTCGCTCACCACCAGCACGCTGTCAAACATCTTCTGATGCGCGGCATCGTGCAGGTCGGCCAGGAAGTGCGCCGCCCAGGCAATCGAGTTGGTCTTGCCCGAGCCGGCAGAGTGCTGAATCAGATAGCGCTGGCCGGCGCCCTTCGCGAGCACATCGGCCACCAGCATGCGCGTCGCGTCCAGCTGGTGATAGCGCGGGAAGATGACGCTCTTGAGTTGCTTCTTGTCGTCGCGCTTGCCGATGAGGTAGCGATGCAGAATGTCCAGCCAGCTCTCTCGGGCCCAGACCTCCTCCCACAGATACGCCGTGGCAAAGCCTGCCGGGTTTGGCGCGTTCCCGGCGCCGCCGGCATTGCCTCGGTTGAAGGGCAGGAAGTGCGTCGCCGGCCCGGCCAGCCGGGTCGTCATCATCACTTCGCTCTGGCTGACCGCGAAGTGCACCAAGGCGCCGCCCGGGAAGCCCAGCAGCGGCTCCAGCACACCGCCCTTGGGCTGGGGATGGCGGTCGAACCGGTACTGGTCCACCGCGTCGCCCACGCTCTGCGTGAAGTCGCTCTTGAGTTCCGCAGTGGCCACGGGGATGCCGTTCAGGAACAGCACCAGGTCCAGTTCGGCCTTGGGGTTGTTCGGCGAGTGGCAGACCTGACGCACCACGCGCAGCCGGTTCGCCGCGTAGTTGGCCTGGATGGCGGGGTTGATGGCCAGGGCCGGCTTGAACTGCGCCAACATCAGCGGCTCTTTCAGGCCCAGCATCTCCACGCCGCGTCGCAGCACATCCAGCGTGCCCCGGTCGGGCAGGTTCAGGCTCTTGCGCACTCGCTCAGCCAGCACCTGGGGCGAGGCGGCGCCATGGGTCTTGGTCAGGCGCTGCCAGCTGTCGGGCTGCGTGGCCTCGACCCAGGCCAGCAGGTCGGGCATGAAGAGGCCGTTGGCGCGGTCGAACAGGGCGGCATCGCCTTCGGCGTACAGCCAGCCGTTCGCGGCCAGATGAGCGCAGATTTCAGCTTCGAAATGGACTTCCTGGTGCAACGCCATCGTCAGACCTCCGACCGGCCCGTAGCGGGTTGATTGCCAGGCAAGTTGTCCTGCCAGGCAGCGTAGGTGATGGTGGTGCCCTTCAAGCGCCAGGTGTTGCGGCCGTTGTCAGTGCGCCCGAGGACCGTGGCTGTGAGCGTGTGGGGCATTGTTCTCTCCCTGTTTGTGTTCTTCAAGCGCCGCGCACGTCGATTTGGCCGGTGACGGCGGCGGCGATGAGGGCGGAGCGGCGTTCGCGGAGCAACGCTATCGCGCGCTCTGCCTCGCCACCCAATCTGTTGAGATTTCCAATTTCCACATCAATGAAATCGACGATGGCCCGTTGCTCGTCATGCGGTGGAACCGTCATCAAGAACGCAAGCAGGCTGGATTGAGGCAGGTTGTTTGCCATGCCATTACCGCCACTCAACGCGTTTTCGATTTGAGTGCGCAGCGCTAACGAACCCATTGCAGCGACGAAATATCTTGGCATGACCGCGCCTTGCAGATGCAGTCGAAAAATCTTGTCTGAAAGCATCAAGCCTGGGCGCGTTGTTGCAACAAGCGCCGTCGAACCGACCAATTCAGGTGAGCCGCTTGCGCGCGACATCAGCACATCACCAGCGTGAACCTCGTACTTCTCCTCAGGAGTCAGTTCCGGTGGTAACACCTTGTTCTCCGAGGAGCGGAACACGCCCCCGTTTAGGCAGCCCGCCTTCAGCACACCCCATTCGGTCGCTTCCGCCTCACGGGCGTGACATTCAGGGCTCCACCCTTGCTCGATGGCAGCGATGACGCGACGCAGCGCCCGGACCTCCCAATGCACCGGCACTTCTCCCACCCACGCCACCCCGGAATCCTTCATCGGCGCATTGGGGTTGAGGCCCTTGGTGACGGCGCGGGAAATGGTCGCCTGGCGCTTTTCAGCCAGCAGCGCGATGAGCTTTTCCTGCTCGGCAATCAGCACGTCGATTTTGGCGGTTTCGCGGTCGAGGAAGGCAGCGATTTTCTGTTGCTCTTCAACGGGGAGAAGCGGCAGTGGGACCTGAGCGAAGTTTGAGAACCGCAGGGCCTGCCCATCCCGGACCAAGTTTGTCGTCGCTTGCAAAGCTTGGATGTATGGAGCGCTCTTAAACAGATAGCGATAGAAAGGAGACCAAATGGCGTCGTTGGGAACGAGCATCACGTAGGCGGAACTAATGCTCCCACGCAGACCACACCATTCGATGCCGCCCTGGAAGCTGCGCATGCTGATGACGAAATCGTTCGGTTCGGCGTGCTTGAGGATGTCTGCGCCGACAATCACCTGCATTACCTTTTGGCCCTCCAGCTCCATGAAGTCCGTCTGATAGACGACACCGTGCTTCTGGGAGGCGGTAAGTTGCTGGTCCCCTACAACAGCTTTCTCATTGCGGTTGGTGAAGTAGCGGCGACTCTGAACGACTGTCCAGTGCGCAGGAACAGAACCTAGCCAAGTCACTCCGCTGTTCTTGTACGCCCCGTACCTCGGCAAGCTCATTCCGCCAACTCCTCCAGCATCTTCATGATGCTGGCTGTGACGGTCTTCAGCTCTTCGTCGATGACGTGCAGGCTGCGCGGTGGCTCGAACACATAGAAATGCCGGTTGAACGGAATCTCGTAGCCGACCTTGCTCTTCTCTTCGTCAATCCAGGCGTCCGGCGCATGCGGCAACACCTCGCGTTCGAAGTAGGCCCGGATGTCCTCGCTCAAAGGCACGTTCTCGGTGTCCCGCAGCGCGCTATCTGCCTGGGGCTTGCCCTTCTGCTTGCCCTTGAGCCCGAGCACGACCTGACCCTGTTCATCCCGCAGCGGGCGCTCGACGGTGATGGTGGTGTAGCCGAAGTCCTGGTTCTTGAAGATGCGCGAAATGGGTACGCGCTTGAGCTTGCCGCCCTCGGGTGCAGCGGGCAGGTCGTCGGTGCCCGTAGCCAGCAGAGGGTCGCCTACGGCCTTGCCGGCGGCGTCGAAGACGGTGACCAGCTCGGCCTCAGTGAAGTCGCCGAACAGGCGCGTGATGGTGGCGATGTGCGCCTCGCTCATCTCCTTGCGCTTTGACCCGAGGCTCTTGCGCATCTTCTGCCAGAAACTGCTGGCGTCGATAAGCTGCACGAAGCCCTTGCGGTCCACAGGCTTCTTGTTGGACAGAATCCAGACGTAGGTGGCGATGCCGGTGTTATAGAACATGTCGCTGGGCAGGCCGACGATGGCCTCCACCAGGTCGTTCTCCAGCACGTAGCGCCGAATTTCGCTCTCGCCGCTGCCGGCGCCGCCGGTGAACAGGGGCGAGCCGTTCAGCACGATGCCGAAGCGGCTGCCGCCGTCCTTGGCCGGACGCATCTTGGACAGCAGGTGCATCAGGAAGAGCATCGAGCCGTCGCTGACGCGCGGCAGGCCTGGGCCGAAGCGGCCGTCGAAGCCCTTTTGCTCGTGTTCCTGGCGGACGACCTTCTCGACCTTCTTCCATTCCACGCCGAAGGGAGGGTTGGACAGCATGTAGTCGAACTTGGTGTGGGCGTGGCCGTCGTCGCTGAGCGTGTTGCCGACGACGATGTTCTCCACCGGCTGTCCCTTGATGAGCATGTCCGCCTTGCAGATGGCGTAGCTCTCGTCATTGAGCTCCTGGCCGTACATCGTCAGCCGTGCCTGCGGGTTGTGCTCCAGCAGGTATTCGCCCGCCACCGAAAGCATGCCGCCGGTGCCGGCCGTCGGGTCATAGATGGTGCGCACCACGGCATTGCCGGGCGAGAGCACGTCGTCGTCTTCGATGAAGAGCAGGTCCACCATCAGGCGGATGACTTCGCGGGGCGTGAAGTGCTCCCCGGCGGTTTCGTTGCTGATTTCGGCGAACTTGCGAATCAGCTCCTCGAACACCGCGCCCATGCTGGCGTTGTCCACGGCCTCGGGGTGCAGGTCGATGTTTGCGAACTTCTCGACGACCAGGTAGAGCAGGTTGGCTTTGGCCAGGCGCTCGACCTGGGTGTAGAAGTCAAAGCGCTCGAAGATGTCGCGAGCGGCCGGCGAGAAGGCCTGGACGTAGGCATACAGGTTCTGGCGGATGTGGTCCTGGTCGCCCAGCAGCTTGACCAGGTCCAGCGGGGAGCTGTTGTAGAAGCTGGTGCCCGACTTGCGCAGCAGGAAGGGCTCGGGGTTCAGCCCCGCCTTGCTCTTGGCGTCGAACTCGGCCAGGACGGCAGGCTTGGTGGCTTCCAACACGCAGTCCAGCCGGCGCAGGACGGTGAAGGGCAGGATGACGCGGCCGTATTCGGATTGCTTGTAGTCGCCACGCAGGAGGTCGGCGACGGACCAGATGAAGGACGACAGCGCTTGGTGATTCATGGGCTCCCTAGATATCCAGAGGCTATGGCCTCCACAACCGGTGGATTTTCATCGCAAACCTTGCGGTCGCACGGTGCGGATATCCCAGGTGCTCCAGCTTGCAGGCGGTCCGGCCCCAGGAACTCCATCGCCCAGTGAAAGCGCCTTGGTAGCCGCCGTTCGGCGTCTCGCCGGCGGTGAGTTCGCGGAAGCCGCTCTCGGCCCTCTGGGGCAGGCTCCATCTCACGAAATGCTTCGGCCAAATAACTTAGGAGACGGAACGTCGAGAACCCAGTATCCATGCGGGCTACCGGCCCGTCCGTGCCGGTCAATCATCATGGAAGATGGGAAACGACGGGAAGGGAACTGGTCGTTATCCAGCAGACGAACGGGAATTACCGGGAAATGGCAGGCACGCCGCCCGAGCATTGCCGGTCAACCGTCATGGAAATATGGGGAAACAGCGGGAAATCATCGGCGCTGGCCAGGCCCGGTTGTGGCTGCGTTGGCGTGGTGGCTCAGGGATGCCGGCGTTCCGAGTTGAGAACGGACCCGACCGATTCGTCGGTCAACAAGAACGAGCCCTGTGCTGGCTCATCCGACGCTGGCGAACGTGACTCGCGCTGGGGTGCTGCTGGCTGCGACGGCTTCCGCCAGTGAACCTTGTTGCCCTTGAGCGACCAACCGATGTCGATGATGCCTTCCATCGAGAGCGCCCTCAGCGCCTTGCCCAGCATCTCGCGGAACGTCTTGTCGTTGGCTTCCGAGCCGCAGCGGGCCCGCAAGTCGTCGATGGGCCAGGGAATCAGCCGAGATTGGCTGCGGACATAGCCGTAGAGCCAGGTGCTCAGGCCCTCCGGCAGGCGTTTTCGCACAGGGAGCTCAAGCCAGACTTGTGTTTTCGGACGGAAGAGTTGAACGATGTCCTTATCGAGCGCCACGGACCACTCACCACGTTGTGGATGCTCAAACCGCTGCACGAGTTGGACCGTGAAACCTGGGAACTCAATGGTCGCGCGCTGCAGGCGCCGAATAGTCTGCTTCAGACGTTGGCGCTGCTGGCCGTTGTACGAACCCCAGAGCCACGTCGTCATGCTGGCCACGTCGAAGCAAGCTGTCTTGCCAACGCGATAGTCCCGACATAGGTTCAACAAGGCCATGAAAACAAGCCCATCACTTTGGCGCAATTCAGGACCGACATAACGCGGTCCGTCAGGAGCGCCCGCGTCAAGCGGAAATTCCAGATGCGCAGCACGTTCGACATCGCGACTCCTCACGTGGAAGAGCCTGTCGACGAAGAAGCTGCGGGGGCTGATGAGCTGGAACTGCGTGTGCTTCGGAACGAAGTCGTCTTTAAGAGCCTCCTGCAGCACCTCCAGTTGGGCTGAGTAGTGTTGAATGCCGTTCAGGGTGTCGTAGTCCGTCACCTTCAGCTTGCGGAGCTCACCTTGAAGGGCCGCAAGCTGGCGCTCCTTTGCCCTCACTTCAGCTTCTCGGTCGCGCCGCACGTCGCGCTCGCTGTCATGACTCGGGTCGCGCGAGCGCGTCGTGGGGAACGCCTCTGATGGCGGCGGGGGTACCGCGATGGGCGAAGGTTCCGAACACGGTGTCGCCGGAGTCGGTGCTGACAGCTCCTTTTGCAAGGTGCTGAGCTGGGCTCGACGTAAACCTGACCTCCGTTGTGGACGGACGGTAGCCACGGGGACCGCGACGGCCCCGGTCTGAACGAGATTTCTCACTGCACTCGTCGAAACCTTGACCGGCATGACCTTCTCCGAAGTTGATGACGTCACGTGTAGGCGGCGGGATTTATTCGGAACCGCGGAGAAAGGGCGGTGTCGTTGGCGTCGGAGCCAATTCGCCGGCCGAATGAGGGTGAGGGAGCCCGCCGAGACGTCAAAAACGGGCGTATAAGTCCTTGATTTAAATAACTTTCCACCGACCACGCGCAGATTTGCGCGTGGTCGGTGGAAAACGCCCGTTCACTCAATTTCCAGAACATTTGCTGAGCGAAGGAATGCAACGCCAGCTTGTTTCGACCTAGACGGCACGGGCCGATGTTGCTGACCGCTCGAGCTCATCAGGCCAGATGTTTCAGCGCTGAAATCCTTGGCCAGCAGTTCGGAATAAATCCGCGGCGCTTCACTTGGGACGTACCTGTTCTGGAGAGCGTCCAAGAAGCTCGCCAGCGCCAGGCCGATTACGCCCATCACGAGCAGAACCAGCAAATGAAAACTCACCCAGCCAGCGTGCCCAGCGCACTTAACTCCGACGCAGAACCGCCTTTCGCGGCGCCGACGTCTTTTCATCACATCACGCTCACCACGTTCCACGAATGCGCTCAAGTGCGTGAAGACGTGCCACCAGAAGTCGCCGCGCAGCTGTCGCAGCTGATTACCACGGCACTCGCCAACGGCGGATGGACAGACCTGAAGTCATTTGGCATCGACTCAGCGATTCACGTGTCGGTTCACGGCACAACGCTTTTGGCCGAATTGCATATTCCCTGTAAGGACCCGCGTGCCGCGAAACCGGCGGTTCGAATTGGTGTCTGCGCAGAGCCATCGGGTGGGGCCGATACATGGCGGCAACTTTGTTCGGACCTCCCAATGCGTGGCCGGGCGATATTCCCCAATCCACCGGAGGACCCTTGGATTGGCGCCGTTATCCTCAACTTGCTGAAGCTCGTCGACCTCGATGCCAAACAGCGCGAGGCCTATCTCCTGATGGAGATGTGGGCGGGAGACTTCGAACGCTGCCTAGCCTGGGGCTTTGTCACGTGGCTTGAATCACACGTCAACCGCCATTGAATTCGTCGAGCGCCAACACGGCGAAGGCATGGCGCGCTGTGGAAAAGCCGCTGTGCGATTGACCTGACCCTTTCGGTTGCCGGGGCTCATCGGTGTCGCCATCGTGCGGCACTTGACCTTCGACCAGCAGGCCGAAAAAAGGCCCCGGGGGAATGTACCGCCGGGGCCGGAACGCCTGACGCTGTCATCACGTGGGGCGCCTGCTCAGGGAGGAAAAGCAGGGCAGCAAGACAAGAGACTTGCTACATCGGTCAGTCTAGCTCCACTCGGCCAGGCAAACCGCCTCACGGCGAGGAATGGCCAGTGGGTAGCGACCGCGGCGGGCTTGGCAGGCTTGGCTGTCTTCAGCCCGAGCAAATTCTGCAGACTCGTTTGCCATCGTCGCTACACGAAGTTCCAAGGCCATTTTTAGGAACTTATGAACACGTTTGACGAACGAGACCCCAACGCTGTGCTGCGCATTGGCAGCGTGCTCGACCCCGAGACTATTTGCAACGAGGCCGGCATACCTGACGAGGGCCTCAACTTGGCAGGCTATTGCCTGTCCGTATGGACCCCTTCAGCAGTTGCCGACGCACTCAAAAAGCTGGGCGAACCAGGTACACCCATGAACTATCAGCTCGACGTGCTTGGGTCGGATAGCGAGAGGGAACTGATTGCGCTGTTTGTCGTGCAGTCTGGCGCGGCGCAGATGCGTCTGGTCATGCCACTCGCCGACCCCTCCGTGCAAGACTACCTGTCCGACTGTACGCACCGCGGGCGCCTGCGACTGTGGGTAGACAACCAAGCTACGCAAGAGGTCGCCATCGTGGACCTGCCCGGCGGGGTGCGCGCTCCGAGCCTGCTGAAGCGGCTGATGGAGGAGTCGCGCGGAGTCCCGCGAGACCGCCGCGTGCTGCTTGAACTCGGCCGAGCGCTTTGTCCGCTCGACGGCGTACGGTCACTGATTTCCGGCATCAACGTCGAGCACGCCGTGACGGTGTTAGTGTGTGAGCGTCCAGCCATTCCATCTTGAACGGCACCGATGCGCCCGTGACGATGGTGCCCACCAATTCAAACAGGTGGGCACCTATGCAACCCAAATCCCTGAGGCGCGTACACGGCGCCGAGTTCAAGGCCCAGGTTCTGGCTGAGTGCCAAGAGCCCGGCGCTTCGGTGGCGGCCATCGCGCTGACCCACGGCCTGAACGTCAACCTCGTGCGCAAGTGGCTGGTCGGCCGCGGCATCAAGCGCACAGGGTTGCCTGCTCCAAGGACCGTGGCCTCCTTGCCCGCGGCCGTGACGTCACCTGCGGCTGCAGCGCTGCAATTCATCCCCGTGGGACTCGCGCCTGAGGTTCCTTCGACCGACCCTGCCACGGCGCCCATGCCCTCGGACATTCACGTTGAACTCAACCGGGGCGGCACGCAGCTGTGCGTACGCTGGCCGGCGACGCAGACCGACTCGTGTGCCGCCTGGCTGCGCGAACTCGCCGCCACGGCGTTCAAGGAATGATCCGCATCGATGCCTTGTGGCTGTGCAGCCAGCCGCAGGACATGCGCGCCGGCGCCGACCGGTTGCTGTCGGTGGTGGTCAACACACTCGGCGAGGCCCGCGCCCACCACGGTTACCTGTTCGCCAATGCACGGGCCAGCCGTCTGAAGCTGCTCGTGCACGACGGCTTCGGCGTGTGGTGCGCCACGCGTCGCCTGCACGCCGGCCGCTTCGTCTGGCACCGCGAGGCGGGCTCGGCATCGCCGGCCCTGCAGCTGAGCGCGCAGCAATTCGAGGCACTGACCCTCGGGTTGCCCTGGCAACGTCTGGGCGAACTGGCCACGATCCGCCGCACCTGACCCGCTCAGCGGTTGACAGCGCAATCGCCAATGGCCTGCCGATGTCCGATGCGGCACCATGCTGCGCATGCCCAGTGCAATTGCCGCCTCCCCTGATCTGACGAGCCTGCCCGACGAGGTGCTCGCGCTGATCGAGCGGCTGCAACAGCAGGCAGCGGCCGACGCGCAGGAACTGGCCCGCCGTGGCCGTGAGCTCACCCTGGCGCAAGCCAAGATCGACAAGCTCAACTTCGAGCTTGCCCGGCTGCGTCGCTGGCAGTTCGACGCCAAGACCGAGGCCATGACTGCTGCGCAGCGGCTGCTGTTTGCTGAAGCCCTTGCCGAGGACGAGGCCAGCCTGCGCGCGAAGTTGGCCGCACTGCAGGACGGCATGCCCGATGTGCCCAAGACGCCCAAGGCACCCCCGCGCAAACCGCGTCGCCAGGCACTGCCCGAACATCTGGAGCGCGTGGAGCACCGCCACGAGCCTGAGGACACCACCTGCCCGAACACCGATTGCGGCCAGCCCATGCAGCGCATCGGCGAGGACGTCAGCGAGAAGCTGGACATCGTCCCAGCCAAGTTCTTCGTGCACCGACACATCTACGGCAAGTGGGCCTGCCGGTGCTGCCAGTTGCTGCGCCAGGAGCCGGCCGAGCCCGATGTCGTCGACGGCGGCATCCCGGCGGCCGGGCTGGTGGCCCACACGCTGATCAGCCGCTTCGTCGATCACCTGCCGTACTACCGCCAAGAGCCGATCAACGCGCGCTCAGGTGTGCACACGCCGCGCTCAACGCTGGCCAGTTGGGGCGGCGCCGGCGGCGCGAGCCTGGAGCCGCTGTATGAGCTGCACCGGGCCTTCATCCTGGGCTGCCGGGTGCTGCATGCTGATGAGACCCCGGTGCCGCTGCTGGACCCTGGCGCGGGCAAGACGAAGAAGGCGTACGTCTGGGCCTGGGCGCGCAGCCATCACGACCCGCAACCGGGGGTGATCTACGAGTTCTGCCTCGGCCGCGGGGCACAGTACCCGTTGGCCTTCCTCGGTGGCAAGGGGCCACCGGTACCGGAGCCCGCCTGGAGCGGCACTCTGATCACAGACCAGTACGCAGGCTACAACGCCGTGCTGGACGGCAAGCGCTACCCGCAGCGCAAGTCGGCGGCGTGTGCCGCGCATGCCCGACGTCGCTTCGAGGAACTCAGCCGCGGCAGCCACAGCGCCAGCGCCGTGGCCACAGAGGCCATGCAACGCTGGGCTCGGATCTACCGCGCCGAAGGCGCGTTCAGCGAGATGTCCCAGGAGGAACGTCGGCAGGCACGCCAGGCGGTGAGCCGGCCGCTGTGGGAGGAGTTCGAGGTGTGGCTGAAGCTGCAGCGCACGCAGGTGCTCGATGGCAGCAAGATCGCCGAGGCGATCGACTACAGCCTGAACGCCTGGGCCGCGCTCACGCTGCACCTGGAGGACGGCGCGGTGGTCATCGACAACAACCTCATCGAGCGGCAGATCAAGCCCTGGAAGCTCGGCGCGAAGAACTGGTTGTTCGCCGGCAGTGCGCTGGCGGGTCAGCGCGCGGCGGTGGTGATGAGCCTGGTGCAGTCGGCCAAGCTCAACGGCCTGGATCCGTGGGCCTACCTGCGCGATGTGCTGGCGCGCATCCACTCGCACCCGAACCACCGGCTCGAAGAACTGCTGCCGCACTGCTGGCGGCCGAGCTGACGATGGGATGGATCAACCAGCGCGTGATCGCGCAGGCCCACGTCGGTGTCGAGCGCATGGACCAGGCGCACAAGGTGGCGCTGGCCGATGAGATCTTCCGGGAGCAGCCCACGCTGCTCGCCTCGATCCTAGTGCTGCCACGCATGGGCGTGGGCATGGTCCAGTTGGAGCTGGCGCTTCACGTCCTGCTGGTCACGTTCCAGGCGATGAAGCTCAGCGGTCACAAGTGGCCCGTCGTCACCGAGGACATCCAAGAGGGATGCCTGCAGCGCCTGACGGCTCGTGCGCGCTTCAATGAGGGGCTGCCGCCTGAGTTGGTCGCGCAGACCGTCCAGCAGTTCTGCGACGAACACGCCGAGCGTTACCTGCTCGCGTTCGTCTATGGCTATCTCGGCGACCACGACCTATGGGCCGTGCGTACCGAGGCTGAGAAGTACTTGGTACTGGCCACCCTCAACCTCGTGGAGTGCATCGCCTTCGTCGGATCGGCCGCTGCGGCCAGATAGTCCTGCGTCCAGACCACGTCAAGGTGGCGTGGCTGGACGCTCAC
>JAFALK010000058.1 GCA_019234295.1 Roseateles sp.
CCTCGCGCTGCCCTTGATCGTGCGTTTCCCGGACATCCTGCAGGACCGCGTGCGCGACCTGTGCGAAGCCTTCGACGAGAACATCGCCAAGCTCGGTTACGGCTCGACCTATACCGCGCTCTACCCGATCAAGGTCAACCAGCAGGAGGCGGTGGTGAAGTCGATCATCGCCACGCGCGGCGTGTCGATTGGCCTCGAAGCCGGCTCCAAGCCCGAGCTGATGGCCGTGCTCGCCTTGGCGCCACGCGGCAGCACCATTGTCTGCAACGGCTACAAGGACCGCGAGTTCATTCGCCTGGCGCTGATGGGCCAGCGGCTGGGGCACTGCGTGTTCATCGTGATCGAGAAGGAATCCGAAGTCGACCTGGTGATCCAGGAAGCGGCCAAGCTCGGCGTGCAGCCGCGCGTCGGCCTGCGCGTACGCCTGAGCTCGCTGGCGTCGAGCAAATGGGCCGATACCGGCGGCGAAAAGGCCAAGTTCGGCCTCTCCGCTGCGCAGCTCCTGTCGGTGGTGCACCGCTTCACCGCCGCTGGCCTCGGCGACAGCATCCGGCTGCTGCATTTCCACATGGGCAGCCAGATCGCCAACCTGGGCGACTACCAGGCGGGCTTCCGCGAGGCGATCCGCTACTATGGCGAATTGCGCGCGCTGGGCCTGCCGGTCGAGCACATCGACGTCGGCGGCGGGCTGGGCGTGGATTACGACGGCACGCATAGCCGCAACAGCAGCTCGATCAACTATGACATGGACGACTACGCGGGCAGCGTGGTTGGCATGCTGAAGGAATTCTGCGACGAGAACGGCCTGCCGCACCCGCATATTTTCTCCGAGAGCGGCCGCGCCATGACGGCGCACCATGCGGTGCTGATCATGCAGGTGACGGATGTGGAGCGGCACGACGACGAACTGCCGGTCATCGAGGACATCAAGGCGCTGCCCGAAGTGATCCAGTGGCTGTACGAGCTGATCGGGGCGATCGACCTCGAAATGGCGACCGAGACCTACTACCGCGCCACGCACTATATGAGCGAGGTGTCGGCCCGCTTTGCCGAAGGCAAGATCACGCTGGCGCAAAAGGCGCTGGCCGAGCAGTGCTATTTCGCCATCTGCCGCAAGCTGCAGGGCCAGTTGCTGGCCACCCAGCGCTCGCACCGCCAGGTGTTCGACGAGCTGAACGATAAGCTCGCCGACAAGTACATCTGTAATTTCTCGGTGTTCCAGAGCCTGCCCGATACCTGGGCTATCGACCAGGTGCTGCCCATCCTGCCGATCCACCGCCTGCAGGAAGACCCGACCCGCCGCGCGGTGCTGCAGGACCTGACCTGCGACTCCGACGGCAAGATCAAGCAGTATGTGGACGAGCAGAGCATCGAGACCAGCGTGCGCGTGCACGC
Source organism: Roseateles sp. (assembly GCA_019234295.1). Classification (GTDB taxonomy): domain Bacteria; phylum Pseudomonadota; class Gammaproteobacteria; order Burkholderiales; family Burkholderiaceae_C; genus JAFALK01. The sequence continues at coordinate 1,396 of JAFALK010000058.1, forward strand.
GCTCAAGCCCGGCGAGGACTATCTGCTGGGCGTGTTCCTGGTCGGCGCCTATCAGGAGATCCTGGGCGATATGCACAACCTGTTCGGCGACACCGATTCGGTCAACGTCTACATGGATGCCGAAGGCAAGGTGCGCCACAGCGGCATCGAGACGCACGACACCATCGAGGACATGTTGCGCTATGTCCACCTGGAGCCGGCCGAATTGATGACGTGCTATCGCGACAAGGTGGCCGGCAGCGATCTGTCGGACGCTGACCGGGCGGCCTTCCTCGATGCCCTGCGCCTCGGGCTGACGCGCTCGGCCTACCTGTCCGCCTGATCCGGTGGTCGGGCTGGTGCGGCGGCCGGGCTGACGCGGCATGGACGCCGGCCCGGCGATGGGTGACACTGTGGGGCGGCTGCGGGTAGATCACCCGTAGCCAGCCCCTGTCTTGACGGAGACACGATGCGATCGGAATCGCTGGATTTCAGTGCCGCTGCCCGCGCCAATCTGCAAAAGCCCGCCCTGCAACAGTCGCTGGCGCGGATTCCCATCAAGTTTGTGCGCGGCCGGGCCGACGCGGCCGAAGCCTACGGCGATTTCGAAGCCCTGCGCGACGCCGGCGAGGCGATCCGCAATACCGTGCTGGCGAACCTGGGCTATTGGCTGACCGAGTTCGAGCGGGCGGCGCAGGCGCGTGGCGTCCAG
>JAFALK010000054.1 GCA_019234295.1 Roseateles sp.
GCATGCCTTAATGAATAGGCGATGAATGCCAATAATTCAAGAAATTTAGTGTCTACAAATCAGACACCGAAATCCAATGCAAAACAGCCTGCCTCATAGGTGAGAACAGGCTGTCAGAGCTCGAGAATGGGCCGGAACTTCAGACTAGCGCAGGCCCGCGCGCAGCCAAGCCAGCACGGCTGCGGCAATGCTCAGGTGGAAAAGATCGACGCGCGGAACACCCAGCCATTCGCCGCGCGTCCCGATGACAAGGCCCGCCAGCACGAACAGCGCGGCTCCTGCGATAGCCGAAGGCCAATCCCGTGAACGCCCCTTCCAAGCGATGGCCACGAGCGCGAGCATCGAAATGGCGAGATCGGCCGGCGGCGGCACGACCAGGCTGAGCGCGCAGGCCACAGCCACGCCCACAGTCCAGCGCCGGTTGCGCAGGCCTTGGGCTGCAATCAGCAGCAGCGCAATGCGTGCTGCGAGAAGGCTGAGCTCGTCGTGCGCGGCCACCGCGTCCTCGACGCCTGCATAGACGATCGCCCCAAGCAAAGCGGAGCTGCTGATCAGGCCAAAGCCCAACGAGGCCAACACGGAGCGGGCTCGCCATGCGTTGAGAGCCGCCAGTGCGCCGCAAGCGGCCAGCATCGATTCACAGGCAATATGCAGCCACATGGATGGGCGGCGAGCTTCAGCGCGCGAGCCGGAAGCTCGACACCGTCTGCACCAGTTCCGCCGCCTGCTCGCGCAGGCTCTCCGCCGCCGCCGCCGACTGCTCCACCAGGGAGGCGTTCTGCTGAGTCATCTGGTCCAGCTGCTGCACGGCCTGGCCGATCTCGCCCAGCGTTCGCGCCTGCGCGGCGCTGGAGCTGGAGATCTCGCCGATGATCTGCGTCACCCGGCGCACGCTCTCGACCACCTCGCCCATGGTTTCGCCGGTCTCGCTCACGAGGCGGCTGCCGCCGTCCACCCGCTCGACCGAGGCCGAGATCAGGGTCTTGATTTCACGCGCCGCTTCCGCCGAGCGCTGCGCCAGCAGGCGCACCTCGCCGGCCACCACGGCGAAGCCGCGGCCCTGCTCGCCGGCCCGCGCCGCCTCCACCGCGGCATTCAAAGCCAGGATGTTGGTCTGGAAAGCGATGCCGTCGATCACGCCGATGATGTCGCCGATCTTGTTGGACGACTGCTGGATCTCACTCATGGTGCGCACCACCTGCTCGACCATGGCGCCGCCCCGGTTGGCCACCTCAGAGGCCGATTGGGCAAGCGTGTCGGCTTGGCGCGCGGCATCGGCGTTCTGGCGCACGCCCTCGCTGAGCTGATGCATCGCCGCGCCGGTTTCTTCCAGGCTGCTGGCGGTCTGCTCGGTGCGATTGGAGAGGTCCTGGTTGCCCGTGGCGATCTCGCTGGAGGCGATCCGCACCTGTTCGGCTGCGCCGCGCACAGAAGCGATGGTGCTCGACAAGCGCCCCTGCATGTCGGAGAGACTGCGGGTGAGCTCGGCCAGCTCGTCGCGGCCCTCAGTGCGAATCTGTTCGGTCAGGTCGCCGTCGGCGATCCGCGCGGTCTGGCGCCGCGCTGCATCCAGCGGCTCGGTCACAGAGCGCGTGATCATCAGCGCCACCGCCACGCCCAGCAGTGTGGCCACCACCAGCAGCGCCACCACCAGGGTGCGCGTGGCCTGTGCCTGGTTCTGCATCTCCCCGACGGCCTTGCCCAGGCTTTCATGCGTGTAATCCGCATAGGCGTTGATCGCGTCGAGATAGCCTTCCATGGCCGGGATCAACTCACCGGAGATGCCGGCGATCACGTTCTCGCCGGCTTCCTTCTTCTTGGCCAGGGCGTCGCGCAAGCTCTGGTAGACCTTGCGCTTCTCGCCGATCACGTCGACAAGGTGTTCGGCCTCGGAGCCCTGCTTGAGCGCGTCAAGCTCCTTCTGCACCGCGTCGATGCGGGCCGAGGTTTCCTTGGACTTGCGCGTGAACGCCTTGACGAACACGGGATCGTCCACCGCCATGCTCACAAGCCGCCGCTGAATGCTGACCTCCGTGAGGCCGGCCCATTGGCGCGAGAGCTCCAGCGCGTGCATGTCCACCTCGACCATGTGCTGGACGCGGTCGTTGAGCTGCCCGATGCGCAGCGCGCCGACGACCGAAGCGCCGATCAGCAGCGTCATCACCAGGGCAAAGCTCGCAAGCACGCGATTGCGCAGCTTCCAGTTGTTCAAGAAATTCATGTCCCCACCTTTGTTCGTTGTAAGTTTGACGTCGAAGTCATTTCAGCAGATTTTGTTTGCCGTGCCGGCGAGTTCCGCCGCTTGACGCCCACTTTCGCTGCATGTTTTAATTAACCAATTGGTTATTTAAATATTCAACGCACCTCCGCTGTGGACACCCTGAGCGCCACCTTTGCCGCCCTGGCAGACCCGACCCGCCGCGCCATCCTGGCCCGACTGGCGCAGGGCGAAGCCACCGTGGGAGACCTGGCAGGCCCCTTTTCCATCAGCGCGCCGGCAATCAGCAAGCACCTGCGCGTACTGTCGCGCGCCGGCCTCATTACCCAGGGGCGCGATCGCCAGTTCCGGCCCTGCCGCATCGAGCCCGCGCCTCTCAAGCAGGCCGCCGACTGGGCGCTGCAGTACCGCCAGCTGTGGGAAGAGCGCTTGGACCGGCTCGACGCCTATCTGCAGCAGTTGCAACAGCCGCCGCATCCCGTCGACAAGCCGCCTGCGAAGGCAGGCGCCCGACCCGCCACCCGTCCCCCCAAGAAAGACCGCCGCCATGGCTGAGAAACTCTCCGCTCCCTTCATCCTCGAACGCCGCTTCGCCGCGCCGCGCGAGCTCGTCTACGCTGCGCTGACCCAGGCCGAGCACCTTGGCCAATGGATGAGCCCGCCAGGCATGGAGCTGTCGCATTGCACCGTCGACGCGCGCGTGGGTGGCGTCTTTCACTACGCCATGAAGCCGCGCGGCATGCCCGCGGCCCCAGCCATGTGGGGCAAGTGGACCTTCCGCGAGCTGAAGGCACCCGAACGCATCGTCGTCGTCGTGCAGTTCAGCGATGCCCAGGGCGGCGCAACGCGCCACCCCATGGCGCCACTGTGGCCGCTCTACACGCTCTCGACGACCACGCTCACGCAAGAGCCCGGCGGCACACTGATGCGCCTCGAATGGCGGGCCCTTGACGCCAGCGAAGCCGAGCAGGCCATCTTCGACGCCTCGCACGCCAGCATGTCCCAGGGCTGGAGCGGCACCATGGATGCGCTCGAACAGCACCTGGCGCGGCTGGTCAAGCAGTAGAAGCTCGATGGGTAGGGATCAGTCCCTGCCCCTCCTTCAGCCGGCGCTTCACTGCCGCCACCAGCGGCGCCATCGCCGACGGCGGGAAGGGCGACACGCCGCTCACGTTGATCTCGAAGAACACGTGGTGCTCTTGCTGTTCGGCCGTGGGTTCTCCGAACATGAAGTCGCAGTCCCAGAGCATGGGCGGATGTGAGCGGCGCGAGGCCGACGCGCTCGCGAAGTTGCTCGATCCAGCCTGACTCGAGCGCCCGCCGCAGGCCCTGGAACGGCGCCAGTTCGGCCGAGTGGTAGATCGGCGGGAGGTGTGGGTGCCGGCTGCGCGGCCAGCGGCCCGGGCATCAGCTGCGCCAGCGTCATACGCTCCTTGTAGTCGCTCTCAGAAATCCAGCGCCGCTTCTCGACGAGGTCGCGGTACATATAGCCGAACAGGGCCACCGGACCACCGAAGCCCCGGGGCTCCCAGCGCCAGCACGTAGCGCACCATCTGCCGCAGGGAACAGGCCGGCCGCGAGAGCGCTTCCGCATCGCTTAAATCCTTCAAGCGCTTCCCTTGTTGTCATCGCCTCCTGCGCATGGACTATGGCGCCCGGCCGCGGCAAGGTCACGGTGAATTCCGCGAGTCCATTTAGAGAAATGTGCCTTGCTGTAGCGTTTTCTACACGACTCCAGTCCACCGGCGGCCAGGAATTGCGACCCGGCCGGCGAGACCCGAAGTCCGGCCTACAGTAACGCCCATGTCAGACGCACTCCCCAACCACCCGCCCGGCCCTTCGCCTGAGCCCGAGGACTTCGGCGAAGCACTTGCGCCCGGAACCCGGCTGGGCGAATTCGAGATCCGCGAAGTGCTCGGTGCGGGCGGCTTCGGCATCGTCTACCGTGCCTGGGACACTGCGCTGGAGCGGGAAGTGGCGGTGAAGGAGTTCATGCCCGTCACGCTTGCCGGGCGCGGCCCGGGCGCACGCGTGACGCTGCGCTCGCGCAGCGCTGAGGAGAACTTCGCGCTCGGCTTGCGATCCTTCGTCAACGAAGCACGCCTCCTGGCCCGCTTTGACCATCCTGCGCTCGTCAAGGTCCACCGCTTCTGGGAGGACAACGCCACGGCCTATATGGCCATGCCCTTCTATCGGGGGCGGACGCTGCGGCAGCTGCGCGCTGAAATGCGTGCGGGCCCCTTTGACGAGGCCTGGGCACGCTCGCTGATCGATCCGCTGCTGGGCGCGCTGGAGGTCCTGCACCGCGCCGAGGTCTTCCACCGCGACATCGCACCGGACAACATCCTGTGGTGTGACGACGGCGGCCCTGTGCTGCTCGATTTCGGCGCCGCGCGCCAGGTCCTCGCCGACCGCACCCAGAACCTGACGGCCATCCTCAAGCCTCAGTTTGCGCCCATCGAGCAATACGCCGACACGCAAGTGATGCGCCAGGGCCCCTGGACGGATCTCTACGGGCTGGCGAGCACCTGCTACTACATGCTTGCCGGCAAGGCACCGATACCGGCGACGGCTCGCGTGCTGAGCGACGACTTGACGCCCCTCGCGCGGCTCGCACCACCGGGCTGTTCTGCGCGGCTGCTCGAGTCGCTGGACTGGGCCATGGCCGTTCGCCCGCAGGATCGGCCGCAAAGCGTGCAAGCCCTGCGCGATGTTCTGGACGGCCGCGCCCCGCTGCCCATTCGAGACAGCGCGGTGCCGACCCGCCCGACGACGAACGAGTCGCCGCCTGAGGCCCCGCGGGCGTCGCCAACAGCACCCCCAGCCCGAAAGCGCTGGCCGCTCGGCGCCCTCGTGGCCGGCCTGCTCGCTTGCGCAGGCGCGGCGACCGCATGGTTTGGGCTGCTGCCGCACGCCACGCCGAAGCAGCAAGGGGCGAGCGCGCCTGCGCCCGTGTTCGCCACGCCCGAGGCGACGAAGCCGGCCGCGTCGGCAGTCATGGCCGTGGCGTCGGCGGCCTCCACCTCTGTCTCAGCATCCGCTCTCGCCGAACCCGCGGCCTCCGTTGCGCCGCGGGTCTCCGCAGCAGCTCCCGCATCGACAGCGCCCAAGCAGCTCGCCGCTGCGATGCATCCGTCGCTTCCATCGCATCCGCACACCACCGTGCAGCGTCCCGATGCAGCGTCCCAGCCGAGCCTCGAACCAACGCGTGACCATTCCGTGACTGAGACGATCACAAGGAGCGAGGTCCCGGCCCCCGCGGCACAAGTGGCATCCGCGGCGGCGCATCGGCGCAGCTTGCGCGAGATCTGCACGGACGAGCACGCGCTGAACGTGAACAACTGCGTCAGGCGGCTGTGCGAGACCGACTCACGTTTCGCGAACTACCCCGCCTGTATCCACCTTCGCGAGAAAGAGTTGTTGCAGCGCCCCTCCAACTGAGCTGCAATGCGCTCCGATCGCGATTCTTCCACTCGAACCAGGAAACACCATGCATCACGGAATCCGTCAACTGGCCCTCAGCCTTAGCACCTGCGCTGTGCTTGGCGCCCTGGGCACCCTGCCCGTGGCCGCACAGGCCGAGGCCCCCCACTTCGAGCTGCTGCAGACCATTCGACTGGGCGGCAGTGGTGGCTGGGATTACCTGAGCTATGACGAAACCACCGATCGGCTCTTCATTTCCCGCAGCACGCACGTGCAGGTGGTCGATGCTGCCAGCGGCCGCGTGATCGGTGACATCGCCGACACACCTGGCGTGCACGGGATTGCCGTGGCCGAGGGCATGGACAAGGCCTACACCAGCAACGGCCGCGACAACTCGCTGACCGTGTTCTCGCCCTCGACGTTGAAGACGCTGGGCCGGATCGCCACGCCGGAAGGCATCGGCCCCGATTTCATTGCCTTCGACGCCGCGGCCCGCCAGATCCTGGCCTTCAACGCCAAGTCGCACAACGCCACCCTCGTGGACGCGGTGAGTGACCGCGTCGTACACACGGTGGCCCTGGCCGGCAAGCCCGAGGCCGCGGTGGCCGATGGCAAGGGCCATGTGTTCGTGGACATCGAGGACCAGAACGCGATTCAAGTGATCGACACCCGCGCCGGTCAGGTCAGCGCCACCTGGCCGCTGCCCGGCTGTGACGAACCGGCCAGCCTGGCGCTCGATGCCGCATCGCACCACCTCTTCGTGGGCTGCCACAACAAGACCTTGCTGGTCGTGGATGCGGACAGCGGCAAAACTGTCGCCTCGGTCGGCATCGGCGACGGCGTGGACGCCGGCGCCTTCGACGCCGGGCGCCGCCTGGCTTTCAGCTCGCAGGGCGACGGCAGCCTGAGCATCGTGCAAGGTGAAGGTACGCACTACCGGCTCGTACAGACGGTGCAGACCCAGGCGGGTGCGAGGACCCTGGCGCTCGATGCCAAGCACCACCGCGTCTTCCTCGTCACGGCCGAGTTCGAGGCGCCGGCCCCCGGGGCTTCGTCTCCGCGCCGCGCGCCCAGGCCTGAGAGCTTCAGCTTGCTGGTGGTCGGCGAGAAGCCTTAAGCCTGAGCCAAGGCCGTGGTGCGCAGGAACAGCTCGAACCAGCGCTCCTGCTGCAGCAGCTGGTCGTGCGCGACGCGATTGGTCAGCACGAAGGTCGGGTGGCGCTTGCGCAGCCCGGCCAGCGTCATGGAGGCGGCATCCACGACCTCGTAGGGGCGCGCACCTTGCAGCAGCGCCATGAGGTTGGCATTGCCCAGCGCCGTGTCGTCGGTGAAGAGGCTCAGCAGATGCCGCTCGGGCGAGCCCTTGGCCCAATCGGCAAAGGCACTGAAGTAGGCGTAGGCCGCGTCGAAGAGGATCACGTCGGTGATGGCCTCGTTCATCCCGCCGCGCGTGAGCACGCCACCCACGCCGCCGTAGCCGCCGCTGTGAAGCGTCAGCACGACCCGTCCCACCGCGCTCGTCGAGGTCAGCTTGCGGGCCTGCAGAAAGGTGCCCACGTCCTGCACGAAACGCTTGAAGCCGCCGTCATCGAGCTCGAGCTTGCCGTCGCCGGAGTCCTTGGCGTCCTTTGGCCCCTGCGGCACGACGAGCACCGCATTGAGCCCGCTGGCCTCCAGCTGTTCACGCAACTCATAGCGGCGCAGCACGCCTTCGACGTGATTGCTCCAGCCGTGGAAATGCACGATCAGATCGGTTGCAGCACCGGGCCTGAAGTGCGAGGGAACGTAGATGCCGACGGTCGAGTCGCTGTAGCTCGTGGCAGCGTCGAAGCGCTCTTCCTTGTAGTTGTGGCCGGCTGCGCGGCTGGCGTGCGGGAACGGCGCACTGGGCAGCGCGGGCATGAAGGTTTGCCCGGGCAACTGCGGCTGCGGTGTACCACCGGCCGGTGCAGACGGGTCCGCCGGATCGGCCAGCGCCGTGCGCAGCCCCAGGGTTGTCACCGCGGCCACGGCCGCAAGAAACTCTTTTCGCTTCAACATCTCACTCTGCTCCTATTTCTCTTTCGTCATCCAGCATCTTCAGGACTCGCTGAAGCGCAACACAAAACAAGCACCACCCATTGCGCTGGGCTCCGCGACCAGGCTGGCGCCGTGCAATGTCGCGATTTCACGGGCGATCGCGAGGCCCAGCCCCGACCCATCGCCGCCGCCGCGGCGGCCGCGCACGAACCGCTCGAAGACACGCTCTTCCTCACCCTGGTCCAGCCCCGGTCCACTGTCGAGGATGCGAACCGTGGGGCCGGGCACCTCCAGGCTCACCAGCACGCGTCCGCGCTCGGGGGTGTAGCGGATGGCGTTGTCCAGGATGTTCCCCAGCGCCTCGGTGAGCAGGTCGTGGTGCCCCCGCACCGTCAGTTGTTCGCGCCGTGTGCCGTGGCCCAATTCCAGTTCGAGCGAGATTTGCTTGGCGAATGCCATGTCCGCGTAGGACTCGCCCAGTTCCTGCGTCAGCTGGACCAGGTCGACCCGGCCCGTTTCCATCGAGCCGCGGACTTCGGGATCCAGGCGGCTGAGTGCAAGAATCTGCTGGATGAGCCGCGAGGTCCGCTGGGTGGTCGCGCCTAGCTCGGCGAGCACGCCGCGCATCGATTCCACATCTTGCGCCTGTGCCGCCCGGGCCAGGCCGAGCTGGAGTCCGGCCAGCGGCGTGCGCAGCTGATGCGCTGCGGTGGACGCGAACTGGCGTTCGCGCTCCAGCAGATAGCGCACGCGTTCGAGCAATTTGTTGAGCGCGGCCGCGAAAGGCAACAGCTCGCGCGGCACATCGTTGACCGGGATGGCGTTGAGCGATGTGGCGGAGGATTCGTTCCATCGGGCCGCCATCCGCTCGATTGGCTGGATCGTGCGCCGCACTGTCTGCCCGATCGCAAACGCGGCGGCAAGCACCAGGAGTCCGACCGGAACGGTGATGAGGATCAGCCCCCGGCGCGCGCGATGCCGCTTGATGAGCGTTTCAGCCAGCAGAACATGCGTGTCCGCTGCCTCCGGCGAGGTCAAGGTGATATTGACGATCCGAACCGGCTGCCCGAGGTAGCTGCCATCGTAGACGCGGGCGTGGTCTCCATAGGTCCAGTTGTTCGAACCTGACTCCGCGATGCCGGACATGCCGGCGACCACGCGCCGGCCCTGGATGACTTCGAAGGAGGTTGTGTCCACCGCGTCATAGAGCAACATCGCGCGTGCCTGCGGGGTCAGCTCCAGATGCGCGAGGCCGTGCTCAGCCTTCACTTGTTGGGCCACGGATTCAGCAGCGTCCATCAGCCGGCCGTCGAAGACGCGGTTCACGATGAACTGCGCACCGTAGCCGCAAAGCAAGGTGCTCAGCAGCACGATGCCGAGCACGGGGAACATCAGCCGCGACTGAAGTTCTCTCTGCAACCACTTGCTCTTGCTGGCCGTCACGCGCAACCCGAGCTGTCGTCGCCGGGCTCCTGAACGAGCCGATAGCCAAAGCCTCGCGAGGTGAGGATGCCCAGGCCCGATCCCTGCAGCTTGCGGCGCAGGCGCGAGATGTAGAGTTCGGCTGCGCTGTCGCCCACGGCTTCATTGCGCTCTGCCAGCGCGTCGACGAGCAGTCGCTTGGGCACCAGGCCGGGCGCCTTGTGCACCAGCAGACCCAGGACTTCAAACTCCCGCGGCGAGAGCTCGAGCGGAAGCCCATCGATGCGGGCACTGCCGTCCTCGCGCGACCACAGCAGCGCGCCAAACCGAACCATAGCGCCCTTGGTGCGCTCCAGGCGGCGCCCGATGACCTCGATGCGCGCGTCCAGTTCTTCCGGCGCGAAGGGCTTGATCAGATAGTCGTCCGCGCCGCGCCGCAGCCCCTCGACGCGATCGCTCACGCGGTCACGCGCGGTCAGAATCAGCACGGGCGCCAGGAACTGCATGCGGCGCTGCCGCTCGAGCCAATCCAGGCCGTCGCCATCAGGCAACTGCAGGTCCAGCACCACGAGCTCCGGGCGGTGGCTCAGCACGCAGGCGTTTGCCTCGGCCAGCGTGGCACTGGACACCACCTCCCAGCCACGGCCCCGCCAGCGCAGGGCAAGTTCGCGGGAAATCGTGTGGTCGTCTTCGACGAGCAGGATCAGCATGGGCAGCAACAGCGCGATGACGCAGCCATTGACAGGGGTTGATGTCTTGCCCGAAGGGCTTTGGCGCCATTGTGCATAGCTGCGAGCCGGATTCGGGCAGCGCCGCAAACATTTTCCCGAGGCACCTGAGCTCGGCGGCGCTGCCGGGAAAGCGATGAATCGCTAGGGCCGCGCCGCCGCGCATTCCGCGCGGATGAAGTCCTGGTGCAAGGGCATGGAGTCCACGCATCGGCGGATCAATTGCTCAATGCTGTTGGCAATGCCTTGGACCTGCGCCAGCTCCATGTTGTCCACCAGTGGGTGATAGCCGCGCGGCTCCACTCGCTGGCCGATGAGCACCTGCAGCCAGCTCGATTCAGAGAATAAGGCTCGTCCGTCGTGGAACAGCCGGCCATTGCTGCGGAACAGCTCCAACTTGTGCCTCAGGGTTTCGGGGACCTCCATCTCACGGCAGTGCGTCCAGAACGGCGAATCGTCGCGTTCGGTGGCGTGATAGTGAAGGACGACGAAATCGCGGATGCGCTGGTATTCGTACTCGGTCTGGGCGTTGTACTCGTCGATATCCGCCGGGTCCATGTCGGCCCGGGGGAACAGCGCGACGATTCGCATGATGGCGGTCTGGATCAGGTGGATGTTGGTGGACTCAATGGGCTCGAAGAAGCCGGCCGCCAGGCCCAGCGCCACGCAATTCTTGATCCAGAAGCGCTTGCGCTGCCCGGGCACGAACGGGATGGTGCGAGGCTCGGCCAGCGGCTCGCCGTCGAGGTTTGCCATCAGGATGGCCGTGGCCTCGTCCTCGCTCATGAAGCGGCTGGAGAACACGTGCCCATTGCCGATACGGTGCTGCAGCGGGATGCGCCACTGCCAGCCGGCGCGGCGCGCGGTCGCACGCGTGAGGGGCAGCAGCGGCTGAACGGAGGCGCAGGGCACGGCCACGGCGCGGTCGCAGGGCAGCCACTGGCGCCAGTCGTCGTAGCCGGCCTTCAAGGTCTGCTCGATGAGCAAGCCGCGCAGGCCCGAACAGTCGAGGAAGAAGTCACCCTGGACGGTCTCGCCGTTCGCCAGGACCACGCCAGCGATGCCTCCGTCCTCGCGCTGCCGTACCTCGGCGACCTTGCCCTCCACGCGGTGCACGCCGTGCCGTTCGGCAAAGTGGCGCAGGTAGCGGGCATACAGGCCCGCGTCGAAATGGAAGGCGTAGGCGATATTGCCCAGCGGCGAGTTCGGCATGTCGCGCCTGGAGCGCATGAAGCGGCCCTGGCTGGCGGCCAGGGCATTGAGCGAGAACAAACCAAGCGGCCGGTGATCCCCGTTCATGCGCAGGCGCAGCCAGTAGTGATAAAAGGCCAGCGCGCCGATGTCCGCCGCCACCTGGCCGAAGCCGTGCGTGTAGCGATCGCCCAGGCGCGCCCAGTCGACGAACTCAATGCCCAGCTTGAACGTGCCCTGCGTGGCGCGAAGAAAGTCGTTCTCGTCGATTCCCAGCGCGGCGTTGAACTCGCCGATGTAGGGAATGGTCGCCTCCCCCACGCCAACCGTGCCGATCTCGTCCGACTCCACGAGGCGGATGTCGTATGCGGACCCCAGCAACTTGGAGAACGCGGCGGCGGCCATCCATCCGGCGGTACCGCCGCCGACGATCACGATGCGACGAACGAGGGAGGTGTTCATGGGATTCGGGGCGATGGTCCGGGTGGCTCGCATTGTGTCAGCCCGGCCCCGTCGCCGCCGAGCCAAGCGTCGAAGGGCGAAGCCCGGCACTTTTCAATAGGAAGTCACTGCCCTGCGTGCAGGCGCTGTTGCTTTCGGATTTGCGGGTCTTAGACTTCGGTGCCGCAAAAGAGTCAACACAATGAACAGCCTGAAGATCTCCAAACGCCTGATCATTTTGATCGGCACCATGTCCGTGCTGCTGACCATCGTCGGCCTGCTGGGCTTGCGTTCCCTGAATTCAAGCAATGCCAGCCTGAAGACTGTGTACGAAGATCGCACGATCGCGCTCGCGCAGATCAGCGATGCGCAGCGCCTCCTCTTGCGGGTGATGCTGCAGCAGACGCGCGCCGCGGCGACCCAGGAGGCTGCGACAGTGCAGTCGGCCCGCAAGTCCTTCAACGAAGACAACGCCGGACTGGAAAAGGTCTGGGCGGCCTATACCGCCACGCAGCTGACGGCTGAAGAGCGCCAACTGGCGGAGCAGTTTTCGCAGGCGCGCACCGTCTATGAGGAGAGCTATCTGAAGCCGATGGACGAAGCGCTGGGGCGTAGCGATTTCGACGCAGCCAAGTCCTTGGCCACCAAGGCCCCGAACGTCTATGCCCCGGTTCGCAAGGCCATCGAAGCCCTGCAGGACATTCAGACCCGCGTGGCCAAGGAAGAGTACGACGCGGCCGTGCAGCGCTACTCGCAGCAGCGCCTGATCGCGTACGGGAGCATCACGTTCGGGATCGGGTTTGCCGTGGTCTTCGGCCTGGCACTCGTCAAGGGCATCACCAACGCACTCGCGCGCGCCATGGCCACGGCCGATGCTGTGGCCCAGGGCGATCTGAGCCAACGCATCGATGAGGGCGGCCATGACGAGGTCGCGAATCTGCTGCGCTCGCTCAAGAACATGCAGGACAGCCTCAGCACCGTGGTCCAGCGCGTGCGTCACGGGTCGGACAGCGTGGCCACCGCCAGCACCGAGATCGCCCAAGGCAACCAGGACCTGTCGGCCCGCACGGAGGCCCAGGCGAGCGCCTTGCAGCAGACAGCCGCCTCCATGGAGCAGCTCGGATCGACCGTGCGCCACAACGCCGACAACGCCCGCCAAGCCAACCAGCTCGCGGAGCAAGCCTCGACTGTGGCCGCGCAGGGGGGCGAGGTGGTCGGCCAGGTCGTCGATACGATGAAGGGCATCAGCGACGCGTCCAAGCGCATCGCCGACATCATCGCCGTCATCGACGGCATTGCCTTCCAGACCAATATCCTCGCGCTGAACGCCGCTGTAGAGGCGGCGAGGGCCGGCGAACAGGGGCGCGGTTTTGCGGTGGTCGCCGGCGAGGTTCGCACGCTGGCCCAGCGCAGCGCGCAGGCCGCCAAGGAAATCAAGACCCTGATCACCGACAGCGTCTCGCGCGTGGAGGAGGGCTCAGCCCTCGTGGACCGCGCGGGCGTCACGATGCAGGAGGTCGTCACGAGCATCCGCCGCGTCACGGACATCATGGGCGAAATCAGCAGCGCCAGCGTCGAGCAGAGCTCGGGCGTGGCCCAGGTGGGCGAAGCGGTGTCGCAGATGGACCAGGCCACGCAGCAGAACGCCGCGATGGTCGAGGAGATGGCCGCAGCAGCCGGCAGCCTTCGAGGCCAGGCTCAGGACCTGGTCAATGCCGTGAGTATCTTCAAGCTGGCTGCCAGCGAGCCGGCGGCCCGGCGCGCGGCGCCGGCTGCGCCCGTTACAGCACGGACTCCGGCCCCAGCGTCCAAGGTCACGACTCCAAGGCCCACGACGGCGATGGCGACGCCGCCCAAACCGGCAAAACTCGCCAAACCCGCCAAACCCGCCAAACTTGCCCAACCCGCCCAACCCGCCAGGGCGCCGGCGCTCGCGCTGGTCGAATCCGATCAGTGGGAATCGTTCTAGCCAGAGGGAGTGCTCCGTGCACGCGCTTGTCTTTCACGAATTCGGCGATGCAGATGTGCTTCGCTTCGAACAGGTTCCGGACCCGATCCCAGGTCCGCAGCAGGCGCTGGTTCGCATGCGCGCCATCGGCCTCAATTTCGCCGACGTCTACCGCCGCATGGGGAACTATCACCTGGCGGGGACGCCGCCCTGGATCCTCGGCTATGAGGGTGCGGGCGAGGTGGTCAGTGCGCCGGCCGGCAGCGAGCTGCGGCCCGGCCAGCGCGTGGCATTCGCCGACAGCCCCTTCTCGAACGCCGAGTTGTGCGCGGTGGATGTCGACCGCCTCATTGCACTGCCGGACGACATCTCTTTCGAGACTGCCAGCGCCAGCCTGCTGCAGGGGCTGACCGCCCAGTACCTGTGCCGCGACAGCTATGCGGTGCGCGCTGGGGACTTTGCGGTGGTGCATGCGGCGGCGGGTGGCGTGGGGCTCTTGCTCACGCAGATCCTGCGGCTGCTGGGCGCGCGGGTCGTCGGCATCGCCTCGACCGAGGCCAAGCGACAAACGGTGCGAGACGCCGGTGCGGAATTCGTGCTGCCGACCGAAAACTGGGTGACGGCCCTGAAGTCTCTCACCGGGGGCCGCGGCGCGGACGTGGTGTACGACTCCGTCGGCACCACGCTGCGCGACAGCCTGGATGCCGCACGCACGGGCGGCACCGTCGTCTTCTACGGCATGGCGTCCGGCGACCCCGCGCCCGTCGACCCGCGACAGCTCATGGACCGGTCGCTGACCCTGGTGGGCGGCGACCTGTGGAACGTGCTGACCACCGCCGAGGAACGTCGGACTCGAGCCGCCGAATTGTTCGCGTGGATCCGCTCGGGGGTTGTGAAGGTGCGGATCTCGCAGACCCTTGCGCTGCGACAGGGCGCGCAGGCCCATCGGGCCCTCCAGGGCCGCCAGGTCATCGGCAAGATCGTCTTGCTACCTTGATGCTGAAACGAGGGGCTCAAATGACCGACGTCGTCGCATCGTTGCTGAAATTCAACCAGGGACGCGATCCCGAGCGCCTGACGATGAAGTTCGCCCGCATGCGCGCCAGCGCATTCGGCTTTCTGCGCGGAAGCTGCCATCTGTTCTACGAGCGGCTGCCCCGCGGCGGCGCCTTCGCGATGAATGCATCGCCGCACGCCTGGATCTGCGGCGACGCGCATCTGGAGAACTTCGGCAGCTACAAGGGCGACAACCGCCTCGCCTATTTCGATCTCAATGACTTCGACGAAGCCACGCTGGCGCCTGTCACCTGGGACCTGGTGCGCTTCCTGGCCTCGGTGCTCGTTGCGGGCGATTCGATCAAGGCCACGCAGGCGCAGGCGGAGCAGCTGTGTGAAGAGTTTCTGAACGCATACGCGACAGTCCTGGCCAGCGGCAAAGCCGGCTGGGTGGAGCGAGATACGGCGGATGGCCTCGTGCGTGCCTTGCTGGACGACGTGCGCTGCCGCACGCGCCCGGAGTTCCTGGATCGGCGGACCCTACGCGAAGGCAAGCGAAGGTCGATCCGCTGCGATGGCAAGCACGCGCTGACGGCGACGCCTGAGCAGCGCGCGGCCGTGATCGCCCTGCTGGCCGATGTGGCGCGCCGGGCTCCGGACCCGGCGTTCTACGAAGTGTTGGACGTTGCCCGACGCATCGCAGGAACCGGCAGCCTCGGCGTCGACCGATTCATCATCCTCGTGCGGGGCAAGGGCTCGCCGGACGGCAACTATCTGCTCGATCTGAAACAGGCCCTGCCTTCCGCGCCGCAGCAGCGGCTGCCCCTGCGGCAGCCGGCCTGGCCTTCGCAGGCCGCCCGCGTCGTCACCCTCCAGCGCCGCATGCAGGCGGTTTCCATGGCATTCCTCGAGGCCATCGACTGGCGAGACACTTCATACATCCTGCGCGGCCTGCTGCCGAGCGAGGATCGCGTGAGCCTGTGCGCGCCCGAATCCGGTTTTCAGGGCGTGCGTGGCGCGATCTGCGCGATGGCCGGTGCGATGGCCTCGGCCCACCTTCGCTCTGGCGGACGCGAGGGCTCCGCCATCGCCGACGAGTTCGTCGCCTTCGGCGCTGCAATCGCCTTGTGGAGGGCACCGATGCTGGATGCCGCCAAAGACATGGCACAACAGGTGAAGGCGGACTTTCAGACTTTTGCAAGCGCTTACGACGCAGGCCGGCTGGAGGTGGCGGCTGCCTGAGTCTTCCCTCGCGAACGCCCTCGCGGGCTGCTGGCGCTGTCAGCCCATCCTGGCCTGGTTGCGTCCTGCCGCCTTGGCTGCATAGAGCGCGCGGTCGGCGACGCTGACCAATTCCTCATAGGCCTGTTGCCGCGGATCCTGCTGCGTGTCTCTGCTCGCCCCCGGAAACGCCGTGACCACGCCCACACTGATGGTGACGCAAGCTGCCGTTGGCGAGTCGGCGTGATCCAGCGCCAGACTCCTGACGCGTTCAGCCAGTCGCTGCGCCGATGCCAGTGCCTCCTGCGCACCCGTGGCGGGCAGCAGCACTGCAAACTCTTCGCCGCCATAGCGTGCCACCACGTCGCCGGCCCGCCCCGCACCCTGGCGCAAGGTCATGGCCACGGACTGCAGGCAACTGTCCCCCGCCACGTGGCCGTAGCGGTCGTTGTAGCGCTTGAAGTGGTCTACATCGATCATCAGCAAGGACAGCGGCTCCGCCGCGCGCCGCGCGCGCCGCCACTCCGTTTCCAGGCTGATGTCGAAGAATCGCCGATTGGATAAGCCCGTCAGGGCGTCCTCCGTGATCAGGCGTTGAAGCGTTCGCGTCATTTCCATGAGACGAACATACAAGGCCCCACTCTCCAGCAGCAAGATGACCAGCACGATGCTCGAGGCCATCAGGCCGTAGATCCGCCCTGCATAGAAGCCAAGATCGAAGCGCCCCATGTTCAGTACCGCCGACAGCGCGATATCAATCACCCACGCGAAAAGCACCACCGACAGCCACAGGTCCAGCAGCGAGCGCATCCGTCGCCTCGCCACGACCAGCAGCGCGGCCACCGCGCTGAGCCAGACGCAGGACACCACCACGATCATGACCGGCGTGTAGTGACTGCCGACCATGAGGGAGGGCAGTGCCGACTTGTCCAAGGTGCACAAGAGGACGACCGCGACCGGCCCGAGCGCGCCCAAGGCCAGGGGCCAGGGCAGGACCCGTCGCGCGGGCTGGGCGGGCCCGGCAGTCCGGGCGGGACGGTCATCGCCGTTGGCCATCACTTCAGCATCACGAAGCAGGCTGTAGGCCGCGGCAAAGAGCGGGAAGCCGGCGTGCCAGCCCATATAGATCCAGGCCGTGGTTTGCGGCCCCGCGCCGATCCAGCCCCCCGGCGCGAAGAGATCGGGAAAGCTCAGCGCATGGAACACCGTCATGACGGCCGAGTACAAATAGCCGCAGGCCAGCACGTAGATGGCGCGTGAACCGAAGGAGCGATATTGGCTGAGCAGCAGCACCACGGTCACCGTGTCATTGCAGATCAGCCAGGTCTCGTAGATGGGTATGAAGGCCCAGACCTGCGGCAGCGGCCGTGCCGCCAGCGGCGCGAGCACCGCCACGAGCGCCAAGGACAAGAGGACAACGACGGCCGCCAGGCGCTGCTGGCGCGGATTGACCGGGAGGGTGGAGAGGAAGCTGGGATCGGAATAGGCAATGGGCATGTCAAAAGCAAAAGGCCGCCAAGCAGCCAAAGCGCGAGCCATCGATCTGTTCTTGTTCTGGGCATCGCCATGTCCCTGAGACCTGAGCGAAGCGGCTGACCCCGATGCACACCCCGATCGAAGCATGAACGATCGACGGGGCGATCGCGGGATGCCACACCTCAGCACTCTAGCCCATGGAACCCTTACCTGGGCGCTCTGCGCACAGCGGGCAAGCTCGCGGCAAGCTCCGGGGAAATGGCTCGAGCCTGTCTCCCGAGGCCAGCCTGTACCATTCTTCGCCTGTGTCCAGATGGCGTGCACCCAGGGGGACAGCCATTTGCCAACCCTTCAAATGAAAGATGCACATGAATTGGCACCGTGTCGGTATTGCGATGTTGACCCTTCTTGCCGCCCTCAGCGGCTGCGCAGTCCAGGAACGCGTCGTCGTCAAGGAGCAGGTGGTGGTGGCCGAGAAGCCGGCCGTCCGCCATATGCCGGGCCCCATCCATGAAGATCGCGGCGCGTCTCCAGGCCCGGGCTGGGCTTGGCTGCAGGGCCATTGGAAGTGGGAGGGTCACGACTGGGCCTGGGTGCATGGCCGTTGGGTGCAGCAGGTCGTGCCGCCGATGCCGGCCGTCATCATCGAAGAAATCACCGTCGCGCCTTCGCCGCGTCATTTCTGGGTGCCTGGACATTGGGTCTGGAACTTCGAAGGCGCTGGCTCCTGGGGCTGGGTCAGGGGTAGCTGGCGTCAGTGACGCGTGTCGGGTGCGGGGCCGAACCGGCTTCACGATATGTGAGCGCGGCCCGCCCCGCATTCCCTCAGGAGGTTGGGTGCAGACGCTCGACGAAGCACAAGCCAGAGCCGCCGCCGCGTACAACGCCGCTGCGGACTTCTACGACAACGCCGCGAACTCCTTTTGGGATCGATTCGGGCGAAGCACGGTGGCTCGACTCGAGCTCAAGCCCGGCGAACGCGTCCTCGACGTTTGCTGCGGGACCGGCGCCTCGGCCATACCTGCGGCGCAGACGGTTGGGGCCACCGGCTCCGTTCTCGGCATCGACCTCGCACAAGGACTTCTCCAGGTGGCGCGGCACAAGGCCGACCAGCACGTTCTTCGGAACATCGAATTTCGGGTCGGAGACATGCTGGATACCAAGCTCCCGACGGCAGGCTTCGATGCCGTCGTCTGCGTGTTCGGCATCTTCTTCGTTCCCGACATGGCCGCGGCCGTGCGGAACCTCTGGAGGGCCGTAAGTCCAGGTGGACGACTCGCCATCACGACCTGGGGCCCACATCTCTTCGAACCCGCCAATTCCGTCTTCTGGGACGCCATTCGCAAGGTCGCGCCCGAGCTTCACAAGACATTCAATCCCTGGGATCGAATCTCCGATCCAGGCGCCCTGCGTGAACTCCTCGCGCAGGCGGGAGTCGAGCACTCCGCTGCGACCGCAGAGGCCGGCGAGCACCCCATCGCCTCACCCGAGGCCTGGTGGGCAACCGTCCTCGGCTCGGGCTACCGAGGCACGCTCGAGAAGCTGGATCCGACCGCCGTCGAGCAGGTGCGCGTCGAGAATTTCCGTGTCCTTCGTGAGCGCGAGGTCCGGGCAGTGCAGGCGAATGTCGTCTACGCAGTCGCCGAGAAGCCTTCGTAATCGCGGCGCTGGGGCCAGGTGAGGACGCCGACCTCCCACCGCATTTCGCGCTCCGACTCGGCCGCCGCCGGGCGTCTCACCTCTCTCTGTAGAAGCCCATGCTTCGGCTGTATCGCAGGGGGCTCTCGGGCGAGCTCCATTTGCGGGCAGTCTTGTCGAAGAAGTCCGTCTTTTGCAGCTCTTTGAATGCACGCTCCCAGCGCTCTATCGTCTCGACAGGCGTGCTTCTCGAGAACACGATATAGCCCTGGGTCGCTTGCGCGAAAACGTACGCAGGCTCGAAATCGGCTGCGTCAACGCCGGCCGCCCGCGCGACGTAGGGGAACTCCAGGTCCGACATCGCGCACAGATCGATCATGCCGCGCTGCAGATGTCTCAGATCCATAGCGTGGGAGCTTGACGCGTCGACCCTGACACCCCTGTCCTTGAAGTACTGAGTCCGCCAATCGCCAACCGGGCTGCCCAGCAGAAGCTTCTGGGAGGCGATGTCCACGTGGCTGGATATCTTGAGGGCCTTGCCCTTTGGAATCCAGACGATCTGATTCCGAGTGGTGATTGGCCCCAGAAAGTGGATGCCCAAGGCCTCACGTTCCGGCGTCTTACCAAAGGTGATGGCAAGGACGTTCGCCTCGCGCTTCAAATAGGAGAACGCTCTGGGCGTCGGCACCGTCTCGATGGGAGCGTGGATCCCCAAGTCCTGCTCAAGCCTCTCGATGACTTCGACGACAAAGCCGGTCGGACGGCCATTCACCAGAAAATTGGTGGGGGGTTCATCGACGCTGAGGATGCGAAGGTCAACACCCGCCGTCGCCGGATCGACCAGGGCCAGCCCCAACAGGAGAGCAATCTGACGACGTCGTCCGTTCATGGAGCGTCCAGTCTAAAGCGTCAGCTCCCGATCACAACCTCGAATCGCCGCGCCATCGAGTCCCCTCGGATCTCGCCGCCAGCGGCACCGTCGGTGATGACGGTAGCTGCTGTTGAGGTCTTGCTTGCTGGCGAAGACGTGCAGGTCGTGCCGGGCGCCATGACGTTCACTTCGCTCGGCCACGAGTTCAGTGCCAAGCGGGAAGACACACTCGACCTTCAGACCGGTGCCGGCGTCGTGATACACGCCGCTGGCCGGATAGTCGTTGCGCACGGAGGTGTTGCCTGGGGCGCACTGGATGCCACTAAGCAGCGTCGTGGCCATCTGCGGCGGCGTCACGGTGCCGCCGCTCAAGCTCAGTTGCACCTTGGACTCGTCGGACACCACGATGTACGGCGAGACGCATCGGATGCGGGGTCCGCACCACCTCGATGGCTTGCGCAGGACAGCCGGTGCCCATCAGTAGGAGGGGGCCGAGGAGGAAGAGGAGAAGGAGGAGGCCGACGCACAGCAGCAGCAGCAAGCGGGCGTTACGCAGCGGGGTCATTGTCAAAGCGGGCCAATGGAGCGTGATTGTTCGCACGGATTCAGATCTGTTGCCAGGCCCCAGAACGCGGCGAGCCGGCAGGTTTCTCCGGCCTCGAAAGCCCACCCCTGGAGAGGCTGCAAAATCCCACCATGAGCACGAAAATTCCTGCGGGCCCAGCGCAACCTCGCGCGCCCACGGCCTCCTGTAGTCGCCGCAATCGCATCGTCCTGTGGTCATGCCTGGCTTGCGGTGCATGGAGCGGCACACCAGCGATGGCCGCGGGCACTCTGCTGCTGATCGATGCGCCGCCCGCGCAGACGACGCTGTCGCTGGGCGGCACCACGCGCGCATGGCCCACGGCGCCGGGCGCCTCGCAAGAGGACCGCATCTTGCTGCCTGCGCTGGACTACACCACGCCGGCCGGCTTCTTCACCTCCACCGATGACGGCATCGGCTGGAATCTTGCGCCGCAGTTCATGGATACGCAGGGCGTCAAGGAATGGCAATGGGGCGCGCGGCTGTGGCCGCAATGGGGCCGGCCGCGCCGCCTCACGCCGCCCGCCACCGATCGCTCGGGCACGCAGGTGCTGGGCGAGCTGTTCGCCAATGTGCAGGCCCTGCCCTTTCTGCTGCTGCAATCCGGCCTGAGCGGAGGTAGCGGCCGGCACCACAACGGCACGCAGCTGGAGATGGGCGCCACCACCGGCGTGCCGATCGGCGACGATCTGATCGGCATCAGTCTGGCGGCCAGCTATGCCAACGCGGCCCAGCTGCGTCACGGCTTCGGCGTCAGCCCCGCCAGCGCAGCGCGGGGCGGTCCACGGGCCTGGCAACCCTCGCGCGGCTGGCAGGACTGGAGCGAGGCCGTCAGCTGGGAGCACAAATTCTCGGCCGACTGGTCGGTGAGCGGGCAATGGCTGGGCGCGCGCCTGCTCGGCGCGGCTGCAGGTTCACCCTTGACTCAAACACGTTTCCAGCCTTCATTCACCCTCAGCTTGTGGCGCCGGCTCTGAGCCGCCCTACAGGCTTGGGCTTGCAGCACCATGCACGACCTGCTTCTCTTCGCGCTTCCCGTGTTCATCGCGGCCATGGCCTTCGAATGGTTCTGGGGGCGCCGCCATGGCCTGGACAACTACGGCTGGGCCGACACGCTCAATAGCCTCAGCCAGGGCCTGCTGAGCCAGGCCGTCGCGGCGATCACGCCCTTGCTGCAAACGGGCATCTACGCCTGGGTGCTCGGGCACGTTCATCTGCTGCCGACGCTGCGCTGGGCTACACCCCTGGGATGGGCCCTGGCTGTGCTCTGCTACGACTTCTGCGACTACTGGCTGCACCGTGTCAGTCATGAGAGCGCGATCTTCTGGGCGGCGCATGCCGTGCATCACCAGAGTGAGCACTTCAACCTGAGCACGGCGCTGAGACAGGAAAGCTTCTACTCGGTGATGGGCTTCCCCTTCTTCCTGCCGCTGGCCCTGCTTGGCTTCTCGACCGAACAGTTCCTCACCGCAGGCATGGTGGTACTGCTCTACCAGTTCTGGATCCACACCGAGCACATCGGCCGGCTCGGCTGGCTCGATCGCGTATTCTCGACGCCGTCCAACCATCGCGTGCACCACGCCGTCAACCCGGGCTACCTCGATCGCAATTACGGCGCCATGCTGGTGATCTGGGACCGCCTGTTCGGCACCTTTGCCGAAGAGCGCGAGCCCTGTATCTACGGCACCGTCACGCCCCTCGCCAACTGGAACCCCTTGTGGGCGGTGGCGCAGTTCTACGCCGAGATCGCCCGGCGGATCGCGGCCACACCGCGCCTGATCGACAAGCTGCGCGTGCCCTTCAAATCTCCCGGATGGACGCCACCCGGCCTCACCGCGCCCGACGCCGAAGCGGCGACGCGCCGGCTGGCACAAGCGCGCTTCGATCCTCCTCTATCCACAGCATCGCGGGCCTGGGCCGGCGCCGTGTTCATCGCCACCGCTATCGGTACGGGTCTGTGGCTCATCCGCTCAGATGAGCTCGACTTCCTCACCCAAGCCTGCGCCGCGGGCCTGCTGGCCGCCGCGCTCTGGTGCGAGGGCCTGTGCCTGAAAGGTGCGGCGAAGACGGCGCTGCCTGGCGTGGGAGGTGTAGCGCTCGGGTTGTTGATGTTGCTGGTGGTGATGCAGCCGCTCGGGTGATCGTTGAAAGACCCCGAGAGGCAGGTACCGGCAGAGTCGAGGTGTGACACCGTGGCGGTAGGTGAAACGCGTTGGCTCGATTCGTCGACCGGTTCTACAACAGCCTATTCGGTCGAGAACGTCGGCAAGACTGAAGTGGTGCTGTACACGGTCATCCTGAAGTAGCCCTCACGGTTGACGTTCGGCGCACTGCAGTTCATTCCGACGCTGCGCCGCCGCTGGTCTCGTCTGCATCGCGTTGCCGGGTTTGTCGTTTGGGTATCGACAGCCTGCAGCATGCTCATGGGCATCGCGTTTGTCGTGCATATCCCGATGCAGCATCGGGCCTCACGGCTTCGCCCGCAAGGAGAAACAGGACGACCAGTTCTAAGCCACCCTCCTGCACATGCAGCAGACGCTGGTGAAGTAATGAGGGGGCTCCGACGCGACCGCCGGCATCGCCGAATTGCCGGCTGCGGGCATGTCGATGATGAACGAATGCCAGGCTGAAGGCGGATGAATCCGGCGCAGAAGCTTCGCTCAAGCAATCGCTGTTTGTCGTATCGCGTCACGTAGCCATAACTGCGCTGGGTCGGCGTGCGCACGTGAGTGCCAACCCATTGCCACGGAAAATCCCGGTATTTCAATCGGTGCTGAGACCACTGCCAATTGCCCGGCCCAATGCTGCGCCATCCGCGCGGGTACGGTGGCGATCAGGTCGCTGTCTTCGATCAGCCGGGGCACGAGCAGGAAGCTGTTGACCGAAATCTGCACCCGGCGGCTGCGCCCCAACGCGCGCAGCGCCTCGTCCACCGCGCCGATGAAGCCGCCGCCCGTGGGCGAAACCAGCACATGCGAAAGCGCGCAGAAGCTGTCGAGGTCCAGGGGGCGGCGGGCAGCCGGATGCTGGCGCCGCATCACGCACAGAAAGGTCTCGTCATAGAGCTTGCGCGAGCGCAGGGCATCGGGCATGGACTGCGGCGGCATCAGCACCAGATCCAGCTCGCCCGAGCCCAGTAGCTCGGGCACGGTCTGCAGGTCGCTGCGGTGCAGCGCGAGCTGGCAGTGCGGCGCGAGCGTGGCCAGCCGCGCGGCCAGCGGGATCGTGATGGTGTTGTGGATGGCATCCGAGGCGGCGATTCGGAAGACCCGCTGCGCCGTCAGCGGGTCGAAGGCCTGCCCGGCGCTGACCAGTCCGTGGAAACCCGCCAGCAGTTCGCGCAGCGGCGCTCTCAGGGCCAGTGCGCGGGAGGTGGGTGTCATGCCCTTGGGGCCTGGCACCAGCAGCGGGTCGCCAAAGGCCTCGCGCAGCTGCCGCAGCTGCGCCGACAGTGCTGGCTGCGACAGGCCCAGCCGCGCCGCCGCCCGCGTGACATGGCATTCGGCCAGCAGCACGTCCAGTGCCACAAGCAGGTTGAGGTCCATGCGGTGCGGAATGCTTGTCATAAGTAATTTGGATTTAAGACATAACGACAATCCATTTTACGGATTGTGAGCCGCTGCCTAAAGTTCACTCCATCGTTTGAAACCCACTGCAAGGAGCAGCGAAAAATGGCGATCTCTCAACAACGCATCCTGATCATCGGCGGCAGCAGCGGCATGGGCCTGGCCAGCGCCAAGCGCCTGGTAGAGGCCGGCGCCGAGGTGTTCATCACCGGCCGCGATGCCGCCAAGCTTGATGCCGCTGTCACGGCCCTGGGCGGCAGGGCTGTGGGCATTGCCGCCGATTTCACCGACGCCGCCTCGCTGGAGGCGCTGATGCGCCGCATCGGCCGGCTGGACCACCTGGTGCTGGCCGCTGCCGGTGCCGCCGCCTGGGGGCCCTTCGCCCAGGTGCCGGCCGAGGCGGTGCGCACGGCGTTGGGTACCAAGCTGATCGGCTACTGGCAGAGCCTGCAAGCCGCCTTGCCCATCCTGCGCAAGGACGGCTCAGTGATCTTCATGACCGGTGCGGCCTCGCGCGTGGCCATGGCAGGCACCGCCGGCCTGGCCGCAGTGAACGGCGGAATCACGCAGATGGCGCAGACCCTGGCCAAGGAGCTGGCGCCGCTGCGCGTGAACGTGATCTCGCCGGGCCTGGTGGACACGCCCGCCTACGACGGCTTGCCCGCTGATGCCAAGGCCGGCATGTTCGACCGCGCCGCGAAAAGCCTGCCGGTTGGTCGCACGGGGGTGCCCGACGACATCGCCCAGTGCGTCGAGATGCTGGTGGGCAACGGCTTCGCCACCGGCATGCTGCTGGACATCGACGGCGGCGCCCGCATGGCGCTTTGAATGCCGGCTAGCGTTGTGACCTCGTTTATTCGGTCAGTGCTGTCTTCGGGGACCTCTGGTCCCTGATCGGCCAAAACGGTCTTCCGCGATGGGCGTCTTTCGGGCTGCGCACTTGAACTCATCAGTCGGAGGTCACGCCCGTGCTGGTCGCCCTAAGGTTGGCGATTCGAAAGCGTGTTGAGACTGGACATCTCGCCGCGCGGTGCGCCCTTTAGGTAGATATCGAAGAACTCGCTCAGGCACCGGCGACTCACAGTCAATTGCTGCTGGCCATCCATGCCGAGGACGCCCAGGCTATGCAGCACGCTCTGCAGGATCGGACTCTTGAGCAACGCCCCGTCACTGAATCCGAAATGATTTGCACCCTTGAGCACGACCCAGAACCTGTCAGCGGGGGGAAGCGTTCGGTAGATCAATTTCAAATTGGCATCGATGCGGATTGATTCAGGGTCATCTTGCTCTCTGCTATGGTCGCTCATCAGAAACATAAACGGCTTATCAAGTCCATCCTTGATGACGCTGCCCAGCGGCAGCCCATCCACGTCGACACCGGCCTTGCACCGATGATCCGTGTGACAGAACTGGAGTGCCGTGCTGCCGCCGAGCGAGTGGCCCCAAATCCCAACTCGTGCCAGGTCCAACCGCCCAGTGAACTGGCCTGAAGGATCGGACACATTCAGTTGCTCCAGCCTGTCGAGAACAAATGCGATGTCGTCTGACCAAGCACTCTCCAATCGCAGCGCCATCGTCTCCTTGGCTGCACCGCCAACCAGATCGGCATTGTTCTCGCGGCTTCTAGCAATCCGGCGGCCGTCAGGGAAGACGACCAATTGCGTCCTGTACGGCGCGTCCATGCCCACGACGACATAGCCATGGCTGGCCAAGTCCTCCGCGAGCGTGGTGTAGTCGGTCGTCAGTGCGGCCATGCCCGCCCGCATGATGATCACGGGATAGGCGGGCAGGCGGCTCGAAACCTCTGAATTCAAAAGACTGTGCGCACGCACGCGAGACAGATCGCGCTGCAGTAGGTTGGTCATGAGTGCGCCGCGGCTTTCCCTGAGTGCCTGAATCCAGGGAAGCGGCAGGTATTCGCTCGACGCGGCCATCGACCTTGCCGGTCCAGTGGGAAACCAGATCCACACCATGAGCTCGCGTCGCCCCCCAGAGGCCAGGTCTGGCTCAGGGGATTGCGAACCGTCTACCCAGTCGTAAGACGCACGACCGACGGCGAAATCGCCAGTCGGGTACGGAAGCGCTGTCGGGGCCAAATGATCGACCCACATCGCGGCGATGAGAAGCGCGAGGCCAACAACGAGCAGGCCTACCAGCCTGGCTGCCCAAATGCCAACGGACTTCGCCGCACCGATCACTCTCAAAGTGGCCTCGCCGTCTCAAGTCGATGATCTTCCTCCAAACTGTACGTCGGTTGCCCACGTCATCCAACGCAGATGAGCGCCGGTCATTCAGCGACTGATTTCAGGCGAGCCAAGGAACTTTGTCGACTGGCAGCTCAGGGTCGCTATGCAAAGCTTTGCATAGCGACCCCTATGTATAGGACTCAACTATGTAAAGGTCGGCGGCGCCCGGCGGCGGCGTCCACTGGGATGGAAGGCGTCGTCGGGCTCGCCGTGCTTTGCATAGTTACAGGCTCCGCAGGAACTTCATCAGATCGTCGTTGGCTCGGAA
>JAFALK010000060.1 GCA_019234295.1 Roseateles sp.
GACCACGCGGCCGTCCTTGGCGTCGACCACCTGGACATGGGTGCCTCGAGAGATGAACAGACGCTGTGTCGTCGCGTCGTAGCTCAAGTAGTCCCAGCCACCTACGCCGCCGAGTCGATGCGATTCAAGGACTTCGAATCGGGGTGCCTGGGCGCAAGCCATCAAGGGCAAGCAGGCCATGGTGGCGAGAGCGGTGACTTGACCGAGGCCTTGGATCGTGCGCTGAAGCAAACGGTTCATGTGGATTCCTGAATTGAAAGGACCCCGGGGCACGCTGCCTCCCGATGGCCAAGACATATGGGGCTCGGCAGCCTAGCGGCTTCCCGTAAAGATTTGATGAAATGCTCTCGCGCAACGCCATTCCATGCGTTGCGCCGACACTGTCTGATCCAGGCCGCCAGGGCGCGACAATGCGCCGCAGTACCGACTTGCCTTTGATGATCCGCTCATGACGTTCACGGCCCCGCAACTTGCCGTCAAGGAAGAACGCCGACTCTTCGGCTGGGTTGATGGCCTTGTCATGTTGGCCATGCTGGGGCTGCTCTGGAGCGCGATGCACTTCGGCCGAGGCATGCTTGCGCAGTTCGACCCTGCTGCGTCCCCGCAGCTCGAGACTTCCATCAGCCAGATCCCCTACTACGCCGGGCGCACGCTGATGCGCATGTGGATCGCCTTCTGCTTCTCGCTGTCCTTTGCGATCGGCGTTGGCTATCTGGCCGCCAAATACCAGAGGGCCCGGGCCGTGATCCTGCCGGCCTTGGACGTGTTGCAGTCGGTTCCCGTCCTCGGCTTCCTGTCCGCCACCGTCACTGGATTCATGGCATTGTTTCCTGGCAGCCTGCTCGGCGTGGAGTGCGCGGCCATCTTCGCCATCTTCACCGGCCAGGTCTGGAACATGGCCTTCGGCTTCTATCACTCGATGGTGACCATCCCGAGTGACATGCAAGAGGCCGCGACGACCTACCGACTGAGCACCTGGCAGCGCTTCAGGACTGTCGAGCTGCCGGCCTCGGCCCACAGCCTGATCTGGAACTCGATGATGTCGTTCGGCGGTGGCTGGTTCTTCGTCGCGCAGAGCGAGGCCATCAGCGTCATGAACAAGGACATCAAGCTTCCGGGCTTGGGCTCTTGCATGGCGCAGGCGATCGAGCGCGGCGACAACAGGGCAGCAGTTTGGGCTGTGGTGGCGATGGTGCTGCTGATCGTGCTCAGCGATCAATTTGTCTGGCGCCCCCTGTTGGCCTGGGCGGAGAAGTTCAAGATCGAGGTGACCGCGTCCGGCGCGCCGGCCACATCGTGGGCCTACGAATTGCTGCGCGGCGCCTATGTCTTCAGCTGGATGCGCGAGCGGCTGTGGCAGCCCTTGGTGGACAGGATCAGTGGCAGCAGCCGCCTGTGGAGCCGCGTGCCGGCGCCGGCGCGACGTCGAGGGACGGTGTTGGGCCGATGGCTGTGGCGCGCCGCCGCGCTCGCGCTTTGTAGCTGGCTGGCCTTCGATGCGCTATGGGGTGTCGTCGCCGCGCTGCGGGAATTGCAGGGCGCACTGAGCTGGGCCGTGGTCGGTCACATTGTCTGGCTCGGGCTACTGACCCTGATGCGGGTGGTCGCGATGACGGTGCTGGCGACGCTGGTGTGGACGCCCGTGGGCGTATGGATCGGCTCGCGGCCCAACGTGGCACGCTTGGCCCAGCCTCTGGCGCAGATTGGCGCGTCCTTCCCTGTCAACATGACCTTCCCGATCGTGGTCGGCTTCTTCGTCGCTGCGCACATCGGGATGAACTGGGGCAGCATCCTGCTGATCGCCATGGGAACCCAGTGGTACATCCTCTTCAACGTGATCGCCGGGGCCATGGCCATGCCCAACGACCTGAAGGAGGCCGCGCGCGTCTACGGCTTGCGCCGCTGGGACCTTTGGCGGACGCTGATCCTGCCCGCGATCTTCCCGTACTGGGTCACCGGCGCCTGCACGGCCGCCGGTGGCGCCTGGAACGCCAGCATCGTGGCCGAGCTGGCCACCTGGGGCGACACCACGCTGCGCGCGGACGGTCTCGGTGCCTACATTGCCACGGTCACGAAAGCCGGCGATACACCGCTGATCATCGCAAGCATCGCGGTGATGTCGCTGTTCGTGGTGTCGATGAACAAGCTGGTCTGGCGCCGGCTGTACGACTTTGCCGAGCGACGGTTCCGGCTGGACTGACGAAGTGACGAAAAACTCGATGGCTGAAGTTGAAACCCAACAAATTCCGGTGGCCCAGCTCTGCGCGGTGACCAAGACGTTCACCATGGCCGGGGGCCATGAGTTGAAGGTGCTGGAGAACATTGATCTGGCCGTTCAACCCGGCGAACTGCTCGCGCTGCTCGGGCAGTCGGGCTCCGGCAAATCGACCATCCTGCGTTGTCTGACCGGCCTCACGGAGCCGACCAGCGGGCGGGTGCAGCGGGACGGCAAGACGCTCAAGGGCATCAACCCCGATGCCTCGGTGGTGTTCCAGTCCTTCGCGCTATACCCATGGTTGACGGTGGAGCAGAACGTGGCCGTGGGCCTGATGGCGCATCGCATCAGCCGCGCCGAGCGCGACGCAGCCGTCAATCACGCCATCGAGCTGATCGGCCTGGGGCGTTATCACAAGGCCTTTCCCCGCGAGCTCTCGGGCGGCATGCGACAGCGCGTGGGCATTGCGCGAGCGCTGGTCTCCAAGCCACGCCTGCTATGCCTGGACGAAGCCTTCAGCGCCCTCGACGTATTGACCGCGGAAAACCTGAGGCAGGAATTGATCAGCCTGTGGCGCAGCCCCGGCAGCGGCCTGAGCTCGATCTTTATGGTGACGCACAACATCGAGGAAGCCGTGGAGATGGCGACCCGCATCGTGGTGGTCTTCCCGCGGCCTGGCCGACTGGGGTTGGTGCTTGAGAACCCCTTGCCTTATCCGCGCGACAGCAGGAGTGCGGAGTTCCAGCGCCTGGTCAGCGTGATCCACGAATGCATCACGACCATGACTCTGCCCGATCTCCCGCCCGAGGTGCCGGTGCCCGGCGCCCCGATCTCGCGCGCGCGCTCGCGCATGGAATCCATCCCGCTGGTGCCGGTGGGGCAGATCCTCGGTCTGCTGGCGATCCTTCGCGACACGCCCGAGCTGCCCAACATCTACGACATATCCGACAAGATCGGCAAGGAGTTCGGCGAAACCATTGCCATCGTCAAGGCCGCCGAAATTCTCGAATTCGTTGACACGCCCAAGCATGACGTGCATCTGACCGAGCTGGGCCGGCGCTTTGTTGCGGCTGACCGCCTCGGCAGACGCGCGCTCTTCGCGGAGCAGGTGTTCAAGCTGCGGATCTTCCACATCATCATCGCCCTGCTCAGCGAGCACGAGGAGTTCGAGGTGGACCGGGTCATCAAGGACATCGCGATCGCCTTGCCCTACGACAACCCCGTGAAGACCTTCGAGACCATGATCGCCTGGGGTCGCTACGCCGGCCTGATGGACTACAACAGCCAGACCCGCAGGGTGTTCGTGCCCAAGGACGATGATGCGGCCGAGGAGGCGAATCCGTAGATCAGCATCGTGCCTGCAACTGAGCACGGCAGCGTCGGACTCGACTATGCTGCTCAGCCATGGCAAACGATTACCCCAAGGATCCGCTGACCGAGCGCGTGGCGCTGGTCACTGGCGCCAACACTGGCATTGGCCGCGTCACGGCGCGCGAACTGGCCCGTCAGGGCGTGCATGTCTTCGTGGCGTGCCGCGCGGCCGATCGCGCGGCCGGCGTGCTCGCAGACATCCGAGCCGCTGGCGGGCAGGGAGAATTCCTGGCACTTGATCTGGGCGACCTCGACTCGGTTCGTCACTGCGCGGCCGCCTTCCTCGCCCGCGGCCTGCCGCTGCACCTGCTCATCAATAACGCCGGCGTGGCGGGCGGCCGTGGCCTGACGAAGTCCGGCTTCGAGCTGGCCTTCGGTACCAACCACGTCGGTCATTTCCTGCTCACGCAGTTGCTGCTCGAACGCCTTCGCGCCAGCGCGCCAGCACGCATCGTTACGGTGTCGAGTCGGGCCCACTATCGCTCGCCGCCGATAGCCTGGGAGGCGCTGCGTCAGGCCACGCGCAGCCGTACCGGTCTGCCCGAGTACAGCGTCTCCAAACTTGCTAACGCGCTCTTCAACGCTGAGTTGGCGCGCCGCCTGGCCGGAACCGGCGTCAGCTGCTACACCCTGCATCCGGGCGTGGTTGCGAGCGATATCTGGCGCCACGTGCCAGCGCCGTTGCGCTGGCTGCTCAAGCGTTTCATGATCACGGCCGAGGATGGCGCGGCGACGACGCTGCATTGCGCGCTCTCGCCGGCCGCCGGTGCCGAGACAGGTCTGTACTACGACTTGAGCAAGCCGCGCACGCCGAGCCGCATGGCCCAGGATACGGCGCTGGCGGCGGAGCTGTGGCGGCGCAGTGAGGCCTGGGTGGCCTGAGCGTCGGGGAAGCGGTGATTTGCTGATGAGCCCTGAACTCGATCACCTGCTTCGCCATCTTGAGCCCGCATCCCGAGGGACGCTGGAGCTTCGGCTGCGTTTCGGACTGGCCTGTGTGCAACGGATCGCGCATCTGCTCGAGGATGAGGACGCGCTGGCTTGCCTGGCCGCCTATCAAGCGATCGTGGAGCAGGGCGCGTACGAGCAAGTGCAGGCGATGGCATCGCGGATCGACGCCATCGCGAACGCGCATCAGGGCTCGAAGTCACTGGATGGAGTCGGTCACGCAGCAGTGTCAGCAACGTACGCACTGGCCAACGCGATTGCCGGGCGCGCGCGGCAAGCGGCCGAGTACGCAGCCTATGCAAGCGTCTACGGTCAAGGCGGCTATGGGGCAACGTCAGACCCCTCGTCGTTCGAGCCGGAGTATGGCTGGCAGGTTCTCCAATTGCGGCACATCCTGGCCGGCTGTGAGTCGACTGACGAGCGATCAGAGCCTTCGCGGTCCCGCAGCTCGACTTGAAGTCATGCGGCCAGCACCCCCAGTCCAAAGTTGGCGCAACCAGGTACTGCTTGCGATCATCCTGAGCTGCTGTGCACGCGGCGTGCGCGCGGGTGGACCCATGTGGGATGTCGAAGCATTCACCGAGGAGTGGCCTCCACTCAACTACACGGTCGGCGGGGTCGCGCATGGCATATCGGTGGAACTCCTGGAGCGTGTCTGCGAGCGGCTGGGATGGCGTTGCAAGATCACGGTCGCTTCCTGGGCACGGGCCGTCCTCGAAGCGAAGGGACACAAAAACGGGCTGGTCTTTACGACGGCGCGCACCCCTGACCGGGAAGCGGAATTCCTGTGGGTTGGCCCCCTCATGCCGAGAGAGGTCTGGTTGTTTGGACAGAAGGCCTGCGCGGACGATCCGGCTCGCTGGAGCGGCGCTCGGATCGGCGTGCTCCCGAATAATGCCGCGCACAAGGACCTGACGCGGCTGGGCTACCCGAAGGAGAGTTTCGACAACGCCCCCAACAACGAGAGCAATTACAAGAAGCTCGCTCGCGGCCGAGTCGATTGCATGGGTGACAACGAGATCTCCGTGACCTGGGGCTTCCATCAGCTTCACCTGGGAGACCCGCCACCCAAGCGCGTCCGGCTCTCCTCCGATGGCGCTTATTACTACGCTTTGAACCTTGAATTCGACTCATCCAAGGCCCGTGCATTTCAGGCCGCTCTGGACAAGTTGCGCGAGGAAGGATCCTTCCAAGAGATCTTCAACAGAAATTTGAAATGACGGCCCGCCGCAATGCGCCATCAGCGCCAAACGCGGGGCGTTCGCGTGCGTGCTGGTGGCGCGTCTTCAGCAGGTGGAAGCTGCGACGGATCGGGACGAACGTCCCGCAGGGCTTGTACGCGTGACTCCCACTGAAGACGGCGCCAGGTCATCGATGCGCTTCGTGGCAATATCGCCCGGTTGCGTTATGCGCACAGCGCCGAACTCGCCATGAACATCCGCCCCCTCTGCGTCACTGCGCGCGCCATCAGCCTGGCACTCGCGCTGAGCGGACCTGCTGGAGCCCAGAGCAAGGCTTTTGGCCAACACGGCGACGGCTCGGTGCCGCACGACCAGTTCTACTGGCTCGAGCAGATAAACAAGGCATCCGACGTGATGCTGCTGGAACAGAAGGTCATCACGCCGGAGCTGGCCAAGGGCATCGCTAGGGCCGTCAGGCAGACCCTCGAGGAAAGCGATCGACCCGGCCATGCGCGGCCCGATGTGTCGCAGTACCTGACGCTCGAAGCGCGGCTGGTGGCAATCGGTGGCCCCGAGATCACGCGGCTGCATTCCGGGCGCAGCCGCCAGGACCTGCAGGCCACCGTGAACCGGCTGACGCTGCGCGAGCGGCTGCTGGCCTATGTCGAGGGACTGATCATCCTGCGCGAAGACATCGCCAAGCTTGCCGCAGAGCACGTCGCCACCATCGTTCCGGCCTACACCAACGGCGTGCAGGCCCAGCCGATCACGCTCGCGCATTACCTGCTGGCCTACGACGCCGCGCTGGCGCGCGACCAGGCGCGCGCGCGCGAGGCCTACGCGCGCGTGGATATGAGCCCGCTTGGCTCTGCCGCGCTCGGCGGCTCTAGCTTTGCCATCGACCGCCAGCGCCTGGCGATGCTCCTGGGCTTCGCCGGTGTGGTGGACAACACCTTCGACGCGAACCTCGTGGCGTCGATGGACGTGCCGCTGGAGGTTGTCGATGTCGCGGAGAGCTCGGCGCTCACGCTTGGTAGCTGGATCGAGGACTGGGAGCTGCAGTACCACGGACCGCATCCCTGGCTCGTGCTGCAGGATGGCAGCCTGACCGGGCCGAGCAGCATCATGCCGCAGAAGCGCAACCCATACGGGATGATCTATGTCCGCGCGCGGGCCAGCGAAACTGTGGCCGCCGCGGATGCCTTCCGCATGGCGGCGCACAACCTCGCCACCGGCATGCTTGACTACAAGCACGGCCTAGCCGACAACGCCTTGGACAAGGCCTCGGGCATGCTGGAGGAGATGCACAAGATGCTGAACGCCGTCGCGATCGACCCGCAACGCGCGCTCGCTGAAGTCAACGAGGATTACTCCACCACCACTGAATTGGCCGACGCGCTGCAGCGCGAAGCCGAAGTTCCGTTCCGTGTCGGGCACCAGTTCGCCTCCGAGCTTGTCACTTATGGCCGCTTGCACGAACTGCGCGCTTCGCAACTGCCGTTTGACGAGGCACGTCGGATCTTCCGTGAGCAGGCGCTGCGCCTCGGCTTTGCGCGAACCGAACTCCCCTTGAGCGAAGCGCGTTTCCGGCAATTGCTGACAGCGGAGAATTTGATCGCTTCGGCGCGTGTCCAGGGCGGCCCGCAACGCAGCGAGGTCGAGCGCATGATGAGCGAAGCGCGCGCTGGCAACCATGAAGACAAGGCGTGGTTGGAGCAGATGCGCCAGCAACTCGAGGCTGCACAGCGGCGGCTTGACGCGGCGTTCGGGGCGTTGCTGGGGCCGTGAGCGGTTTGGCACGCCAGTTGCAACAAGACGCGGCCAGAATCCCCAAGGATCCACAGGGTTCCACAAGGAGCCGCACTTGGCGAAGGCTCGCCAACAGGCCGCCGTTCCGGTCCTTCAACGGCGGCGAGTGCCATGTCCCCAGTCGCTTGGGCAACGGGGAGGTTTGTTCGTCGATCGAGGGCAAACCCTAGTCTTGCCGATCGGCCCGAAGCTGCTCCAAACTTCGCTCGTCTGTTCCGCTGGAAGGGACAAGCTATGAAGACTTCATTCGCTGCGGCCGTCACCTGCCTGGGGCTGTTGGGCGCTTTGGGTTCACCCAGCCGAGCCGGGGCTGATGTCATCACGGACTGGAACGACAAGGCTTGTGCCATTGTTGCCAAGCTGGGGCCAGGTGCCGGCGGCCACCGTGCCATGGCAGTGGTTCAGGTGTCGGTGTACGACGCCGTCAGCGCGATTGGCACCGATGGCGGCAAGTACAAGCCCTACATCGCCAAGCTTGCCGCGCCGGCTGGAGCATCGGTCGCTGCAGCAGTGGCCGCAGCCAATCATGTGACCTTGGCGGAATTGGTCCCGAGCGAAAAGTCCTCCATCGACTCGACCTACCAGGCCGCGATTGACCACATCCCGGACGGTCAGCCGAAGGTGGACGGGATTGCGATTGGTGAGAAGGCTGCCGCCGCGGTCCTTGCGCGGGCAGCGGCCGACGGAAGCAATGCGCCAGACACTTACCGGCCGCGTACAACGCCTGGCACATATGTCCCGACGCTGACCCCTGTGTTCACGCAGTGGCCTGGGCGAACTCCTTGGGTGATGACGCGTGCCGACCAATTCAGACCCGCACCGCCGCCGAGCATCTCTAGCGAAATTTGGCTTCGCGACTACAACGAGGTGAAGAGCCTTGGCGCGAAGAACAGCACGACTCGCACGGCCGAACAGACGGCCATCGCCCGCTTTTGGGAAGAGACTCGCCCACTCCTCTACCACCCGGTGCTGCGACCTGTCGCCACGCAGCCGGGTCGAAGCATCGCCCAGAACGCGCATCTTTACGCTGCGGCTGCGATGGCGATTGACGACGCGCTGATTGCCGTATTCGATGCGAAATATGCCTACCTGTTCTGGCGCCCCATCACAGCCATTCGCAACGGCGGAGGAAACGCCTCATTGACTCAAGACGTGGGCTGGACGCCGCTCATTGCAACGCCCATGCACCCGGAATACCCCTGCGCACACTGTGTCTCCTCCGGTGCCATCGCAGCGGTGATCGAGGCCGAACTCGGTTCGGCCTCCTTGCCGATCCTGTCATCGTCCAGCCCGACGGCCGACGGCGCGGTTCGCCAATGGAGGTCCCTCAACGAATTCATGGAAGAGGTGCAGGCTGCTCGCATCTACGACGGTGTGCATTACCGAAATTCAGCTCAAGTAGGCACTGCACTGGGCCAAAGTGTCGGAAAGCTCGTGGTGCAGAAGTTCTAGAGAGTACTTGAGCGTCAGATCACCTCGGAGGCCTTCCACGTCCTCGGACTGGCTTCGAGCATCAGCTTTTCGGCGCCCATTCTGGCGGGGCGAAGAACAGCATCCTGTCGGTGGGCGCGGCGGATTTCGGCCGTAGGGGGATCGTCGGCAACAGTCTGCGTACAGGTACCAAAGCGTGCTCACGGGAGGGGCGAGGACCGAGCCCTTCACCCGACCAGCACTTGCGGCGAGCTTCGCGGTGTCGGGTGGACGCGTGAATGACATCGTTAATGCTCAGCCGCCAGGTTGCCGGGGTTCTCGTTGACTGGCTCGCAGGTCGTGACCAAACGCGGTTTTGCAGCGAACTCGGTCGGCGACGGCTGGCGGACTCACGGTGCCAGCGTCGTCGCGACCAATCGGACGCCAACGTGCTTGCCAGCGCAAGGGCTGCATCATTCAAGGAAGCTGACGTGGGCGCTGCAGGTCTGAAGTCGCAGCGACCTGAACGACCGCTGTGAGGCTTCGGAAAATTCCGAACTCGACCCCTATGTATAGGACTCAACTATGTAAAGGTCGGCGGCGCCCGGCGGCGGCGTCCACTGGGATGGAAGGCGTCGTCGGGCTCGCCGTGCTTTGCATAGTTACAGGCTCCGCAGGAACTTCATCAGATCGTCGTTGGCTCGGAA
>JAFALK010000007.1 GCA_019234295.1 Roseateles sp.
AATTTCTTCTTGAAAAAGCTGAACATGGAGAGACTTTCTTCCTGCCTGCCAAGCTCACGGCAAGGGCTGAGATGCTGGGGGATGAAGAAGCTGTCAAAAACTTTTCATCAATGCTTGCATTGTCTCTCAAAAGTTGATTAGAATAGAAGGCTTGAGGCGCTTTAGCTCAGCCGGTTAGAGCGACGGAATCATAATCCGCAGGTCCGGGGTTCGAATCCCTGAAGCGCCACCAAATAAAGTCTTTGTGCGTCAAGCACTTAGGCAGAAAAGCCACCCTAGCGGTGGCTTTTTGCTTTGCAAGACTTTCGACCGATGTAAGGGCGGATGTAAGACGATTTTCGTGGGGCCAGGCGCGCCGAAGCCCGCCCTCCTACGCTCATATGCCACTCTGACATCGTCGGCTAGCGCCGGTCATGCATCCCGTCAGACGGGCGACACGGTCTTGGTTTCGACCAATGCATGTAGATGCTCAAGCAGCAGCTTGGGAATCTGCCCTCCGGACAGAAGTACGCCCGCCTCCATGTTCTGCTCCATTGCGTGTCCCGTAAGGTTCGCACTGGTGATGAAGCACCAATCACCGTCAGCTACCGCAACCTTGGCGTGAACTCGGCCATCGGCGAACGGGGCCACTCGCTCACGCCAAGCGTATAAGTTCGCGGAGGGAACCAATGTGCGCATCTTTCCGAGCACGTCGAATGAAACGCTGCCACCGTGATCCTGCGAGGATTCGAGCAGCATCGAGATGCTCACGCCTCGCGCACTCGCTTCGTTCAACGCCTTCACGATGGTCGAAACATCGTAGGCCACGAAGCTAGTGATAAATAAATTTCGCTTGGCTGCGCCTATGACTTGCAAAAGCGCCTGCTCCGTTCTACGAGGCGACACGAAGGGCGTCGTTGGCCCCGTCCACACGAGCTCGGTGGACTGGTGCTTCGACACGTTCTCAAAGACATGGCCCGCGGCGAGCAGCATCGAAGCCAGCTCGTCGGAACCGACCGACGTGGCCCGCCAGGCATCGACGAGCCGATCGACGAATACTCTTGCCATGGCAGTACCGACAACGTCCGAAAGAGAGATGCGCGCTCTTCCGTCCTCAATCTTCCGAATCCTGCTTGCCAGCGCCGAAACCTTCTCCGGTGAAACGAGACAGACCACGGCTGTAACAGCTTCCAGCAATCTTTCCATGTCACAGCCCCGCGAAGAACGCGGCATCGCCCCGGTCAAGGGTCTGCACCAGCAACGATCTGTCAAGGTAACGATTGCCTCGTTCGCACGACGTCTCTGCGACCAGGCTGCACGCATGACAGGCTGCCGCGTGGAGCGAACGGTCTTTCGCCGGATCGTGCTCGGAGCAGAGCGGATCGGATGAGCAGACCTTCGATCGGTTCAGCGCCTGCCGGAGCAGTCGCCCGAGGTTTTCCGGTTTTCCGAGATCGACGAGGCCGCCCAGCGTCCCATCAGAGTCGGCTGCCGCCGTGTATATAAGGATGCCCGCCTGGGGATTCCCATCTGACACGTCAGCGTAGATTCGTTCGCGGATGCTCGCTGCGTTGTAGCCGCATTCCAGCGCCAGTTCGCGGATGAGCAGGTGCGAGAGCGTGTGGAGCATGGCGTATCGGATGCCGGGATAGCCTCCGTTCGGGTCGAGATGCCGCGAATTGCGCCATCCACGATGGCCGTCTTCGAGCATCCTATCGACGAGCTTGACGCCACTCTGCGCCTCCCACGTCCGGAGCGCCTCTTCGTCGAACTGGATGAAGATACCTTCGCCGTGAACCTGATTCGCGGGAACCCAATCCGGCTTGCGGCGCGCAAGGCCCGCCATCTGTGGGCGCTCGTTCGGATCGCTCGCTTCCTCGGGCGCTTCCACGCGGGTGAAGCCCAACAAGGCGTTGACCTCGCGCAACCTCTCCAGCAGCAGGACTCTGCCGATGTGTTTCTCGAAGCCGGGCGGAGTGGCGACCTTCTTGCTCATGAAGTGCGGGTAATCGGCGGGCGGATTGGCCGCCGTCAGCACTTCCCACTCCGGCCCCTTGATGTCGGCGTCGCCAATCGTCTCCTGACCGCCGCCGTTGCGATGGATTTCGATGGCCGCCCAGATGTCCGATGCCAGGTACTTGTCGATGCCCGGCAAGGCTCCGGTCTTCTTCAATGTCTTCACCGTCACCCCGACGGCGGCCTCAGAATCCAGATCGTCGAAGAACTCCCACCCGTCCTGAATAAGTTGACCGAGCGGGTCTTTCGCCTGAGGAATAGCGAGCGCCGACAGAGTGATCGGGAACCAACTGTTCGTCGAACCCAGCAGGACTGCCCGCGCTTCCTCGTCGCACTCTTCGTCGAAGTGATCGAGGTGGGGATGCCTGCCTCGGCAGCTCGGCAGGTTTTCCTTCCCGGCCTTGCCGAAGGCATGCGCCATGCTGCGCGACGCGCCGCAAGCATCGCACTTCACCCACAGGTTCTCGGTCTGCAACGAGGCTCCACTCTCGAAGAAACGCAGCGTTCCCTTGCACGAGCTGTTGCCACCGTGGACGAAGTAATGCCAAGGGAAGTCGTCGAGATGGCCGTCGCGGCAGGCCAAGAGGAAACGCGCCGGAACGGCGTCGGCATCCTTCGCGGGCTGGTCGCCCTTGGAGCCACGGCACCCCTTGTGGACGAACCGAGTTCGCTCCGGACGGAAGCGGTTTTCCTTGATCTCGAACAGCCCCGCGTCGAAGGGCGACAGCAGACCGCACTTCACGCAGCGCATCCAACGCGGGAACGGGCGGACGGGTACGCCGATGTTCGCCTCCGCCGACCACGGATCGACGAGTTCGCTCTTCTGGAAAGGCGGTACGCGCAGGTTCTCCACCTGCGACCCGAGAACCTTGCGAACGGCGGCTAGCAGGCGCGGCTCGCCGATGGGCTGGCAACGATCCTTCTCCCACTGGTCGATGCCCAGCGTCACCACCGAGAGACTTGGCAGATCGATCAGTGCGCCCGGACCGTATGTCCAGAGCAGCTGGCTGGGGCGGACTTCGCCGACGGGTGTTCTGTTTGTGGTCATGGTCAGTCCTCGTCCTTCGTCGCCGGACGCGGCTTCCACCCGTGATCGTCCAAGATGTGTCCCGTATTCATGATCAGACGCACGCCAGGCTCCACTTCTCGCATCGACATCGGCACCGTCCAATTGCTCCAAGCCTTGAGTCCCGGAGATTCGATCAAATTCTTCATCATCGCCGCTTGCTGCCCACGCTTTTCATAAGCCAGTGTGCGGCCGGGTACGCTCACCTCCTTCGCCCATTCGTCCGCGCGCTCCTTCAGTTCACGCTCGGCCAGATTTTTGATGGTGGTCGTCTCGCTGACGTTCCAAGCCCTCCGCACCAGCACGTCGATGGCTTCAGTGATCTCGGGCTGGTCGGACTTGTCCAACTCGCCCGCACCCACGTTCGGACTGAACGCGTCGTTATCCAGACGCATCAGGCTCAGGAGCGCGCCGGTCAGGCCCCTATCCATGGCACGTGGCGAGAACGGCGTCACCGACTGCGCTTCCACATGCTTGTAGAAGGTCGCGTGGTAATGCTCGAAGGTCTCGTAGTGCGAGAGATCGCGCGGACGTGCCCATGTGAGCACCGTGCAGACCAAGCCGGGGAAGGAACGGCCCACGCGGCTGGTGGCTTGGATGTATTCCGCCGTACCCTTGGGCTGGCCGTTCACCGCCATCAGGCCCAAGCGATTCACGTCCACACCGACCGACAGCATGTTGGTCGCCAGCACCACGTCGATTGCGCGGGTGTCTCCTTCGTTCCACCTCGTCACGTACTTTCCGGTGCTCGCATCGAACGCGGCCTTGAACTTGACCTCCAGATCGTCGAGGTACTTCGGGATGTCCTGACTGGAGACGCGCGACGTCAACTCGCGGATGTTGTTGACGCTGCGCTGCGCAAGCGCGGGCCGTTCGACCATGCTCATCTGCACACGGTAGGAACGCGTCTGCACGTCGTCTTCGGCCAAGCGCCGCATGCCGCCCAATTCGCGCAGCGAATTGAAATAGCCGACCATGGTCATGTACGGATCGGCGGGCTCGCCGAAACGGTCGAACAGCGCCTGCGCCGCCGTGAGGAAAGCGGTATAGACGCGGATCAGCATCGCGGGCCGCGAACTGCCTGGCGAACACACGCCGAGATAGCGGCGTCCGGGCCGCTCTTCGATCGGTCGCTGTACCGAGAAGTAGTTGTCCTCCACGTCCAAGCCGTGCGGCGGAAACACCGACACGCGCCGCATGAACACGTTGTTCACCTGTTCTTTGGCTTTGCGCACCGTCGCCGTGGACGCGACGATCTTCGGTTTGACCGTCTTGTCACCTAGCGTCCACCCACACAGCTCATCCACGGCGGATTCGTACAGTCCGACCATCGTGCCTAGCGGGCCACTGATGAGGTGGAACTCGTCTTGGATGATCAGATCGGGCGGCCGGATCGGCGCGACGTCTCTGACCTTGACGGCAGGCAG
This sequence comes from Roseateles sp., assembly GCA_019234295.1. Taxonomy (GTDB): domain Bacteria; phylum Pseudomonadota; class Gammaproteobacteria; order Burkholderiales; family Burkholderiaceae_C; genus JAFALK01. The sequence continues at coordinate 4,489 of JAFALK010000007.1, forward strand.
ACCCTTCCCGGCGGTGTGATTGCCAGTGCAGCAGTCGGCTTCGTGCCACAGCAGACCGTGGCGCTCGCATTCCTGGCTCACCCGACCAAACAGCGTGCGCACCTGTCCCCGCCACGCCATCATGGCGAACTTGTCCACGGTGGCGATCATCATCGTCGGCGGGCGGTGGTAGATCTCTTCGTCCACCGTCAACACAGGGATGCCAGGGTGCGGCGAATTGCTGGACTTGCCGCGTGAGAATTCGCAGCGACCTCTCTTGTCACCGCAATAGACGAGCGTGCGTCCGTGGCTCTTGTCGATCTCCACGTCGCGCCCCGGCGCAATGTCGGAGCCGCACCAAGGGCAACTCGTCAGTTGCACGGGGGTTGCCGCCCCCGCGTGGTATTTGCCGGGATTGCGGATGTCCTCGATGGCGCGATGGCTGTCCTCTGTCGTGCCCGGCGTCACCTTGTTACCGACCCACAAACCGATGGTGAACGGTTCGCCGCCCAACGCGGAATCACCGTTGGCCAGCGCTTCACGCCGCAGCACTTCCATCGCGCAGATCAGCGCGGTGGCGCGCTGGAACTGTTGCAATGTCAGCAGGCGTAGCGTGTAGCGCATGATCACGGCCAGGCCGCGCGAGCCGTCGTAGCCGCCGAGTTTGCCTTGCAAGCGTCGGATCGCCATGGTGAACGCCGCCACGCCCAGGTAGGCCTCGGTCTTGCCACCGCCGGTGGGGAACCACAGCAGATCGGCATGGGCTTCCATCGGCTGTACGCGATCCGGGTGCGTGGGGTCGGCGAGCGACGGGATCGACAGCAGCAGGAACGCCAACTGGAACGGACGCCAGCTACGGTTCTTCGGCAGGTCGAACTGATCGACCGTTACGTCCCGGCCTCGCCGTACTTCGAGCGCGTACTGACTACGCACGCGCTGGATGGCCATCGCCCGGTTAGCGAAGCGGAAAGACGCCAGAGCTTTCTCGTCGCTCTTCAACGTATCGATGCCTTGCTGCAAGCGCGTTTGGATTTCCTGACACCGATCCAGCGCCTGTGCAGCCGAAGTGTCATACCCGGCCACGTCCTCACCGATGCGGACACGCTGCTCGGCGATCCATACCGCGTAGTCCTTCGTCAGTACGTTCAGGGCGGCGACCAACTCATTGACGCCCAGTGTGGCGAGGCGCTGCATGTCGAGCAGACCGCTCACCACCATCTCCTTCATCGCCGGGCGGTCTGCTGCATCGAGTCCTGGCGTCTCCGTGACCTGCACCTCGTATTGCGGCAGCACTGTGGTACGCACCAGCGTGGCTCGGGTCACGTCGTCCGCCGTCTCGGCATGAATGGCGATGCCATGTCCGACCGCAAACTCGACGCGGTTGCGGTAGATCATTTCCAGCGACTCGCGCTCTGCATCGGCCCCATCTGCGTCGAGCACGGGCCGGCGGCGAAAGATCGCATGAGTTGGCGCTCCCGCCTCCGCGCGCACGATCAGCTCGGGCTGGAACAGCCATGCCGTATCGCGGTTAGTGTCGGGTTCATCCTGAGCGTTGATCAGGAACAGCGTCACCAAACGGTCGCCCTTAGCGCTTTTGGCACGGATGGAACCTTGTATCCGCACCGACGGACGATTCGGGTCTGGCGCTTGATGGGGAATCACTCCTTCGGTGAGCGGCAGCACCAGCTTCCCACCGCAGGGAATGCGCTGCCAAACTTTGGCCTTCTGCCCATTGGCTCGCATCAGGTCGTGTTCTTTGTTGGGCACTCGTTCGTAGCAACCCCAACACGCTTCGACCTCCACTCGCTCGACGTCACCATCGACACAGAAGGTCATGCCGAAGCTGCTCGGCACCAGCGATTGATTGCTGGCAGCATCGATCTCGTCTGCGGAGTCGGATTCAGGCTCCACCCGTCCGGTCGCCGTGCCGAACTCGGCGCCAGGTTCGTGCTGGCCGGGCACGATGGGATCGGTGGGTTCCTCGACCTCGTCCTCGGCCAGCGGGCCTTCCAGCCCTTCGATGCCGCCTTGGGCATCTTCCCGCGGTGCCAGCTTGCCGACCAGATAACGGTCGCGCACGCTCATATCCACGATGCGCTCGTGCGGGCCGCCCGCTGGACCAAGCAGGTCGTCCACCACGGCAAGTTGCAGTAGCTCGCGAATGTAGGTTCGATCCTCGACCGGCGGCACGCCGTCCACAGTCTGGTGCAGCGCCGTGGACAAGGCCGCGACGAATTCCTCCCACTGGAAGCGACTGACGCTTCCCGACGACGGCGGAGTCAGCGACACGCTGGCGACCGGCACCGGAGCGTCGATGACGGACACCCGATCGAAGAACAGAGTGGTGATCTTGAGGTCGGAGCGAACCCGCAGCACACGCCCGGCACGAGCAATCTCCCCGGCGGGGTTCAGCACGAGCACCCAATCGTCCTCGGTAATTGCCCGATACAGGGAGCCATCACCATTCAAGACTAGCGTGTAGGGCGCGAGCCTGCGATCGGTGGCGAGACCGTCGTCGATGGCGATCCATGCGGTGGGTGTTGTCGTCATGTTCTGGAACCTCGAATCCACGGACTAAAGCTCGACGCGCGAGAAATGCGGATAGATGCGGTAGAACTTCTTAAAAACCTCGAACGGGTTCTCGCCCATATCAGACTTCGGCAACTCGAAGCCCATCTCGGTCTTGGCATCGACGTTCGATTCCATCGTCAACCGCTCCAGAGTCGAAAGCGCGGGGAGATCGAGGCGGTGCGGGGCATCAGCCGTCGCGTAGAACTCCCAACCCTTCACCAACTCTTCTACGGCCTTGTCGTCGTTCTTGCAGATGACGAGTGCGGCGGTCACCATCGCCTGACCGTCAGCGTAGTGCGTGGCGAGTGCCCAGACGATTCGGCGATCCCGAAAACTGAGCACCTCCTTTTCGACCGCCAGCTTGAGTGCGCGAAGCAGGCTCGTGCCAAATGTCTTGAAGTTCATTCCGTCGGCAGTCAAACCGCTCGGGAAGAGCGAGCCGAGACGCTCTTTGAAGCGCGCGAGTCGCCATTCTTGGATCGTCGGCTTCTGCCCGCGATCTTCTGAGGCTTCACCCTCAGCCTCGACGGAGATGTCTTTGGGTTCCGGCTTTCCCAACGATGCGGGGTTGGCGTTGAGGGTGACGCGTAACACGCTGCCGATCGGCGCCGTACCGATGGTGCGCGCGAATCGTTCGATTTGCGTCGTGATGCCTCTGGGCTCCGTGTAATCGAACCAGATGATGGCGGGAGCGTCGAAATCGGTTTCGTCGAGGTAGTCTTCGAGGCTCCTGTGGACGCATTCGATGGACGCGACAGGGCGGTTGAAGAGCTGGCGCTTGTGCACCTGTTCTTCTGTCTCGATGCACGTCATCTTTCCGATGCCGAGCCGACCATGGATCATCCGGAAGTCTTCGAGGAATGGGCCACCGAGACCGACGTAGTGGTATTTTTCGAGTGCAAGTATCGGTGCCAATCGCATCAGCAGCGACAGGAACAGCTCCCGATCCACGGCTTTGTTGGGCCGTAACCGGTACGGCAGTGACGAACCAGCACTCATCGTTCAGACTCCCTGCTTTTTGGCCTTCGTGAGCTGCATCTCGAAGCACTTGTCGCCGACGACGCCGGGTTTTTCATCCGCGTCATCGAACAGCAGCTTGGAGACGAGTCGCACTTCCTCCGCAGGGCGCGAGAACACGATCTTTCGGGACGATGGCTTCTTGTCCTCCGGCTCAGGCAAGACCTTCGCCTTCTGAGGGTTGAATTCGATCGCGCCGGCAATTGCCCTGGTAGCACTGCGAGCGGACACGACCTCAATGGCCCGGCTCAACGGCATCGGTTTGGCGGACTCCCAGTGACTCGACTGATCGGCGCGTGGATGGTTCTTCCACTGGTTCGTGTAAGAAATCCAGATGCGCATACCCTCCTTCATCTTGACGAGGGACTCCAGCCAGACGTTCGACGACGTGTCGAGTGCCCGCTTCGTCGTAGTGACCGGCAACTGATCCGCATGCTTGGAGCGGAATTCGATGATGCCCGTGATGATGGCGAACTGCGGATGGTAGAGCGGGATGCTGTCGCCCCAGCCCGTCAGACGGCCCTTATCTCCCACAATGACCGCACGGTCGTTGCAAAGCACCGTCCAGCCTGCGGTTGCGGACGACCGGTCACGTTCGAATCCCGCGTCGTCCTCCGCGTCATCACCAAGACTCTTTCCGGTATTGAGGCCAACGGTGATCGAGACGAGCACGCCATCTATCGTCTTCTGGAAGATGTACGGGGCCGGACGAGTCTCGTCTGTCGAAACCAGCACCTCGACACGGACGGACTCCACGGGTGTTCCATTGAGATTTACCCTCAGGCCCCATTGGATGAACATCGTGAAGTGCTCCGCGATCGCTGTGCGCACCTCGTTTTCGAACGATTCGTTGGCGAAGTGCCGCGCAACGCCTTCGTAAAGATCGGCGACGTAAATCGTGGTGCCTGGCTCGTCAAGCTGCTCCTTTGCCTCGGTCGGTTCATTGATCGGAAGCGGATCCCAGTTCTTGGCATCAAGCCATTCCGATGTGATCGGCACCTCGAACGTATCCTCGCCATGCCGCGTGCGCACCAATGCGTTACGCCCCATCTTGAAGATCGCGCGCTTCATGCCGACGCCATACATGCCAATGGTTTCGGCATCCGAATCGCGGTCATCGTCGGGCTCGCGTCCCATCTTGAATGCGTAGTTCTTGGCAACGTCGCGCGGGATGCCACCGCAGTTGTCGGCGATGGAGAAGTGGTCTTCGGCGATTTCGATATTTACGAAATGCTTGGCGTAATCGACCTCGTTGCCGTTCGCCAGGCGCATTGCGCCATCCAGGCAGTTGTCGAGCAAGTCGAGGATCGCATCGGCGAGGCTGATGTCGCGCGTGAGCATCGAAACGAAGAATTGCTTGGTCGGGCTCGCCTGAGCTGTATCAGTGCTTGGTTTTGTCATGGACGGGGCCTCAGTGTGCAATGCAAATTAATCGAAGCAATGGTGGTCTTTGAACGACGGCGCGGCTTGAGTTCAAGTCATCGCATAACCGCTTAATGCGGGGGGACGATGGCCGGGCTGGATCCGGTAGCGTGCCCCGCGCCTTTCGCCTTGGCGCTCGACGCCGCCGCCCGAGATCAGGTCGTTGATCGCAGCATTCCACTGGCCGTCCGTGATGCCGGTAGCTGCGAGGACATCGGCCTTGGCGTGCCAGCCGTCATGTGCACTCAGAAAACGGAGGATCACCTGGGACGGAGTCTCGTCGTTAGCGGTGATAGTTACCCCAGTCCCGAAGTCGAGTGAGGGTTGATCAGTTGTGGTGGAACCTGCCGTGCGACCGGCACGCGGAGCGCGGGTCGAAGCGCGTGGCGTGGCGGCACCGTGCAAACCCTGTACGACTTCTTCCTCGTACCGCTGACGGTTCAATTCCGACAGCCGCTGCAACACTTCGACGCGCGCAGTCTCCGAGATGGTGAAACGAGCACGGTCGTTCTCTTGCAGGTACGACACTTCGTGGAAGCCGTATTCCAGGTCGAGGTCGTCCCAGCCATAGGCGCGAGCGATGGCAGTATCCATTTCGCGCTGCAATGCGCGCAACCCTTCGATGCGGGTATCTTGCTCAGCGTCATCGTGGAAGCGGTTATAGAGCTTCGTCAGCCCAATACCGTCTTCAGCCATCAGGTCTCCGCGCAACCGATGCAAGTGCATTCCTAGCTCTTGAACCTCGCTGCCGGGCTGACCCGGGAATACAAATGTTTCAAGAGCATTCCCAATTGAGTACTTCAGACGCGTCTCCAGTCGTGAGCTATATAGACGCGCCCAAACCTCATGAAGGGATGATTGGCAGATTGCCAAAATATCACTATTTCGAAACACGACTGCTCGCTCCGATATCACGTACTCATTTGGGATAAGCACATACGAGAGGTGCTTGGTTACCTCACTGCAAACCATAACCTTGATTTTTGCGCCGCTATCGGAGCTCCACCCCTCAGGGTGGCGCTCAAAATACCGGCCGCGACCGATGGCATGGTACAGGCCAGGTCGCTTTTCACTGAACTGCCACCAACGCTCCGGCAATGGCTTCCGGAGAACAAACTCGCCGCGTTCGTTCAGACGCTGACGTTCCGGCTTGACTCGCTCTTCAATGCGCCGCCATGGGAGCTTGTATCCTTGTGCTCTTTCCTCTGGCCAGTCCCAGAAATTGATCACCCATCGGCTTGGGCGCTGCTCGGGGTCTGAATTGAGGTCTTCGCCGTTGATGTAAGGAAAGACCACCTCGGCGTTTCGCGGATCGGCATCCAGCATCCGCTGTGCTTCATCAGGTGAAAGCACGAATCCCATACCAAGCACGTAAGAGCCTTGATAAGCAATGCCTTCGTTAGCTTTCAGCCGTTTTGGACTCCACTCCTCACGATCAGACAGAAAAGCCGATATGAAGGACGCTGGCCTTCCAAGAAACGAGCGCTCGCCCGCCCACTCACCCTTGTGGACATGCACGCGACTCGTGACGACCGCCGCCTTTCCTGGCCAAGGTTCATTTGGGTAGGCCGCATGGATGACGGCACCCGCGCCCACCAGCGCGTCCAACCCGATCCGCCGTGTGTCACCTTCCGCGATGGTATTGACCGCCAGCAACCCGAAACCGCCGCCTTCTCGCAACATGCTCCATGCCCGCAGGAAGAAATAGGCGACCAGATCGGCAGAGCCACGCCGCCCTTCGGCGATATGCGCGACCAACCAGTCACGAAAGGCCGTGCCCGCGACGCCGGTGATTCGCTTCCCGCCAAGAAAGGGCGGATTACCGATCATGCCGTCGAAGCCGCTGCGTTCGCGCGCGAAGACTTCTGGAAACTCTAAGGGCCAATGAAACAGCCTACGTGCGGGTTTGTCTGCAGGCAGATCGATCGAAAGCGCGGCAATTGATCTGCTACGCATCAAGGCAAGGACGTCGCAGTCGCCATTGATGGCCTGCTCGGCCTGGACGGGCAGCGATGTCAGTGCAATTTCCAAAACCGTGTCACTGCCACCCGACGCGAACACCTCCGCGATAAATGCATCGGCGATGCCCTCTGGCAGCGCAAGCTTGCGGCGCGCGTCGGCATCCAGATGAGCCATCGTTTCCACGTCGCGGATGTCGTGGATGGGGATTTCTCGCAGGCGCTGCCGCAGTTCGATGGCCTCTCGCACGGCTTGCTCAATGCTCTGACCAAATAGCGGCCGCTGGCCCTGGCCGGTGGGGTTCATCGACAGCTGGGTGAGCTGATCCAGCCGGTAGATGCCGATCAAGCTGTCGCCGCAGCGCAGGTTGTGATCGAGGAAGCCGAAGGGGCGATCCTTGGCCAGCGTCACCAACCAGATAGAGAGCTTGGCTAGTTCGACGGCCAGTGGATTCAGATCAACGCCATAGAGGCAGCGCTCGGCAATGAGGCGCCGAGCGGCGACGGTGCGAGCATCAGTGTCGCGGGGCAGCGGCTCGCTGCTGGCATCGGCGTCAGCCACCCGCCCGTCGGCATTGACCGTCTTGCCCTGTGCTTCAGCCTGCGCCCACGCCTCCACCAACCGGTCTGCCAGCCAGCGGCAGGCTTGCACGAGGAATGCGCCCGATCCCATGGCCGGGTCGCAGACCTTCAGGTCTAGCAGTTCGGCGGGTGACTTCAGCGCCCATTCCGCGCGCGGCATGCCCTTCGCCGGGCCGACGTAGGTGATGGGTGTAAGCGTCTCTGCGACGATAGCCTCGGTGAGCGATTTCGGCGTGTAGTGAGTGCCTGTCTCGCGCCGGTCTGAGCCGGTGGTGACAATGAAGGCACCGGCGGGGTAGACCAACGGGTAGCCCCAAGGGTCGGTGCGCACCAGATAGCCGAAGGATTTGATGCGGTCACGTAGCGCCGTGTCGCCGTGACAAGCGGTCAAAACGCGCTCGGCGAGCGCATCATCTACTGCACGGTGCAAATCTTCGCGCACGCGGCTGGCGGAACTGCCGGAACGCGCCTGAAGTAGTTCGACGAGCCGCTCTGCGCCGTCGAGCCGTGCCGATTCCAATTCGGCCAGCGTGACCCAGGGCGACTGGGCGCTCTTGGTGGCGTCGAGTTCCAGCGTGACCTCGGCGGTGCGCTTGACCGTGCGCTCCAGCAAGCCCTCGTAGACGTAGCCGATCTGCTCCACGTCCAGCGCCCTATACGACAGCGCGCGCCCCCGGAATTGCTGGATCGCGTCGAGCAGTAACAAGACGGTGCGGTTGTCGATGGGCAGCGGCCTGGCGACGTCGATGCGCCAGTCGGAACCTTTGGACCTACCTTCGAGGAAGGGGAAACGATCCGGATCGAATAGGGAGCCGCCCAACGCAGGCAAGCGCAGGTTTTCGTGCTCGATTCCACCATACACGGCGCGGAACACCGCCAACAGGCGTGACCACGCATCCCAACGGCGTTCCAGAATCTCGTCGGATTCGGTACGCAACTGCATGCGCAAGGTCGAGAGCGCGTAATTGGCTTCGTAGCGTTCGTCGCCTAAGAGCAGCAATCCACGCTCCTCTGCAGAGAGCAAGAACACCAGCCGCATCATCACCGTCAGCGCAGTCCATCACCCCGCGACCGATGCGAGGTGTCGCGCGATGCTACGGGCGATGGCGCGACCGAGATCGACGGGCACGGCGTTACCGATGAGCCGTCCGAGAGCCGTGAAGCTCACCTCGCCATCTTGCGGAATGAACGCGTAGTCTCGCGGGAAGCTCTGCAAGATTGCGGCCTCCCTCAGGGAGATGGCGCGATGCTGCTCGGGGTGGCCGAAGCGACCGTTGCCGAACCCGTAGCATTGGGTCGTCATCGTCGGCGCAGGCTTGTCCCACTCCATGCGTCCGTAGACACCCGGATATGTCCGCCCGCTTTCAGCGCGGTGGCATTCGGCGACCAAGTGCTTCGGCCAGTCGCGCCACGTGCCACCGGGCTTCGAGACCTTGATCCGCTTCAGATTAGTTTCAGACAGCGCCGAAGTCACGTGCAGTTTGTCGCGGGGAGCGGATTCACCGGCACTGAGGGGACGCAGATGGGCAATTGCTTGCCGCACAGTCTTCGGCTTGTCGTGGGTCGGAGGGATCATCTCGATGCTGGCGTGTTTCGAAGCTAGCAGCACCATCCGACGCCGCATTTGCGGAACGCCGTAACGCGAGCTATCGACGACGTCGTGCCAGACCTCGTAGCCAAGCCTTTTCAGTGTGTCCACGAAATCGTGGAAGACCTCGTGCTTGGCAACGGTCGGCACGTTCTCCATCGTGATGACGTCGGGCATCGTGCCTTTCGCGAGGCGTGCGAACTGATATAGCAAGCCCCACTTCCCGTCTTTGCCATCGAGCTCGTAACGCTGGGCATAGGTCGAGAAGGGTTGGCAAGGCGCGCAACCCGCCAAGATCGTCCGTTCTGCATCACCAAACAGCCCATTGATTTCGTCGGTCGTGACCTTGCTGATGTCACGCTCAAGAAATCGGGCCTCGCCGTTGTTCTTCTCGTACGGGAAACGGCAAGCGGGATCAAGGTCAATCCCCGCTACAACGGGAAGTCCCTCAAGCATGAAACCATGCGTCAGCCCTCCTGCCCCGCAGAAAAGATCGACACACGCAATTTTCTTCACGTCAACTCTCCCGTTGTTCTTCCGACCGAATGAGCCGATTGAGAAAAGCAAAAGCTGCGTCCATCAACCCCTCTCTCGCCCATCGCTTTCTCCCGCACCACCTGAGCGCACCCATTCGTCGATCTCGTCAGACTTGAACTTCCAAAGTCGACCGATTCGATGAGCTGGCATGTTTCGTCTGGCGATCCATGCATAAACGGTGTCCTTGCTCACGCCGAGGTACTCGGCAATCTCCTCGACTGACAACCAGCGATCAGTCATGGCCTCGACATCCATCAAGCAGACGAGCATTCAGCATTCCATGATGATCGCACGGAAACTGGCTTTCTGACTTGGTTTCGTAGGTTTTGGCCTGATTCCATGGGATTCAAGCCGATTCCAATCCAGCTTGAGCAAGCGAGGCGCGACCATCGAATCCAGATTTCTTCAGCCACATATCACCCACCTGAGACGGAGCAGATGATCTTCTGACCGGACTCCCAGCCCCCGTCTCACCGTCGAGCCCAGTTCCGCCCTACGCGGACTGGGCTTTATGCCGTGTGCGATGGCCATTCATTCCACCGACCACAAGGAGACCGTCATGCGTCCCCGCCCGCTGCCCCAAGACTACCTGACCACCTTCGCCATCACCTTCCTAGCAGGCGCTTTGACAGCGCTCAGCCTCGCCCAGTACATCCAAGCACTCCACCGCCGAATCACCCCACCCTACCCTGATCAGCCCCATGTGCCCCCGCTGCAAGTCTGATTCCGTTGCCCGACGTAATCTCGGCCGCAAGACAATCGGCGCGATCGGCGCCGCAATCGGGCTGTTTGCCGGCTGGGCCGGCACCGCCGGTGGTGCCGAAGCCGGGATGGCGATTGGCGCTGCTGGCGGTCCTGCCGGCATGGCCGCAGGTTCCATCCTCGGCGCCCTGATTGGCGCCTTGGCGGCCGGCGCTTCAGCTTGTGTCGCGGGCTCCATCCTCGGCCAGCGCATGGACGACAACGTCCTCGATACCTATCGCTGCCTGGACTGCGACTTCACGTTCAGTGACGCGGCAGCACCTCAGAGCGAGATGCGCATGTCGTCACCCACGCCTTCCGGAGCTTGGGGCACCGATTTCGACGACTGATCTTCCGTCGCTGCGTCCGGCTCTCGCTTCCTCTTTCCTTCTCGCCTTCCACATCGCTCGTGAGCCGCCCTGTCTGGGCCGGGTTCCGCTGCGGCGTGATCGCGTCTTTCCCTTGCTTTCATCTTCAGGAGAACACCATGGCTCACGCCGTTCAATCCATGGCCTTCGTTGGCCAAACCCCCTGGCACCAGCTCGGCAACGCCCTGCCGCCGAAGCAATCCCTCGACGTCTGGGCCGACCAGGCAGGCATGAACTGGGAGATCCTCTCGACACCGGTTCGCTACATGACCGAGCAGGCCGGCGCGCTCGGCGCTGTCATGACCTACGCCGACCAGATGGTCCTGTACCGCAGCGACACCAAGTCGCCGCTGTCCGTCGTCTCGGACCGCTACCAGGTCGTCCAACCCCGCGAAGTGCTGGAGTTCTACCGTGACCTGACCGAGATTTCCGGGTACGAGCTGGAGACCGCCGGCGTGCTCAAGGAGGGCCGCAAGTTCTGGGCCCTGGCCCGCACCGGCAAGGAGACCGCGCTCAAGGGCGACGACCGGGTAAAGGGCTACCTGCTGCTGGCCACCTCGTGCGATGGCACGCTCGCCACCACGGCTACGCCGACAACGATCCGCGTCGTGTGCAACAACACGCTGTCCATTGCCCTGAACGGCGCACCGCAGGCCATCAAGGTGCCGCATCGCACGAGCTTTGACGCTCTGGCGGTCAAGAAGCAGCTCGGTGTGGCGGTCTCGCAATGGGACGGCTTCATGTACCGCATGAAGCTGCTGGCCGAGCGCAAGGTCAAGAGCCACGAGGCGATGAACTACTTCCTCAAGGTTCTGTGCCAGATCGACCAGCAACCCGAAGGCAATCTGGTCAACGAACGTGCCCTGAACAAGGTGCAGTCGCTCTATGACGGCCACGGCCGCGGCGCCGAGCTCACCGCAGCCAAAGGAACAGCCTGGGGCCTGCTCAACGCAGTCACCGAGTTCGTCGACCACGAGCGTCGCGCGCGCAGCCAGGAATACCGCCTGGAAAGCGCCTGGTTCGGCCAAGGCGCGAATCTCAAGCAGCGGGCCATGGACCAGGCCTTGCAGATGGTGGCGTGAGGCGCGTCGCCACATTCGATCCTTTCATTCTTCTCAAACGAGGACCCGGTCCGTCAATCCCTCTGCCCGCCCGTCCATCGGCACTCCCCAGCATAGAGCCCCGCGCAGATCCACTGCCCGGGGCTCTTGCTTTGTGGGGACGTCGATGGCCGCGCTGCCCGGCTGGCGAGAACGCTGGCCTGCCTCACTTCATGGAGACCCCCTCATGAATTCACCCCTGAAGCACTCCCGCACTGCGCGCGGTCGGCCGGCGTTGAAGCTCGTCAAGACCGAGACCCTGGATCGCGAGCAGTGGCTCACCGTGCGCAAGGGTGGCATCGGCAGTTCGGACGCTGGTGCCGCTGTCGGCCTCAACCCCTACAAGTCCCGGCTCGAGCTGTGGATGGAGAAGACCGGCCGCGACGGCAACCTGCCCAAGGCCGACCCCAACGACGAGACCAGCCCACTGTACTGGGGCACTTTGTTGGAGCCGATCGTCGCGGCCCACTACACCAAGCGATCAGGCAACCGCGTGCGGCGCATCAACGCCGTGCTACAGCATCCCGAGGAACCCTGGATGCTGGCCAACATCGACCGGGAGGTCATTGGCGCAGCGGATGTCCAGATCCTGGAGTGCAAGACTGCTGGCATCAACGGCGCGCGCCTCTGGGTTGAAGGCGTGCCCGAATACGTCCAGCTGCAGGTGATGCACCAGCTGGCCGTGACTGGCAAGCAGGCGGCCGACGTGGCGGTGCTGATCGGTGGCCAGGAGCTGCGCATTCATCGCATCGATCGCGACGACGCCATGATCCGGCAGCTCATCGAGCTGGAGCGGGATTTCTGGAGCTACGTCGAACGAGATGTTGCACCACCGGCCGACGGCTCGGAATCGGCAGACCGGGCGTTGCGGTCGCTGTACGCCACGGGGAACGGCCCCAGCGTCGACCTCTCCGGTGATCTGCGCATGTCGGCCGTGTTCTCAGACCTCATCGCGGTGCGCCGGACCTTGGCCACCCAGGAACAGTTGGAAGCCCAGCTCGTGCAGGCCATCCAGCAGCGTATGGGCGAGGCGAGCCAGGCTGTCTTCGACTCGGGCTCGGTCAGCTGGAAACGCAGCAAGGACTCGTCGCGGATCGATGTCGACCGGCTGCGCGCCGAACAGCCGGAGATTGCCCAGCGCTTCTCGGTCGCGAAGCCTGGGACGCGTCGGTTTTTGATTAGCAACGACGGCGCGACTGACGGACGAGGCGACAGCGATTGAGACCCGCCTGGCCATCAGCACGCATTCCCTCATTCAAGGAGATCATCATGCTCAAAGGACTTTCTCTCACGCCACCCGTCGTCGGGCGCATCTCGATCGGCCGGGTGGTGGAGCGCAATGGCAAGCGCCTGCCCGAGAAGGACGACGAATTCACGCTGACCAGTCAGATCCAGGACAAGGACGGCTGGATCCCGCATCCGCTGGACAAGGCCCTGCGCCAGGCACAAGCCCAGAGTCAAGGCGAAGGCCAGAGCGCGAGTACCAAGCTGCGCGCCATTCCGATTCGGCTGCTCTTTGACGCCCCGGACCTGAACCTGCGCGCCGCCTACAGCCTTTTCGACCGCAAGACCGGCCGGCCACTGTGCGTCGGCGATGGGCAGACGTGTCGACGCGCGACCGTCGAGGGCATCAAGGCCCTGCCCTGCCCTTCACCGGATGGCTGCGACATGGCTGCCGGTCAGTGCAAGCCGCTCGGACGGCTCAATGTGCGGATCGGCGATGAGGACGAGCTTGGCAGCTTCATCTTTCGCACGACAGGCTTCAACAGCATCCGCACTCTGGCAACGCGATTGCGCTACTTCCACGCCATCAGTAGCGGACGCCTATCGACACTGCCGCTAGAACTTCGGCTGCGCGGACGGTCGACAACGCAATCGCATCGCGCGCCGATCTTCTACGTCGACCTGACCACGAGGACCGGAAGCTCTTTGGAGGCCGCCGTCGCCGCTGCGAAGGAGGAATGGGAGCGCCGAGCACTGGCTGGCTTTGACCAGGCCGCGTTGGATGCCGCGGCCCGGGACGGTCTGGCACATGGCGCATTCGAAGAGAGCGTCGAAGAAGGTCCTGACGTCACTGCGGAGTTCTACCCCGAGCCAACAGGACAGGAGAGCTCGAACCCGTCGACAGTCGCCACGACGTCTAACGCATCCAGCACGCGGAAGGAGCCCTTGGCCGCGAAGTTGTCGCGCCGGACCGAAGCCCTGAAAGCAGGCGGAGAACAACCGGAACCAATAGAGGGACACACATGAGCAGGAACACGCGTGCCATACCGGCGTTGCAGCATCGCTTCGTCCCGGGCCTGCGGTTCGACACCGAGGCCCAGGCACTGCGCAATGGCCGCTGGTCGGATCTTTCTTGGCCGACTGATGGCGACGACTCTGAGCACTTCCGGGTATGTCTGCGGCAATGCCTGGAAGTCCTCGGGCTATCGTCCCGGCAGCTTCCAGCGACGGACGCTGTCGAATGGAGCGATTGGCAACGGGACGACTTGCCTCGACCGTTTGCCTTGGCCAAGCCCATGGAAGGAGCCGTCTCGATTGCCAGCTTGCCATACGTGTCGCCGGCCGAACTCTGGGCATGTGCGCATCTGGGCATAGAAGCCGGCGCTGCCGGCATTCTGCGTTTGGCGGGAACCAGCGGCGTCCAGCGATGGGTGTTGCTCACGGGCGTTGAGCAGGTGGCACAAGGCAAACGCATCAAGCCAAGGAGCCTGCTCGTGCTCGATCCCGGCCTACCGCGCCAATGGGGGTGCGGTCACAACGCTCGCCTTCACCTTCAGCCTGCGCAGGCGGCACACGCCTATAGAGGCCTTGACGGGGACAGGAGCACAGTCGCCGTCAACCGCTGCCTCATCTTGAGGCGCGAATAGGGGCCGGCCGCCCGGGTCGAGGTCCCAACGCGCGCCCTGCCCTTTGACGGCGCCTTCCTCTCGACGAAGTCAGGCAGGTCTCGCCAGCGTGGGGTCCAGCAACACGCGAGCATCCACGCCAAGCGCGTCGGCGATCCGCTGGATGTTGCGGATGCTCACGTTGCGTCGCTTTCGTTCGATGCCCGAGATGTAGGTGCGATCAAGATCGCACAGATCGCCCAGCGCCTCCTGCGATAGCTCCCGCTGCGTCCGCACCACCCGCATGTTCTCGGCGAAAAGCCGAAGCAGGCGATCCTCGTCCGGCGGCGCCGGCACGGCACCTCGTCCCCTCGGGCTGAGGGGCTTGCGCGCCGGCTTCTTCGCAACAGCCGATGAGGATTTCGAGGCAACTTTCACATCGCCGATCCTCTAAAACTGCGGACGATAAGACTACGGACTATGAGTCACGTAT
>JAFALK010000040.1 GCA_019234295.1 Roseateles sp.
TCGAGTACAAGCACAAGATCGGCCTGCCGGGCTTCGTGATGATCGAGCCCAAGCCGCGCGAGCCCAGCAAGCACCAGTACGACTTCGACGTGGCCACCGTCTTTGGCATGCTCCAGCAATGGGGCCTGGAGAAGGAAGTGAAGGTCAATATCGAGGCCAATCACGCCACGCTGGCCGGCCACAGCTTCGAGCACGAGATCGCCACCGCCAACGCGCTGGGCCTGTTCGGCTCCATCGACATGAACCGCGGCGACATGCAGTGCGGCTGGGACACCGACCAGTTCCCCAACAACATCCCCGAGACCGCGCTGGCGATGTACTACATCCTGCAAGGCGGCGGCTTCACCCACGGCGGCCTGAATTTCGACGCCAAGGCGCGGCGCCAGTCGCTCGATGCGGAAGACATGTTCCACGCCCACATCGGTGGCGTCGACGTGTGCGCCCGCGCCCTGCTGATCGCCGAAAAGATGATCCAGGACGGCGGCATGCAGAAGTTTGTGGACCAGCGCTACGCCAGTTGGCAGGCGCCCTGGGCTCAGGACGTGCTGGCCGGCAAGAGCACGCTCGAGTCCGTGGCCGAGCACGCCTGGAACCGCAACATCGACCAGCCGCCTGCCTCGGGCCGCCAGGAGATGCTCGAAAACTGGTGCAACAGCTTCATCTGAGGCCACGGATCCGGCATGTCTGAGTTCATTCAAAACCCGGTGCTGCCGGGTTTCCATCCCGATCCGTCGATCTGTCGCGTCGGCGACGACTACTACATCGCCACCTCCACTTTCGAGTGGTGGCCGGCGGTGCGCATCCACCACAGCAAAGATCTGGTGCACTGGCGGCACCGGTCCTACGCGGTCACGCGCAAGAGCCAGCTGGACCTGACGGGCCACCCCGACTCGGCCGGCATCTGGGCGCCTTGCCTGAGCTACGCCGACGGCCTGTTCTGGATGGTCTACACCGACGTGCGCAGCATGTACGGCGCGCACAAGGACGCGCACAACTACCTGATCACAGCCCCCAGCATCGACGGCCCCTGGAGCGAGCGCATCTATCTGAACAGCTCGGGCTTTGACGCCAGCATGTTCCACGACGAGGACGGCCGCCACTGGCTGCTCAACCAGCAGTGGATTCATACGCCTGGCAAGCACAACTTCGACGGCATCGTGCTGCAGGAGTACGACCCCGAGGCGGGCCGCCTGGTGGGGCCGATCAAGAACATCTACGCTGGCACCGAGCTGCAGGTGGTCGAGGGCCCGCACCTCTACCGCCGCAAGGGCTGGTACTACCTGATGACGGCCGAGGGCGGCACCTTCTATGAGCATGCGGTGACGCTTGCCCGCTCGCGCCAGATCGACGGACCCTACGAGACCCTACCGGGCAACCCGCTGCTGACGGCCTGGAAGCAGCGCACGGACGGCCTGCAGCGCTCGGGTCATGCGAGTCTCGTGCAGACGCACAGCGGCGAGTGGATGATGGCCCATCTGTGCGGCCGGCCGCTCGAGTGGAGCGGCCCCCACGCGGAAAATAACGATCCGTCCGGCGGTTACCCGGCGCTGCACTGCCCGCTCGGCCGGGAGACCGGCCTGCAGCGCATTCATTGGCGTGATGACGACTGGCCCGAGATTGAGGGCGGTGGCAACAAGCCGCATCTGCGCGTGGCCGCGCCTGACTTGACGCCGCACCCGTTCCCGGCCGAAGCCGCGCGTGACGATTTCGACTCGACCGTGCTGAGCCCGCACCTCAATTCGCTGCGCGTGCCCTTCGATGAGAGCTGGATCTCGCTGAGCGAACGCCCCGGGTGGCTGCGCCTCAAGGGCCGCGAGTCGCTGATGAGCCTTTTCGAGCAGAGCCTGGTCGCGCGGCGCCAGCAGCACTTCAACTGCCGAGCCGAGACGCGCCTGGACTTCGAGCCCACGCATTTCCAGCAGATGGCCGGCCTGGTGGCCTACTACAACACCTACAACCACGCCTATCTGCATGTGACTCGTGACCGCGACACCGGGGCACGTGTGCTGAATCTGCACGTCAATCGAGACGGAAAGCTCAGCGAGGCCTGCCCGCCTCAGCCGCTCGCGCCCGGCGCGGTGGACCTGGCGGTGGAGTTCCGGCATGACCACTACCAGTTCCACTTCGCCCAGGACGGCCGGTGGAAGGCTGTGGGTCCGAAGCTCGACAGCGCCATGCTCAGCGACGAGGCCGCCACGCGCTTCGAGGACGGCTTCGCGCGCAGCTTCGGCTTCACCGGCAATTTCATCGGCCTGGCTTGCCAGGACCTGCGTGGCACGCGAAGAGCGGCCGACTTCGATCACTTCAGCTACACGGAACTGGGCTGAACGAGAAAACAAGAATCATCGGAGACAAGAGCGTGACGGGACACAAACTTTCCTTCGTCGAAAAGGCGGGCTATAGCGCGGGTGACGCAGCGGCCAACTTGGTCTTCATGACCATGGTGCTGTTCCAGCTGAACTTCTACACCGACGTGTTCGGCCTCAGCGCCAACGCCGCTGCGGCCATCTTGCTGTGGCCGCGTCTGTGGGATGCCATCTTCGACCCCATCATGGGCGTGCTGGCCGACCGCACCGAGACGCGCTGGGGCAAGTTCCGTCCCTGGATCCTGTGGACCATGGTGCCCTGGTGCGTGGTGATGGTCCTGGCCTACACCACGCCGGACAAGAGCTGGGGGTGGAGCACCGGCATGCTGGTGGCCTACGCGGGCATCACCAACTCCGTGCTGATGACGCTGTACTCGATGAACAACATGCCGTACTCCGCTCTGGGTGGCGTCATGACGGCCGACCTGGACGAACGCAACAAGCTCAACTCCTATCGCTTCGTCTCGGTCAACATCGCGCAGTTCATCGTCGGCGGTTTCACGCTGCCGCTCGTGTCCAAATTCGCGCAGGGGCATGACCGCCAGTACGGCTGGCACATGACCATGACGATCTGGGCCGTGGCCTGCCTCGTGCTGTTCCTGGTCACGTTCCTGAGCACGAAGGAGCGGATCAAACCCGTGGCGCCGGTGAAATCCTCGCCGAGGCAAGACTTCGCCGATCTGCTGAAGAACGGCCCCTGGATCGCCCTGGTCCTCTACACGGTCTTCCATTTCGGCATGCTCGCCCTGCGTGGTGGTGCCCATTACAACTACTACCACCACTACGCCGACAAAGCCTCGATGTTCGATTTCGTTCAGATGCTGGGCCTGACCACGCCGGACATGGCCGGCACGGGCAGCCTCGCCGATACGCTCGGCTACATCGTCCACGGCACCCGCGATCAACTGGTCAGCTCCAACGTGGCCGACGTGTTCAACAGCATCGTCAACATGGTGGGCTTCGGCACCACGGTCATCGTCATCATGCTGTCCACGGGCCTGGCGGAACGCTTCGGCCGCCGCTCGGTGGCGATCGTCTGCTTCGGCCTGGCCACGATCAACGCCTTCGCCATGTACCTGCTGGCGCCCACGGCTGTCTGGGGCATGGTCGGGCTGGCTTTCACGGGCTCGCTCGTCTATGCACCGACCTGCGCCATCATGTGGTCGATGTATGCCGACGCGGCCGACTACTCCGAGTGGCAGACCGGCCGCCGCTTCACCGGCATGGTGTTTGCGACGATCGGCTTCTCGCTCAAGGCCGGTCTGGCCCTGGGCTCGGCCAGCCTACTGTGGTTCTTGGCCGGCTTCTACGGCTACGACACCCAGGCTCCGGCCGCGGCCAATGCCATCGAGGGCTATCGGGTGAGCTCCAGCATCGTCGTCGGCCTCTTGTTCGCGGGCTGCACGATCTGCCTGATCGCCAACAAGCTCAGCAAGGACACCACGCAGAAGATGGCCGATGAACTGGCACAGCGGCGCCGCGACGCCGGCCTCGTACCAGCCTGATCCAAGGGACGAGACCACGACCCAGGTGTGGTCTCCAGCTTCGCGACTTCCTGTTCTGAAACGTCGCTTTTTCGGTTTATGAGTAGTGACCCTAGTACCGCGCATGGGACCAATCCACTTAAATAGTTCGACAACAAAAATAATTAAAGGCCGCATGACAGTGGAAACTGACAACGCTGTCATCAATCACAACAGGCCCTGAGACAAGCACCATGCCCATTGCTTCGCCCCTTGCCGAGACCACCGCGCAACGTCTGCTGTCGGACCGGGTGCGCGCCTGCCTCGGCCCCGATTTCGTCTGGGGCGTGGCCACCTCGTCCTACCAGATCGAGGGCGGCGTGGGGCAGGGCGGCCGTGGCGAAAGCATCTGGGACCGCTTCTGCGCGACGCCGGGCAAGGTGCGAAACGGCGACAGCGGCCGCATCGCTTGCGATCACGTGAATCGCTGGCCCGAGGACCTGGACCTGATCCAGGCCGGCGGCTTCGGCGCCTACCGCTTCTCGATCGCTTGGCCGCGCGTCCAGCCCGATGGCGGCGCCGGCTCGGCCGGATGGAACAGCGAAGGCCTTGGCTTTTACGACCGACTCGTGGACGGCATGCTCGAGCGCGGCCTGGCGCCGCATGCCACGCTCTATCACTGGGACCTGCCCCAGGCCCTGCAGGACGTGGGCGGCTGGACGGTGCGAGAGACCGCGCAGCGTTTTGCCGACTACGCCGAGCAGATGGGCCGCCGCCTCGGCGACCGCCTGGCCAGCCTGTCCACTCACAACGAACCCTGGTGCACCGCCATCCTCGGGCACCTGACGGGCCAGTTCGCACCCGGTTGGACCGACGAAGGCGCGATGGCCCAGACCTCGCACCATCTGCTGCTCTCGCACGGCCTGGCCCTGCAGGCCCTGCGCGCCGCCGGCGTGAGCTGCCCACTGGGCATCGTGCTCAATATGAGCTCGGCCTCGGCTGCCAGCGACGATCCGGCCGATGTCCGCCTCGCCGAGCGCGAATACGCACGCATGGTGCGCTGGTTCATCGAGCCGCTGCTCCTGGGGCGCTACCCGCCCGAGGCCGAATGGCTGGCACCCATGCAGCGCGAGGGCGACATGGCGCTCATCGCGCAGCCGCTGGATTTCCTTGGCGTTAACTACTACACCCGCATCTGGGCCAGCAGCCAAGGACTGCCCGCACCGCGCCCCCATGGCGTGACCGACATGGGCTGGGAGATCTACCCCAGCGGCCTCTCGGAACTGCTGCTGCGGCTGCACAGCGATTACCGCCTGCCGCCCGTCATGATCACCGAGAACGGCATGGCCAACCCTGACAGCGTGCAGGCGGGCCGCGTGCCCGACCTCGCCCGCATTGACTACCTGCGCCAGCACCTCGAGGCCTTGGCCGATGCCAAGGCCGCCGGGGTGGACCTGCGCGGCTATTTCGCCTGGAGCCTGCTCGACAACTTCGAGTGGGACAGCGGCTATGGCAAGCGCTTCGGCCTGGTCCATGTGGACTACGCCACCCAAGTCCGCACGCCCAAAGACAGCTATCGCTGGATGCAGCAGAACCTGAAACAGGTCAAACAAGAGGTGGGCACCACCGGTGCCAGCTGACCACGCTCCCATTGATAAGAAAAAGAAGGCCCACCAAGGCCGCTCGAGAAGTTCCTAGCAGTCGATCCGTTTGTGCAGTACCCGACGCCGTGCAGGCCCCGCCGCGCGCGGCCCATCGTCCGAATCAGAGGAGACATATGAAAAGAGCTCAGACCCCTCGCCAGCGCCGCGTTGCGCTGAAGCCCGTGGCCGCCGCGTGCGCGGCCACCTTGACCCTGTTCGCCCAGGCAACACAGGCCCAGCAAACTGCACCGGCCGACACGGCTCCCGCCACGGCCACACTGGAGACCGTCGTCGTCACCGGCATCCGCCAGTCGTTGGAAACCTCGCTGAACCTCAAGCGCGAGTCCCGCGGCATGGTCGACGGCATCGTGGCCGAAGACATCGGCAAGTTCCCCGACACCAACCTCGCCGAATCGATGCAGCGCATCGCCGGCGTGTCCATCGACCGCAATTCCAGCGGAGAAGGCTCCAAGGTGACGGTGCGCGGCGTCGGCCCGGAATTCAACATGGTGCTGTTGAACGGTCGGCAAATGCCGACGTCGTCCGGCGGTGCGCGCGCCTTCGACTTTGCCAACCTGTCCTCCGATGCGGTGTCCGCACTGGAGGTTTACAAGACTGCCCGGGCCTCGTCGCCGACGGGCGGTATCGGCGCTACGATCAACATCAAGACGGCTCGTCCGCTCGACCTGCGCGACAGGGTTGCCAACATCGGCATCAAGGCCAACTATGACGAATCCCTCTCCCGTCTGCCGGATGAGCTGAGGGGCTCGAAGGTCACTCCTGAAATCTCCGGCATTTATAGCGATACCTTCGCTGACCGCACGATCGGCATCGCGATCAACGGCAGCTACTCCAAGCGCAACTCGGGCTCCAACAACGCGTTCACCGGAAACGGCTGGCAAACACAAGCCATCACGAACGGTGCTTCAGGTACTGCGTATGACGGCGTTCCGGCCGGCAACCTGGTGAATTTCCCCACCAGCGGCTTCGTCACGCATACGAATGATGTGCGGTACCGGGTGACCGACTTGGAGCGTGAGCGCCTGAACGGTCAGGTTGTCTTGCAGTACGCCCCATCGAAGGACTTGAAGTTCACGCTTGACAACACGCTTGCCGTCAACACCGTCAAGTCGCGAGCCGTCGAGAACTCCGCCTGGTTCGGCCCGTCTTACTCCGGCCCCTTGAATGGCTCCCCCCCAACGACGTTCGCCACGACGGGTCAAGTCTCCGACCCGATCATCCAGACCGCCACCTGGGACGGAACGCACGACTATGCGATGTACGCCGCCCAGTTCGCGACGAAGACCAAGCTCAACTCGACCGGTTTGAACGCGGCATGGAAGGTTAGCGAGAAACTGAACGTCGAGTTTGACGCTCACTCGTCGACCTCCAAGACTCGTCCGGACAGCCCCTACGGCGACAACTCTGTCATTGACCTGGCGCTGTTCGACCAGGGCAACACGACGATGTATTACAACCAGAAGTTCCCGGTCATGAGCTCGCCAGGCTTGGTCTACGACCCGAACAAGACCACCGTCACGGGTTCTCAGTTCCAAAACGACTTGTCCGACCAGAAGGTCGACCAGGGACAGCTGCACGCCACCTACAACCTGAGCTCCGAGGACAAGCTGCTCGCTGGTTTGGGCTTCACCAAGCTGAATAACCGCGTGGCCAGCGTCAACAACTTCCATGGCGACTGGGGCGGCATCGGTCCTCAAGGCTCGTTCAAGAACGTGAACGTATCCCAGTACAGCCTCCCAAGCTTCTTCAGCCAGATCCCCGGCCACAACGACCCGCGCCAGTTCCCGACGTTCTTCGTGCCAGACTTCAACGCACTGGTTGCTCAGGCCATCAAGAACGCTCAGTCGTATCGTCCGACGTCGCTCGGTGCTGGCAGCCCGCTGAGTCAGGCAGACGCAGTGGCGTACTTCGCGCCACTGCCGGACTACACAAGCGGCAACGACTGGCGCACCACGGAGAAGTCCACCTCGGTTTACGGTCAGTGGGACCATGCCTTCGAAGCGCTGCCGATGAATGTGTCGGTTGGCCTGCGCTATGAGAGCACCAATATCACTTCGTCTTCACAGGTCACCGCTTACTCTGGTACTGACTGGTACGCGGAAAACGAGGTGAATCTGACTGGCGGGGCCAGTACCTTTGGTACCAAGACGGGCAAGTACAACTATGTGCTGCCGAGCATTGACTGGGACATGGACCTGACATCGGACGTCAAAGTGCGTGCCAGCTACGGCGTCAACATTGGTCGACCCAATTTCGGGGACATGTTGGGCGGGGTCAGTCTGAACCCGAACTCAGGACGCTACAACATCCACGGCTCGGGTTCGACCGGTGATCCTGCACTGAAGCCGCTGAAGTCCAAGAACCTTGACCTGTCCCTGGAGTTCTACTACGCCAAGTCGTCGTATGTGGCAGTTGGCGCCTTCTACAAGCAGGTGACGGACTTCTTCAGCACGAAGGTTGTCCAGTTGACCTTCCCCGGCCTGAACCAGCCCGCAAGCGGCCAGTATTTCGACGCCGCCCGCGCGGCGGGTATCCCCGCCGATGCGCCCAAGCTCCTGCGCAACTACATCTTCCAGCACTACAACGGCTTGCCGGGTGTCACGGTCACGGATGCAAGCGACCCGACCTTCCTGAAGGGCGAC
Source organism: Roseateles sp. (assembly GCA_019234295.1). Classification (GTDB taxonomy): domain Bacteria; phylum Pseudomonadota; class Gammaproteobacteria; order Burkholderiales; family Burkholderiaceae_C; genus JAFALK01. The sequence goes on from JAFALK010000040.1 coordinate 8,136, forward strand.
ATCTTGGGGACCGTCCCAGGTGCTCAGCCGCTGGTGTTCGATATCTCGACCCCGTCCAATGGAGCCAGCGACAGCATCAAGGGCTTGGAGCTCAACTTCCAGCACATGTTTGGCAAGAGTGGCTTCGGCATTTCGGGTAACTACACCATCGTGACGAGTGGGCTGAAGTTCAACGACAACAGCACCAGCGATAGTCCGCAGTCCGGCTTGGTGGGTATCAGCGATTCTGCCAACTTGGTGGGCTTCTTCGAAAACGACTCGTGGTCTATCCGCGGTGCCTACAACTGGCGCGGCCAGTTCCTCGCGGCACGGACGAACGGCGGCGCCAACGACCCCGTGTACACCGAGCCTTATGGTCAGATTGATGCGTCAATTGGCTACAAGTGGGGCAAGAACCTGACCCTGCAGGCGGACTTGCTGAACTTGAATGATGGCTACATCCGCCAGCATGGTCGCAGCAAGAACGAAGTCTTGGCCAACATTCAGACCGGCCGACGTTACCTGATCGGTGCCCGCTATAGCTTCTAAGCGAAAGCCGATACTCGATAGGCGATAAGCCACAAGCGATAAGCGCAGGCGCGCGGCGACTGTCCTTTTGGGGCAGATGCCGCGCGCCCAGTGCCTTATGTTGGCCGAGCGGGTGCTTGTCGCCTGCCCAGCCAAATTCCTTTGCAGAATTCTTCGGCCTTTGCGGTTTGCCACGCAGCCGCATGGCCCATACTTTCCGGAATGAACTCCGAGGTGACAACAGCGGTTCGACGTGTCGTGGTGCTGGGCGGCGGGTCAGCGGGCTGGCTGACGGCGGCGACGCTGGCTGCAGAGCTGGGCGGCGACGAGCCTGGTGCGCTGCAGATCACGCTCATTGAATCGCCCGACGTGCCGTCCATCGGTGTTGGCGAGGGCACCTGGCCCACCATGCGTGCCACGCTTCAGCGCATCGGCCTCAGCGAGGTCGACCTTGTCCGGGAGTGCGACGCCGCCTTCAAGCAGGGCTCCCGCTTCGACGGCTGGCTGCATGGCGGCGCGGGCGATCGCTACTACCACCCCTTCACGCTGCCCCACGGCTTCGGCGACGTGGACCTCGCCCGCGCCTGGCTGCAAGGTGACCGCGAACGACCCTATGCCGACTGCGTGGGCCCGCAGCCGCAGCTGTGCGACGCCCACCTGGCGCCCAAGCAGACGACGACGCCGGACTTTGGCGGCGTCATGAACTACGGGTACCACTTCGACGCCGTCAAGTTGGGCCAGTTGCTGCAGCGGCATGCGACGACGAAGCTCGGCGTCCGCCACGTCGTCGACCACTTTGCCGCCGTGCGATCGCACCAGAACGGAGACATCGCGGCGCTGACGACCCGCCAGCATGGCGACATCGAGGGCGATCTCTTCATCGACTGCTCAGGCTTGGCAAGCTTGCTGCTGGGGCAGCACTATGGCGTCGCGCTGCGCTCCGAGAAGGGCGTGCTCTTCAACGACAGCGCGCTGGCCGTCCAGGTGCCGCATGCCGACGCGCAGGCACCGCTGGCCTCTGCAACCATCTCCACCGCGCATGCGCAGGGCTGGACCTGGGACATCGGACTGCCCTCGCGGCGCGGCATCGGCTTGGTCTATTCCAGCAGCCACACCGACGATGCCGCTGCCGAGCGCACGCTGCTGGAGCACCTGCAGCGAAGCGGCCTGTCGCCGGGCGAAGCAGCGCCGCGCCGGCTGCGCTTTAGCCCGGGCTACCGCGAGCAGCTCTGGCACCGCAATTGCGTTGCCGTCGGTCTATCGGCCGGTTTCATCGAGCCGCTCGAGGCGTCGGCATTGGCGCTGGTCGAACTGTCGGCAGCCTTCATCCGCGACGAGATGCCGGCCGAGCGGGCCGACATGGCACTGGTGGCCAAGCGCTTCAACGAGGCCTTTGCATACCGCTGGTCGCGCATCATTGACTTTTTGAAACTCCACTACGTCCTCAGCCGCCGCGAAGAAGCCGACTACTGGCGCGAACACCGCGAGCCCGCAACACAGCCGGACTCGCTGCGTGAACTGTTGCAACTCTGGCGCCATCGCGCGCCGTCGCGCAACGACTTGTACCGCATCGAGGAGGTTTTCCCCGCGGCGAGCTACCAGTACATTGTCTACGGCATGCAGTTCGAACCTGCGGTACGTGCGCTGCGGGCCGACAGGCTGGCCGCGGCCGGGGCCTGCTTCAAGGACGTGAAGACAATCACCCGACGGCTGCTGGGAGCCCTGCCTAGGCACCGCGATCTCATTCAACACATCTGCGCGCACGGCATGCCGCCGGCCGCCTGACCCACCGACGACACCCCATGCCGCAACTGCTCAACAACCTCCAGCACCAGGACCTTCGCGTCATCACCCAGCGCGGCGCGCAATGGGGCGACGACTTCATGTCGGCGCCCGTCACGGTGGACGAGTTCCGCAAGCTCCAGGCGCACTACCCCATCGTTTTCCAGCGCGATGACAAGGGCGGCTTCGCGCCGGCCGTGCTGTTCGGTCTGCAGGCGGGCGAGAACCTGTTCCTGAACGGCCAGGGCTGGGACGCCGACTACCTGCCGTTGAGCGTGCAGCGCCTGCCGTTCTCCATCGGCATCGCCGACGATGAGCTGCGCATGATGGTTGACATGGACAGCAAGCGCATCGCCCGTGGCGCCGAAGGCGAGGCCGTGTTCCTGCCGCATGGCGGCATGACCGATTTCACCGAGAACGCCAACGCCGTGTTGCGCACGCTGCACGAGGGCTTGCAGGCCACGACCGACTTCGTCCAGACGCTGATGAGGTACGAGTTGCTGGAGCCCTTCGTGCTCGACGTCGAGCGAGCGGATGGCTCGCGCGGCCAGCTCGTGGGCTTCTACATCATCCACGAGGAGCGCCTTGCCGCGCTGGACACCGCCACCGTGGGCCTGCTGCACCAGGCCGACTACCTGCAGCCCCTGTACATGGCGATCGCCTCGCTGTCCAACTTCAAGGTGCTCATCAAGCGCCACCTCGCACGCGAGGCCTGAGATCCATGGTGGCGCTCAGCGATCGCTGCGCAGGAACTCCCGGCGACATCCCGGTCGAGGTGCTGCAGTCCACCCAGCCCGTGCTGCTGCGCGGCCTGGTGCGGCACTGGCCGATGGTCCAGGCGGCACAACGTTCCGACGCTTCGTTCTGCGACTACCTGCGAGGTTTCGGTGCCGACGCCCGCCTGAGCCTGTGGCGCGGTGCGCCGGAGATCGCCGGTCGCTTCTTCTACAACGCTGAGTTCACCGACTTCAACTTCCGCCGCGAGGTCCTCACCTTCGGTGCGCTACTGGACGAACTGCTCGCTGGCACGCCCGACGCGCTCTACCTCGGCTCGACGGCGATGGATCACTGCTTCCCCGGCCTGCGCGAGCCCAATGACCTGCCCGCGCTGGCCGGTCTCGCTCCGCACGTGAGCCTCTGGCTGGGCAACCGCATTCAGGTAGCGGCGCATTTCGACCAGCCCGACAACATCGCTTGCGTCGTCGCCGGGCGGCGCCGCTTCACGCTGTTCCCTCCCGAGCAGGTCGGCAATCTCTACATCGGGCCTCTGGACCTGACGCCGGCCGGCCAGCCGATCAGCCTGGTGGATCACGCCCGGCCCGACCTCGAACGCTTCCCGCGTTACGCCGAGGCGCTCAGGCACGCGCAGACCTTCGAGCTGCTGCCGGGTGACGCGCTCTTCATCCCCAGCCAGTGGTGGCATGGTGTCGAGGCGCTGGAGCCCATCAGTGCGCTGGTGAACTTCTGGTGGCGGCAGTCGCCGGTCTTCATGGACCCGTCGATCAACGCGCTGCTGATGGCCCTGCTGTCGCTGCGCGACCTGCCGCCGGCTCAGCGCGACGCATGGCGCGCGCTGTTCGACCACTACGTCTTCGACGCCGACGACCAGACGGCCGCCCACATTCCGCCGGCTGCGCGCGGCCTCCTCGCGCCGCTGGATGAACGCAGCGCACGCCAACTGCGCTCGATGCTTCTGAACCGGCTCAATCGCTGAATCGCCATGACCACGAACACCGCACCGAAACCCGTCCGTCGCGTCGTCATTGCCGGCGGCGGAACTGCCGGCTGGATGGTGGCCGCCGGGCTGTCGAAGTGCTTGGGAAGGCAGGTCGACATCCGCCTGGTCGAGTCCGAGGAGATCGGCACCGTCGGGGTCGGCGAGGCCACCATCCCGACGCTGCACCTGCTGCACGAGATCCTGGATCTCGACGAGGTCGAGTTCATCAAGGCCACGCAGGCGACCTTCAAGCTCGGCATCAGCTTTGAGAACTGGCGCGACGTCGGCCAGAACTACTTCCACTCCTTCGGCAAGACGGGCAAGGGTCACTGGACGGCCGGCTTCCACCACTTCTGGCTCGAAGGCCGCAAGCGAGGCCTGGCCAGCGAGTACGGCGACTACTGCCTGGAGCTGCGCGCCGGCCTCGACCATCGCTTCGCCCGGCTACCCGAAAACGGCATCAACTACGCCTACCACTTTGACGCCACGCTCTACGGCCAGTACCTGCGCCGCTATGCCGAGGGTCTCGGTGTGCAGCGCATCGAAGGCAAGATCGGCAAGGTCCACACCGATGAGCAGGACGGCTTTGTCACCGGCCTGACGCTGGGCAGCGGTGAGCTGATCGAGGGCGACCTCTTCATCGACTGCACCGGCATGCGCTCGCTGCTGCTCGGCGAGACTCTGGGCGTGCCCTATGAGGACTGGTCGCACTGGCTGCCCTGCGACAGCGCGGTGGCCGCGCAGACCACGCTCGTTGGCGATGCCCTGCCCTACACGCGCTCGATCGCTCATCCTTGGGGCTGGCAATGGCGCATCGGCTTGCAGCACCGCGTCGGCAACGGCCTCGTCTACAGCAGCAAGCACCTGAGCGACGAAGACGCCAAGGCAGCCCTTGCCGCGAACGTGAAGGGCGAGCTGATCCGGGCACCGCGTGTCATCAAGTTCACGCCGGGCCAGCGCGAGGTGGTGTGGAAGAAGAACGTCGTTGCCATCGGCCTGTCCAGCGGCTTCCTCGAGCCGCTCGAATCGACAAGCATCCACCTGATTCAGAAGGGCATGACGCGGCTCGTCCAGATGTTCCCTGCCAACGGCATCTGTCAGAGTGACATCGACGAGTACAACCTCCAGGCGCGAGCCCATATCGAGAACTGCCGCGACTTCGTCATCCTCCACTACCACGTGCAGAACCGGAACGACTCGGACTTCTGGCGCCGCTGCCGCGATATGGAAGTGCCCGAGCTGCTGCGCCATCGCATCGAGATGTTCCGCGACAGCGCGCGCGTCATGCTGACGGCTGACGAGCTCTTCGCCGAGAACTCCTGGGTGCAGGTCATGATGGGCCAGGGCATCGTGCCGGCCGGCCACCATCCGATCACGCGGCAGATGGACGATCGCAGCCTCAGCGACTTTCTGAGCGAGATCCGCCGTGACGTGGCGCGCACCCTCATCAAGCTGCCCAAGCATGGCGACTACATCCACCAGAGCTGCGCGGCCGACAAGCCCATGGACGCACCCATGCCACCCCAGCTTGCGTCCGAGCCGCTGCGCATCAACCCGCAGGCGCAACTGCAGACCGTGACGCTGGCCGACGGCACGCGGGTCTACGTCGTCGACGACTTCGCGCTGAACCCCGAGGTGCTCGTGGCACAGGCCCAGGCCGCCGGCGCGCAGTTCAAGGCGATCGCCGGCCATCCCTATCCGGGTCCTCAGATGAACCTGCCGCCGGCGCTGGCCGAGCCGCTCGAGGCGTTCTTCGACCAGCATTGCCGCGAACGCCTGCACGCCGGCGCCTCGCTTGGCAGCCTCGTGCGCCTCTCGCGTGTCACGCAGGAGGGCGCGACTCTCGACGGCCGCCAGCGCATCTGCCATCGAGACGACTCGCTCCTGGAGGCCGGCGAAGTCATGTCGGCTTCGGTCCACTACCTGTTCGAGTACGAGGCGCTGGGCGGCACCGTGTTCTTCCGGCCGCGCCTGTCCGACGCGGAGACCCAGGCCCTGCTGAACGACGCCAATCGCCTCGCTCCGGCGGTCTTCGGCGACAAGTACGGCATCGCGCCTGGCTACATGACCGAGAGCAACCGCTATTTCGAATGCATCGGCCGCGTGCCGGCCAAGTGGAATCGCATCGTCTTCTACGACGGCAGCATCTTCCACTCGGGCGATATCCGGGCCGATGCAAAGGCCTACCAGACCGGCCTGGGACGCCTGACCGTGAATGCATTCTTCAAGAGCCAGAAGCTCCCTGGATAATGTCCGGTAATCAAACAAATTGATGCCGGCCCATGAACAGCCCCACAGCCGCGACGCTGCCGATCACCGGCGATCAGCGTCTGGTGAAGAACATCAATCGAATCGCGCTGCTGCGACTGTTGCGCGAGGAAGAAGGCCTGTCGCGCGCCGACCTGTCTGACCGCAGCGGCCTCACGCGCTCGACGGTGAGCCTGCTCGTCAAGGAGCTGATTGACGAGGGCTGGCTGCGCGAGAACGAGGTCATCGTGACCGGCCAGCTGGGGCGGCGGCCCACACCTCTTCAACTGGACGGGCGTCGCTTCGTGCTCGTGGGTGCCGAGCTCACGCCCGACACCATCCGCGTCGTGACGACTTCCATCCAGGGCGAGGTGCTGGAGGCCAACGAGGCGGCGCTGCGCCAGGTCGACCCCGAGGGCGCCTGCCATCAGCTCGTCGAGATGATCTCGGTGCTCGTGCGCCGCGTCGTTGATGGGGGACGCGAGGTGCTGGGCATCGGCGTGGGACTGCCGGGCGCCGTCGATTCGCAGACCGGCGTGCTGCAGTTCGCGCCCAATATCGGCTGGCGCAACGTGCCCGTGGGCGAGCGCCTGCGCGCCGAGCTGGAGTCAGCCGACTTGTCCAGCGTGCCTGTGCACTACCAGAACGAGGCCGATCTCGCAGCCATCGGCGAGACCGAGTTCGGCCCGCGTCCGGCCGACGACCCGCTCGTCTATATCAGCTGCGGCGTGGGCCTGGGCTCGGGCATCGTGCTCGGCGACACCATGTTCACGGGTGCCACCGGCGCGGGCGGCGAGATCGGCCACACGATCCTGCACCTGCAGGGCCGCGCCTGCTCCTGCGGCCGGCGCGGCTGCGCCGAAGCCTATGTGGGCCTGCGCGCCATCGCGGCCGACGCCGGCCTCGACGGCAAGCCCGAGGCCCTGAAGGCCGCGATGGCAGAGCGCAAAGACCAGGCCCGCGCCGCCTTCGACGCGGCCGGACGCAATCTTGGTGTGCTGTTGCAGAACATCTGGACCACCTTCGACCCCAAGTCCATCGTGCTCGGCGGCGAGGCCGTGGCCCTGGGCGGTGCCGATTTCGTGGATCCGGCCCTGCAGGTGCTCGCTTCCTACGGCGAGGCGGCCGGGGTGCCGGCGCCGACCGTGCGCCTGGCGCGCTACACCGAGCAGGCCGTGGCGGTGGGCGGCGCGGCCTACGCGCTCTATGCCCTCATGCATCCCTACCAGGCGCTGCTGCAGCAGCAGCGCTGAGGGCTCAAGACTTCAGCGTTTGCCGGTGGCGCGGTCCAGCACTTCGGTGAAACCGCCCACCCAGACTTCGCTGCGATGGGCCTGGAGCCAGGCGAGCAGCTGCCGGTGTGCTTCGGCCGTGACCTCAAGGTAGTCGCCGCCCACGCCGTGGAATCCGATCACGGCCACGCCGCCGCGCCGGCGGATGCCGTCCACGTAGGTGATCATCGTCTCGCCCGTGTCGCCTTGGCCGAAGAAACGACTTGGCACGACGAAGGGATCGATGGGCGCTGTGCCGTCGCCGGCCTCGCCGGCTGCGCGCACGTAACGCGTCAGACGAGCCGTGCGCAGCGCCGGCAGGTAGTCCTCGCCGCCGGCCAGGGTCTGGCCGCAGGGCGTCGCATAGGCGTGCTCGTTGCGGCCGTCGATGGCTTGCAGCAGATTGTTCATGGTCTCGATCTCAGTCAGCTGTACGGCCACGCTGGAGTTCTCGCTCATGTACTGCGGTGGCATGGGGAAGAGTGCCTTCGGGCAGGCATGGGTGACCGAATGGTTGCCGAGCTCGTGCCCGCCCGCGGAGGCCTGCTTCCAGCGCAGCAGATTGCCCTTGATCTCGCGGCCGATCAGAAAGAAGGTGCCCTTGAGTTGCGCGGCGTCGAGCTGAGGAATGGCGATGTCCAGCTGTGATGGCAGGGCATCGTCATAGGTCAGGGCAATGGCGGCCTTCTCGCCGTGCGGCCCGATGGCCTTCTGCGCCCACGCGGGCAGGGCCAGCATCAGGGACAAAGCAACAATCAGCACTGGCGCACGCATGCACGCTCCTCGTTCATTCGGGCCGTAGATCATGAGCTTCGAGCTCTGGCCACGCAATGCGGTCTGGCCCAGGGGTGCGGCCAAGACGGGCCGGCCTGCGCGTGGGTGGTCTGGCCGATCAATTGGCTGATGCCTGGCGCCGAGCACAGCTGCTTGAGCCGCGCGGCCACGCTCACCGCGTGGCGCCTCACCGCTTTGTCCCTGACCGCGTGGCCCCTCACCGCGTGGCCCCTCACCGCTTGGCCCCACCTAAGCGCGGCGCGCCCGCGAGCCGAGATCGCTGGCGACGACGGTGCCGGTGTGGCTGCCCACGCTCACGCTCACGCTCAGCATGGGCCCGCCGTGCTTGGCCAAGTGCAGCTTTGGCACGACCCGGCGCGCCAGCATCGCCAAGGCCGCGATTGCGCGCGTTCTAGCGAAGCTTGATCTCAACACGGTGATTGCGCGGCTCGTCGACCTGATCATCGGTGGGCACCAGCAGCTCGCGCTCGCCGCGGCCGACGCGCTCGATCTTCTCGCTCGGGACACCCCGGCGGACCAGCAGCTCCGCTACGACCGCGGCGCGCTGCAGCGAGAGCCTGTCCTTGTCTTGGACGGAGCCCACCCGGCTGGTGTGGCCGATCACGATGAGCTCGCCGGCCGGCATCGCGGCCAGGGCCTGGATCACTTCGTCGAGGACGTTCTCGGTTTCCGGCGTGAGGGTGTCGGAGCTGGGGCGGAAGTTGACGGTGAACAGGCGCGGCCGACGCGGCTGGAAGTCGATCAGCGTGCCGAAGTCGCGGAGCACGCTGGCGGCGTCGTTTTGCACGAGCTCAAGCTTGCCACTGTCGAGCTGCGCCTCGGCATAGGGCTGCGCCAAGATCAGGCCCTGAGCCCCTCCTGGGCCCTGGCTGTGCACGATCACGGCGCTCGGCCGGCCATCCGCCTGCGGCAGGAGCACGACGCGCTCGGGCGCGGCGCATCCAGCCAGCAACGCCGCGGCCCAACCGCAGATCAGCAGTCTCATTCGGTCTCGCCGGGCACGGCGAGCAGGAACTCCGCGCCGCGCACCTCCAGGGCCACATTGCGTCCCTTGAACTCGACGTTCTCAGGCGCCTTCTTGGCGATCAGACCGCTGACGACATGCACGCGGCCTCGGGGCAGCGAGACCTTGAGTTCACCGTCCTGCGTGGTCGGGTCGAAGGCGAAGCGAGTGAGCACGAGAACGCTGCCGGGCCCGGCGGTCAGCAAAGTGTCGTCGGCCAGCGTGAGCCCGACATAGCCGTCCGCCCCGGTGCGCAGGCAGTCGCTCTGCAAGAGAGCGCTGCTGACGCTGACTGCAACGGTCTTGCCACCGCGTTCCACGGTGACCGTGCCCGTCAGCCGTTTGATCCGGCCGATCGGGTCGATTGAGCCGTTTGGGCCGAGTGGGCCTTGCTGCGCCTGCGCGCCGATGCACAGACCGAGCGCGAGAGCCTGTGCGACGAGGTACTTCTTCATGGTTGCGCAGGCATTGTTGAATGCAGCACCCAGTCTAAAGAGGTCCTGCGCCGGAGCGGGTGCGTCCAGGCGGCTAGCGGAGCAATTTTGCAACGGCTGGCGCGCGCAGACGTCCGGCCTCGGGCAGGGCCGCGCCCAGCAAGGGGCGCAGATAGCTGAGGAAGGCGGGAGTCACGTCGCTGCCGCCATCGACGCTGGTGCTGATGAAAGCGTCTTCCATCACGCGCGTCTTGCCGGCCACGGCGGCCAGCGGCAGCAGGGCGTACTCCACCGCGTAATCACCGACGCGGCGGATGGCCACCGAGCCGTCTCGATCGGCGTTGATCGCGAACTGCACGGCCTGCTCGCCGACCTCACGCGCCTCGCGCTGGTCGACCTCGGACACGCAGCCGAGGAAGCTGCGCTGCAGATAGCCGAAGGTGTCGCCACGCACGCGCTTGATGCCCAGCTTCGTCTTGATCTGCTCGCACAGCAAGTCGGCCAGGGCGCCGCTGCCGGAGAGCTGCACATTGCCGTGGGCGTCGCGTTCCACGTTCTGACTCAGCTGTTCGGCGATCGAGGCGCCCGAAGCGTCGTGGATGCCTTCCGAGACTGCGATCACGCAGCGGCCCAAACGCGTCTGCGTGGCCTTTACCTCGGCCAGGAAGCGCTCCATCTCGAAGACGCGCTCGGGCAGGTAGATCAGGTGCGGGCCGTCACCGCTGTAGCGGCGCGCGGCCGCCGCGGCAGCGGTGAGAAAGCCTGCGTGCCGGCCCATCACCACGCCGAGGTACACGCCGGGCAGGGCCGCGTTGTCGAGGTTGGCGCCCGCGAAGGCCTGGGCCACAAAGCGCGCGGCGGAGGCGAAGCCGGGCGTGTGGTCGTTCTCGACCAGATCGTTGTCGATGGTCTTGGGCACGTGCATGCAGCGCAGCGCGTAACCGGCCTTCGCGGCGTGTTCGGCGACGATACGCACGGTGTCGGAAGAATCGTTGCCGCCGATGTTGAAGAAGTGCGTGATGCCATGTGCCTGCAAGACCTTGAACATCTCGGCGCAATAGGCGGCATCGGGCTTGTCGCGGGTCGAACCCAGGGCCGCGGCCGGCGTGGCGGCCACGCGTTCGAGATTGGCTTCCGTCTCCTGGCCGAGGTCGACGAAGTCTTCGTTCACGATGCCGCGCACGCCGTGCCGTGCGCCATAGACCGGAGTGCCCGGTGCGAGCCTGCGCACCGCCTGCACGATACCGACCAGGGACTGGTTGATGACCGCCGTGGGACCGCCGCCCTGGGCGACGAGGACTTTGCCGTTATGCACCGTGATCTCCTCTAGGATTGAGCGCCGGGGCGATTGTGTCCGCACTGCGAGCAGGGCGCCAGTTGAGTGTGACCCGTGGTCGGCGTAGGCTCAAGCGCTCTAGGTGTGCACCATAGGAGGACATCATGACCCAACTCGCCGACGATCGCCTGGTGGGCGAACTGCACGAGGTGGTGGGCGAGGCCGAGGCCCTGCTCAAGGCCACGGCCGGCGCCACTGGGGCCGGCTCGCGCGAGCTCCGCGCCAAGGTCCAGGCGAGCCTCGACCAGGCGAGGGCGCGTCTGCACCAGCTCCAGGACAAGGCCCGCGCCGCCGGCAAGGCCACTGACGAGTACGTGCACACGAACCCCTGGCAGGCGATCGGTTTCGCCGCTGCCGCCGGCCTGGTCGTCGGCCTGCTGATTGGCCGGCGCCGCTAGTCTGGGATTGGTATCGGTATCGGTATCGGTATCGGATTGAGTCGTGCGCCGGGCCGCCCGGTGGACGACTCATGCCGATGTCAATGCCAGGCAGCTCCGGCGTTGATCAGCGTCCCCTCTGGAGACCGCCCGCGCAGCCGCGGGCGAGGGGCCAACATTCACGCGCCCCGGGGCTGGCCGTCCGCCATCCACTTCTCGAGCTGCTCGGCCTGCATGGGCCGCGCAAACAGATAGCCTTGACCTTCGTGGCAACCCAGGCCCAGCAGGTACTGGCGCTGGTCTTCGGTCTCAATGCCCTCGGCGATCACAGTCAGGCCCAGGGCCCGGCCCAGGTTGATGACCATCTGGGCGATGGTGGCGCCGGCCGTAGAGCTTTGGGCCTCGCGCACGAAGGCGCGGTCGATCTTGAGCCGCTCGACGTCGAGCTGGCGCAGGTGCGAGAGCGAGGAGAAGCCGGTGCCGAAGTCGTCGATGGCCACGGTGACGCCGCTGCGCTTGATGTCGGCCAGCACATGGAGCACAAGCTCCGTGTCTTCCATTGCCATGGACTCGGTGATCTCGAGCTCCAGGTCCTTGGCGTCGATGCCGGAATCCCGCAACGCCTTTTGCAGCGACCCGAGGAAGCTCGCATGACGGAACTGGGCCAGCGAGATGTTCACGCACATGCGGAAGCCACGCAGGCCCTGGTCGTACATCTTCCTGAGCTGGAAGCAGGCGGTGCGAAGCACGAACTCGCCGATATTGATGATCAGCCCGCTCTGCTCGGCCAGGGGGATGAACTGGTCCGGCGGCACGAAGCGGCCTTCCTCGGTGCGCCAGCGCAGCAGGGCCTCGACCCCCACAGCGCGCCCGGTGGCGAGGTCCATCTGCGGCTGGTAGACGACGAAGAGGCGGTTTTCTTCGAAACCCGCGCGCAGGCCCTTGAGCAGTTTGAAGCGCTCGCGCGCGTCGTTGCCCATGGCCGGAGAGAAATATTGCGAGGAGCCGCGATTGTGCTGCTTGGCGCGCTTTAGCGCGATCTGCGCGTCGAGCAGCAGCTCGGAGCCGTGCGCGGCCGAGTCGGTCAGCCGCACCAGGCCCGAGGTGGCCGAGAGTTGGAGCTTTTCGCCCGCCACCGCAAACGGCTCGTCGAAGACGGCGGCGATGGTCTCGGCGCAGACCAGATGATCCGGCCCGAGCACGCCGAAGGCGTCGGGGCCCACGCGGGCCATGGCCGCGTCCTTGCCCAAAACGCTGCTGAGGCGTACGACGACGGCTTGAAGCACCTGGTCGCCGAAGCGGTGGCCGAAGGCATCGTTGATGTCCGAGAACTCGTCGATGTCGACCAGGGCGAGCGTGATGCCCACCGGGTCCTTGAGGTTCTTGTCGAGCAACTCGACGAAGCGGTTGCGGTTGGGCAGTTGCAAGAGCTGGTCGTTGTAGGCCTGATCCAGCAGCTGGCCGTAGAGCAGCACGTTCTCGAAACCAACGGCCACATTGGCGCTGAAGGCGCGCAGCAGCTGTTGCTCCATCGATTCGAGTGGGCGATGCAGGTCGACCAGGGCCACCATGGCCCGATCGCCACCCAGGCCAAAATACAACGCCAGCCCGTCGTCGAAGAAGCTCTCGCGCTGGCTCAGGCAGCGGTGCAGGCGATCGCGCAGGCTGGCCATCGCGAGCTCGCACAGCCGTGAATCCACCAACCCCATGAACTGGCCGGCCGCGGCAATGATGCTGCTCGACTGGATATCTCCACTGGCCTGGGCGCAGACCACGCCTTCGGGCAGTACGCCCAACAGGGCGCAGAGCTGGTGCAGCACGCCTTCGGCATAGCGGTGCAGTCCGCGGATCTTGGACAGCTGGGTGCTCGCCTCGACGACCATCTCCAGCCCCTGGCGATTCGATTCCAGGTTGCAGATCTGCTTGTAGGAGCGCACTGCCGCCGTGAGCACCGTGTACAGCCGCGTGCGGGTCAGCTCGGACTTGGTCTTGTAGTCGTTGATGTCATAGGTCTGCACCGTCTCGATCTCGGGTGCATAACCGGGCTGGCCCGTGCGCAGCACGATGCGGACAGCGTTCTCGCAGAGTTCCTCGCGGATGAATCGCACCAACTGCAGGCCGGCGTCCTCGGATTCCATCACGACGTCGAGCAGGGCCACCGCCAGGTCTTTCTCGCTGGCCAGCAACTCGCGGGCTTCGTGGCCAGAGCGCGCATGCAGGAATTCCAGCGGCTGGCCCTCGATCAACAAGCCTTGCATGGCCAGCTCCGTGGCCTTGTGCACGTCAAGATCGTCGTCGACGATCAGCACACGCCAGGGCCGCAGCGTCTCCGGGTCCTGAGGGGCCAGAACCTCGGTATCGTCGAGGAATTCGAGCAGATCGTCGTCGTGACCCGCGTTGTCTGACATGTGAGCTAGCACCGGATGTGATTGATCGAGAATGCTGAAGACCCACTTTGGGGTACTCGTGTTACCACAGCTGCGGTTATAGACGATTTGTAAGGCATGGCCGGGCATCTTGCGTGCCCGAAAGCAACGTCCAGCCGAGGAATTGCATGACAAAGGACCGGAACGAGCCAGATTCGACCGATGCGCCAGGGGGGCGGCCGGGGGGGGGGCGCCGACTGGTGGAGTTAGGCCTGGAGAGCCTGCAGTTGCGGCTGGACTTGCTGGCCACAGAGGCCGAGGCCGCCTGGCTGCGCCTTCTGTCAGGTCTGTTGAACCTGGTGCTGGCGCTGCTGTTGGGCGTCGTGGCCGCCGCGCTGCTGATCACGGCAGTGCTGCTTTGGCTTCCGCAGGCCTGGCGCTGGGTTGCGGCGGCCGGCTTTGCCCTGGCACTGGGCCTTGCGGCCCTGCTGCTTGTTCTGGCGGCCAGGCGCGACTTCGCGGCCAATCGCCAGGCTTTCTCAGCCAGCCTGGCCGAGTTGCGCCGCGACCGGGAGTCGCGCTGATGTTCGGGCGCCGTCTTGCCGAGTTGAAGGCCCGCGAGCTGGAGTTGCGCCTGCGCAGCCTTGAACTGCGCGAGGAGTTGCAGATTTGCCGGCAAGCCCTCGCGGAGCCCTTGGCCTGGGCCGGCCTCGCCGGCACGGGCATGGGGCTGGCCGTCTTGCTGTTACGCCTGCGTCACGCCGGCCGCTCGCGCCGGCCGCTGGCCTGGCTGCGTCTGGGGCTGAGGCTCGCGCGCCTGTGGCGGCGCCTCAGCGGGAGCCGCCGGGACCCCGGGACGGCTTCTTCAGGCCCGCCTTCGGGATTGGCTTCGGGGCCGGCTTCGTCCCCGTGACCCGCGGTGGCAGGCCCGTGTGCTGGGTCAGCATGCGGCCTTTGGTCGGCGTGTGCTGCCCGGCCGGCTTGGCCTGGGAGACGCGGCTGCCCGGCTGGGTCGAGTTCTTGCGCCGCGCGCTCTCGTAGCTGCCGTCGGTGGCCGGCTGGAAGGTGGGGATCAGGTGGTGCTTGCCGTTGCCGATCAGGTCCGGGCGGCCCATAGCCTTGAGCGCCTCGCGCAGCAGGGGCCAGTTGTTGGGGTCGTGGTAGCGCAGGAAGGCCTTGTGCAGGCGCCGGCGCCGTTCGCCGCGCACGACGTCCACGTGCTCGGCCTTGCCTTCATCGCGGCTGATGCCCTTCAAGGGATTCATGTTGGTGTGATACATCGCCGTGGCCGTGGCCATGGGGCTGGGGTAGAAGGTCTGCACCTGGTCGGCGCGGAAGCCGTTCTTTTTGAGCCAGACGGCGAGGTTCATCATGTCCTCGTCGCTGGTGCCCGGGTGGGCGGCGATGAAATAAGGGATCAGGTACTGCTTCTTGCCGGCGGCCTCGCTGGCTTCCTCGAACAGCTTCTTGAAGCGGTCGTAGGTACCAATGCCGGGCTTCATCATCTTGCTGAGCGGCCCGTTCTCGGTGTGCTCGGGCGCGATTTTCAGGTAGCCGCCAACGTGATGGGTCACCAGCTCCTTGATGTACTCGGGGCTCTTGATGGCCAGGTCGTAGCGCAGGCCCGAGCCAATCAAGATCTTCTTCACGCCGGGCAGGGCGCGGGCGCGGCGGTACATCTTGATCAGCGAGGAATGGTCGGTATTCAGGTTCGGGCAAATGCCTGGGTACACGCAGGAGGGCTTGCGGCAGGCAGCCTCGATCTCGGGGCTCTTGCAGCCGATGCGGTACATATTGGCAGTCGGGCCGCCGAGGTCCGAGACCACGCCGGTGAAGCCCTTGACCTTGTCGCGCATCTCCTCGATCTCGCGGATCACGGAGTCTTCCGAGCGGCTCTGGATGATGCGGCCCTCGTGCTCAGTGATCGAGCAGAAGGTGCAGCCGCCAAAGCAGCCGCGCATGATGTTCACGCTGAAGCGGATCATCTCCCAGGCAGGGATCTTGGTCGCGCCGTCATGGCTGCCGGTCTCGTCCGCATAGATGGGGTGCGGCGAGCGAGCGTAGGGCAGGTCGAACACATGGTCCATCTCGGCCGTGGAGAGCGGGACGGGCGGCGGGTTGATCCAGAGGTCGCGGTCGCCATGGGCCTGGACCAGGGCGCGGGCGTTGCCCGGGTTGGTCTCGAGGTGCAGCACGCGGTTGGCGTGGGCGTAGAGCACGGCGTCGCTCTTGACCACTTCGTAGGAGGGCAGGCGCACGACGGTCTTGTCGCGCGGGGGAAGCGCTAACTTGCCGGTTCGATGGACAGTGATCGGCTTGGCGCCGTTGTCGTTGGTCGAGCACGACTCCTGCTTGATCTCCTGGTAGGGGCTGATCAGCTCGTCCACACGGCCCGGGCGGTCGACCTCGGTCGAGTCGAGCTGGAACCAGTCGGAGACGTCATGCTCGTCGCGGCGCATGAAGGCGGTGCCGCGCACGTCGGTGATTTGAGTGACGGGCTCGCGCCGGGCCAGACGGTGGGAGATCTCGATGATGGCGCGCTCAGCGTTGCCGTAGACCAGCAGGTCGGCCTTGGCGTCGACGAGGATGGAGCGGCGGACCTTGTCTTGCCAGTAGTCGTAGTGGGCGATGCGGCGCAGCGAGGCCTCGATGCCGCCGATGATCACCGGCACCTCGCTCCAGGCCTCCTTGCAGCGCTGCGTGTAGACGAGCGTGGCGCGGTCCGGGCGCTTGCCGCCTTCGCCTCCGGGCGTGTAGGCGTCGTCGCTGCGGATTTTCCGATCAGCCGTGTAGCGGTTGATCATCGAGTCCATATTGCCGGCCGCCACGCCGAAGAAGAGATTGGGCTTGCCCAGCGCCTTGAACGGCTCGGCGCTCTGCCAGTCCGGCTGGGCGATGATGCCCACACGAAAACCCTGAGCCTCCAGCGTGCGCCCGATCACGGCCATGCCGAAGCTCGGGTGGTCCACGTAGGCGTCGCCGGTCACGATGATGATGTCGCAGCTGTCCCAGCCGAGCAGATCCATCTCGGCGCGACTCATCGGCAGGAAGGGCGCGGGCCCGAAGCGCTTGGCCCAGAAGGGCTTGTAGCTGCTCAGGGGCTTGGCCTTGGGAGGCGTGATGAGGGCGTGGCTGGACATGGCGGGCTGGGGCGGCTAACCGGCTATTGTCGGCGAGTTCCGGGAAACCCCGCAGTGCTTTGTGCTCACTCCGTCCCGGTAAAGCGGCAGACGGCTTCCTGCCCGAATCGAGCCAGTTCCTCGGGAGTCAGCGGCGGAAGCAGGGGGACGTAGGTGCTTCGCGCCATGCTGGCGAGCGCGCCTTCGACCGAGCTGCGGCCCACGCTGAGAAGGTCGAAGGCTTCCGGGTCGGCGATCCAGTGGTGCAGCAGGCCGTCGACGAGGCTCATCAAGGCGATGGCCGCCACGCGCGCATCGAGCGTCTGCGGCATCAGCCCCTCGGCCTTGGCACGCTCGAAGGCGGCGCGGTTGTGCTCGCGCCAGGCTCTGCGCGCCGCCAGCTTGCGTTCTCTGAGCTCACTCATCTCGCCGGTGTATTCGACCTTCTGCATCGCGATCTCGAACACGCGGCGGGTGCGCTGTTGGTGTTGTGCCGACCAGAACACATTGAGCAGGCCCCAGCGCAACTCCGTCAGACTCATCGCCTGGCCCGTACCTGCGGGGCTGCGAACGCCCTGCTCCAGAGGCATGGTGGCACGGCGCATCATGGCGTCGAAGAGTTCGGCCTTGTCCTTGAAGTGCCAGTACACGGCGCCGCGGGTCAGGCCAGCCTCCTGGGCGATCTGCTGCAGGCTTGTGCGCGACACGCCTTCGCGATGGAAAAGGGTTTCCGCCGCGTCGAGCAGCTTCTCGCGCGTCTCCTGGGCCTCTTGCTTTGTCTTGCGAACCATGGGGCTATTCTAGAACATGACATACGTTCATGAATGTATGTTTATACTGCGCGCCATCAAATTCTCCTGCCATCGTCTCCAAAACCCTTGGGGGCGGGCAGGTTCATTCGCGCAAGAAAGACTTTCCATGGATCACCGAGCCAAAAAGATGAATGCCGGCCTACCCCTGGCGACGCTGCTGACGGCCATTGCGGGTGCGGCTTTGCTGGCGGCCTGCGGCCAGAAAGAAGGCGGGGCCCCCGGCGCGGGTGGCGGCATGCCGGCGCCGGCCGTCGGTGTCGTCACGACGGCGCTGCAGCCGGTGGCCCTGCAGACCGAGTTGCCCGGCCGGGTCGAGGCGCTGCGCACGGCGCAGGTTCGCGCCCGAGTGAACGGCGTGGTCCTCAAGCGCCTGTTTACGGAAGGCAGCGAGGTCCAGGCCGGCCAGGCCCTGTTCCAGATCGATCCCGCGCCTTATGAAGCTGCGCTCGACTCGGCCGTGGCCTCACAGGCCAAGGCCGAGGCCAACCTGGCACAGGCCGCCGCGCAGGCCGAGCGCAACAAGCCGCTCGTCGATGCCAAGGCCATCAGCCAGCAGGAGTACCAAATCAGCGTGGCCGCCGCCAAGCAGGCGCAGGCCGATGTGGCAGCGGCCAAGGCGGCCGTCGCGAATGCCAAGCTGAGCGTGGACTATGCGCATGTGACGGCGCCGATTTCGGGCCGCATCGGCCGGGCTCTCGTGACCGAAGGCGCGCTGGTCAGCGCGGCCGAGGCCACACAACTGGCCCTGATCCAGCAGACCAGCTCGGTCTACGTCAACTTCACCCGCTCGGCCAACGAAGTGCAGGCCATGCGCGAGGCCCTGGCCCACGGCCGGCTTCAGGCCGTCAAGCAGGCCGGCGTGAGCGTGCTGACCGATGACGGCCGAGAGCTGGCCGGCAAGCTGTTGTTCACCGACCTGAGCGTCGATCCTTCCTCCGGCCAGGTCACCCTGCGCGCCGAGGTACCCAACGCCGGTGAAGCGCTGCTGCCCGGCCAGTACGTGCGCGTGCGCATCGAGCAGGCGTCACTGCCCGCGGCCATCTTGCTGCCACAGCAGGCCGTCACGCGCGGCAGCAGCGGCGATACCGTGCTTGTCGTCGGTGCCGACAACAAACCCGTACCGCGCCCGGTCAAGATCGCCCAGGCGGCCGGTAACCAGTGGGTCGTCCTCGACGGTCTGAAGCCAGGCGAGCAGGTGATCGCAGACGGTTTCCAGAAGATGTTCGTGCCTGGCGCGCCGGTCAAGCCGGTTGCCTTTGCTGCGCCTGCAGCCTCGGCCGCGTCCAGCCACTGATCGGAGTTCCTCATGGCACGTTTTTTCATCGACCGCCCGGTCTTTGCCTGGGTGCTCGCGCTCTTCTTGCTGGTCTTCGGCGCGGTGGCAATCAAGCTGCTGCCCGTGGCCCAGTACCCGACTGTGGCGCCGCCCTCGCTCGTGATCAGCGCTGTGTATCCGGGCGCCTCGGCCAAGACCATGGACGAGGCCGTCATCGCCGTGATCGAGCAGGAGCTCAACGGCTCGCCCGGCTTGGCCTACGTCGAATCGGTCAGCCAGGCCAACGGCACGGCCTCCATCACGACGACGTTTGAGCCTGGCACCAATATCGACCTGGCCCAGGTCGACATCCAGAACCGCCTCTCACGCGCCACTCCCCGCCTGCCGGCGGCCGTGATCCAGCAGGGCGTGCGGGTGGACAAGTCGCGCTCAAACTTCCTGCTCTTCGTCACGCTCTCGAGCAAGGACGGCAAGCTCGATCCGATCGCGCTCGGTGACTACGCTTCGCGCAACTTGCTGCCCGAGATCCAGCGCATCCCCGGCGTGGGCCAGGCCCAGCTCTTCGGCACCGAGCGTGCAATGCGCATCTGGCTCGACCCGGCCAAGCTCGTGGGCTACAAGCTCAGCGCCGCTGAAGTCAACGCTGCCGTCCGCGCCCAGAACGCACTGGTGCCGGCCGGCTCCATCGGCGACCTGCCCAACGTGACGGACCAGACGACCTCGGCCACGCTGGTCGTGCGCGGCCAGCTCGAAAACGCCGAGCAGTTCGGCAACATCGTCTTGCGCGCCAATTCCGACGGCTCGACCGTGCGGCTCAAGGACGTCGCCCGCGTCGAGCTCGGCGGCCAGGGGTATGGCTCCTATTCGCGTCTGAACGGACAGCCCAGCACCGGCATCGGCGTGCAGCTCTCGCCCACGGGCAATGCGCTGGCGACCGCCACGGCCATCAAGGCGCGCATGGAAGAGCTCAAGCAGTACTTCCCGGCCGGCGTGATCTACGAGGTGCCTTACGACTCGTCCAAGTTCGTCAAGATCTCGATCTCTCAGGTGGTCGAGACCCTGGTCGAGGCCGTGGCGCTCGTGTTCCTCGTGATGTACCTGTTCCTGCAGGACTGGCGCTTCACCCTCATCCCGACCCTGGTCGTTCCGGTGGCGTTGCTAGGCACCTTCGGGGTGATGCTGGCGCTGGGCTACTCCATCAACGTGCTGACCCTGTTCGGCATGGTGCTCGTGATCGGCATGCTGGTGGATGACGCGATCGTCGTGGTGGAGAACGTCGAACGCATCATGAGCGAAGAGGGTCTGCCGCCGCGTGAGGCGACACGCAAGGCCATGGGCCAGATCTCGGGTGCCATCATCGGCATCATCGTGGTCCTGGTTTCGGTCTTCCTGCCCATGGCCTTCTTCTCGGGTTCGGTGGGCAATATCTACCGCCAGTTCACGCTGAGCATGGTGTCCGCCATGCTGATCTCGGGCTTCATGGCGCTCTCGCTCACGCCCGCGCTGTGCGCCACGCTGCTCAAGCCCGTCGAGGCCGGCCATCACCATGCCAAGGGCGGCTTCTTCGGCTGGTTCAACCGCGGCTTCTCTGCCACCGCCAAGGGCTACGAAGGCTGGGTGGCGCGCCTGCTCAAGCGCTCGGGTTCGGTGCTGGTGGCCTATGTGGCCGTCATTGCCGCGGTAGGCTGGTTCTACGTCAAGCTGCCGACTTCCTTCCTGCCCAGCGAGGACCAGGGCTACCTGATCGTCAACGTGCAGCTGCCGCCGGGTGCGACCACGCATCGCACCGAGGCCGCCGTGAAGGCTGTCGAGGACTTCATGCACAAGCAGCCCGAGGTGGAGGCCACCATCGGCGTGATCGGATTCAGCTTCTCGGGCCAGGGCCAGAACGCGGCGCTCGTCTTCGTGCCGCTCAAGCCCTGGGACGAGCGCAAAGGCTCGCAGCACAGCGCCACCGCCCTGGCCGGCCGGGCCTTTGGCGCCATGATGGGCGTGCGCGATGCCTTCATCTTCCCGCTCTCGCCGCCGCCGATCCCGGAACTCGGCACGGCCACCGGCTTCGCTCTGCGCTTGCAGGACCGCGGCGGCCTGGGCCACGAAGCGCTGCTTGGCGCGCGCAATCAGATGATGGGCATGCTGATGCAGAGCAAGATCGTGAACCCGACCAGCGTGCGCCCCGACGGCTTGGAGGACGCGCCCCAGCTGCAAGTCGACATCGACCGCGACAAGGCCAACGCCCTGGGCGTGAGCTACGACGCGATCGCCACCGTACTGGGCACACAGGTTGGCTCGGCCTACATCAACGACTTCCCCAACCAGGGGCGCATGCAGCGCGTCGTCGTGCAGGCCGATCAGAAGGCCCGCATGCAGCCGCAGGATGTTCTCGCGCTGAATGTGCCTAACGCCAAGGGGGACTCCGTGCCGATGGCGGCCTTCGCGAGCACGCACTGGGTCACCGGGCAGATGCAGGCTGTGCGCTACAACGGTTATCCGTCCATGCGTCTGGCCGGCGATGCCGCGCCGGGTCGCTCGACCGGCGAGGCCATGGCCGAGGTGGAGAAGTTCTGCACCCAACTGCCCGCGGGTATCGGCTGTGAATGGACCGGCCTGTCGCGCGAGGAGAAGCTCTCCGGCTCTCAAGCCACGGTGCTGCTCGCTTTCTCGCTGCTGGCCGTCTTCCTGTGCTTGTCGGCGCTGTACGAGAGCTGGTCCATTCCCTTTGCCGTGCTGCTTGTCGTGCCGCTGGGCCTGCTGGGCTCGGTGCTCGGGACCTACGGCCTCGGTCAACTCGGCCGGATGCTCGGGAACAACTACGCCAGTCTGGCCAACGACGTGTACTTCAAGGTCGGCCTCATCACCATCATGGGTCTGTCGGCCAAGAACGCGATCTTGATCATCGAGTTTGCCAAGGACCTGCAGGCCCAGGGTAAGAGCCTCGTGGACGCCATCCTCGAAGCCAGCCACCTGCGCTTTCGCCCGATCATCATGACTTCGCTGGCGTTCATCCTGGGTGTGGCGCCGCTGTTCGTCGCATCGGGCGCGGGCTCGGCGAGCCAGCGCGCGATCGGCACCGGTGTGCTCTCCGGGATGATCACCGCCACCGTGCTCGCTGTGCTCTTCGTGCCGGTCTTCTTCCTGGTGGTGCGGCGCATCTTCAAGGGCAGCGAGCGCCAACGCATGCTGGCCGCTCACGAACTCGACAAGCCCGCCACGCCTGGCGCGGGGGAATCCGTATGAAATTGAAGCTAGCTATCCTTGCCGCCGCCCTGACGCTGGCCGGTTGCGTCAACCTCGCGCCCGATCACCAGCGTCCGGCGCTGCCGGTGGCCGATCAATGGCCTGCGACCACCAAGAGCGCCGGCGCCGCGCTCGACTGGTCGCAGTTCTATGCCGGTGACGCGCGCCTCGTGGCCTTGGTGCGCATCGCCCTGGCCAACAACCGCGATCTGCGCGCGGCGGCGCTCAATGCCGAGCAAGCGCGCGCCCTGGCCCGGGTCAGCGATGCCAACCGCTGGCCTACGGTCGGTGCGGCCGTGATCCGCACGCGCTCCGACATTCCGGCCTCGACCACACCCAACTACCAAGCCGGCCTGCAGGTCAGCGCCTACGAGCTCGATCTGCTGGGTCGGCTGCGCAATGCCAGCGACGCTGCCACGGCCCACTACTTGGCCAGCATCGAAGGCACGCGTGCCGCGCAGATCTCGCTGGTGGCCGGCGTAGCGTCGACCTACCTGGCCTGGCAGGCCGACACTGCGCTCGAATCGCTGGCCACGGCCACGCTCAAGGCCCGTGTCGAAGCCGAGTCGCTGACGCGTCGCAAGTTCGAGCTCGGTGCCGCGTCCGCGCTGGACATGGCCACGGCCGAATCGGCCAGTGCGAGCGCGCGAACGGCCGAGGCGCAGGCCCGCCGCCAGCGTGCGCAGGACGAGAACGCCCTCGTTCTGCTGCTGGGCCAGGCCCTGCCGGTCGATCTGCCGCCCGGCTCCTTGGTCATGCCCGACGTGCCCGTGGGCCTGCCGTCTGAGGTGCTTCTGGCGCGCCCGGACGTGCTCCAGGCCGAGCAGCAGCTCGTCGCCGCCGAGGCCAATATCGGCGCGGCGCGCGCGGCCTTCTTCCCCTCCATCACGCTGACGGGCCAGCTCGGCTCGGCGAGCAACGATCTGTCCAAGCTCTTCACGAACACGATCTGGACTTTCGCCGCCCAGGCCGCCATGCCCATCTTCGATGCCGGCCGCAATCGCGCCAACCTGGACGCCGCCAAGGCCGCTCAGGGTGTGGCGGTGGCCCAGTACGAGAAGGCCGTGCAGAGCGCTTTCCGCGAAGTGGCCGATGCGCTGGCCGGCCGCGCCACGTATGAAGAGCAGCTGACGGCCCAGGAGCAGCAGACCCGCGCCGCGCGCGAGACCCTGCGCCTGGTCGAGCTTCGCTACGCCAACGGCGCCGCCAGCCAGCTCGATCTGCTGAGCGCGCAGACCAGTGCCTTCACCGCCGAGCAGGCCCTGGTGCAGTTGCAGCTGGCGAGCCAGCTCAACAGCGTGCAGCTGTACAAAGCTCTCGGCGGCGGCGTCTGAGCGCAGCTCAGATCAGAACGGGTCGAATGCGACCCCGTTCTTCTTGAGCCGATCGAGCATCAGCTCCTTCCAGGGGCCGCGCGGTGTCCAGACCTTGGACACCGCCTCCCAGGCCTGCTGAGGGTCGGTCTTCTCGACCAGCACACGGTAGAGGAAGGTCAACGTGGAGGCGCGGAAATTGACCTGGCAGTGCACGAGCACCTTCTTGCCGCGCAAGGACTTCAGCAGGGCGGCGAAAGTCTCGTAGTCGGCATCGGCTGGCGCGTCCCAGCGGATCGGGAGATTCGCCCACACCAGGCCCTGCCGGCCGACGATCAAGGGCTCGTCCTTCACCGCATCCTCGACCGTGGGCGGTGCGAGGTAGATCACGGCCTCGAAACCTTGCTCTTTCAGCGTGGCGAGCCATTGGGCCGAGGGCTGGCCCGAGGTCGTGAGGTTCGCGTCGATGGGCGTGAGGTTGGGTGGGTTCGCGGGTGCGGCGTGGACCGTGCCGGCCAGAAGGAGGCTGCAAAGGAGAATTCGCATCACATCTGCCTGAACAAGTGGGCGTAGCTTTCGGCCACGAGCAGCATCTCGTTGCGCTCTTTGAGCTTGAGCTGCATGCGGCCGCGGAAGTCGCGCGTCACCGCGGCGATGGCGGTGGCGTTGACGAGCGTGGAGCGGTGAACCTGCCAAAACTGGCTCGGGTCAAGCTCGTCGAGCAGTTCCTTGAGCGGCTTGCGGATCAGGGCCTCGCCCTCGCGCGTGGCGACTCGCGTGTATTTGTTGTCCGACTGGAAATAGAGCACTTCGTCCACGGTGATGAGCTTGAGCGACTGTCCGACAGAGGCGTTGATCCAGCGAAGGAAGGACCGGCTCTCGGTGCCAACGCCCGTGCGCGTGGACAGCTGCTCCACCGCGCGGCCCATGTGCTGCGCGTAGTCGAGGCTCGGCGAGGCCAGGCGTTGCTTGACCCGGCTGATTGCGGTGAAGAGCCGCGCGGTGGCGAGCGGCTTGAGCACGTAGTCCACCGCGCCCTGATCGAAGGCGGCGACGGCGTACTGGTCGTAGGCGGTGAGAAAAACGACGTGGCTGCGGTTGCCGACCTGGCGCGCCACGTCCAGGCCGGTAGCACCCGGCATCTGGATGTCGAGGAAAAGCACATCCGGCCGGTGCTGATCGAGCAGGCGCAGGGCCTGGATGCCGTCGGCCGCCTCGCCGACGATGGAGAGCTCGGGCCAGAGCCGGCCGAGCTGCTCCACCAGCTCGTGGCGCAGGGTCTCCTCGTCCTCGGCGACAACGGCGGTCGGGGCGGTCAGGGCTCTCATTTCTGCAGCTCGATGGTGAAGACGGTCTGCACGGCGTCGCTATGGCAACGCAGCCGGGCCTGCTCGGTGAAGACATGAAGCCGCGAGGCGAGTGCGGCGACCTCCGCATCATCACCGCACAGGTTCGGCAAGTCGAACGCGAGGTGGATGGCCATGCCGCCTTCGCCGCTCCAGCGACTCTCGGCGCTGAGCGTGCAGCGCGTCGGCCTGGCCATGCACAAGGCGCGCTGGAGCAGCGGCAGCAGCAGCATGGGCGGCACCGGCGTGCTGGCGAGTTCGGCCGACCATTGCTGCTCAAAGCGCAGCGGCGCACGGCCCAGGCCTTGCAGCAAGCCCAGGTAGGTCGCGAGCAGCTCGGCCTCGGCCTCCAGCGTCGAGCCCGAATCGCGCAGGCGCGGCAGGGCCACGCGCAGGTGGCGAATCAGCAGCTCCATGCGCGCGGCCGCCTCGCGTTCGCCGCGGCCATAGGCCTGCTCGATGTCCACGAGCGCCTCGAACAGCAGCTCGGGTTCGACCTGCGCCTGCAAGGTGGCCAGACGCGAAGCCATGGCGCGGCGGCGCAGCTGCCCGTGTTCGTCGAGCAGGCGCGAGAGCTGGGCCTCGCTGCGGTGGCGACGGCGCAGCAACTCGCACACGGCCACCATCAGGATGGACGGCAGCAGGATCCACAGGCTGAAGCCGATCACGCCGATCAGGCTGGTGTCCGGGTAGGGCGGCAGGCCCTTCTTGGCACGCATCAAGTCCATGATGGACGGCCAGGGCACATGCTTGCCGATCCATTCGATGATGACAATGGCCGCCACGGAACCGAGCACGGCCGCCAGCGCCAAGCGATGGATGCGCCTCGGATGCTGAGGGTCGCTGCGGTCGGCAGGCAGCCAGAACAGCAGCAGCACGAGACTGCCGATGATGGGCATGCTCAGGTGGCGAAGCATGACCGCCGGGATGTGGTCGCCGACATCGAACTCGAGCAGCGAGGACAGGTCCAGCAGGCCGAACAGCAGGCCCACGAGCACGAACACGGCCAGCTCGATGGCGCGCAGCGAGCGCCATGAGCGAATCACGTGGCCGATTCCTCCACCGGCTGCGGTCGTCGGCGACGCCTCGAATGCAACGCTGCTCATGCCATCACGCCTTCGACACGTTCACCGGCCCGCTCTCCCGCTCGGATGGGCATGCGCACCCGCGCCACCACGCCGCGCGGCGTGCCGGCTTCGAGCTCCAGCGCGGCATCGGCGCCGAAGAGCGCCGCCAGGCGGGCCCGCGTATTGGCCAGCCCCACGCCCGAGCCGCCGCTAGCGGAGAAGCCGCGGCCGTTGTCGCGCACCTCGACGGCCAGCTGATCGGCGCCCTCGGCACGGGCCTCGATCTCGATGCGGCCGCCCTCGGGTAGCGGGGACAGGCCATGCTTGATTGCGTTCTCCACCAGTGTGGGCAGGACCATGGGCGGCAGCCTGGTGGCCAGCAAGGCGGGCTCGGCGACGATGTCGAAGGACAGCCGCTCGCCCATGCGCATTTGCAGGATGGTCAGGTAGTTGCGCACGAGTTCGAGCTCTTGGCCCAGCGTGGATTCATGCCGGCGCATGCTCGGCAATGCGGCTCGCAGATAGGCGATCAGGCTCACCAGCATGTCGCGGCCGCGATGCGGCGTGGTCTCGTACAGGCGCTTGACGTTGGCCAGCGTGTTGAAAAGGAAGTGGGGTTCGATCTGCGCATTGAGTGCCGAGACCTGCGCTTCCAGGCTCTGGGCTTCCAGCGCCTCGCGCTGGCGCGCGGCCTGGCGCAATCGATCGCGAGCATCGGCGTCGGAGCGCAGCACCGACATCACCGCGTAGGCCAGGCCGCCGAAGAGCGTCCACAACACGGCGGTGGAGACGAACCAGCTCGGCATGAAGCTGACATCCTGAAAATCCCAATTGGCCACGACAAAACGCGCCCAGGTTCCCAGCACGGCGCCGGCACTCACGAAGCCGGCCTGCAGGAGCACGCGGGCCCAGCGATTCAAGTGCAGTCTGGCCAGGCAGGCCTCGGCCAGCGCCATCATCAGCAAGATGGACAGCCCGGTCAGCAGCGTCTGGCGCGTAAAGCGCACCAGATCGAAGAGCCAGTACGGCAGCGGCTGCGGTTCCCCGTCGTACCAGGCGAGCATGCGAGAGAGCGCGTGCAGCAGGCAGAAAAAGAACACCGCCGCAATCATGCGCAGGTTGAAGACACGCCAGAAAGCGACACCAGTAGGGCTCATGGGCGCCGATTGTGTGCCGGTCGACCCGGGCTTGTCAGTTCATCAGATGAAATGCGCCCTATGGCGACGAAACCCGTTCGGACCGGAGCGATCCCCGCCGCTTTCAGACTGCCAGGGCCTGCAGGTCACGCTGCAGTAAAAGCGGGTCACCGGTGTTCATCGTGATCAAGCGGCGCAGATGCGTGATGCTTTCCAGATCGATGGAGCGGCACAGCATGCCGGCCCGGTTGCCGACGGCGTGGGCAATTTCACCGGCCATGGAAATCTGCGGGCCGTCATCACCCAGCTGCAACTTGAGCAGGCAGGGCGAGCCGCTGACGAGCTTGGCCTCGGCGGGCAGCATGAGCAGGGCGCCCTTGAGCGAAAGATCGATGACCTGGACAGCCAGATGCAAATCCACGGTGACCAGTTCGGCCCCGCTCGTGAAGCCGACACGGCTGAAATGACGTCTTTCGGTGCTGATGATCGTCTCCCTCGCTGGCGCACAACCGGCGCAACCGGCGCAACCGGCGCGCGGCCTCGCGCATGGCCTCAGTATGCGGTAATGGTGCTCTCGTCCACAGCGCGTTGCAAGCGCGTGGGAATCAAAGCCTCGAGGCCGATGGCTTCGAGCTGGTACCAGCAGGAACGAAGCAGCGCGGCGGCAGCTTGGCGCACCTCGCCCTCCGAGAACCCGGCGAGTTCGCTGGCACGTTCGAGAGTGTCATTTTCCCGCCGGGCCAGAGAATGGCTGCGCGGCAGGCGCGTGGGCGACTCGTACTGCAGCGCCACGCGCGTGAGCAGGACCTGAACTTCATCGTCCTCGGCATGCGGGGACAGAAGCTTGGCCAGATCGCCGAGCAGCGCCTCGGCGCCGGCGGCGAGCAGTCTTGCAGCATGGTCGCTGCCGCCGGACAGATAGAGGCCTGCGGCGATATCGGCGTACTCGAGCGCCATGACCAGCTTGGGGAGATCCGGTGACGAACTCATTGCCTTGAGGGTGCCAGGGGCAGATGCGCAAGCGCCAAGTGTAGGGAGTTACGGACGCGATTGGGTGCCGATTGTGTCCAGTTGTTCCCGGCTTCTGCGTATGCTCTTGCCTTCATCTAAGCTCGGTAAATACCCCAAGGAGATCTCCATGAACCATCTCGACCGCCGGCAACTGTTGCTGGGCCTGGGCGCTGGCCTGCTGGCGCCGGCGCTGCCGTCCTTTGCCGCCGATGATGACAAGACCTACGACCAGGACTCGGTGCTGCACGCCGCCACCGAATTCTTCGGCAACACCACCGAAGGCCTGGCCAAGGTCATCGAGAAGGCTTTCCACGAGCAGGGCCGGCCCAACGCCTATATCAAGGGCGAGGAGGCGGCCGGTGCACTGACGGTGGGCCTGCGCTATGGCGAGGGGGAACTGGTGCAGAAGGTCGGTGCCGGTCGCAAAGTCTACTGGGCCGGCCCGTCGATCGGCTTCGACGCCGGGGGCAACGCATCCAAGGTCTTCACGTTGATCTATCGCCTGCCCAATGTGGACGCCTTGTACCAGCGCTTCCCGGGCGTGGACGGCAGCCTCTACTACATCGGCGGCGCTGGCATCAACTACCAGCGACGTGGAGGCATCACCTTGGCGCCGATCCGCCTCGGCGTGGGCCTGCGCGCCGGGGCCAGTGTGGGCTATGTGCACTACCGCCGAGAGAAGTCGATCAACCCTTTCTGAGCCGTGAATAGTCACCCATAACCCCACGGAAGCAAGGTTGAAATGAGGGGGCAACAATAGCTGTCAAGAATCTTTCAGGAATCGAATTCCGGAGGAAGCTGCCATGAACTTGCTCTCGAAGATCAATCGCTCGGCGCATCACTGGCGCGAAGGTATTCACCTGCCCTGGTCCGAGGATTCGGCGTTCACGCCGTCGGGACAGCTTGTCATGCTCGTGGCACTGGCCAGCGTGGCGGCCGCGGTTGTACTAGTGACTGTCTGACCTTGTAGGGTTGCCTGTTTGAGGGCAGCATCGTGGGGCTCAAGAGGCCCCGAATGACCACGCAAATCATCCCCAGCACGGGCGAGCTTTTCGCCCAGGCCGATATCGCCAGCCTGCCCGCGCAGGAGATCAGCACCGAGGTGCTGCTCGAGAAATACGCCAAGGGCGACGAGCGCACCCTCGATGATCTGCGCCAGCGCGTGGCTCGCGCCCTGGCTCAGGCCGAGAAACCCGAGAACCGCGAAGCCTGGGCGGCCAAGTTCCTCGACGCCCAGAAGCGGGGCTTCATTCCCGCTGGTCGCATCCTCTCTGCCGCCGGCACCGAGCTGGCCGCCACGCTCATCAACTGCTTCGTCCAGCCGGTCGGCGACTCCATCGCCACGGCCGAGGAAGGGCATCCGGGCATCTACACCGCGCTGACCGAGGCCGCCGAGACCATGCGCCGCGGGGGTGGCGTGGGCTACGACTTCTCGCGCATCCGGCCCAAGGGCGCCTGGGTGGGGTCCACGCAAAGCCACGCCTCGGGTCCGGTCAGCTACATGCGCGTCTTCGACCGCTCCTGCGAGACGGTGGAAAGCGCGGGCAGCCGGCGCGGCGCGCAGATGGGGGTGCTGCGCTGCGATCATCCCGATATCGAGGAGTTCATCCACGCCAAGGACCAGGGCGACCTGTCCAACTTCAACATCTCGGTCGGCGTCACCGACGCCTTCATGCAGGCCGTGATCTCAGACGGACTGGTGGAACTCGCGCACCGCGCGCTGCCCGGCCAAGCGCAGCGCGAGGCGGGCGCCTTCCAGCGCGGTGACGGGCAATGGGTCTATCGCAAGGTCTCGGCCCGCTCGCTGTGGGACCAGATCATGCGGTCCACCTACGACCATGCCGAGCCCGGCGTGCTCTTTCTCGATCGCATCAACGAGGACAACAACCTGCATTACTGCGAGGCGATTGCGGCGACGAATCCTTGTGTGACTGCCGATACATGGGTGCATACCGCGCAAGGACCGCGGCAAGTGAGTGCGCTGATCGGCCGGCCGTTCACGGCCATGGTTGACGGCAAGGCCTATCGAAGCGAGTCCAACGGATTTTTTGCGACCGGCTTCAAGCCTGTATTGCGTCTGCAGACGCGCGAAGGTCATGCGCTTCGCCTGACGGCGGACCATCCCGTACGCCGCGTGACACGCAAGACGCGCTATCTGGTGGAGAGCGAATGGGTCGCCGCCGCTCAGGTGCACGAGGGCGACGAACTTCTCCTCCATGACCATCGCGCCTTGGAAGGGTGGGAGGGTAGGGGGACGGCCGAGCAAGGCTACTTGTTGGGCCTGTTGATCGGTGACGGCCATTTGAAGGGCGACAAGGCCGTGCTGTCTGTCTGGGCCCCAGAACTGAAGGCCGTCGGCCACGACACCGCCGACAGACCCGCCAGCTGGGTTGGCGTGACGGGCATGACGGGCATGACGGGCATGATGGGCGTGATGGGCGTGATAGCAGCGGTGGAACAGTCGCTGGCAGCGGTAGAGCAGTCGCTGGCAGGCATGCCGCACCGTTCGGATGTCGAGGGTTGGCGGCGGCCCGCGGTCGGCGGGGGCGAGATTTGGCTGGCCTCGACCGCGCTGCGGGATCTGGCGGCCGATTTCGGCGCCACCGCCGATCACAGACGTATCACGCCAGCCATGGAGGCGAGCTCGTCGGACTTCCACTGCAGCCTTTTACGCGGGCTCTTCGACGCGGATGGCTCGGTGCAGGGTTCGCAAGACATGGGAGTCTGCGTACGCCTCGCGCGGGCAGAGCTGCTGAATCTGCAGGCCGCTCAGCGCATGCTGCTGCGCCTAGGCATTGCGTCGACGATCCATCAGCAGCGTCGACCCGTCGGGCTGCGAGCGATGCCAGCTGGTCATGGTGGCCGCGAGGACTACCCGAGCCATGCTCTGCACGAGTTGGTCATCTCAGGCGAGAACCTGAAGCGATATGCCGAATTGATCGGCTTCGAGGACGCCGCCAAGCAGCGTCGGCTTGACGAGGCGCTCGCGTCCAATTGCCGCACGCTCAATCGCGAACGCTTTCTCGCGACCGTGTGCAGTATCGCGGCTGACGGCGAGGAAGAGGTCTTCGACGTGACGATCGAGCATGTCCACGCCTTCGATGCCAATGGTTTTTACGTTCACAATTGTGCCGAACAGCCGTTACCGCCCTACGGCTGCTGCTGCCTCGGCTCCGTCAACCTCGCCCTGTTCGTGCGTGATCCCTTCGGGCCCAAGGCCAGCTTCGACGACGAAGGTTTCGCCGAGGTCTGTGCCGTGGCCACGCGCATGCTCGACAACGTGCTCGACACCACGCCCTGGCCCTTGCCGGCGCAGGCGCGCGAGGCCTCGAACAAGCGCCGCATCGGGCTCGGGTTCACGGGCCTGGGCGACGCGCTCGTGATGCTGAACCTGCGCTACGACAGCGAGGCTGCGCGGGCCATGGCAGCGCGCATCAGCGAGGTCATGCGCGACGCGGCCTACGGCGCCTCCGCCGACATCGCGCAGGAGAAGGGCGCCTTCCCCCTCTTCAACGCCGAGCTCTATCTCTCCGGTGGCAGCTTCGCTTCGCGTCTGCCCAAGGCGCTCAAGGACAAAATCCGCGCCCAGGGCCTGCGCAATTCGCACCTGCTCTCGATCGCGCCGACGGGCACCATCAGCCTGGCCTTCGCCGACAACGCCAGCAATGGCATCGAGCCCCCGTTCAGCTGGAGCTACACGCGAAAGAAGCGCATCGGCCAGGCCGAAGGCGGCGGCTTCAAGGAGTATGCGGTCGAGGACCATGCCTGGCGGCTTTACCGGCATCTGTTCGGCAAGGACACGCCGCTGTCCGATGCTTTCGTCACCGCGCTGGAGTTGCAGGCTGCCGACCACGCCTCCATGGTCTCGGCAGTCGCGCCCTTCATCGACACCTCGATCTCCAAGACCGTCAACGTGCCGGCCGACTATCCCTATGCCGACTTCCAGGATCTCTACGTCCAGGCTTGGCAAGGCAAGCTCAAGGGCCTGGCGACCTACCGTCCGAACTCAGTGCTGGGCAGCGTTCTGAGCGTCGATGCTGGCACAGTGAAAAAGCCCGAGCCCCTGGCGGTCGATGGCACCAACCAGCGCTTGCTGCTGGAGCGTCTGCCCAAGGCCGTGCTCGACTCCCTGCGCTGGCCCAGCCGGCCCGACATGCCGGGCGGCAATCCGGCCTGGAGCTACATGATCCGCCACCCGCACGGCGACTTCGCGCTCTTCGTCGGCGAGATGCCGGCCGAGGGTCTGGACGCCGGCCTCTTCGGCCGCAACCTGCCTTTCGAGGTCTGGGTCAACGGCGCCGAGCAGCCGCGCGGCCTCTCCGCGCTTGCCAAGACGCTCTCCATGGACCTGCGCACCAACGACGCGGCATGGCTCAGGCTCAAGCTCGACGCCCTGGCCACGGTCGCCGAGGAGCGTGCTTTCGAAATGTCCGTGCCGCCGTCGGGCGACAAGCGCCTGTTCCCCGGCGTCGTGGCCGCCACAGCGGCCGTGATCCGCTGGCGCTGCGAGCAGCTCGGGGCGCTGCAGGAGGGCGGCCCCACGCCCGTGATCGACGCCATGTTCAGCCGTGAGGAGCCCCGCACCAGCGTCAGCGGCACGCTGGCCTGGGCCGTGGACGTGGACAACCCCGCCACCAACGAGCAGTTCACGCTCACCTTGAAGGAAGTCAGCCTGCCATCTCCGGAAGGTGGCACGGTCACGCGGCCCTGCGCCATGGGCTTCTCCGGCAACTACCCAAAGGCCTTCGATGGCCTGGCCCGGCTGCTCTCGCTGGACATGCGTGTGATGGATCCGGGCTGGATCGGCATGAAGCTGCGCAAGCTGCTCAATGTGGGCGAACCGCTGGGGCACTTCATGGCGCCGGTGCCCAGCCTCAAGGGCGAGCGCCGCCAGCAGATCTGGCCGTCGACGGTGGCCTATGTGGCCCGCCTCGTCATTCACCGCTACGCCATGCTGGGCGTGCTCGACGAAGCCGGCATGCCACTCGTGGACATGGGCCTGCTGCAGGCCCCCAAGGCATCCAAGGCCGCGCCAGGCATCCAGGTCGAGGCCATGGCCGGCCGGCCTTGCCCGGAGTGCGGCAACCACACCATGATTCACAAGGACGGTTGCGATTTCTGCACGGCCTGCGGCTACGTGGGTCAGTGCGGTTGAGGTGCATGCAGGTTCGAGCCTGTGTGGGAATGAGCATAAGGCGAGGCGAGTACACCCAAAGGTGAGTCTGTTACACACCAAATGGTGAGGCGATCACCACACCGGGTCATCTATCAAACTACGAAGCCCCAGCGCATTGCGCTGGGGCTTTTCGCATTTCATCGCCGTACGTTCAGCGCTTCTGAGCCGCGTGCTGGTCAAGGCTGGACGGCGGCTCTGCAGGGCGCTTGCGGCTGTTCAGCGGTGAGCATCCCGCTCACGGTGTGCCGCGCATTCCGTTCATTCGGTCCTGACCCAAGCGACCGCGTCAGCTGCCGGTCTGCGCGTTTGACTTCAGTTTGACCGTGTGCCGACCGCCTTCGGCGCCAAGAATATCTTTGGCTTCAGTTCGGCGCCAGAGCGCTTTGCTGCTGAGTCAAGCGCTTCACGCGTGATGTCCGCAGGCGATTTCGCACCGATCAGCGTCATGGTGACCTTCATGTCGGCGGCGAAGAGCTTCAAGAGATTCGATACGCCGGGTTGTCCGCCGGCCGCCAAGGCGTAGATATAAGCTCGCCCCAGCAGGACACCCTTGGCACCGAGCGCCAGCATGCGCACGACATCGAGCCCCGAGCGCACACCGGAATCGACCAAGACGGTGAGATCGCCGCCAACAGCATCGACCACGTCCGGCAGCGCGCGAGCCGTTGGGATGGCGCCGTCAAGCTGACGCCCGCCGTGGTTGGACACGATGATCCCGTCGGCGCCGAGCCGCCGGGCATCGCGTGCATCCTCAGGATCGAGCAGGCCCTTGATGACGAGCTTGCCCTTCCAGCTGTCGCGAATCCATTCAAGTTCGCTCCATGCGATCGATGGATCGAAATTGCTGCCGATGAATCCCATGTAGTCGTTCATGCTCATCTTGCGGCCCGTATAGGCTTCGATATTGCCGAACGAGAGCGGCAAGCCGAGCAGGCCGACGTCGAGCGCCCAGTGCGGGTGCGTCGCGGCCTGGAGATACTGCCGCAGCGTCGCAGCCGGGCCCGACATGCCCGAATGGCGGTCGCGGTAGCGCGAGCCGGGCACCGGCATATCGACGGTGAAGACCAGCGTCTTCATCCCGGCCGCCCAGGCCCGCTCCAGCGCGTTGCGCATGTAGCCGCGGTCTTTCAGCACATAGAGCTGGGACCAGAGTTCACCGGAGGCGCCGCGGGCCACCTCCTCGATCGGGCAGACGGAAACGGTGGAGAGCGTATAGGGAATCCCCGCCGCCGCAGCGGCTCGGGCGGCCTGAACCTCGCCGCGCCGGGCATACATTCCGGTGGCGCCGACCGGACCGAGTGCGATCGGCATGGCCCAACGGCTGCCCAGGATTTCGGTTTCGAGGGTCGGTGCGCCGACGCCCTGAAGCACGCGCTGCCGGAGCGCGGTGGTCTGCAACGCCTCGGCGTTGTTCTTCATCGTGTTCTCCGTGACGGCGCCGCCGTCGATGTAATCGAACAGGAAGCGCGGCAGTCTGCGGCGCGCCGCTTCACGATAGTCGGTTGGGGCGGAGATGATCATATCGCTTCTCCAGGGTTTGCCGGCAGCCGCGCTGCCTCGGGTGGACGGCGATACAGATAGGCGGATGCCGCAGGCGCCGTCTCGTTGCCTTCGGTCAGGGGTGGTAAATCCTGGTGAATCGCGACCGAGTAGCGGGGCGCGCCGAAGCTCAATGAGGCGCCATTTTCTTCTGTCGCCTAATGCAGCGATGGA
>JAFALK010000096.1 GCA_019234295.1 Roseateles sp.
CACCTGGGTCAATTTCACGATCTCGGCCAATGCTGCCGGTGTGCTGAGCCCACCCGCTCTGTTGACTAGCATCCTTCCAGCGGCGTCTGCAGACCTGACGACGCAGAATCCCCCGCCTGCTTTCCAGTACAGCCCCTACGGTCAGCGGCGTGACACGACCACCGACAAGAGTCTTCTCAATCCTTCCGGCATCCTTGTCACCAACCTCTGCACCAACACCGATTGAGCCGATCTCCCTTGTCGGCATGCCCGGCGGAGGCAAGTCCACCGTCGGGCGCCATATGGCCCGCCAACTCGGCGTGGACTTTATCGACTCGGATGCGGTGATCGAACAGCGAATCGGGATGCCGATTCGCTCTTTTTTTGATCGCGAGGGCGAGGCCCGCTTCCGAGACATCGAGTCGGAGGTAATCGCTGAGCTCATGCAGTCGGCCGGCGAGCGCATCATCGCCACCGGGGGCGGGGCCGTGCTGCGCGAAGCCAACCGCGAAACCTTGCACCGGCACTCCACCGTGCTGTACCTGCGTTCGACACCCGAAGAGCTTTTCCGCCGCCTTCGTCACGATAGGCAGCGGCCCCTGCTGCAGGTTGGCGATCCTCTGGCCAAGCTGCGCGAGCTGCACGCGCAGCGCGACCCGCTCTATCGCCGCACGGCCCACTACGTGCTCGAGGCGGGCCGCTCGGTTCACGGCTTGGTCAATATGGCACTGATGCAGTTGGAGTTGGCCGGAGTTGTCGACCCGGAAAGGGTGGCCGCGACAGTCGGCGCGGAGCCGCCCCGTACACTCGGCGAATGACATCCGAGACTGTTTCCATCGAACTCGACGAGCGCGGCTACGAAATCCGGATCGGCCCCGGCCTCTTGGAGCAGACCTCGTCCTATGCCGGATTGGCCAAGGCGCGCAACGCACTGATCGTGACGAACGAAGTGGTTGCGCCCCTGTACCTGGAGCGTCTGAAAGCGTCGCTCCAGCCGCTTCATGCCAAGGTCGATGCCGTCATCCTGCCCGATGGCGAGCAGCACAAGGACTGGGCGTCTCTCAACGCCATCATCGACAAGCTGCTGAGCTCGGCCAGCGACCGTAAGACACTGCTGTATGCCCTCGGGGGCGGCGTCATCGGCGATATGACCGGCTTTGCCGCCGCCATCTACATGCGCGGTGTGCCCTTCGTGCAAGTGCCCACGACCTTGCTGGCCCAGGTGGACTCTTCGGTCGGCGGCAAGACGGCGATCAACCATCCGCTGGGCAAGAACATGATCGGCGCCTTCTACCAGCCGCTGCGCGTGATCGCCGATCTCGACACCATCGACACGCTGCCGGCCCGCGAAGTGGCGGCCGGCCTGGCAGAGATCATCAAGTACGGCCCGATCGCCGATGCGGCCTTCCTCGACTGGATCGAGACGAACCTGGATGCTCTGCTGGCGCGCGACAAGACGGCCCTGGCTTACGCCGTACGGCGCTCGTGCGAGATCAAGGCCTGGGTTGTAGGCCAGGATGAGCGCGAGTCGGGCTTGCGCGCCATCCTCAACTTTGGCCACACATTCGGCCACGCCATTGAGGCGGGCCTGGGCTACGGCCAGTGGTTGCACGGCGAGGCCGTGGGCTGCGGCATGGTCATGGCCGCGGATCTGTCGGAGCGCCTGGGCCTGGCTGCGCCTGGTCTGCTCGATCGGCTCAGTCGATTGATCGAACGTGCCGGCCTTCCGGTGAAAGCACCGTACATGCCGCTGGCGCGGTGGCTGGAGTTAATGCGCGTCGACAAGAAGGCCGAAGGCGGTGCCATCCGCTTCGTGCTGATCGAAGGCCTGGGCAAGGCGGGCATGCACGCGGCGCCGGATGAACGGGTTGCCAGCGTCATTGCCGCGCACTCGCTACCGCAATGATCGATAAGAGGCTCGCGCCTTACGCCTGCCATCCGGCCTCGAGCCGCGGCCGCCGTCACGCTGAGCCTCCCGCACCAACCCGTGATGCCTTCCAGCGCGACCGCGATCGCATCGTCCACAGCACCGCCTTTCGTCGCCTGGTCTACAAGACGCAGGTCTTCCTCAATCACGAGGGCGATTTGTTCCGCACGCGACTCACCCACTCGCTCGAAGTTGCGCAACTGGGGCGTTCGCTGGCCCGCAGCCTGAGGCTCGACGAGGACCTCGTCGAAACCATCGCTCTGGCGCACGACCTGGGCCACACGGCTTTCGGACACGTCGGGCAGGACGTGCTCGACGATTGCATGAAGCCCTATGGAGGCTTCGAGCACAACCTGCAATCCCTGCGCGTGGTTGATGAACTCGAGCAACGCTACCCCGCCTTCAACGGGCTGAACCTCAGCTTCGAGTCGCGCGAGGGCATCCTCAAGCACTGCTCACGTCGCAACGCCGAGCTCATCGAGGCGCGCGAACCTGGCGGTGTGGCCTCGCGCTTCCTGCAGGCCCGGCAGCCGAGCCTGGAGGCCCAGCTTTGCAATCTGGCGGATGAGGTGGCTTACAACGCCCACGACGTCGATGACGGCGTGCGCTCCGGCCTCATCGATCTCGAACAACTCGAGGCAGCGGTGCCGCTGGTGCGCCGTTTTCTTCGAGAGACCCTGGCCGAGTACCCCGGGCTGACGGGCAAGCGCCTGCTGTTCGAGACCATCCGCCGAATGCTTTCCGCCCAGGTCTACGACATCATCGAGGCGACCGGCACGGCTCTGGCCGAGGCCGCGCCGCAGAGCGTGGACGAGGTGCGTGACTCCAAGCCCCTTGTGAGCTTTTCGCCGGAGATGCGCGAGGCCAGCAGCAAGCTCAAGCGATTCCTGTTCGCCAACCTTTACCGGCATCCGCAGGTCACGGCCACGCGCGTGCGTGCGGAGGAAGTGCTGCGCGATCTCTTCGCCCATTACCTTGGCGACGAGTCAGCCTTGCCGCCCGAGTTCGAAGCCAATCCAGATCGTCCGCGCGCCATTGCGGACTACATCGCAGGTATGACCGACCGTTACGCGCTCAAGGAGCATCAGCGGCTCACGGGCAAGCGTCTTTTTTGATGCAAGGTTGGCTCAGGCCCGGGGTCTGACCCCAAAATAGTGGACTCGCAAACTTTGGCCGCGCCCGCACGGGTGTGGCGCAAGACCATGGCGCGTCTGCCTCGTCTGGCCCTGCCGGGCATGCCTCATCACATCATCCAGCGCGGCTTGGATCGGCAAGCCATCGTCCGTGATGACGCCGACCGCGCCCGGCTGTTGGCCGAGATCCAGGAGTCGGC
Source organism: Roseateles sp. (assembly GCA_019234295.1). Classification (GTDB taxonomy): domain Bacteria; phylum Pseudomonadota; class Gammaproteobacteria; order Burkholderiales; family Burkholderiaceae_C; genus JAFALK01. The sequence goes on from JAFALK010000096.1 coordinate 3,240, forward strand.
GGCCTTGCATAAGGTCGCCGTGCACGCCTATGCACTCATGGACAACCACCTGCACCTGCTGGCGACGCCAGAGGTGGGCGAGGGGCTGTCGCTGATGATGCAGTCGGTGGGCCGGCGCTATGTGGCGGCCTTCAACAAGCGTCATCAGCGCAGCGGTACCTTGTGGGACGGTCGGTTCCGTGGAGCGCCGCTGGAAGCGGATGCTCACTTGCTGGCATGCATGTGTTTCATTGAGCTCAATCCGCAGCGCCAGGGCCTGCTCCTGGCCGGGCCGGAAGACTACCTCTGGTCCAGCGCTGCCCATCATCTGGGCCGGCGGCGAGATCCACTGGTGGTGGACCACGGGCTGTACTGGGCGCTTGGAAACACGCCGTTCGAGCGTGAAGCAGCTTGGCGCGAGCGACTGAACCAGGGCGTGGCGCCGGAGCAGGCGCGTCGGCTGATGGACTCCGCGCACAAGGGCTGGCCCCTGGGCGGCGCCGCCTTTCTGGGCAAGCTGGGTGAACTTGGTGAACTTCGCGACAGGCCGGTCACGCCGCGCAAGCGAGGCAGGCCGCGCAAGACCGCAGACGGGCAGGGCCCTCATTCGGGGCGCGGCGCCTCCTGAAGGTGCAAGTTTCAATGATATGTCCCTAATTATTTGACGCTCAGGTTGCTGCTTTGCTATTAAAAGGGTCCGACCCTATTTAGTTTTGATTGTGCAGATTGCTGCGGCACATTAAATTCCGGCGTCCCTGTTTGTGAGGAGAGAGCCGTGAGCCAAGCCCCAGCCGCCAGCCAGACCCAGCAAGAGATCCAGGATCTGGAAGCCAACGGCCTGTACCGTTGCGCCAACGAGAAAGATGCCTGCGGCCTCGGCTTCGTGGCCCATATCAAGGGCGTGAAGGCCCACCACATCGTGCAGCAGGGCCTCAAGATCCTCGAAAACCTCGACCATCGCGGCGCCGTGGGCGCGGACAAGCTGATGGGCGACGGCGCCGGCATCCTGATCCAGATCCCGGACGACTACTACCGTGCCGACATGGCCTTGCAGGGCATTCATCTGCCGCCGCCCGGCGAGTACGGCGTGGGCATGATCTTCCTGCCCAAAGAACACGCCTCGCGTCTGGCCTGCCAGCAGGAGATGGAGCGCGCGATCAAGGCCGAAGGCCAGGTGCTGCTGGGCTGGCGCGATGTGCCGGTGGACCGCGACATGCCCATGTCTCCCACGGTGCGCGAGAAGGAGCCCGTGATCCGCCAGGTCTTCATCGGCCGCGGCGCGGACATCATCGTGCCCGACGCGCTCGAACGTAAGCTCTACGTGATCCGCAAGACCGCGTCCAGCGCCATCCAGGCGCTCAAGCTGACGCACAGCCGCGAGTACTACGTGCCCAGCATGAGTTGCCGCACGGTCATCTACAAGGGCCTGCTGCTGGCCGACCAGGTCGGCAAGTACTACAAGGACCTGGCCGACCCGCGAGTGGTCTCGGCCATCGCCCTCGTGCATCAGCGCTTCTCCACCAACACCTTCCCGGAATGGCCGCTGGCCCACCCGTACCGCATGGTGGCGCACAACGGCGAGATCAACACCGTCAAGGGCAACTTCAACTGGATGCGCGCCCGTGAGGGCGTGATGAAGTCCCCCGTGCTCGGCGACGACCTGAAGAAGCTCTACCCGATCAGCTTCGAGCACCAGTCCGACACGGCCACGCTCGACAACGCCGTGGAACTGCTCACCATGGCAGGCTACCCGCTCGCCCACGCCGTGATGATGATGATTCCCGAGGCCTGGGAGCAGCACGAGCAGATGGACGAGCGCCGCCGCGCCTTTTACGAATATCACGCCGCCATGATGGAGCCCTGGGACGGGCCCGCCGCCATGGTCTTCAGCGACGGCAGGCAGGTCTGCGCTGCGCTGGACAGAAACGGATTGCGCCCTGCCCGCTACTGCGTGACGGACGACGACGTGGTTGTGCTCGCCTCCGAATCCGGCGTGCTGCCGATCCCCGAAAGCAAGATCGTCAAGAAGTGGCGCCTGCAGCCGGGCAAGATGTTCCTGATCGACCTGGAGCAGGGCCGCATCGTCGACGATGAGGACCTCAAGAACCAGTACGCCAGCGCGCGCCCCTACCGCCAGTGGATCGAGAACGTGCGCGTCAAGCTCGACGACATCGACGAGCCCGCTCCGCCCGCGGCCTCGTTCGAAGCGAGCCTGCTCGACCGCCAGCAGGCCTTCGGCTTCACCCAGGAAGACATCAAATTCCTGATGGCCCCGATGGCCACGAACGGTGAAGAGGGCATTGGCTCCATGGGCAACGACTCGCCGCTGGCCGTGCTCTCGGCCAAGGACAAGCCGCTTTACAACTACTTCAAGCAGTTGTTCGCCCAGGTGACCAACCCGCCGATCGACCCGATCCGCGAGGCCATCGTGATGTCGCTCGTCAGCTTCATCGGTCCCAAGCCCAACCTTTTGGACATCAACGCGGTCAATCCGCCGATGCGCCTGGAGGTCAGCCAGCCCGTGCTCGACTTCCAGGACATGGCCCGCCTGCGCGCCATCGAGCAGCACACGAACGGCAAGTTCAAGCCCTTCGAGCTCGACATCTCCTACCCGAAGGCCTGGGGGCATGCCGGCGTCGAAGCGCAGCTCGCCTCACTGTGCGCCTCGGCGGTCGACGCCATCCGCACCGGTCACAACATCCTCATCATCACGGACCGCCACCTGAGCAAGGAGCGCGTGGCGATCCCGGCACTCCTGGCGCTCTCCGCGGTCCACCATCACCTCGTGCGTGAGGGCCTGCGCACGACGGCCGGCCTCGTCGTCGAGACCGGCAGTGCCCGCGAGGTGCACCACTTCGCGGTGCTGGCCGGCTATGGCGCGGAAGCCATCCACCCCTACCTCGCCCTCGAGACGCTCGCGAACATGAGCGCCGAGCTGCCCGGCGATCTGAGCGCGCAGAAGGCCACCTACAACTACATCAAGGCGGTGGGCAAGGGTCTCTCCAAGATCATGTCCAAGATGGGCATCTCCACCTACATGTCCTACTGCGGCGCGCAGATCTTCGAGGCCATCGGCCTTCGAGCGGACTTCGTGGAGAAGTACTTCCGCGGCACGCCCACACAGGTGGGCGGCATCGGCGTGTTCGAGGTGGCCGAAGAGGCCATCCGCCTGCACAAGAGCGCGTTCGGCGACGACCCCGTCCTGGAGGGCATGCTCGAGACCGGCGGCGAATACGCCTGGCGCGTGCGCGGCGAAGAGCATATGTGGACGCCCGACGCGATCGCCAAGCTCCAGCACAGCTCGCGCAGCGGCAAGTTTGAGACCTACAAGGAATACGCCCAGATCATCAACGACCAAAGCAAGCGCCACATGACGCTGCGCGGTCTGTTTGAGTTCAAGTTCGATCCTTCGCAGGCGATTCCGCTGGAGGAAGTCGAGCCGGCGGCCGAGATCGTCAAGCGCTTTGCCACCGGTGCCATGTCGCTGGGGTCCATCTCCACCGAGGCCCACTCCACGCTGGCCGTGGCAATGAACCGCATCGGCGGCAAGAGCAACACGGGTGAGGGCGGCGAGGATCCAGCGCGCTATCGCAACGAGCTCAAGGGCATCAAGATCACCGCGGGCACCAAAGTCAGCGAGGTGCTCGGCACCAAGGTCATCGCCTCGGACTACGAGCTCAAGGACGGCGATTCGCTTCGCTCCAAGATCAAGCAGGTGGCCTCGGGCCGCTTCGGCGTCACGACCGAGTACCTCGTCTCGGCCGATCAGATCCAGATCAAGATGGCCCAGGGCGCCAAGCCCGGCGAGGGCGGCCAGCTGCCGGGTGGCAAGGTCAGCGAATACATCGGCTTCCTGCGCTACTCGGTGCCCGGCGTGGGCCTGATCAGCCCGCCGCCGCACCACGACATCTATTCGATCGAGGACCTGGCCCAGCTGATCCACGACCTCAAGAACGTGAACCCGCGCGCCGGCATCTCGGTCAAGCTAGTCTCGGAAGTCGGCGTGGGCACCATCGCCGCGGGCGTGACCAAGGCCAAGGCCGACCACCTCGTGATCGCCGGCCATGACGGCGGCACGGGCGCCTCGCCCTGGTCGTCCATCAAGCACGCCGGCACGCCTTGGGAGCTGGGGCTGGCCGAGGCCCAGCAGACGCTCGTGCTCAACCGGCTGCGTGGCCGCGTGCGCGTGCAGGCCGATGGTCAGATGAAGACGGGCCGCGATGTCGTCATCGGCGCGCTGCTGGGAGCTGACGAGTTCGGCTTCGCTACCGCCCCACTGGTGGCCGAGGGCTGCATCATGATGCGCAAGTGCCACCTGAACACCTGCCCGGTGGGCGTGGCGACCCAGGACCCGGTGCTGCGCGCCAAGTTCACCGGCCGCCCCGAGCATGTCGTGAACTACTTCTTCTTCGTGGCCGAGGAAGCGCGCCAGATCATGGCGCAGTTGGGGCTGCGCAAGTTCGACGAGCTGATCGGTCGTTCGGACCTGCTGGACATGAAGAAGGGCATCAGCCATTGGAAGGCCAAGGGCCTGGACTTCGCGCGCGTGTTCCACCGCCCGAACGTACCTGCCGACGTCGCGCGCCTGCACGTGGACTCGCAGGACCATGGCCTGGAGCGGGCGCTGGACGCCAAGCTGATCGAGAAGTGCCTGCCCGCCTTCGAAAAGGGCGAGAAGGTGCAGTTCATGCAAGAGGTGAGCAATGTGCGCCGCACGGTGGGCGCCATGCTCTCGGGTGAACTGGTGCGCCGCAAGCCCGAGGGGCTGCCCGACCAGACCATCTTCATCCAGATGGAAGGCACGGGCGGCCAGAGCTTTGGTGCCTTCCTGGCCTCCGGCATCACCTTCTACCTGATCGGCGATGCCAACGACTACACGGGCAAGGGCCTCTCGGGTGGCCGCATCGTCGTGCGTCCCTCGATCGACTTCCGCGGCGATGCCACGAAGAACATCATCGTCGGCAACACCGTGCTCTACGGCGCCACGCGCGGCGAGGCTTTCTTCCGTGGCGTGGCCGGCGAGCGCTTTGCCGTGCGTCTCTCGGGCGCATCGGCCGTCGTCGAAGGCACGGGCGACCATGGTTGCGAGTACATGACCGGCGGCACGGTCGCCGTGCTCGGCAAGACGGGCCGCAACTTCGCAGCCGGCATGAGCGGCGGCATTGCCTACGTCTACGACGAGGACGGCAGCTTCGCCAAGCGCTGCAACACCAGCATGGTGGCGCTGGAAAAGGTGCTGCCCGCGGCCGAACAGGAAGCGACGGTGGACAAGGCGCTGTGGCATCACCTCGGCCAAGGCGAGCGACAGACCGACGAGGCCATCCTCAAGAAGATGCTCGAAGACCAGCACCGCTGGACTGGCAGCCAGCGCGCCCGCGAGATTCTCGACCGCTGGGCCGATTCGCGCGCCAAGTTCGTCAAGGTCTTCCCACACGAATACCGCCGCGCGCTGGGCGAGATGCACGCCGCCAAGGAAACCGCCAAGACCATCGCCGCCGCCAAGGCCACGGCTTAAGGAACACGCATCATGGGAAAAGTCACCGGCTTCATGGAATACGAACGGCTCGAAGAGGGCTATGAGCCCGTCACCGTTCGGCTGAAAAACTACAAGGAATTCGTCATCGGCCTGAACAAGGACCAGGCCAAGCAGCAGGGTGCGCGCTGCATGGATTGCGGCACGCCCTTCTGCAACAACGGCTGCCCGGTCAACAACGTCATCCCGGACTTCAACGACCTCGTCTACAAGGGCCGCGACGAAGACTGGGCCAATGCCATTCGCGTGCTCCACAGCACCAACAACTTCCCCGAGTTCACCGGCCGCATCTGCCCCGCCCCCTGCGAGGCGGCCTGCACGCTGAACGTGAACGACGACGCCGTGGGCATCAAGTCCATCGAGCACGCCATCATCGACCGCGCCTGGGGCGAGGGTTGGGTCAAGCCGCAGATCGCCGCAGTGAAGACCGGCAAGAAGGTCGCCGTGGTCGGCTCCGGCCCCGCGGGCTTAGCCGCTGCCCAGCAGCTCGCCCGCGCCGGTCATGAGGTGACCGTGTTCGAGAAGAACGACCGCGTAGGTGGCCTGCTGCGCTACGGCATTCCCGACTTCAAGATGGAGAAGAGCCACATCGACCGCCGCGTCGAACAGATGCAGGCCGAGGGCGTGGTTTTTCGCACGGGCGTGCTCGTGGCTGATCTGGGCGAGGGCAGCAAGGTCACGAATTGGGCCAAGGAGTCGATCAGCCCGGCCGAGCTGAACGAACAGTTCGACGCCGTGCTGCTCGCCGGTGGCGCCGAGCAGTCTCGCGATCTGCCCGTGCCCGGGCGCGACTTGGCCGGCATCCATTTCGCGATGGAATTCCTGCCCCAGCAGAACAAGCTCAATGCTGGCGACAAGCTCAAGGGCCAGCTGCGCGCCGACGGCAAGCACGTCATCGTCATCGGCGGCGGCGACACCGGCAGCGACTGCGTGGGCACGAGCAACCGCCACGGCGCCAAGAGCGTCACGCAGTTCGAGCTGCTGCCCCAGCCGCCCGAGGTCGAGGACCGTCCGCTGACCTGGCCCTATTGGCCGATCAAGCTGCGCACCTCGAGCAGCCATGAAGAGGGATGCGAGCGCGAGTTCGCCATCGCCACCAAGGAGTTCGTCGGCGAGAAGGGCAAGGTCACCGGCGTGAAGACGGTGCGCCTGGAGTGGAGTGGCGGCAAGATGAGCGAGGTGCCTGGCAGTGAGCAACTGCTCAAGGCCGATCTCGTGCTGCTGGCCATGGGCTTCGTGAGCCCAGTGCCGGCGGTGCTCGAGGCCTTCGGCGTCGCCAAGGACGCGCGGGGCAATGCCAAGGCCACGATGGATTTCACGGGCGGCTACAGGACCAATGTGGACAAGGTCTTCGCGGCCGGTGACATGCGACGCGGCCAGTCGCTGGTTGTGTGGGCGATCCGCGAGGGCCGGCAGGCCGCGCGGGCGGTGGATGAATTCCTGATGGGCGACAGCAAGCTGCCGCGTTGATCCGCAGCAGTCCCAGGAAGAATGGCCTGCTTCGGCCTGGCCGTTCTCGCTAGGAGTTGATCAGCGGCTTTCGCAGGGTCTGTCGCAGCGGCTTTTGCAGGGGCTTTTGCAGAGGCTTTTGCAGAGGCTTTTGCAGAGGCTTTCCCAGCGGCTTTTGCAGAGCTGGCTCGGATTCTGAAATCGCGCCCCCACCCGGCTGACCGCTCACCTGCCCGCCCGCCGCGTCTGTTGGTCAAGGGCTACGAGATGTGAAGAAGTTGTGCAATTGGGGGGTGTGCCAAAGGGGCTAGCGTTTCCCCCTATGATGGCGGTCCCTTGACCTGGCTCCTGAGCCCGGCACGGCTCATGAACCAGCAAGAATCTCCCCATTCAGTTCCTCCCCCGTTGATCGAGCTGCGCGACGTCTGCTGCGGCTACGGCGAGCGCACCATCCTCGATGGCGTGAATCTGCGCCTGGAGCGTGGCCAGGTGCTGGCCCTGATCGGCACCTCGGGCGGTGGCAAGACGACTTTGCTGCGCCTGCTCGGACGCCAGATTCGCCCCACCCGCGGTCAGGTGTTTTTCGACGGGAAGGACCTGGCCCCGCTGTCCCAGGACGAGCTGTACGCCGTACGCCGCCGCATGGGCATGCTGTTCCAGTTCGGTGCACTGTTCACGGACCTGTCCGTCTTCGAAAACGTGGCTTTCCCGCTGCGCGAGCACACCCAGCTGCCCGAGGCCATGATCCGCGACCTGGTGCTCATGAAGCTCAACGCCGTGGGCCTGCGCGGCTCGCGCGACCTGATGCCCAGCGAGGTCTCCGGCGGCATGGCGCGGCGCGTGGCCTTGGCCCGCGCGATCGCCCTGGATCCCGAGGTGGTGCTCTACGACGAGCCTTTTGCCGGCCTGGACCCGATCTCCCTGGGTGTGGCCGCGCGGCTGATCCGCGACCTCAACGATGCCCTGGGCCTGACCAGCGTCATCGTCACCCACGACCTGCACGAGACTTTTGCCATCGCCGACCGCGTGGCCATGATCGCCAACGGCCGCATCGTGGCCCAAGGTACGCCGGCGGAGTTGCAGGCCAGCGAGGATCCCCTGGTGCGCCAGTTCGTGGGCGCTCAGGCCGATGGCCCGGTGCGCTTTCACCAGCCGGCCCTGCCCGTGGCTGCGGATTTTGGGGTGCAGTCATGACGAAATTGCTGAGCCGCATCGGTGCGGCCACGCGCCTGGAGGTGGCCGAGCTTGGCGCCGGCGCCAGGCTGTTCGCCCAGCTGCTGCTGCGCTCGGGCACGGCACTGCGGCGCTTTCGTCTCACGAGCGACCAAGTCTTCTTCCTGGGCAATCATTCGCTGTTGATCATCGGCGTCTCGGGCCTCTTCGTCGGCTTCGTGCTCGCCCTGCAGGGCTACTACACCTTGCAGCGCTACGGCTCGGCCGAGGCTGTGGGCTTGCTCGTGGCCCTGAGCCTCGTGCGCGAGCTCGGCCCGGTGGTGACGGCCCTGCTGTTCGCGGGGCGCGCGGGCACCTCGCTCACGGCTGAGATCGGCCTCATGAAGGCCGGCGAGCAGCTGACCGCCATGGAGATGATGGCGGTGGACCCGGTGCGCCGTGTGCTGGCGCCGCGCTTCTTGGGCGGCATCATTGCCATGCCCATGCTGGCTGCGGTGTTCTCGGCCGTGGGCATCGTCGGCGGCTGGCTGGTGGCCGTGCCCTTGATCGGCATCGATGCCGGCGCCTTCTGGTCGCAGATGCAGGGCGGCGTGGCCGTGTTCGCCGACGTCGGCAACGGCGTGATCAAGAGCTTTGTCTTCGGCGTCACCGTGACCTTCGTGGCCCTGCTGCAGGGCTGGACCTGCAAACCCACGCCCGAGGGTGTGTCGCAGGCCACGACGCGCACGGTGGTGGTTTCTTCTCTCGCGGTGCTGGCACTGGACTTCGTGCTCACCGCGATGATGTTCTCGATTTAGAGGTTTCAAGAATGGAAAACTCCAAACACGATGCATGGGTGGGCGCCTTCGTCTTGCTGGGCGCGGCAGCGCTGCTCTTTCTCGCGCTCAAGGCTGGCAATCTGCTGAGCCTGAATTTCGACTCGACCTACCAGGTGCAGGCGCGTTTCGACAATATCGGCGGGCTCAAGGCTCATGCCGCGGTGAAGAGCGCGGGCGTGGTGGTGGGCCGCGTGGAGTCCATCGTCTTCGACGACAAGATCTTTCAGGCCCGCGTGACGCTCAATCTCTACAAGAACGTCGCATTCCCCAAGGACAGCACGGCCAAGATCCTCACGGCTGGCCTGCTCGGTGAGCAGTACATCGGCCTGGAGCCGGGCGCCGATGAGAAGAATCTCGTGGCTGGCGACACGATCAAGCAGACGCAAAGCGCAGTGGTGCTCGAGAACCTGATCGGGCAATTCCTCAACAGCAAGGCCGCGGACATGGGCTCCAGCAACGCCAGCGGGGCCAAGCCATGAAGCGAAGCGTGCTGCGCGCACTGACGCTCGGCCTCCTGGTTGGGGTGCTCTCGGCCTGTTCGGTCTTGCCCCAGCATGGCAGCGCCTCCAAGGGCCAGAAGCTTGACCCCTGGGAAAAGTGGAACCGCAAGGTCTTCTCCTTCAATGAGGAGCTGGATACCCACGTGCTGCGCCCGGTGGCCACTGCCTATAGCGACGTGGTGCCGGAGTTCGTGCGCAAGTCGATCGACAATTTCATCTCCAACGTCGGCGATGCCTGGTCCACCGTCAATTTGCTGCTGCAGGGGCGGCCCAAGCAGGCGCTGACCCAGGGCATGCGCTTCTCCGTCAATACGGTGCTCGGGCTCGGTGGCGTGCTCGACATTGCCAGCGAGGCAGGCCTGGAGCGTTACTCGCAGGACCTCGGTCAGACCTTTGGCCGCTGGGGTTTCGGCACCGGTGCCTACATCGTGTGGCCGGTGTTTGGGCCCTCCTCGGTACGCGACTCTCTGGCCTTGCCCTGGGATCGCCTGGCGACGCCGGCCTGGTTGATCGACGATGGCAAGGCGAAGGTGGCCATCTTCGCCATGCAGGCCATCAACACGCGCGCTAACTTCCTGCGCGCCAGCGACATGCTCTCGGACATTGCGCTGGACAAGTACACCTTCTATCGCGATGCCTATCTGCAGCGCCGTGGCCACTTCGACGATGACGACGAGGCCGAGGTGCTGGTGTCTTCGCCCGCTTCCGCGGCTTCGGCGCCGGGAGATGCCGCCTCGGCACCGGCCGACGCGCCAGCTGCCCCGGCGCAGGCCGCTTCGGCGCCGGCCGAGGCCGCTTCCGCGCCTCCCGAGCAAGCGGCCAGCGCGCCGCAGTGAACCGAAACCCTGTCCGGTGCGTTCAAGAACGCACGGATCTTGAAAGGAACCCGATGCTTGCCACCAAACGTCATCTGCTCGCCGGTCTGGCCGCGCTGAGTCTCGCCTTCGTCCTGCCAGCCGCCCGTGCCGTGGACAACAGCGCGCCCGATCTGCTGATTCGCCAGCTCTCGCTCGAGATCCTGGACACCGTCAAGAACGACAAAGCCATCCAGGGCGGCGACGTCAAGAAGATCAACGCGCTGGTGGACGGCAAGATCATGCCGCACGTCGATTTCCAGCGCATCACGGCCACGGCCGTGGGCCGCTTCTGGCGCCAGGCCACGCCCGAGCAGCAAAAGCAGTTGATTGAAGAGTTCAAGACGCTGCTGGTGCGCACGTACTCGGGCGCGCTCACCCAGATCAAGGACCAGAACATCGCGATGAAGCCGCTGCGCGCCTCGCCCGAGGACACCGAGGTCGTGGTGCGCACCGAGATCCGTGGCCGCAGCGACCCGATCCAGCTCGACTACCGCCTCTACAAGAGCCCCGAAGGCTGGAGGATCTACGACGTGAACGTGCTGGGCATCTGGCTGGCCGATCAGTACAAGAACAGCTTCGCCCAGGAGATCGGCGCCAACGGCATCGACGGCCTGATCAAGGCCCTGGCGGCCAAGAACGCAGCGGCTGCCGCCAAGTGAGTCTGAAGCTGCCCTCGCGCGTGCGCATGGACGAGGCCGGCTCGGCCTGGGCCTCGCTCTCGGCGCAGCTGCGCCTGGAGGTTGCGCAGGTGCACGGCGGCGCCGGCAACCTCGTCGAGCTCTCCGCGGCAAACCTGCAGGACTTCGATTCCAGCGCGCTGAGCCTGCTGCTCGGCGCGGCGCGCCACTGCGCGGCCGCGGGCATCGCGCTGCGCATCGACGGCGCGCCGCCCTCGCTCGTCGAACTTGCGCGCGTCTACGGCGTGCAGGAGCTGCTTCAGCTGGCGTAGCGCTTGGAGCGCAGGTTGCGCTTGATCTCCTGCAGCGTCACTCGCAGCTCGCCGCCGCGGCGCAGGGCCACGCCGGTCGTGAGGATGTCGATGGCGATCAGGTGCAGCAGGCGCGAGACCATGGGGCTGTAGCGGTCGAAATCTTCCGGATGGTCGACGGCCAGCAGCACCTGGCCGGGGCTCAGGCCCAGGGTGGCCAGCGGTGAGCCGCTGGCGGTGATGATGATGGTCGTTGCGCCCTTCTTGCGGGCGATCTCGGCGGCATCGATCAGGTCGCGGCTGCGGCCCGAGTTCGAGATGATCACGGCGCAGTCGCCGGGGCCCAGCATGGTGGCGCTCATCAGCTGCACGTGGCCGTCGCTGCAGGCGGCCGTGGCCACTCCGAGGCGGAAGAACTTGTGCTGCGCGTCCTGCGCCACGATGCCGGAATTGCCCACGCCGTAGAACTCGATGCGCTTTCCCTGCTCGGCCGAGGCCGAGAGCGCCGTGATGGCGCGCTCGAAGGCATGGCTCGCGGCGTCGTTGCGGTACTGAAGCAAGGCCGCCACGGCGTTGTCGACCACCTTGACGATCAGGTCGCCCGGCTTGTCGTCCTCGTCCACGGCGCGGTGCACGAAGGGCACGCCCTCGTTGACGCTGCCCGCGAGCTTGAGCTTGAAATCGGCGAGGCCGTCATAGCCCACGCTGCGGCAAAAGCGCACGACGGTGGGCTTGCTCACATGCGACCGGTCAGCGAGCTCGGCGACCGGCAGCGATGCGAACGAACGCGCATCGGCCAGCAGCAACTTGGCCACACGCTGTTCAGCCGGCGGCAGGGCCGGCAAGGCGGCCTTCACGCGATCGAGGATGCTCATACTTCTTCAGCCCATGCGTGGCCGTCACGTGCCACCAGGGCGCTCGCAGCCGCCGGCCCCCACGAGCCGGCGTTGTAATGGCGAGGACCCGTCGTGTCCTCGGCCCACGCTTCCAAGATGGGCTCGACCCAGCGCCAGGCCTGCTCCTGCTCATCGCTGCGCACGAAGAGGTTCAGCCGCCCAGCGATCGCGTCCAGCAGCAAGCGCTCGTAGGCGCCGACGCGGTTGGTGGGGAAGGCCTTGTCGAAGTCCAGGTCCAGCGAGACCGGGGTGAGCGCCTCGCCGCTGGAGCTGCCCTTGCTGGCCAGCAGTTGCAACTCCAGTCCGTCCTCTGGCTGCAGTTTGATGATGAGGCGGTTGGCTTGGTTGGCGCCCGGGAAGATCGGGTGCGGCACGGGGCGGAAGTTGACGACGATCTGCGCATCGCGGCCTGGCAGGCGCTTGCCGGTGCGGATATAGAAAGGCACGCCGGCCCAGCGCCAGTTCTGCACCTCGGTGCGCAGGGCCACGAAGGTCTCGGTCTGGCTGCCCTCGGGCACCTTGCCTTCGTCGAGGTAGGCGGGCACGGCCCTGCCTTCGACATTGCCGGCGCGGTACTGGCCGCGCACCACGTCGCGCGCGACGCTCTCGGCCGTGAAGGGCTTGAGCGAGCGCAGCACCTTGAGCTTCTCGTCGCGAATGGCGTCGGCGTCGTGCGTGCTCGGTGGCTCCATGGCGATCATGGTCAGCAGCTGCAGCGCGTGGTTTTGCACCATGTCGCGCAGGCAGCCGGTCTGGTCGTAGAACGGGCCGCGCGTGCCCACGCCCAGCGACTCGGCCAACGTGATCTGGATGTTGGCGATGCTCTCGCGGCGCCACAGCGGCTCGAACAGCGCGTTGCCGAAGCGCAGCGCCATGAGGTTCTGCACCGAGGGCTTGCCGAGGTAATGGTCGATGCGGTAGGCCTGGTCCTCTCGGAACACCGAGCGCACGACCTTGTTGATCTCCTGCGCGCTGGCCAGGTCCTGGCCCAGGGGTTTTTCGAGCACCACGCGCACCTTGTCGTGGTTCAGCCCGGCCGCGCCCAGTTGCTGGCAGATCTGCGTGAACAGGTGCGGGCTGGTGGCCAGGTAGAAGACCACCGTGTCGGCCTGACCTCCTACCCGCTCCTCCAGCCAGGTCTTGAGCCGGCCGTAGTGCTCGGGCTGGGAGAGGTCCATGCGCGTGTAGTGCACGAGCTCAGCGAAGCGCTGGAACTCCTCATCGTTCGGACGCTTGGAGCCGTCCACCTCCTGGAAGCGCTCCTTGAGCCAGGCGCGGTACTTCTCGTCGCTCTGGTCGTCGCGAGCGACTGCAAGGATGCGGCCGCCGCCCGGCAACTTGCCGTGACGGAAGGCCTGGAAGAGGGCGGGCATGAGCTTGCGCCACGTGAGGTCGCCGGTACCACCGAAAAAAACCAGATCGAAGGACATCTGCTTGCGGACCCGCGAAGGGTCGTTGATCGACAAAGGTTGATGTAACGAAGTTACTGGATTTATGATGCATGAGTTTCTTCTGCTGGTCAACAGCAGCACCCCGCCCGCCCCGCGGTCTAATACGGGTTTTCTCCAATCTCAGCGCCGTCCTCATGAACCAGCTCGAGCAACTCAAGTCCTGCACCACCGTCGTCGCCGACACCGGCAACTTCAAGCAACTGGCCCAGTTCGCCCCGCGCGACGCGACGACCAATCCCTCGCTGATCCTCAAGGCCGTGCAGTCACCCGACTATGCCCACCTGCTCGAAGAAGTGGTGGGCGCGCACAAGGGCCGGCCGACCGACGAGATCGTTGACCAGGTGCTGGTGCGCTTCGGGCTGGAGATCCTCAAGGTCGTGCCGGGCCGCGTGTCCACGGAAGTCGATGCGCGGCTGTCCTTCGACCGGGCCGCTAGCGTGGCGCGCGCCCATCGCATCATGGCCTTGTACGAGAAGGCTGGCATTGGTCGCGATCGCGTGCTGATCAAGCTCGCTTCCACCTGGGAGGGTATCCAGGCCGCCGCCGAGCTCGAACGCGTTGGCATCCACTGCAACCTGACGCTGCTGTTCTCGTTCTGCCAGGCCGTGGCCTGCGGTGCCAACGGCATTCAGCTCATCTCGCCCTTCGTCGGCCGCATCTACGACTGGTACAAGAAGAGCGCCGGCGCGGCCTGGGATGAGGCCGCGATGTCCGGCGTCAACGATCCCGGCGTGAAGTCGGTGACGCAGATCTTCAACTACTACAAGCAGCACGGCATCAAGACCGAGGTCATGGGCGCGAGCTTCCGCAACATCGGCCAGATCCGCGCCCTGGCGGGCTGCGACCTGCTGACCATCAGCCCCGATCTGCTCGCGCAGCTGCAGGCCAGCGAGGAAGCGCTGCCCCTGGCTTTGGACGCCAAGCATGCGCCGGATGTTCCCGCGGTCCAGTACGACGAGGCCTCCTTCCGCTTCGCGCTGAACCAGGACGCCATGGCCACCGAGAAGCTCGCCGAAGGCATCCGCCTGTTCGCCGTGGACGCCGTCAAGCTCGACCAGATGATTGAAAGCCTCTGATGCAATACAAGCGTTGCGACCAGTCGGCGGCGTGGGGCGCACTGAGCCAGTACTTTGCCGAGCACGGCGCAGCGTTCGATCTGCGCACGGCCTTTGCGCAGGAGCCGCAGCGCTTCGCCCACTGGTCGGTCCAGGCTCCGTCGGTGTTCGCCGACCTCTCCAAGAATCGCATCGACAAGCCCGCGATGGAGCTGTTGCTCGCGCTGGCTCGTGACTGCGGGCTGGAGTCGCAACGCAACGATCTGCTCCAGGGCGCGCCCATCAACCTGACCGAAGGCCGCGCCGTGCTGCACACGGCGCTGCGCTCGCCGGCCGGCGCCGACGCGTGGAGCGCCGAGGTGCAAGGTGCGCTGCAGACCATGCTGGCCTTTGCCGAACAGGTGCGCGACCAAGCGGCCAGCGGCATCCGCGACGTGGTGCACATCGGCATCGGCGGCTCGGACCTCGGGCCGGCCATGGTCGTGCAGGCCTTGCAGCCCTATGGCAGGCCGGGGCTCAAGCTGCACTTCGTGTCCAACGTGGACGGTCATGATCTGGCGCCGCTGCTGCGTGAGCTTTCGCCGGCCACGACGCTGTTCATCGTCGCGAGCAAGACCTTCACGACGCAGGAGACGCTGGCCAACGCACTCGCAGCCAAGGCATGGTTTGAGGCCGCTGGCGGCAGCGACATCGCGCGCCACTTCGTTGCCACGACAACGAACACGGCCGCCGCGGGCCAATTCGGCATCACGCGCACCTTCGGTTTCTGGGACTGGGTGGGCGGGCGCTATTCGCTGTGGTCCGTCATCGGCCTGCCCATCGCCATCGCCATCGGTGCGGACAACTTCCGCGCCCTGCTGGCCGGCGCGCATGCGATGGACCAGCATTTCGCCACGGCCCCGCTAGAGCGCAACTTGCCCGTGCTCATGGGCTTGATCGACGTCTGGTACCGCAACTTCCACGGCTTCACGAGCCGCTCGGTCGCGCCCTATCACCAGGGCCTGCGCCGGCTGCCGGCTTATCTGCAGCAGCTCGAGATGGAGAGCAACGGCAAGAGCGTGGACCGCGACGGCGAGCCGCTGAGCGTGGCGACCAGCCCGGTGGTCTGGGGCGAGGCGGGCACGAACGGCCAGCACGCCTACTTCCAGATGCTGCACCAGGGCACCGATGTGATCCCGGTCGAATTCATCTGCGTGCGCACGCCGCGCTATGGAGAGCATGTGCCGCCTGCGGTGGTCGAGCGTCTACGCGACCAGCACCGCAAGCTGCTCGCCAACTGCCTGGCCCAGTCGCAGGCGCTGATGCAGGGCAAGCGCTTCGAAGAGGCCTTGGGCGAGAGGGCTCCGACGGCCAGCCAGACCATGGCGCCCGAAGCCATCGCCCGGCACCGCAGCTTCCCCGGCAACCGTCCGAGCACCACGCTCGTGCTCGAGGAGTTGAGCCCCGAGTCGCTCGGCGCCCTGATCGCGCTCTACGAGCACCGGGTCTTCGTGACCGGCGCGCTGTGGGGCATCAACAGCTACGACCAATGGGGCGTGGAGCTGGGCAAGGCGCTGTGCAACAGCCTGCTGCCGCGTCTGGAGACCGGCGACACGAAGGGCCTGGATGCTTCCACCGCGGGGCTGCTCAAGCACCTGCAGTCGTGAACATCGTCTTCGACTTCGGCGGGGTGCTCTTTCATTGGCACCCAGCGAGTTTTCTGGCCCGCATGTGGCCGGGGCGCGATGGCGACGCGATGGCGCTGGCCTTCTTCGAGAACTACCAAGGCGCCTGGGGCGAGTTCGACCAGGGGCTGATCTCGCAGGACGAGGTCATCGCCCGAATCGCGGCCCGCAACGCCTGGAGCGAGGAGCAGGTGCGCGTGGTGGTGGAGGCAGTGCCGGCCGAGTTGGCCTTGAAGCCCGATACCGTGGCCCTGATCGAGGATCTCACCGCCGCCGGACACCGGCTCTTCTTCCTCTCCAACATGCCCGCGCCGCTGGCCGAGCATCTGGAGCGCAGCCATCCGCTCTCGCGCTGGTTCGCCTCGGGGGTGTTTTCCAGCCGTGTCAAGCACTGCAAGCCCGCGCGTGCCATCTTCGACATCGCGGCCGAGCGCTTCGGTGTGGCACCGGACAAGCTGCTGCTGCTGGACGACCACCCGGCCAATGTGCAGGCCGCCCGCTCCTTGGGCTGGCACGCCCATCTGTTCACCACGGCGGCCCTGGCGCGCCGGGAGCTAGTTCAGCGGGGCCTGCTCGTCGGGGTCTGAGGGCGGCGTGGCTTCGACGCGGAAGCTCTCGCTGGCCCAGGCGCCCAGGTCGATCTGGCGGCAACGCTCGCAGCAGAAGGGTCGCCAGGGGTTGCTGGGGCCGTAGACGCTGTCGCCCATGCAAGTCGGGCAGGGAACGATTCGATCGCTCATGCGCACAGTGTCAGCTCGAAGCTGGCGTCCTCGGGCGCTGCCTTGAGCCGGCCGGCGTCGTCCTGGCGCATGAGGCGGATCGAGACCACGAGCTTGTTGCCCGCGATCTCGGGCACCAGGCCCAGGCTTGGATCGATGCGCATGCGCAGCAGCTGGAACACGCGGCCGGCCGAGAGGCTTTGCTGGTACTGGCCGTTGACGGCCGCCACCTTGTGGGGCGCGCCCGAATCGCGCAGCAGGCCCAAGAGCACGGAGAGCGCCTCGGCCAGCGGCATCATGGACTGTGTCCACTGCAGCAGGTCGTTGCGCCGGCGGGCGGGCAAGAATTGCTGCCAGGCGTAGTAGCTCGGCAGGTCGAATTCGCAAGTGCCGCCGGGGATGCTGATGCGGCTGCGGATGCTCATGAGCCAGTCGTTGGCGGCCAGTTGGGCGCCGGCCTTGCCCTGCACGGCGTTGAGCCCGGCGTAGGCGCGCTCGATGCGGCCGACCACTTCG
Organism: Roseateles sp.; assembly: GCA_019234295.1. Taxonomy (GTDB): domain Bacteria; phylum Pseudomonadota; class Gammaproteobacteria; order Burkholderiales; family Burkholderiaceae_C; genus JAFALK01. The sequence continues at coordinate 20,778 of JAFALK010000096.1, forward strand.
TCGAGCACGCTTTCGGCAATGGCCGGGTTGCCGCGGTAGCTGTTGAGCTGGGACTTGTGGCGCTCCAGCTCCTTGAGCAGGTCGGACTTGAGGTCGGCCCGCGAGGCCACGTCCATGATCTCGAACAGCGTGACCAGGGCGAAGTGGTGGTCCAGCGGGGACTCGCGCTCCATCAGCTGGCCGAGCCGGTCGAACAGGTGTTCGAGACGCAGCATCGTGCGGATGCTCTCGTTGAACGGGTACTCGTACAGGATCAAGGCTCTGAACTCAATCGGCGTGTGGATGTGCCTGATTGTTCCACAGCGCCGCGAGGCTACGGACCTGTTCGCACAGCTGATCGGGCGTGAGGCCGCCGTCGTTGTAGATCACGGCATCGGCCACGGCGCGGCGCTGTTCGCGTTTGGCCTGCTGGGCCATCACCGCGAGCACGGTTTCGCGCGTCCAGCCCGAGCGCTGCATGACGCGCAGCACCTGGGTCTCTTCCTCGCAGTCGACGACGAGGACGCGGTCCACGCGCTCGCGCCAGTCGCCCTGGGACTCGACGAGCAGGGGCACGTCGAAGACCACGAAGGGTGCGGCTGCGCTGGCCACGGCCTCGCGATCGCAGGCGTCGCGGATCCTCGGGTGGAGGATGGCTTCCAGGCGCTTGCGGGCCGTCGGGTCACGAAAGGCGAGCTCGCGCATGGCCGGGCGATCCAGGGCGCCATCGGTGCCGATCAGGGCTTTGCCGAACTCGGCCGCAATGGCCGGGATGGCCGCTCCACCGGGCGCGGTGAGCGCGCGCGCGATGGCGTCGGTGTCGATCAGCGCGGCCCCGAGCCTGACCCAGCACTGTGCGACCAGGCTCTTACCCGAGCCGATGCCACCGGTCAGGCCGATGCGCATTACCAGCCCAGCCAGCCCAGGACCCGCTGTTGACCTGCGAACAGGACCAGCAGGCCACCGCCCGCCAGGAAGGGCCCGAAAGGCACGTAGCGGCCTTCGCGCAGCGAGCTCATCAGCTTCATTGCGATGCCGACAACGGCGCCCACGATGGAGGCCGCCAGCACGATGGGCAGGATCATCTGCCAGCCCAGCCAGGCGCCCAGGGCGGCCAGTAGCTTGAAGTCGCCCTGGCCCATGCCCTCCTTGCCGGTGAGCAGCTTGAATCCCCAGTACACGGACCACAGCGAGAGATAGCCCAGCAAGGCACCGAGCACGCTGGCCGACAGGGGCAGCGTCCAGTTCATCAGCGAAGCGATGAAGCCGGCCCAGAGCAGGGGCTGGTTGATGGCGTCGGGCAGCAGCGTGGTGTCCCAGTCAATGCCGGCCAGCGCGACCAGGGCCGCAAAAAATCCGCACCAGGCCAGAGTGGCAGGCTGAGGGCCGAACTGCCAGGCCAGGGCGGCAAAACCCAGACCGGTCAGCAACTCGATGAGGGGATAGCGCACCGAGATGGGGGCCTTGCACTGCGCGCATTTGCCGCGCAGACGCAGCCAGCCGATCAGGGGCAGGTTCTCGTGCCAGCGAATCTGGTGACCGCAATGCGGGCAACGCGAGCGCGGCGTGGCGATGCCAAAGTGAGGCAGCTTCTCCATGCGCTCGTACTGAGCTTGAGCCGCTGCGCCCAAGGTCGTGGCCTCCGCCTTCGACGCGCCGTTGCGGATCACGGCCTCGGTATCGGCCAGCGCGGTGGCACCCTCGGCCACCCACTCGCGCTCCATCATCAGGGGCAGGCGGTGGATGATGACGTTGAGGAAACTGCCGATGCAAAGTCCCAGCAGTCCCAGGACCCAGGGAGTACACAAAAAAGAGTAGTCCATCAGATTGAAATGCGTAGGAAGCGCGAAGCACGACACATTGAGCGCCCCCCGCGGATCCGGCTCTGCCGGGCCGACGGGGGCGCCCCGTTCTCGGGGGAGGTGCCCGGACACGGCGAGTCCGGCGGCCTGGCCGTGCCTTGTGATGGACAGGGCCACGGCCCCTGCCGGCGCGCAGCGCCCTTTGGGGGCGCCATCACACGACTTGGCCGAGCTTGAAGATAGGCAGGTACATGGCGACCACGATGCCGCCGATGATGGTGCCCAAGAAGACGATGATGAAGGGCTCCATCAGGCTGGAGAGCGCCTTCACGGCTTCGTCGACCTCTTCTTCGAAGAAGTCGGCGGCCTTGCCCAACATGTGGTCCAGCGAGCCGGACTCTTCGCCGATGGAGGCCATCTGCAGCACCATGACCGGGAAGACGCCGGTCTGCTGCATGGAGGTGGTCAGCGCTGCACCTGTGGAGACGTCGCGCTGGATTTTTTCGGTCGCCTCGACGAAGACTGCGTTGCCCGAGGCCCCGCCGACGGAGTCGAGCGCCTCCACCAGGGGCACGCCGGCGGCGAACATGGTGGACAGGGTGCGGGTCCAGCGCGCCACGGTGGACTTGTAGATGAGGTCGCCAAAGACCGGGATCTTGAGCAGGAGGCGGTCCATGAATTTCTGCATCTTCTCGCTGCGCTTCCAGGACTGGAAGAAGAAGTAGAGGCCACCGCCAAGGGCGCTGAAGATCAGCCACCACCACTTGACGAAGAACTCCGACATGGCGATCACGATCAGCGTGGGAGCAGGCAGCTCCGCGCCAAAGGAGCTGAACACGTCCTTGAAGGCCGGCACCACGAAGATCATGATCACGGTCACGACGATGAAGGCCACGACGGCCACGGCGATCGGGTAGGTCAGGGCCGACTTGATCTTGCCCTTCAGGGCGACCGTCTTTTCCTGGTAGATGGCAAGGCGGTCCAGCAGGGCTTCGAGGATACCGCCCGACTCGCCGGCCTCTACGAGGTTGCAGTAGAGCGCGTCGAAGTACATCGGGTGCTTGCGGAAGGCCGTAGAGAGGTTGGTGCCGGTTTCCACATCGCTGCGGATCTCGGTGAGCAGCCGCGTCAGCTTGGGATTGGTGGAGCCGCGGGCGACGATGTCGAAGGACTGCAGCAGCGGAACGCCCGCACGCATCATGGTGGCCAGCTGGCGCGTGAAGACGGCAAGGTCCCTTGGCTTGATGGACCTGCCGCCCGCGGTGCGGCGCTTCTTGATCTTGTTGACGAGGATGCCCTGGCGGCGCAGGGCTGCGCCCACGACGGCTTCGCCGCCGGCGCGCAACTCACCCTTGACGATCTTGCCGTTGCGGTCTTTGCCTTCCCATTCGAAGACAAATTCCTTGATGTTCTTGGCCATTGCGCCTGTCGCCATCGTCGTGCTCCCGTGACCTGTTTCTATTCGTTGGTGGCGGAAAGGACTTCTTCCAGGGTGGTGACGCCCACGCGCACCTTGACCAGACCGAACTGGCGCAGGTCGCGAACGCCCTCTTTCTGCGCCTGCGCGGCGATGTCCATGGAGGTGCCCTCGGCCAGGATGATGCGCTGGATCTCCTCGGTGATGGGCATCACTTGGTAAACGCCCACGCGTCCACGATACCCGTTGTTGCAGTTTTGGCAGCCGACCGCACGGTACGGCTTCCAGCTGCCATCCAGCTCTTCTTCCTTGTAGCCCGCGCGCAGCATGGCATCGCGCGGGTAGTCTGCCGGCGTCTTGCAGTTCTCGCACAGGCGGCGAACCAGGCGCTGTGCCGTGATGAGCAGGACGGAGGACGCGATGTTGAAAGGCGCCACGCCCATGTTCAACAGACGCGTGAGCGTCTTGGGCGCGTCATTGGTGTGCAGGGTGCTCATCACCATGTGGCCGGTCTGGGCGGCCTTGATGGCGATGTCGGCGGTCTCCAGGTCGCGAATCTCGCCCACCATGATGATGTCCGGATCTTGGCGCAGGAAGGACTTCAGCGCGGCAGAGAAATTGAGGCCGGCCTTGTCGTTGACGTTGACCTGGTTGATGCCCGGCAGGTTGATTTCGGCCGGGTCCTCCACGGTGGAGATGTTCACGCCCGGCTGGTTCAAGATGTTCAAGCAGGTGTACAGCGAGACGGTCTTGCCCGAGCCCGTGGGGCCCGTGACCAGCACCATGCCGTAAGGCCGGCCGATGCACTCCAGCAGCCGCTCCTTCTCGATCTTCTCGTAGCCCAGGGCATCGATGCCGAGCTTGGCAGAGGAGGGATCCAGGATACGGATGACGATCTTTTCGCCGAAGAGCGTGGGCAGCGTGGAGACGCGAAAGTCGATGGCCTTGGAGCCGAACTTGAGCTTCATGCGGCCGTCCTGGGGCACACGGCGCTCCGCGATGTCCAGGCGCGAGATGACCTTGATGCGCGAGGCCAGCTTGTCCTTGATGGCGATGGGCGGCTGCGTGATCTCGCGCAACTCTCCATCCACTCGGAAGCGCACCCGGTAGTGGTATTCGTAGGGCTCGAAGTGGAGGTCGGACGCGCGCATATTGATCGCGTCCACCAGCATCTTCTGCAGGAAGCGCACGACCGGTGCATCCTCGACGTCGGCCAGCTCCTGCTCATCCTCCTGTGGCGCGCCGGCGTCCTCCGCGATGTCGAAGTCGAAGTCCTCGCCCGCAATGGAGGCCAGAGTCTCGCTGGCGGAGGCGGCAGAGCTCGCCAGCATCTTGGTGAGCTTGTCGTGCTCGACGATGATCCACTCGGGCTGGAGCTGCGCGGCGAACTTGATGCGCTCGATCACCTCCTGGTCCGTCGGGTCGGCGCCGCCCAAGTACAGCTTGTTGCCACGGCGACCCAGGGCCACCACGTGGTACTGCTGGGCCAGCTTGGGCTCGATCAGGTCCCGCGGCAGGCGCTGCGGGTCCATGGCGCTGAGGTCCAGCAGCGGGATGGACAGGGCCTGGTGCAGGGTGTGGGCCAGGTCGGCCGAAGACACCACGCCGGCCGAGATCACGGCGGCCACGAAGCTCTGCTTCTTCTCGCGCGCATGGCGCGCCAGATCCTCGGCCGCCTTGGGCTGCAGCTTTCCGGCATGCACGAGCATGCGGGCAACGCCCGACAAGGCGGAGGACGACTGCTCGACCAGGGTCGTTTCCACGGTTTTGGATTGAAGCGGCGGGTGCTGGACTCAGTACCCAGGCCTGCCATTGTGCGTGAGAAGCGCGCCAGTGGCCTGGGGGCAAAACCTCACTGTAATCCTGTCCCGCGGCGGGGCAAGCGGATCAAGTGTGGCTTTTGCCCTCTATTCGGTGGTCGCGCCGCCCCGCTTCGGGGCTCTTGCAACACCCCGCGCTTGCCGGGCGGGGTGAGGCGGGCGGCTGCGTTCAGGGCAGCTTGGAGATGACGGCCTTCATTTCGTCGGCCGTGAACGCGCGTAGCGTCTGGGTGCGGGTGTTGCCTAGGCTGGCCGCGATCAGGCCGAAAGCCATAAAGCCGGCTTCGTCCTTGGCTTCCAGTTCGATGACGACGTCGTAGGCACCCTGGGTCCAGTGGACCGACTTGAAAGTAACGCCATATTCGCTGGCCATGCGGCGGGCGGACTCGGCACGCTGCACGGTGTCTTTGATGGTCTTGGCGCCCTGGTCGGTGAAGTTCATCAGGCAGATGTAGCTGGGCATGAGCGGCTCCTCGATGCGCTTGGGGAGCGGTGGAGCACGGACCGTCGCCTCCCCCAGCGCAGCGGTCCATGACCGGCGGCCTGACATCGCCATCCGGTGAGGCGGCGATCCTAGGACCGGCCTGGGCGGGGATCAATGAAGCACAAAAGTGGGAATCTTCAAGTCGGAGCATCGCTCAAATTGGAATTCGGCCCTTACCGAAAATCCCGGCTCTGCGTTGCCAGCCGCCCCAGCAGCGGCGTGAGGTTCTCGAAACGCCGCGCCAGCAGGTGCTGCACCCCGCCGCCGCCGCGCTGCCAGGGGCCGTGCACGGCAAGCAAGCGGGAGTGCAGGATGGTTTCGCGGTGGGCCGCGTAGACGTCGGGCCAGACGATGACCTGCACATTGCCGGTTTCATCCTCCAGAGTGATGAAGAGCGTGCCCTTGGCGGTCTGGGGCATCTGGCGGCCGCAGACGATGCCGCAGGCATGGGCGGTCCGTCCGCTTGGATGGTGGCTGAGTTCGGCGGCGTTCTTCAGGCCTTTGGCGCTCAGGCGCGGGCGCAGGATGGCCAGCGGGTGGCGGCGCAGGGTCAGGCCGGTGGAGGCATAGTCCCACAGCACTTCTTCGTCCTCGCGGGCGGCGGGCAGCTCCAGTTGTTCCTCGGCCTGCTGGGCGCCGTGCAGCATGGGCGGCAGCGCGTGCAGGGCGCTGGCCTGCCAGACCTGCTGGCGGCGGTGGCCGCTGAGCGAAGCCAGGGCATCGGCGGCGGCCAGCTGCTGCATGTCGGCCTGTGTGAGGTCGGCGCGCAGGGCGAGGTCCTGGGGATGTGTGAAGGGGCGCTCGGCACGTGCGTTCACGATGCGCTCGCTTGCCGGGGCGCCCAGGCCCGAGACGAGGCGCAGGCCCAGGCGCACGCAGCTCAGCGATTCGAGCTTGCTGTCCAGGTCGCTCTCGCTCACGTCGGCCGGGCGCACCTCCACGCCGTGACGGCGCGCGTCTTGCACGAGCTGGCTGGGGCTGTAGAAGCCCAGGGGCTGCGAGTTGAGCAGCGCACAGAGAAAGATCGCCGGCTCGTGGCACTTGAACCAACTGCTGACATAGGTGAGCAGGGCGAAGCTGGCGGCGTGGGATTCGGGGAAACCGTAGGACGAGAAGCCCTGGATCATGTCGAAGATGGACACGGCGAACTCGCTCGTATAGCCGTTGGCGACCATGTCATTGACGATGCGGTTGTAGAAGGCCTGCAGGTCGCCCTGGCGCTTCCATGACGCCATCGCGCGGCGCAGTTGATCAGCCTCGCCGGCGCTGAAGCCGGCGGCGATCATGGCGACCTGCATGACCTGCTCCTGGAAGATCGGGATGCCGTGGGTGCGCTGCAGGGCCGCTTCCAGGTTCTTCGGATAGTCGATCTTCTGGCCGGCGAGGGCCTTGGCGCGGTTCTTCAGATAGGGATGGACCATGCCGCCCTCGATGGGCCCGGGCCGCACGATGGCGACTTCCACCACGAGGTCGTAATAGTTGCGTGGCCGCAGGCGCGGCAGCATGGACATCTGCGCCCGGCTCTCGATCTGGAACACGCCCACCGTTTCGGCCCTGCAGATCATGTCGTAGGTGGGCTTGTCGCCTTCGGGGACGCTGGCCAGGTCCCAGTCAAGACCGCGCCATTGCTTGTAGAGCGCGAAGCTTCGCCGCAGGCAGGACAGCATGCCGAGGGCCAGCACATCCACCTTCATCAGCTTCAGTGCGTCGATGTCGTCCTTGTCCCACTGAATGACGCTGCGATCGGGCATGGCGGCGTTCTCGATGGGGACGAGGCGCGACAGCGGGCCCTCGGTCAACACGAAGCCGCCGACGTGCTGGCTCAGGTGGCGCGGCATGTCCATCAGCTGCCGGACGAGATCGCCGAGCAGGCTCAGGCGCGGGTCGTCCTGCGGCAGCTGCAGGCGCGAGGAGTAGTGGCTGTGGCCCTTGGCCAGGTGGTCGATCAGTTCCTCGGGCAGGCCCAGCGCCTTGCCCACGTCGCGCAGCGCGCTCTTGGGCCGATAGCGGGTCACGACGGCCGTCAGCGCGGCGCGCTCGCGGCCGTACTTGGTGTAGAGGTACTGGATGACCTCCTCGCGCCGCTCGTGCTCGAAGTCCACGTCGATGTCCGGCGGCTCGTTGCGCTCCTTGCTGATGAAGCGCTCGAAGAGCATGGTGCTGCGATCCGGGTCCACCGAGGTGACGTGCAAGCAGTAGCAGACGACGCTGTTGGCCGCCGAGCCGCGGCCTTGGCAGAGGATTTCGAGGAAACGTGCATGGGCTACCACGTCGGCGACGGTCAGAAAGTAGTGCTCGTACTTCAGCTCCTCGATCAGGTCCAGCTCGTAGGCGATGCGCTTTTGCCATTTGCCGGGCACACCAGCGGGCCAGCGCTTGGCGGCGCCGGCCCAAGTCAGCGCGCGCAGATGCGCTATTGGCCTCACGCCGGCGGGGACGACTTCGCTGGGGTAGCAGTACTGGAGCTCGTTGAGCGAGAACTGGCACCGTTCGGCCACGCGCAGCGTCTCGGCCAGCAGCTCGGGCGGATAGACCTGGGCCAGCCTCAGCCGGCTGCGCAGATGGCGCTCGGCATTGGGCTGGAGCTCGTAGCCGCAATCCATGACGGTGCGGCCCAGGCGCGTGGCTGTCATCACGTCCTGCAGGGCCTTGCGCGAGCGGCGGTGCATGTGCACATCGCCGGCTGCCACCAGGGGCAGGGCGGTGGCCTCGGACAATTCTTGCAGGCGCAACAGCCAGCGCGCATCGCCGGCCTCGCGCAGCAGCTCCACGGCAATCCAGGCGCGGCCCGCGAAGTGGCTGAGCAGCCAGCGTGCCTGCTCGAGCAGCTCGGCGTCAAAGCGTTCGCGCTGCGGTACGAGCAGGGCCAGGCAGTCGTCGAGCGCGGGCGGGTGGATGCGAGACCAGCGCAGCTCGTACGTGCCCTTGGGGCTGTCGCGCCGCAAGCGCGTGATGAACTGGCTCAGGTTGCCGTAGCCGTTCATGTTGACGGGCAGCAGCACGAGAGTGAAGAGCGGCTCACCGCCGTCGCTGCGCACGAGGAATTCGGAGCCGACGATGAACTGCAGCTCAGGCGGCGGCAGGCCATCTTTCTCGGCCAGCGCGGCCATGCGCCGCAGCTGCACATGCGCGCGCACCACGCCGGCCAGCGAGCATTCGTCGGTCAGTGCCAGGGCGGTGTAGCCCAGCTCCTCGGCGCGCTCGACGAGCTCGTCGGGGTTGGAGGCGCCGCGCAGGAAGCTGAAGTTGGAGAGGCAGTGCAGCTCGGCGTAGGGCGGCGGTGTTGGCTTCATGCAAACACCCCGTGCAAAAACCAGCCCTGTTCGTCGGCGTTCAGGCGCTCGTGATAGACCCACAGCAGGCCGCAGGCGGCGCCGAAGAACAGGTAGTAGTCGCGCTGCTGCCCGTCCTGCCACCAGCCGCTTTCGACGCGATGCGGCCCGGTGATGCGCAGCAAGGGCCCGTGGTGGATGGGCTGCTCCTGCCGGGTTTGCAGTCGCAGCGGCGGATCGAGCAGCCAGCTCGGTTGTGGGCCCGGCGGCGGGCGGGTCGTGGCGGGGCGGCCCTTCGCAGGCGGCCAGGCCGTCCAGGCCTGCATGGCGTCGAGCCTGTGGTCTTCCTTGAGCGTGGCGCTGCGCACGCACTCGGGCCCGAGCCGCACGGACAGCCGCTCCAGCAGCAGGCCCAGCGCCTCCCGGGGCTTGCCGTCCAGGGCATCGACGAGCAAGCTGGCGCTGAACTCATGGCGCGGCGAGATGCCCTCGGCCGTGAGTTTGATCTCGCCGGCCGGCGCCTGCAGCTCGGTGCGGGCCAGGTGCTCGGCGAGCAAGCGTGAGAGGTGGGCGAAGTCGCGCGTGGCTTCGGCCGTGTGCAGGCACAGCTCGCCGCTGGCGGCGCTGTCGCGCGGGCGCATGGCGTCGTAGGCCCAGCCCAGGCTGAAGCCCTGCACCCCCGCATGCCGGGCGGCCAGCCAGGCGCAGAGCTGGCGCAGCAAGCTCTCGGCGTGATGGTGCAGATCGGGCGCCTGTTCGATGCGAAATGGCAGCTCCAACCGCGCTTCGAAGTGCTCGGGCAGTTCCAGCCAGGAGTGGGCCTCGGGGGTGCGACCATAGGCCTGGTCGAGCGCACGCAGCAGGGCCGGGCCGAAGCGGCGCGCGAGGGCCGGCCGGGGCAGGCGGCGCACATCGCCGAGCTTGCGGCAGCCCAGTCGTTCGAGCATGGGCTGATGGGCGGCCACGGCGCTCAGGGCCGTGAGCGGCAAGGCGTCGAGATCCGGCGTTAGCGCCCCGGTGCGCAGGCAGGCCAGCGCCGCGAGGCTGCTCTCGGCCCAGGGCGAGATCCGCAGCGCGAGGCCCGCCTCGGCGGCACTTGCCTGCAGCGTCTTGACCAGACGCTCCGGCCCGCCGAACAAGCGCAGGCTGGCGCCGGCCTCGAGCACGACCGCCTCCTCGAGCCGGGCCACGCGCGGACTGAAGCGCAAGGCCAGCCAGGCGCAGGCCGGGCCTTCAATGGCCGGCGAGGCTTGGAGCGCGAGCCACCACATGATGAACCGTGCGTTGAGGCAGCCGTGCCGTGCGCATGCGGGGCGTCAGCAGGGGCTCGAGCTGGGTCGGTGTGGCGTCCAGCGCCAGCCAGCCCTCGTGCGCCGGGCCGCGGCGCTTGTGGATGTGGGCCTCGATCTGCCAGGGCTCGCGGGCGCGCAGTTGCACACGCAGCGGCGCGGCCGAGGACTGCGCGGCCGCGGCCTGCGGACGGAACACGAAGATCGGCACATGGCTGGCCAGCGCATGGGCCTGGAGGCGGCGGATCTGTTCGGGCCGCGCATCGCGAATCTCGGGCAGCCAGGCCAGCACGGCGCCGCCATCGCCCGAGCGGATCGCCTGCTCCAGGGCCCAGAGCCGAAGCTGTGGCGTCTGCGGCTGGATCAGCAGCAGCGGGCCGCTCGAGAGGCCGGGCAGATGCGGCAGGTGGGGCGGGGCGATCAGCAGCACGGGCCGGTCCCGCCGGTTGCTCAGCAGCGGGGTCAGCAGCCGCCATTCGAGCGCGCCCGGCAGCTCCACCAGGATCTCGTTGAGCCCGCCGAGCAGCCAGCCGCCACCGGGCAGCTCGGCGTCCAGCCGCGCGAAGCCGCTGGGCAGGCCCGGGCGGGAGCCGTCCAGGCCATCGGCGCGATAGACCTCGGGCGGCAGGGCAATGGCGCCGCGGGGAGTCAGGGTGGGGGAGGGTATGGCGGAATGCATGGTCAAAATACTGTACGAACATACAGTATATGAATCCCGATTCACGGCGCAAGAGCGGTCCCTCAAAATGCGGCCATGAACGACGATTTCTTCGCGCTGCCCGAGTTCAAGCCCGATCAGGCCCTGCAAAACCTCAAGCGCGCGCTGCGCGACCTGCGCTCGCTCCAGGAGCGCGGCAAGGCCTTCGAGCTGCAAGGCCAGCCCGTGCTCGAGCTCAGCGTGGACGAAAAACTGCTCCACGCCCGCCTGGCCAAGAAGCCGGCGCGCTCGCCCGAGTGGGAGGCGCGCACGTGCAAAAACAGCGCCGAGGTGCGGGCGCTGCAGGACGAGATCAAGCGCCGGCTGGCGCGGTGGACGGACGAGACCTAGTCTCCAGATGGATCAGCTGGAGCGACCGTAGCTCGGCTTCTTCGGGTCGTAGACGAAATCGGGCACGAGGTAGCGCATGGCCATGGCGTCGTCGCGGGCCGAGCCGCCGACTCGTCTGTAGAGCGCGTGCGCGGCCTCGATGCGGTCGAGGTCGGGCTCGATGCCAAGGCCCGGGCGGTCCGGCACGGTCACCGCGCCGCCCTCGATCTTCAGTGGCTCGCGCGTGAGGCGCTCCTCGCCTTCTTGCCAGATCCAGTGCGTGTCGATGGCGGTGATGCGCCCCGGCGCGGCTGCGGCGGCGTGGGTGAACATGGCCAGCGAGACGTCGAAGTGGTTGTTCGAATGCGAGCCCCAGGTCAGGCCCCAGTCGGCGCAGAGCTGGGCCAGGCGCACGCTGCCCTGCATGGTCCAGAAATGCGGGTCGGCCAGGGGGATGTCCACGGCACCGAGCAAGCAGGCGTGGCTCATCTGGCGCCAGTCGGTGGCGATCATGTTCGTGGCCGTGGGGATGCCCGTGGCGCGCCTGAACTCGGCCATGACCTCGCGGCCCGAATAGCCGGCCTCGGGGCCGCAGGGATCCTCGGCATAGGCGAGCACGTCGTGCCGGCCCGTGCACAGGTCGATGGCCTCAGCCAGGGACCAGGCGCCGTTCGGGTCCAGCGTCACGCGTGAATCGGGGAAGCGCTTCTTGACGGCACTCACCGCCTCCATCTCGTCCTCGCCGCGCATCACGCCGCCCTTGAGCTTGAAGTCGCGAAAGCCATAGCGGTCTGCCGCGGCGGCAGCCTGGTCGGCGATGGCTGCGGGCGTCATCGCCGCCTGGTGACGCAGCACATGCCAGCCCTTGCCGTCGCCGGACGATGCGAGGTAGGGCAGGTCGGTCTTCGTGCGGTCGCCGATGTAGAACAAATAGGCCAGCATGGGCGCGCTGGCACGCTGCTGGCCCGAGCCGAGCAGTTCGCACACGGGCACACCCAGGTGCTGGCCCAGCAGGTCCAGCAGGGCGGCCTCGACGGCCGTGATCACGTTGTCCAGGCGCAGATTGATCTCGTGCGGCTGGCGCAGCACGGCCTTCTCGGCGTCGCTCGTCACCTGGTGCGCGGGGCCGGCATGCCCGCCGACGATGCTGGCGCGCATGCGCGAGAGTGTGCGGTTGTAGCGGCCGACCTCGCTGCCCACCACCAGGGGGATGCTGCGCAGCAGCGCGCGCATGATGCCGTCGCCACCCGGCACCTCGCCGATGCCCGTGCGGCCGGCACTGTCTTGCAGCAGCACGATGTTGCGGATGAAGAAGGGCGCATGCGCGCCGCAAAGGTTCAGCAGCATGCTGTCGCGGCCTGCGACCGGGATGACGCGCATCTGGGTGATGAGCGGGCTGTCTCCTGCCATGGTTCGGGTTCCTGCTTTTACTTGGTGCTTGGGAACAACCCCAACGCGAACTGATTCGGTGCACCGTAAGATTTGTGATTGACGGTAGCGCTACCATTTTTCAGTTTGGGGGATTCGTGCGGGTGCGTCAAGTTGTGGTTCTCCTGGGTCTGGCCGCCGCGCTGGGCTCTTCGCTCGCGGCACCGCTCGAGGAGCACTGGGTCAGTGCCTGGGGCAGCGCCCAGATGGTGCCTGATGCGGGCAACGCGCTGCCGGCGGCCGCTTGGCGCGATGCCAGCCTGCGCCAGTTCGTGCGCCTGTCGCTGCCCGCGCGTCAGCTGAGGGTGAGGGTCAGCAACCTGTTCGGAACGGCGCCGCTGCAAATCGATGGCGCCACGGTCGCGCTGTCGGCCCAGGCCGGCTCGCCGGACCTGAAGCCGGGCTCGGCGAAGGCGCTGCGCTTCAACGGTGCCGACAAGGTCGCCGTGCCGCCCGGAGCCGAGTACCTGAGCGATGCGCTGGACTTCGAGGCCGCAGCCGGCGCCACGCTGGCCATCAGCGTGCACCTGATCGCCGATCCGGGCCGCCAGACCGGCCACCCAGGTTCGCGCAGCAAGAGCTTCGTCCTGCCCGGCAACCAGATCGCCGCCGAGACCTGGGGGGAGCCGCAGGCCTTCGAGCGCTGGTTCCAGCTCGCTGATATCGAGGTCCGTGCGCCGAGTGCGGTCACGGCCCTGGTGGCCGTGGGCGACTCCATCACCGACGGCTACGGCGTCAAGGCCGATGCCTACACGCGCTGGACAGACTTCCTCTTTCAGCGCCTGCAGCGCGAGAAGCAGCCGCCCATGGCCATCGTCAACGCCGGCATCGGCGGCGGTCGCCTGCTGCGCGAGGGGCTGGGCCCCGCCGTCGTCGCCCGCTTCGAGCGCGACGTGCTGGGCCGCTCAGGCGTGAGCCATGCCATCGTGCTGGCCGGCGTCAACGACTTCGGCGTCCAGCATCGCAACGGCGAGGACAGCGAGGCCGCGCGGGCGCAACTGCTTCTGGACATGCAGACGGCCTGGCGCGTGCTCGTTGAGCGTGCCCACGCCCAGGGCATTTGCGTCATCGGCGGCACGATCACACCCTTCGTGGGCAACGACTACTACAAGGCCGGCACGGCCAACGAAGCCGACCGCCAGGCCATGAACCACTGGATCCGCACGAGCGGCGTGTTCGATGCGGTGGCCGACTTTGATGCCGCCCTGCGCGATCCCGCCAGGCCCGATCACCTCGCCGCCTTTGCCGACATCGGCGACGGCCTGCACCTGAGCTCGGGCGGCCAAAAGGGCGTGGCCGAGGCCGTGCCGCTCTCAACTCTGCGCCGCTGCAGCTGGAAGAGGTGAAGCTTCATGAAATTCCTGCTCCTCCTGGTTGTGCTCACCTTCTCCCTCAGCACCCAGCCGCAGATGGTGCGCATGGGGCGCTGGGTCATCAATGCCAGCTTTGAGCGGGCCGCGCCGGCGCAGCTGGCCGATGGCCTGGCCGTCGTGATCGGCACCGAAAACTCGGCCGTGGCGGGCCGCTCCGCCACCGGCACCGCACCGGCCGGCGGCCTGGTCTTGCAGCTCGGCGAGGACGAATTGCTCTTCGCCGGCATCGGCCTGACGCTGACCTTCACGCCGGCCGATGCGACGCTGCAAGCCGGCTTGCTGTCCGTCGAGGAGGGGCGCTCCGAGAACGGCCAGTGGAAGCACTTGCGTTGGCTGAACGCAGACCAGACGCACCAGGGCCGCCACGTGCGGCTCGAACCGGGCCGCTTCACGATGCAGCGGGTCAAGCTTTACAGGTACTGATGATGTCAAGAGCTGTTGTCGCGCTATTTCTGGTGCTTGCGCTGCCTGCCTGGGCCCTGCCTTGCGTGCCCTGGGCCGTCGAGCGCGGCGGCCCCAGGGACTTGGCGCTGATCGCCGCGGGGCAGCCGGTACCTTTGCTGATTGCCGACGAGGACGAAGCGCCGGTGCGCCGCGCCTTCGCAGACCTGCAGGCCGACTTCGAACGCGTGGCAGGCACGCGGCCTGCGACCACGGCGCAGCGCACGGCCGTCATCGTCGGCACGCTGGGCCGCAGCAAGCTCATCGATGGCATCGTCGCGGCCGGCAGGCTCGACGTTGCCGCCCTGCGGGGGCGCTGGGAGGGCTTCTTGATCGCGCTCGTCGAGGAGCCGATGCCCGGCCTCGATCGCGCTCTCGTCATCGTCGGCAGCGACGCGCGCGGCAGCATTTATGGCATCTACGAGCTGTCTCAGCAGATCGGCGTCTCGCCCTGGAACTGGTGGGCCGACGTGCCGGCGGCGCACCACAGCGAGCTGTTCGCGCCGGCCGGCCTGCGCCGGCTGGAGATCCCCACCGTGCAGTACCGCGGCATCTTCCTCAACGACGAGGAGCCCGCGCTCGGCGGCTGGGTGCGGCAGAACTACGGCTCTTTCGACCACCGCTTCCACGCCCGCCTCTTCGAGCTGATCTTGCGCCTGCGCGGCAATTTCCTTTGGCCGGCCATGTGGAACCCGGCCTTCTTCGCCGACGATCCGCTGAACGGCGCCACCGCGGCGGCCTACGGCGTCGTCATCGGTACCTCGCACCATGAGCCGCTGATGCGCGCCCACCATGAGTGGGACTCGGCGCGCATGGGGCCGTGGGACTACCGGCGCAACGCCGAGGCCCTGCGTGAGTACTGGCGCGGCGGCCTCGCCCAGTCGCGGGGCACGGAGCGCGTGATCACGATCGGCATGCGCGGGGACGGCGACGAAGCCATGTCCGCCAAGAACGACATTCCCCTGCTCGAACGCATCGTGGCCGACCAGCGCGAGCTCATCAAGGCCGAGCCCGACGCGAGCAAGGCGCCGCAGGTCTGGGCCCTGTACAAGGAAGTGCAGAGCTACTACGAGCAGGGCATGCGCGTGCCCGACGACGTGACCCTGCTCTGGAGCGACGACAACTGGGGCCACTTGCGCCGCCTGCCCTCGCCCGAGGAACGCCGGCGCAAGGGCGGTGCCGGCATCTACTACCACCTCGACTACGTGGGCGGCCCGCGCAACTACAAGTGGATCGACAGCACGCCCATCCCCAAGATCTGGGAGCAGATGCAACTGGCCGATCAGTACGGCGCGGACAAGATCTGGATCGTCAACGTCGGCGATCTCAAGCCGCTGGAAGTGCCGACCGAGTTCTTCCTGGCGATGGCCTGGAGCCCCAAGGCCTGGGACGCCGAGCAGATGTCGCAATACCTGCGGCGTTGGGCGGCGCGCGACTTCGGCCCCGAGCATGCCGAGGAGATCGCCGCACTCGTGGCGCACTACACGCGCGCCAACGGCCGGCGCAAGCCCGAACTGCTGGCGCCCGACAGCTTCAGCGTGCTGAACTATCGCGAGTTCGAGACCTTGGTGGCCACGGATCGAGAGATGGTGGGCCGCGCGCGCCGGCTCTTCGCAGCGCTTCCCACCTCGCAGCGCGACGCCTTTTTCCAGCTGGTGCTCTATCCGCTCGAGGCCAGCGCCGTCGTTCGCGAGCTGTACTACACGGCCGCGCTGAACCAGCTCTACGCCCGGCAGGGACGTGTGGCCGCCAATGCGCAGGCCCAGCACGCACGTGAACTCTTCGCTGCCGATGCGGCCCTGGCCCGGCGCTACAACGAGGAGCTGGGCAAGGGGCGCTGGAACCACATGATGGACCAGATCCACCTGGGCTATACCTATTGGAACGACCCGCCCCTGGCCGCACTGCCTCCAATGACCGAGGTTCGACCCGTGGAGGGCGCCGATATGGCCGTGGCCTTGGAGGGTAGCGAGGCCGTCAGCAGCTGGAGCACGGCCTATCGGCGCGCGGCGAGCCTGAGCTTCCCGGTGATAGAGAGCACGGCGCCGGCGTCAAGACGCATCGAGGTTTTCAACCGCGGCAACAAGCCCTTTGGCTTCCAGGCTCGGGCCAGCGTGCCTTGGATCGAGATCGAGCCTTCGAGCGGCCAGGTGCAGGACCAAGTCCTGCTCAACGTGCACGTGCGCTGGCAGGACGCGCCGCAGGGCACCAGCCAGGCCACGGTGCTGCTGCGCGGCGACGACGGCCGCGAAGTCCGGGTCGAGCTGCCGCTGAACCGCATCGAGATCACGGGCCTGACGGGGCATGTGGAGAGCGGTGGCGTGGTGTCCATTGAGGCCGAGCATTACGACAAGGCGGTGGCGCCACCTGGCCGTGCCTGGCAGCGCATCCCCGGCCACGGCCAGACGCTCTCCGGCATGGGCACGCAGCCTGCGAGCGCCGCGGCGCCTTCGCGGCCGGACATGCATCTCGACTACGCGGTGCACCTCTTCCACGCCGGCGAAGTGAGGCTCGTCACGACGCTGGCGCCGACCCTGCGCTGGCGCCCTGACAAGGGCCTGCGCTTCGCCGTCTCCATCGACGACGAGACGCCGCAAATCGTCGAGATGCACGCCGACGAGTCGAACGCCTACTGGGACAAGAGCGTGATCGAGGAGTCCGTGCGCTTTACGACCCGCCATCGCGTGGACAAGCCCGGCGCACATACGCTGCACTTCTGGGCGCTCGATCCCAGTGTGGTCGTCCACAAGCTCGTGATCGACGGCGGTGGTCTCAAACCCAGCACGCTCGGGCCGCCGGAGAGCCCGATGCAACGCTGAGGCGTGCGGGATGCCGGCCTGCTTGCGAACCGCGCGGCCTAGCGCACCCTAACGCGCTCTAGTAGCTCGCGTCAGCGCGCCCTAGCGACCTCTAGTGCGCACTAGCGCAGACTCGTGTTGATCTGCGCTAGCACCGCCGCCCCCGGGCACAGCTCGGCCTCGTCCAGCTGGTTCAGCGGCTTGGCCACAGTGCCCAGGCTCTGGTGCAGGTCGCGCGCCTGCGGATCCAGATAGAGCAGGCCCGTGGCGATCTCGCCGGCGGCGGCCAGGGCTTGCACCTGCTGCATGGCGGCGATGCGGTTCGTGGGGTCGTAGTCCGCTTGGACCCGGCGCAGGCGCATCCTCGTGCCGTCGGCCTGCGGCACGAGGATCAGGTCTTCGTCGCCGCTGGCGGTCTGCTCGGGCGCCAGCTCCATGAAGTCGATGCGGTTCACAGCTTCGTTGTGCTCGCGCACGTAGTCGTAGCTGCGCGTGCTGCCGGGGTGGTTGTTGAAAGCCACGCAAGGGCTGACGACGTCGATGAAGGCCGCGCCGCCGTGGCGTATCGCGCCTTCGATCAGCGGCACGAGCTGGGCCTTGTCGCCGCTGAAAGAGCGTGCCACATAGCTGGCGCCGAGCTGCAGGGCCAGGCTCACGAGGTCGATGGCGGTGTCCTTGTTCGTGGCGCCCTTCTTGGCCACGGAGCCCTTGTCGGCCGTGGCGGAGAACTGGCCCTTGGTCAGGCCGTAGACGCCGTTGTTCTCGACGATGTAGACCATGCGCACACCGCGCCGCATCGCGTGGGCGAACTGGCCCAGGCCGATGGAGGCGGAGTCGCCGTCGCCGCTGATGCCGAGGTACAGCAGCTCGCGGTTGGCGAGGTTGGCGCCCGTGAGCACGCTGGGCATGCGGCCGTGCACGGTGTTGAAGCCGTGGCTGGCGCCGAGGAAGTAGTCGGGCGTCTTGCTGGAGCAGCCGATCCCGCTGAGCTTGGCCACGCGGTGCGGCGCGATGTCCAGCTGCCAGCAGGCCTGCACGATGGCTGCCGAGATGGAGTCGTGTCCGCAGCCGGCGCACAGCGTGGAGACCTTGCCTTCGTAGTCGCGTCGCGTGTAGCCGACGGCGTTCTTGGTGAGGCTCGGGTGGTGGAGCTTGGGCTTGGCGATGTAGGTCATTGCATGGCCCGCCCGTACGCCCATCGGGCCAAGCGCGCCGGCTCGGGGCGCAGTGAGAGACGTGGGCGTGGGAGCATATTCACTACCTCGGCGCCGTGGCCAGTTCGTGGACGTGGCGTGTGATCGCCTGCGTGATGAAGCGCGCAGTGATCGGCGTGCCGTCGAAGTGCAGGATTCTGGGCAGGCGCGCCGGGTCCAGGTCCAGCTCGTTGACAAGCAGGGTGCGCATCTGCGCGTCGCGGTTTTGCTCGACAACGAATACCTGGTCGTGGGCGAGCACGAACTCGCGCACGCTGGCCGGGAAGGGGAAGGCGCGCAGGCGCATCGCGTCCAGATGGATGCCGGCCTCGGCCAGTGCCGCGAGCGCCTCGTCCATGGCGGGCGAGGTCGAGCCGAAATAGATCACGCCCAGCCGCGTCTTGGCGGCGGCCGAGCGCAGCAGCGGCTGCGGCACGAGGGTGGCCGCGGTGGCCAGCTTCCTGAGCAGGCGCTCGGCGTTGTAGACGTAGTCCGGCCCTTTCTCCGAATACTGTGCGGCCGGGTCGCGCGTGGTGCCGCGCGTGAAGTAGGCGCCCTTGCTCGGATGCGTGCCGGGCAGCGTGCGCCAGGGGATGCCGTCGCCGTCCACATCCTTGTAGCGGGCGAAGGGCTGGCCTGCGTCGAGCTGCTCGGCCGTCATCACCTTGCCTCGGTCGTAGCGGCGCGATTCGTCCCATTCGAGCGGCTGGCACAGGCGCTGGTTCATGCCAATGTCCAGATCGGTCAGCACGAAGACTGGCGTCTGCAGGCGGTCGGCCAGGTCCAGCGCGGCGGCGGCGTGCTCGAAGCATTCCTTCGGATCTTCGGGCAGCAACACCACGTGCTTGGTGTCGCCGTGCGAGGCGTAGGCGCTGCTGATCAGGTCGGCCTGCTGGGTGCGCGTGGGCATGCCTGTGGAGGGGCCGCCGCGCTGCACGTCAATGACGGTCAGCGGAATCTCGGCGAAGTAGGCCAGGCCCAGGAACTCCGTCATCAGCGAGACGCCGGGCCCCGAGGTGGCCGTGAAGGCGCGCGCGCCGTTCCAGCCGGCGCCGGTGATGATGCCGATGCTGGCGATCTCGTCCTCGGCCTGGACGATGGCATAGCGCTTGCCACCATCGGCATTGACGCGCAGCTTCAAGCAGTACTTCTCGAAGGCCTCCGCCACCGAGGACGAGGGCGTGATCGGGTACCAGGCGCAGACGGTGGCGCCGCCATAGACACAGCCCAGCGCCGTCGCCGCATTGCCCTCCATGAAGATGCGCTTGCCTATGAGATCAGCGCGGCGCACCTTCAGTCCGAAATCCCCCGGCAGGTGGTCGCGCGCGAACTCGCGGCCCGCATGCAGGGCGCGCACATTGGAGTCGAGCAGCTTCTCCTTGCCCTTGTACTGCTCGGCGAACAGCGCCTCGATCACGGCCGGGTCCATGTCCATCAGCTGCGAGAGGGCGCCTAGCACCATGATGTTCTTGAAGAGCTGGCGCTGGCGCGAGTCCTCGTAGGTGGCGTTGCAAATCGCCGTGACCGGCATGCCGACCACGTGCAAGTCTTCGCGCAAGGCGCTCGCCGGCAGGGGCTTGGTGCTGTCGTAGAACAGATAGCCGCCGGGTTCCACCTCGGCCAGATCTTCGGCCCAGGTCTGCGGGTTCATTGCCACCATCATGTCCACGCCGCCGCGCCGGCCGAGCCAGCCGGCCTCGCTGATGCGCACCTCGTACCAGGTCGGCAGGCCTTGGATGTTGCTGGGGAAGATGTTGCGCGGGCTGACCGGCACGCCCATGCGCAGGATGGCCTTGGCGAAGAGCTCGTTGGCCGAGGCGGATCCCGAGCCGTTGACGTTGGCGAACTTGACCACGAAGTCGTTCACCGCTTCTAGTCGGCTCATACGGTGGCAGCCTTTCGCACTTCATGGTCGCGGCATCCCGCCCCGGCCTTGGTCGTCTGCAGAAGGAACTTCTGCATGTCCCAGGCCCCGCTCGGACAGCGCTCGGCGCACAGGCCGCAGTGCAGGCAGACGTCTTCATCCTTGACCATCACGCGCGCGGTCTTGAGTTCGCCGCTGACGTAGAGATCCTGCGTCAGGTTCAGCGCCGGCGCGCTCAGCCGCTTGCGCAGCTCGGTTTCTTCGCCGTTGGCGGTGAAGGTGATTGCGTCCACGGGGCAGATGTCCACGCAGGCATCGCATTCGATGCACAGCTTCTCGGTGAAGACCGTCTGCACGTCGCAGTTGAGGCAGCGCTGCGCTTCCCGGAAGGCGGTGGCCGCATCGAAGCCCAACTCCACTTCCACCTTGATGCTGGCCAGGGCCTTCTCGGCTGCGGTCCAGGGCACCTTGTGGCGCAGGTCGTTGATGGGGCTGTTGTCGTAGCTCCACTCGTGGATGCCCATCTTCTGTGACACCAGGTTCACATGCGGCGGCGGACGCTTGGAGACCGGCTCGCCGTGCAGGTAGCGGTCGATGGAGACGGCGGCCTCGTGCCCATGCGCCACGGCCCAGATGATGTTCTTCGGGCCGAAGGCCGCATCGCCGCCGAAGAAAACCTCGGGCCGGCTCGATTGCAGGCTCGCGGCGTCGAGCACCGGCAGGCCGTGCTCGTCGAATGCGATGCCGCTGTCGCGCTCGATCCAGGGGAAGGCGTTCTCCTGGCCGACTGCGATCAGTACCTCGTCGCAGGGGATGCTCACCTCGTCGCCGCTCTGGGCGCGCTTGAAGCGCATGCCCGTCAGTCGGCCCGTGCCGTCATGCTCGAAGGCCAGCGGCACGTGAAAGTCCAGGATGGGAATGCCCTCGTGCTCGGCGTCTTCCTTCTCCCATGGCGAGGCCTTCATCTGCGCATAGCCGCTGCGCACGCAGACGGTCACCGACTCGGCGCCGAGCCGGCGCGAGGAGCGGCAGCAGTCCATCGCCGTGTTGCCGCCACCGAGCACGATCACGCGCGGCTTCACCGCCGTCACGTGGCCGAAGGAGACGGAGGCCAGCCAATCGATGCCGATGTGAATGTTCTCGCCCGCCTCCGCGCGACCCGGCAGCGGCAGATCGCGGCCGCGCGGCGCACCGCAGCCGACGAAGACGGCGTCGAAGCCCTGGCTCAGCAGCGCCTTCATCGATTCGATGCGCTTGCCGCCGCGGAACTCCACGCCCAGTCCCAGGATGTATCCGCATTCCTCGTCGATCACGCTCTCGGGCAGGCGAAAGCGCGGAATCTGTGTGCGGATGAAGCCACCGGCCTTGGCTTCGCCGTCGAAGACCGTCACCGCGTAGCCCTGGGCGGCCAGGTCGCGCGCCACCGTGAGCGAGGCCGGGCCGGCGCCGACGCAGGCCACGCGCTTGCCCTTGATCTGTGCGGTCGGCGGCAGCGGCTTGGGTAGCTGCGCGCGCAGCTCCTCGCTCTTGTGATCGGCAGCGACCCGCTTGAGCCGGCAGATCGCCACGGCCTCGGGCTTGGCTGCGTTGTGCTCCTCGACCCGTGCGCGCCGGCACGCCGGCTCACACGGCCGGTCGCAGGTCCGCCCGAGCACGCCAGGGAAGACGTTGGACGTCCAGTTCACCAAGTAGGCGTCGTCGTAGCGACCCTGGGCGATCAGGCGTATGTATTCAGGGACGGGGGTGTGGGCCGGACAGGCCCATTGGCAATCGACGACCTTGTGGAAGTAGGCCGGATTGGCGCTATCGCTTCTTTGCACGTGGCGTGTCTCCTGTGCCGGCCTGAGTGGCCTGAAGCGCTCGGTGCAAGGGACTGCGCTGCGCTTTCGTCGAGCCAGTCTACGCCCGCGCCGCGATGCTGCGGTGAGCGGAAAAACCCGGTTCTAGGTGGTGATCTCCAACACGGTGCTTTGCAGGTCGCGCGAATTGGGGCCCACCATGATGTCGTACAGCCCCGGCTCCACGACTTCTTGCATCTCTTCTTCCACCTCTTCTTTCATCTGTGTGTTGCAGTGCCTGAAGGCCCGTGCGTCGAGCGCGAGCTTGACCACCCTGGTCTCGCCCGCGGCGATCGTCGGATAGCTCGGCGGCCGGCCGTTGACGGCCAGCACCACGCCGGCCAGCACCACGCCGGCCAGCGCCACGCCGGCCGGCGCCAAGGCCATGCCCAGCACCAGGACAGTGCCCGTCATGATCGACTTCAAGAGTCGTGTCCCCAGTCTTGTGGCATGCTGGCGCCCGCAAATGTAGCGCTACCATTTTGCGTCACGCAAGTGCTGGAACCTGCAATGAAGACGATGCTGAAGGCCCTGATCTCGATGCTCCTGCTGGCCTGCAAGGCCACCTCGGCCTGGGCCGAAGACGGCCACGAGCTGTGGCTGCGCTATCGAGAAGCGCCCGCGCAGGCGCGGGCACAGACGCGGGCACAGACGCGGGCGCAGGTGCGGACGCAGGCGCGGGCCTTGGTCGTTCCTGCGGATGCCTCGCCGATGGTGAAGGTGGCGGTAGACGAGCTGCGCCGTGGCGTCACGCAGATGAGCGGGCGCGAGCCGGCGGTGGTGACGGTGCCGGTGGACGGGGCGCTGGTGCTGGCCACGCCGGCCAGCCTGCCCGCGCTCAACACACTGGGCCTGCCTCTCGCCGCCGCTGGTGCCGAGGGTTATGTGCTGCGCTCGGCAACGCTTGCGGGCCGGCACGTGACCCTGATCGCCGCCAACGGCGAGCGCGGCCTGCTCTATGGCAGCTTTGCCTGGCTGCGCGCGGCCTCCATCGGCGTGGATCTCGCGCAGCTCGACCAGGTTTCGGCGCCCAAGCTGCAGTGGCGCATGCTCAATCACTGGGACAACGCGGACCGCTCGGTCGAACGCGGCTACGCGGGGCTTTCGATCTGGGATTGGCCGGCGCTTCCCGAGGTCCGCTCCACCCGCTACGTGGACTACGCGCGCGCCAATGCCTCGCTGGGCATCAATGCCACGGTGCTCAACAACGTCAACGCAAAGGCCCAGATGCTGACCGGGCCGTGGCTGGCGAAGGTGGCGGCGGTGGCCGAGGTGCTTCGGCCTTACGGCATCCGTGTCTTCTTGTCGGCGCGCTTCTCGGCGCCCAAGGATCTGGGTGGCTGTGCCGGGGCAGATCCACTGGACCCCTGCGTGCGCGCCTGGTGGAAGGCCAAGGCCGACGAGATCTACGCGCGGGTGCCGGATTTCGGTGGCTTTCTCGTCAAGGCCAACTCGGAGGGCGAACCCGGTCCGGGCGACTATGGTCGCAGCCACGTCGATGGCGCGAACATGCTGGCCGCTGCGCTGCAGCCTCATCACGGTATCGTGATCTGGCGCGCCTTCGTCTATTCCGAGACCGACGCGAGCGACCGCGCCAAGCAGGCCTACAGCGAGTTCGCTCCGCTGGACGGCGCCTTCGCGCCCAATGTGATCGTGCAGGTCAAGAACGGCGCCATCGACTTCCAGCCGCGCGAGCCCTTCCATCCCCTGTTTGGCGCCATGCCCAGGACCGTGCTCGGCCTTGAAGTGCAGATCACCAAGGAGTACTTGGGTTTTGCCAGCCACCTGGCCTATTTGGGCCCGCTGTTCGAGGAAGTGCTGCGCGCGGACACCTACCGGCCCGCCGGCGCCACCGTGGCAAGCATCATTGAAGGGCAGGGCGGCCGGCCCAGCCTGATGGCCGGCGTGGTCAATATCGGCATGGATCGCAACTGGACGGGGTCCGAGTTCAACCAGGCGAACTGGTACGCCTTCGGTCGCATGGCATGGGACCCGGAGCTCTCCGCGGATGCGGTCGCACGGGAATGGATCGCCCAGACCTTCAGCCGCGAGCCTCGTGTGATCGACGCCATCGCCCGGCTGATGATGGGCTCGCGCGAGGCGGTGGTGAACTACATGACGCCCCTGGGCCTGCACCACCTGATGGCCACGGGCCACCACTACGGCCCGGGGCCCTGGGTCTCAGACCTTGCGCGACCCGAGTGGAACCCGACCTACTATCACAAGGCCGACGCGAACGGCATCGGCTTCCCCCGCGACGCCACGGGCAGCAATGCCGTGGGGCAATACGCGCCCGAGCTGGCACGGCGCTGGGGCGATGCGAGGACCACACCGCTGGAGTTGCTGTTGTGGTTTCACCACCTGAGCTGGGATGAACGCCTCTCTACCGGCCGCACCGTGTGGGAAGAACTCGTGCATCGCTACGACGCTGGCGTGCAAAGCGTCGTGGAGATGCGTCAGCAGTGGGAGGCGCTTCGGCCCGATGTCGACGCGCAGCGCCATGCCGAGACGGCGGCCTTCCTGGCCATCCAGGAGCGCGAGGCCCGCTGGTGGCGAGATGCCTGCATCGCTTATTTCCAGTCGGTCAGCGGGAGGCCCTTGCCTGCAGGGGTGGTACCGCTCTCAAAGACGGTCGAACAGTACCGGGCCATCCAGTCGAGCTTTGCGCCAGGCTAGGGCGGACGAGGCCTTCCGAGGCGCTGCTTTGACGGGCTTGCATCCGGGTATGTATTGATAGGCGATCGCTGGTTGGTTGTGTGATCATAAAATGGTTGCGCTACCAATTATTGGTTCAGCGCACAAAAAGCTGTTGAACAAAGTGGCCGCTTCAGGCCCGATTCAGGAGACAAGACTTGCTCAAGATCCGTCAGCCGCAACGCGGCTCGAATTCCCGTGGCTGGGTGCGAAACGCAGCTGTTGGCACCACCCTGCTTTCCAGCCTGATCGCGCAGGCCTATGCGCAGGAGGCTGCTGCTGCGCAGCAGCAGCAGCAGCTCGACACGGTCGTGGTGACTGGCTTCGCCGCCTCGCTGGCTGCCGCCGCCAAGGACAAGCGCGACGCCACCGGCTTCATCGACTCCGTCTCGGCCGAAGACATCGGCAAGTTCCCCGACTCCAACATCGCCGAGTCACTGTCGCGCATCCCCGGCGTCCAGATCACCCGCGACATCACGGGTGAAGGCATCAACATTCAGGTGCGCGGCCTGGGTTCGAGCTTCACCAAACTGACCCTGAACGGCGGCTCCATCGCCGTGGCCTCGGCCAGCCTTGACGCGCAGAACACCAACCGCGAGGTTGACCTTGACCTGATGCCGGCGGACCTGTTCTCCAAGCTGACGGTCTACAAGAGCCCCATGGCCTCCCTGATCGAGGGTGGCAGCGCCGGCACTGTGGACATGCGCAGCGTGCGCGCCTTCGACAACCCGGGCAAGCGCCTGATCCTGTCGCTGTCCGGCACGGACATGACCGTCATGGGCAAGTGGGGCAACAAGGGCACGATCATCGCGTCCCAGACCTTCCCCAGCGGCTTTGGCGTGCTGGCCGGCCTGTCCTTTGCCGACAACAAGGTCCGCACCACCGGCTACGAGAGCGTGGGCTGGACGAATCCCAACCTGACCGCGGCCCAGAGCAGCTCGACCACCCGTAACAACACGGGCGGTGGCAACTGGACGATTCCCGCCACCGTGCCGGCCAATGCCGGCAACGGTCTGGTCACGGGTACCGCGATCAACCAGGCCTTCTTGCTGGCCAACAATCCCGGCCTGACCATCACCCAGATCGACAACGGCCTCGTGCCGCGCCTGGGCCGCCACATGAACGAGCAGGGCGACCGCAACCGCGTCAGCGGTGTGTTCAACATGGAGTACCGTCCCAACAAGGACCTGAGCTTCTACGTGGACACCCTGGTGGCCCACAAGCACAACGACATGCAGCGCATCGACATGAACTGGGCGGTGCGCAACGGCGCCTCGATTCCGCTGAACATGAAGGTGGACAGCAGTTGCGAGAACGGCTGCGTGGTCACGAGCGGCACCTATGCCAACAGCCAGTACTTCCTCGAGTTCCGGCCGGTGACGGAGACCACCAATCTGCGCAACGTCAACCCCGGCATGGAGTGGCAGATCAGCGACAAGCTCAAGCTGGACGTGCAGGGCAACGCTTCCCAGGGCACCTATCGTCGTGAAGCGCCGACCGTGCTGGTGGCCACCGCTCCCAGCTCCGGCGTCACGGTCAACTACGACAACACATCCGGCAACATCCCCGTCTTCACCTCCAACGTCGACGTCAACAACGCAAGCCTCTTCGGTTGGAGCGGCGGCCGCGTGAACGTCCAGGATGAGACCCGCTCCACGAACACCAAGGGTGCACGCGCCAACCTCGTGTGGGGGGATCGCGAGTTCAGCATCAAGGGTGGGTTCGCCTCCGACCAAATCAGCCGCCGGATCAACGCCTTCGACAACTCGGGCGCCTGGCAGGCGGCGGTCTGCGGCAACAACCCCACCGTCTGGCTGCCCAGCCCCAACGGCGCGCCCGGCTGCTCGGGCAACAGCACGCCCGGCACCAACTCGGGCCTGTACCCGGCCATCGGCCAGGGCTACACCACCGGCATGCCGGGACCTGTGTTGAACCAGGGCTCCCTGATCCCGAGCTCGGCCCTGGCCAACTACCTGGTCCCCGGACCGGCCGGCTTCATCACCGTGAATTGGGCCAAATTTGCCGCCGACTCCAAGTACGCCCAGTACGACGCCACGGCCCTGCCGGTGACGTCCTCGGCCTCGGGCGCTTCGGTGGGTTACGTCAACGAGACGGCCACGGGCTTCTACCTGGAAACCGCGGGCGAAGCCCAAGTGTTGAGCCGAGCGCTGCGCTATGACGCCGGTGTGCGCTACGTGCAGACCGACCAGGTCATTGGCGGCGTGACCTCCACCCCGGCCGACCCGCGCAACGCCGCGCAGGCGCTCGGCGATGGCGCCCGCTACCCCGCGCAGATCAACTGGGCCTATCTGCCAAGTTCGTACAGCAATGTGCTGCCCTCGGGCTCGGTGGCCTATAACGTGACCGACAGCATCGTGGCCCGGACCTCGCTGTCCAAGACCATGACGCGTGCCAATCCGAACGCCATGCTGCCGGGCATCAACTTCAGCGATCCTTCCGCGGCCTCCGGCTCGCTGGGCAATGTCGCGCTCAAGCCCTATCTGTCAAAGAACTGGGACATCGGTGTCGACTGGTACAACGGACGTGACGGATATGTGAGCCTGACGCACTTCGAGAAGCGCATCGCGGGCTTCACGCAGAACCAAAACGTCACCATGCCCTTCAGCGCCCTGGCGCCCTACGGCGTGACCTACAGCTCGATCACCGGCCAGCAGCAGGCCGCGATCGACTCGCGCGGCGGTGCGAACTCGGCCACCGTGACGATGTCGCAGCAAGTCAACGTGGCGGGTGACCTGAACATCCACGGCACCGAGCTCGGCATTCAGCAGTCGCTGAACCGCTGGCTGCCGTTCAAGGGCCTGGGCTTCACAGGCAACATGACTTATGTGAAGCAGGACTCCGCCGTGCCGGGGGCCGTGGCGCTGGGCGTGCCCAGGCTGAGCAACAACTTCACGGTCTACTACGAGCGCAACGGCTACATGGTCCGCCTGTCCGAGAACTTCACGCAGGGCAGCCAGGTCGCCGGCAACAACCAGAACGGCGTGACGGCCGCGGCGCTGTTCACCGACCCGTACCGTCGCCTGGACATGTCGATGCGCTTTGATCTTGAGACCATCCTCAACATCGAGCACGCACCGCAACTGTCGTTCGACGTCAATAACCTGACCAGGACGGCGCAGCGGACCTACTTCCAGTTCACGAACGCCACCTACTCGTCCTACGTGCCGGGTCGCTTCGTCACCGTGGGTCTGCGCGCACAGTTCTGAGCGGACTGAATCGGGTCGGGGGTGGCTGTTCGCGCTACCATCCCCCTGCCCAGATTCCAGGTACCGACGATGAACACCAGGTCCTCGAGCCCCGCTGCCCGTGAACGCAAGGTTGCCACGATTGCCGATGTGGCGAAGATGGCGGGCGTCTCGCCCATGACAGTCTCGCGGGTCGTCAATGGCGAGGCCAATGTGCGGCCGGCCACGCGCGACCGCGTCAACGTCGCCGTGGCCGCACTGCATTACACGCCCAACCAGGCGGCGCGCCGGCTGGCGGGCGCGCAACTGATCCGTATCGGCGTGCTCTACAGCAACCCCTCAGCCAGCTATCTCAACGAGTTCCTGGTCGGCCTGCTCAACAAGGCCAGCCTGGCCCATGTGCAGCTCGTCGTGCAGAAATGCGAGGCTGACGAGCATGAGCAGGAAGTGGCCGATGAATTGATCGCCAACGGCATCGACGGTCTGATCCTGCCGCCGCCCTTTTGCGATTCGCGCTCGCTGATCGAGCTGATCCTCGCCAGCGAGGTGCCGGCCGTGGTGGTGGCCAGCGGCCAGCCCGACACGCGGCTTTCGGCCGTTAGCATCGACGACCGCCAGGCGGCCTACGAGATGACGCGCCACCTGCTGAGCCTGGGCCACCAGCGCCTGGGCTTCATCATCGGCCACCCCAACCAGACCGCCAGCGCACGACGGCTCGACGGTTTTCGCGCCGCGATGGCCGACGCTGGGCTGAGCATGGACGAGGGCCTGATCGTGCAGGGCATGTTCAATTACCGCTCGGGCCTGGATGCGGCGGAGATCCTGCTGAGCCATGAATCGCGCCCGACGGCGGTGTTCGCCTCCAACGACGACATGGCCGCGGCCACCGTGGCCATCGCCCATCGCATGGGGCTGGATGTGCCCAGCGACCTGACCGTGGCCGGCTTCGACGATGCGCCGCTGGCCACGACGATCTGGCCCGAGCTCACCACCGTGCGCCAGCCCATCAAGGACATGGCCGAGAGCGCGGTGGACCTGCTTGTGCGCCAGATCCGCGCGCTGCGTGACGGCGCACTGGGCAGCACCGAGCAGCAGGTGATGGATTTCGCGCTCATCCGCCGCCAGTCCGACGCCGCGCCGCGCCTGCGGCCACCGGCGCTGCCCAGGGTCCGTTGAAACAAATCAAGGAAGTTGCGTGAATACATTGGGAATCGACATCGGCACGTCGAGCGTCAAGATCGCCTTGATGGGCGAGGGTGACCGCGTCATCGCCACCGCCAGCCGTGCGCTGAGCGTGAGCCGCCCGCAGCCGGGCTGGAGCGAGCAGTCGGCCGAAGACTGGTGGCTCGCCGTGGAGCAGGGCATGGACGAGCTCCGCGCAGGCCATGCCTCGGCCATGCGCGAGGTCGTCGCGATCGGGCTCTCGGGCCAGATGCACGGCGCCACCTTGCTCGATGCCGAGGGCGCCGTGCTGCGCCCGTGCATCCTCTGGAACGACGGCCGCAGCGGCCCGCAGTGCGAGCGCCTGACCCGCGACTGGGCCGATCTACACCGGGTGACGGGCAACCTCGCCTTCCCCGGTTTCACCGCGCCCAAGCTGATGTGGGTGGCCGAGCATGAACCCGAGGTTTTCGCTCGCGTGGCCAAGGTGTTGTTGCCCAAAGCCTACGTGCGCTGGCGGCTGTGCGGCGTGTTCGCGGAGGACATGTCCGATGCCTCGGGTACGCTGTGGCTCGACGTGGCGCGACGCGACTGGTCCGACGCGGCCCTGAAGGCGAGCGGCATGCGCCGCGACCAGATGCCCGCTCTCGTGGAAGGCAATGCCGTCAGCGGCACCTTGCGGGCCGAGTTCAGTCGGCGCTGGGGCTTTGCCAAGCCGCCGGTGATCGCCGGCGGTGCTGGGGACAACGCCGCAGGTGCCGTCGGCCTCGGCGCCACGGGCGCCGGCGATGCCTTCGTCTCGCTGGGCACCTCGGGCGTGCTGTGGGCCACCACCGCGAGCTACGCCCCCGCGCCGCAAAGCGCCGTGCACGCCTTCTGCCATGCGCTGCCCGGCACCTGGCACCAGATGGGCGTGCTGCTCAGTGCCGCCGCTTCGCTGGCCTGGTGGGCCGGCGTCACCGGCATTCACGAGAGCGAGCTGATGGCCGAGATTGGCCCCGATCCGTCGCCCTCGAGCTGCTGGTTCGGCCCATACCTGAACGGCGAGCGCACGCCGCATAACGACGCCGCGGTGCAAGGCGGCTTCGCCGGCTTGAATGGAGGCTCCACGCGTGCCGACATGAGCCTGGCCGTGCTCGAAGGCGTGGCCTATGCCATGCGCGACGCCCAGCAGGCCTTGGCCAGCGCGGGCACAGTGCTCAAGGAGGCCGACATCATCGGCGGCGGCGCTCGCTCGCCGCTGTGGTGCCAGATCATGGCCGACGTGCTGGGCATCACCCTGCACCAGGTGGCCGAGAGCGACATTGGTTGCGCTCTGGGCGCGGCACGCCTGGCGCGCATGGCCGCGGGCGAGCCCCTGTCGGCCCAGAAGAAGCCGCAGCGCCTGCGCAGCTACGTCCCGCGGCCCGCTCGCGTCGCCCAGCATGCCGAGCGGCACGCGCATTGGCGCAAGCTCTATCCGGCCCTGAGCGGCTTTGCCAAGGGCTGAGCGAGCCTTCAGAAATCACGATGGGTGCCGGCGCTATGCTGGCCGGGTTTTGCATCTGAAATTGCATCTGAAACAGCGCGCCAAGAAGCGAGGAGACAAGCATGAATGTGAAGCGAGCGGCGGCCCTGGTGGCCCTGGGCCTGACCATGGGTGGCATCTGGGCGTCGGCCCAGGCCAAGGGCGAGGTGATCGGCGTGTCCTGGTCCAATTTCCAGGAGGAACGCTGGAAGCGCGACGAGGCCGCCATCAAGGCCGCCGTGGAAGCCGCAGGGGGCAAGTACATCTCGGCGGATGCGCAAGGCTCCAACGAGAAGCAGCGTGCCGACATCGATGCCCTCGTGACCAAGGGCGCCAAGGTGTTGATCGTGCTGGCGCAGGATGCCAGCGCGGTGCTGCCGGCCATTGCCAGCGCGCGCGCCGGCGGCGTGCCCGTGCTGGCCTATGACCGGCTGATCGAAGACCCGAACGTGCTCTACCTGACCTTCGACAACAAGGAGGTCGGCCGCCTGCAGGCTGCGGCCGTGATGGCGGTGAGACCGAAGGGCAATTACGTCTTCATCAAGGGCTCGCCGACCGACCCGAACGCAGACTTCCTGAACGCGGGCCAGCGGGAGGTGCTCAAGCCCGCCATCGACAAGGGCGACATCAGAATCGTTGGCGAGCAGTACACCGAGAACTGGTCGCCCGAGGTCGCGCAGCGCAATATGGAGCAGCTGCTGACCAAGAACAAGAACAAGGTCGATGCGGTGGTCGCCTCCAACGACGGCACGGCCGGCGGCGCGGTGGCGGCGCTGCGTGCGCAGAACCTCGCGGGCATCCCGGTCTCGGGCCAGGACGCCGACATCGCGGCGCTGAACCGCATCGCCAAGGGCGAGCAGACCGTGACGATATGGAAGGACTCGCGCGAGCTCGGCGCTGCCGCCGGTAAGTTCGCCATGCTGATGGCCGCTCACACCAAGCCGGCCGCCATCCCTGGCGCCGCGCCCTGGTCCGGCGGGCCCAAGAAGCTGACGATCTCCGCCGTCTTCCTCAAGCCCACGCCGGTCACGGCC
The DNA here is from genome assembly GCA_019234295.1 of Roseateles sp. Taxonomy (GTDB): domain Bacteria; phylum Pseudomonadota; class Gammaproteobacteria; order Burkholderiales; family Burkholderiaceae_C; genus JAFALK01. The sequence continues at coordinate 52,405 of JAFALK010000096.1, forward strand.
GACAAGCTCAAGCTCGTCATCGATGGCGGCTGGGCGACCAAGGCCCAGGTCTGCGCCGGTGTCGCCGCGGCCAAGGCGCCTGCTGTCTGCAAGTAACGAGTGATGCGTTCGAATCTCGAAGCCGCGGGCTTTGACGCCCGCTTCAGCGCGCTGGTGCTGGCCCTGGGCGCCATCTGGGTGGCTCTGGCCATCGCCACGGATGGTGTCTTTGTCTCGCCGCGCAATCTCTACAACCTGTCCATCCAGACCTGCGTGACGGCCATCATGGCCTGCGGCATGGTCTTTCTGATCGTGGCGCGGCAGATCGACCTCTCGGTCGGCTCCATCATGGCCTTCACCGGCATGATGGTGGCCTGGACGCAGACGAACAAGCTGGGCATTGAGGGCAATGTCGGCTGGATCGCCTCCATTGGCGTGGGCATCGTCGGCGGCCTGCTTCTCGGCCTGTTCCAGGGCTGGTGGGCGGCGTATCGCGGCGTGCCAGCCTTCGTCGTCACGCTGGCCGGCTACCTGATGTTCCGCGGTGCGGCCTTTCTCGTCGCCGACGGGCAGACGCTGGCGCCGCTGTCGGACAACTTCCAGCGCCTGGGCGGCGGCTTGCAAGGCTCGATCGGCCCTGCGTGGAGCTGGCTGCTCGCGGGCGTGGGGTGTGCGGCGCTCATCTTGCAGACACATTCTGCGCGGCGTTCGCGCGCGGCATACGGTGCCAAGCAGCATCCGCTGTGGGCCGACGTGCTCAAGGTCGCGCTGATCGGCGGCGCGCTGCTGGCGTTCGTGGCCGTGGTCTGCGCCTATCCCGATCCCAGCAGTGAGACGGAGTCCGGCAAGGGCATCGCGGTGCCGGTGCTGCTGCTGCTGGTCATCGCCCTGGTGCTCGATGTGGTGGCGCGGCGCACGCGCTTTGGTCGCCATGTGTGGGCGCTCGGCGGCAACCCGGAAGCGGCCCTGCTCTCCGGGCTGCCGACCAAACGACTGCTCCTGCAGCTCTTCATGCTCAGCGGCGCCTTGGCAGCCATTGCCGCCGTCATCACGACGGCGCGTCTGGGCTCGGGTTCGCATTCGATCGGCCAAATGGCCGAGCTCTACGTGATCGCCGCCACCGTGATTGGCGGCACTTCGCTCACGGGCGGCACCGGCTCGATTGCCGGTGCCATCGTCGGCGCGCTGCTGATCCAGACCCTGGATAACGGCATGGTCCTGCTGGATGTCCCCACCGCCCAGCGCCAGATCTTCATCGGCCTGATCCTGATCGCGGCCGTGTGGTTCGACGGGCTCTACAGCAAGGGAGGCAGGAAATGAGCGCGGCCCTGGTTGAAGTCGTCGACGTCAGCAAGCGCTTCGGCGGACTGCAGGCCGTCGACAAGGTGAGCTGCGATTTGCACGAGGGCGAGGTCGTCGGCCTGCTGGGCCACAACGGTGCGGGTAAAAGCACGCTGATCAAACTGCTCTCGGGTGTCTACCCGATCGACTCGGGCGAGATCCGCGTGCGCGGCAAGTCGTGCAAGTTCGAGACGCCCGCCGACGCGCGCGCCGCGGGCATCGAGACCATCCACCAGACCCTGGCGCTGGCCGAGAACCTTGACGCACCGAGCAATCTCTTCCTTGGTCGCGAGATGCGCACGCGCCTGGGCCTGCTCGACTCCGACCGCATGGAACACGAGGCGCGCCAGGTCATCCAGCGCTTGAATCCGAACTTCAAGGATTTCAGGAAGCCGGTCAGCGCCATGTCGGGCGGTCAGCGCCAGACCGTGGCAATCGCGCGGGCCCTGTACTTCAATGCCCGCATCCTCATCATGGACGAGCCTTGCGCGGCGCTCGGACCGGCCGAGACTCGCATGGTGCTGGACACCATCCTGCGACTCAAGCGCGAGGGCATCGGCATCTTCCTGATCAGCCACGACATGCCCGATGTCTTCGAGGTCTGCGACCGTGCGACGGTCATGAAGAACGGCGCCGTGGTGGACACGGTGAAGGTGGCCGATGTCACGCCCGAGGACGTGCTCGGCATGATCATCCTCGGACAAAAACCTGCAGCAAAGGTGGCGTGATGAGCATGACGGGTCTGCACTGGGATCGCATTCTCCTGACGGGTGCGGCCGGCAATATCGGCCGCATCCTGAGACCACGCATGAAGG
>JAFALK010000051.1 GCA_019234295.1 Roseateles sp.
CGGCCGTCTCGCTGCCATAGGGGTTGCGAGCACCGCAGGCGTGGAACACGGCGGCCACGAATTGCTTGTCGTTGACTGTGATGGCAGGGGCCATGCCGACCTGGGGCACGACGTTCAGCGGCGCGGCGTGCGCGTAACGGGCAGCCAGTGCCTGCCAGCCTGCCTCGAACTGGCTGGCCTGCGTCTCACCAGCGGCATCCAGCCCGGCCAAGCGCCCCAGGGCGCGCAGGGCGGCCGGGATGCGCGCGACGGAATCGGGCTCGCTGGCGAATACGGGTATGCCCAGCGCACGCAATCTAGTCGTAGCGGCACCGGCCTGCGGGCCTTCCCAGGCCACGACCAGATCGGGCCGCAGGGCCATGATGGCTTCTACGTTGAAGGCGCCATACTGGCCCACAGCCGGCAGTTTCACCACCTCGGCCGGGTAGTCGCTGGCGCCGTCGCGGCCCACGATGTGCGGGCCGGCACCCAGCGCATAGAGAAGTTCCGTGGCGTGCGGGCTGAGGCTGACGATGCGCTTGGCCGACTGCGCCAAGGTCACGGCGTGGCCGGCGTCGTCCTGGACCGTGATGGTGGCGGATGCTGTTGTCGCACAGATCAACCACAGCGCCGCGGCAAGCCGTCTCATGCTTCCGGCGTCTCGTCCGGCGTCGGTTCGTCGAGCTGCATGTCGAGCGCGTCGTCCGGGCGCTCAAGGCTCACGCGGCCCAGCACGCCGCCGCGGAAATCCGTCAGGATGCGTTCGGCCGCCTTCTGGCCGTCGATGCGATTGCCCGACTGCACGCAGCCCAGTGAACGCGCGGCAGTCTCGAACAACTCGTCCGGGTGCGCTTCCAGGTCCTTGAGCTTGTAGCGGGTGGCGATCACGGTCGGGTAGAACTTGGCCAGCCAGCCCAGCGCGTACCAGGCCACTTCCTCCGCGTCGAAGGCGTTCTTGCCTATGGTGCCGGACAGCGCCAGCTTAAGGCCCGCGTTGTCGCTGTCGATCTTGGGCCACATCATGCCGGGCGTGTCGACCAGGATGGTGCCGTCCACCAGTTCGATGCGCTGCTGGCGCTGCGTCACGCCCGGCGTATCGGCCACCTTGGCGATCTTGCGGCGCGACAGGGCGTTGATCAACGTGGACTTGCCCACGTTCGGCACACCCAGGATCATGGCACGCACGGGCTTCTCGCCGCCCGTGCGGTGCGGCACCAGCTCGCGGCACAGCGCGAGCAGCTTGTGCGCGTCGCGCGTCTTGCCCGCCTCGTCCAGCGTCAGCACGGCGGAGTTCGCGTCGGCCTTATAATTACGTACCCAGGCTGCCGTCACGTTAGGGTCGGCCAGGTCGGCCTTGTTCAGCACTTTCAGGCTGGGGCGCTGGCGCGCGATGCGCAGCTCGTGGATCAGCGGGTTGGTGGTGATGCGCGGCAGGCGGGCGTCGAGCACCTCGATCACCATGTCCACCTTCGCCATGGTCTCGGCGATCTGCTTCTTCGCCTTGTTCATATGGCCGGGGAACCATTGGATGGGCATTCGTCGTCTCCGTGAATCTGCAAAATCTACTACGCGGGGCGCGAATTATAGCGCTTGGCCCACAAAAACCGGCCGAAAATCAATACAATATGGGATAAGTCGAATCTAGGGGCTATGGGCAACTTTCCTGCCGCATGCGAGTCCCAACGGTATTCGCGACCCTAGCCAGGAGCTGTTCCACGTGAAACCCATCGTCAAAGCAGGTATCGGCATCGCCTTCGTGGGCGCCCTCGCGGCGGCCGTTTTCGTGGGCGGCGCCCTGCAGACGCGCGCCCCGCAGGTCGACTACGTCTCCATCAAGGGCGAGCACACGAGCCAGGCTGCCATGCAGGGCAAGGTCGTGCTTGTGAATTTCTGGGCCACCTCATGCAGCGGCTGCGTGGCCGAGATGCCCAAGCTCGTCGACACCTGGGGCAAGTACCACAGGCAGGGCTTCGAGACGGTGGCCGTGGCCATGAGCTACGACGAACCGAATTACGTGGCCGCCTTCACCAATGCCAAGCAGTTGCCCTTCTTCGTCGCGCTCGACAGCAGCGGCGACCTCGCGAAGCAGTTCGGCGAAGTGACGATGACGCCCACCAGCTTCCTGATCGACAAGCACGGCCATATCGTGCAGCGCTACCTGGGCGAGCCGGACATCGGTCAACTCCAAGCCTTGATCGAGCAGAAGCTGAAAGAAGCGTAGCCTCGGGCCTGATCGGAAGCGGCACCCCAAGCCGCTTCCACGGTCCTCCAGCAGACGAACGGCATTACCAAGCGGGCGATTGGTTTTGCTTAGTAACAATTGAGCAACTAATCTGATAGCGGGTTCAGATTCCGTTCAATAGGTTGCGTAATGATCTCCTGGAAAAGCCACTTCCTATACCAGTTCGACTACCAGCATTGGGCCTGCGACCAGCTGTTCCAGAGCCTCGACAAGCTCTCGGACGAAGCGCGCAAGCGCGACGAAGGCATGTTCTACAAGAGCATCCACGGCACGGTCAACCATCTGCTGGTGAGCGCGCTCGTATGGGGCGGCCGTATCAAGGGCGAATCGGCCGACTACCGCAACGATCAGGAACTGTTCGAAGATTGGCGCGAGCTAAAGCTCGCCACCAAGCAGACCATTCGCCAGTTGCAGCACTGGCTGCAGGCGCAGCCGCCGGAATTCTTCGTGGAAGAGCTGCGCTACAGCATGTCCTCGGGCAAGGAGCATGTGAGCTGGGTGCACGATGTGCTCACCCATTTCGTCACGCACGCCGCCCACTGCCGCGGCCAGATCAGTGCCGTCGCCACCC
>JAFALK010000031.1 GCA_019234295.1 Roseateles sp.
AGCCCTTCTCGCGCGGCGGCTGCGCCGCATAGCCCGTGGTGATGGAGCCGCCGAGCGCGGCGAGGGTGACGGGCTCGCCCGCCTCCAATTTGCGCAGGACGGCCTGCAGCCTCGGGTCGACGGGCGCGGTCGTCTGCGCCAGGGCGCCTGCGGCCAGCGACAGGTGCAAAGCCAATCCGAGTCCTTTCAGCCAGCGATTCATGGAAATTGGTTGCGCTACCGCAAATGTTTACTAAACAATTTAATTGTCACCTCAAGTCGCGCGATCGTGGTGTTGCGTTCCAGCAGAAAACATCGGTGCTATCCCTGAGATTTAATTTTTATCAAGGAAACAAAATGCGTAACATGAGGTTGTTTAGTTTATCTGTCGCGTGAACCCGGAACAACTGATCACACTGCAGGAGGGCTGGCAGCTGGCCGAGGCAAGCGATGGCGCAGCCTGGGACGCGCTTGTCGCGCTGCCCGCCGATGCCTGGCTGCCTGCGCAAGTGCCGGGCACCGCGCACGGCGCCCTGCTCGCCGCCGGCCGGATCCCGGATCCTTTCTACGGGCGCAACGAGCTCGAGGTGCGCTGGGTCGGCGAGCGCAGCTGGGCTTGGCGGTTGGTGTTTACGGCCGGCGAGCTCGCCGCGCACGAGGATCTGGTCTTCGAAGGCCTGGACACTTATTGCACGGCCTGGCTCAACGGCACGGCGCTGTTCAGCAGCGACAACATGTTCGTACCGCATCGCGTGGATGTGCGCTCGCTGCTGCGGCCCGGCAACAACGAGCTGATGCTGCGCTTTGATCCGCCGCTGGCCAAGGCGCGCGAGGTGCAGGCCCAGCACATCAAGAGGCCCTTGTGGAACGGCGATAGCTCACGGCTGTATGCGCGCAAGGCCCAGTACCACTTCGGTTGGGACTGGGGCCCCGAGCTGATCGTCGCCGGTCCGTGGCGGGCGGTGCGCCGTCATGCCTGGTCGGTGCGTGTCGAAGAGCTGCAATGCCGCACCGAGGTGGATCTGAACGCAGGGTGCGCGACGCTGCACGTTCAAGTCCGCCTGCAGGGCGAACTGGCCGGCTTGGCCTGCGAGGTGCAGGTGCTGGATCCCAATGGGAATAGCGTGGCGTCGCAGACGGTGCCCGCCGCCTCGCTCGAGCTGCGGCTCGAGATCCCGCAGGCGCGGCTCTGGTGGCCGCGCGGCCTGGGCGAGCAGCCGCTGTACACCGTGCTGGCGCGCGTGAAGAGCGGTGCCCAGGTGCTGGCCGAAGATCGTCGCCGCATTGGCCTGAGGCAACTGCACCTCGTGCAGGCACCGGTGGAGGGCGAGGCCGGCAGCAGCTTTCATTTCGAGGTCAACGGGCAGGACTTCTTCGCCGGCGGCGCCAACTGGATCCCCGACGACATCCTGCTCGAACGCATCACGCCCGAGCGCTATCGGGAGCGCGTGGGGCAGGCGGCGGCGGCAAATATGAACATGCTGCGCGTCTGGGGTGGCGGCATCTACGAGCACGAGGCCTTCTACGAGGCTTGCGACGAGATGGGCCTGCTCGTGTGGCAGGACTTCATGTTCGCCTGCGGCCTGTACCCGGCCCATGCCGGCTTCCAGGCCAGCGTGAGGGCCGAGGCCGAGGCGGCGGTGCGGCGGCTGCGCCACCACGCCTGCTTGGCGCTTTGGTGCGGCAACAACGAGGACTACCAGCTGGCCGAGTCGGTCGGCGCCTACGGGCCCGGCATCGCGCTGGAGAACTTCGAAGCACTGGCGATCTACGAGCGGCTGCTGCCCGAAGTCTGCGCGCAGCTCGATCCAGACCGCATGTACTGGCCCGGCAGCCCCTACACGCCGCGCCAGGGCGAGCAAGTCACGCGGACCACCGACGCCGCCTCAGGCGACCGCCACAGCTGGGAGGTCTGGCACCAGCAGATGCTTCCCTACCAGCGCTACGGCGAGGTACAGGGTCGCTTCGTGAGCGAGTTCGGCATGCAGTCGCATCCCTCGTTGGCTCTGTTCGAGTCCGTGCTGCCCGAGGGTGAGCGCTTTCCCGAGAGTCGCACGGTCCAGTGGCACAACAAGGCCGGCTCGGCCGCGGGCCCGGACGGTCATCGCCGCCTGGCCGTCTATCTGGCCGACAACCTGCGCGTGGGCACGACGCTGGCCGAGCATGTCTACGCCACCCAGTTCGTGCAGGCCGAGGCCATGCGCGTGGCCTACCAGGACTTTCGCCGCCGCTGGCAGCGGCCCGGCGCGCGCGCCTGCGGTGGTGCCCTGGTCTGGCAGCTCAATGATTGCTGGCCGGTGACGAGCTGGGCCCTGATCGACGCCGCGGGGACGGTCAAGCCGGCTTGGCACACCGTGCGCCGCGCGCTCGCGCCCCTGGCCGTGGCGCTGCGCCTGGAGCCGGGTCAGGTCCGGCTGGCCGTGATGAACGGGACCGCGCAGGCCTGCACGCCGAGGCTGGAGCTGTGCGTCTTCAGCCTTGAGGGGCAGCTGCTTTTCGAGGCCCGCCTCGACCCGCCAGCGCCAGCCTCAAGCAGCATCGAGCTGTGCCAGACGCTGCCGACATTTGGCCAGACGCCGGTGGTTGCCGAGCTGCGGGCGCTGGATCCCGAGAGCGGCCGCGAGCTGGCCCGCGACTGCGCTTGGACCGAGCCCTTCAAGTTCCACCGGCTCGACGCCGCGCAACTAAACATTCGCGTCCTTGGGCAGTCCTTGCTGCTGGGCTGCGACCGGCCCATCAAGGGCCTGTGGCTGCGATCCAACGGCACGGCCTGGTCCGACAACTTCATCGATCTGGTTCCCGGTCCGCCTCGGCGCATCGCCGTGACGGGGACCATGCCTGAGCAATTGGAGTTCACCGCTCTGGATCATCCGGAGCGCTTGTTGGTACTGAAGGGCTGAGGAAAGGCAGTAAACGAAGTCGTGTTGCGGCAAGACCTAAGACTTTCTGGATTGCCCTAGGTCAATGTCTGCGGCGAGTTGTTAACGTTACCAATATCAAGAGAGCGGCACTCAAGACCGCAACAAAGGCACGCGGCCCGCAAGAGCCGTAGTTACCCACCAAAGAGGAGCAAATAGGATGAGACATTTCAAGCGGACAACGTTGTCCTTGGCTGCTGTCCAGGCCCTGATGGTCTGGGCGGCGCCCGTCTGGGCGCAGACGGCGGCGCCGAACACCACGACCGACGCGGCCAAGCCGACACAGCAACTGGACACCGTCGTCGTGTCGGGCCGCCGCGCGGCGCTGGCGACGGCGCAGAAAATCAAGCAGGACTCGGACGAGATCGTCGACTCGGTCGTGGCGGAGGAGATCGGCAAGTTGCCGGACCGCTCGGTGACGGAAGTGCTGTCGCGCGTGGTCGGCATTTCGATGGACCGCGTGTCCGCCTCCAACGACCCGGTGCACTTCTCGGTCGAAGGCTCGGGCGTGAACATCCGCGGCCTGACCTATGTGAGCTCGACCCTGAACGGTCGCGAGACCTTCAGCGCCAACCAGGGCCGCACCCTGGGCTTCGAGGATGTGCCGCCCGAGCTGATGGCCCGGGTGGACGTGTACAAGAACCCGTCCGCCGAGCAGATCGAGGGCGCCATCGGCGGCCTGGTGGATCTGCGCACGGCGATGCCTTTCGACTTCCCCGGTTTCAAGGGTTCGATCTCAGGCAATGTGACGCACAACGCCCTGGGCGGCAAGAACAAGCCCAGCATCTCGGGCCTGCTCACGAACAGCTGGAACACCGAGGCGGGCAAGTTCGGTCTACTGGTCGACTTGGCGCATTCGCTGAGCTCCACCCGCACCGACGGCATGGTGGTGGACCCCTACTACAAGGCCACGCCAGAGTCCACGACCTGGTTTGCGCGCGACATGGCCTGGCGCCAGCAGTTCTACAACCGCACACGCGACGGTGCCTATGTGGCCGCGCAGTGGAAGAAGAACGATGTCGAGTCCTCGCTGACCTTCTTCCGCTCCAAGTACACCTTCGACTGGAACGAGATCAGCGTCAGCGCCCA
>JAFALK010000076.1 GCA_019234295.1 Roseateles sp.
GAAGCGAGAAGCAACTCACGCATCTGTCAAGAAGTCCTTGGTGTTTGAACACAACACTCTGATAATTCGACGAATAGGAAGTCCACCATGCTGGATTGGGAAGAAGACCTGAAACCTGCCGCACACCCTCAAGGGTCCAACGCGATGGCCGCGCCGAGAATGGCGTCGGCAGTCCCCGCGACCCCGGCACACGCTGCGATGCCTGCAGCGGTTTCCGCGTCTCCCGCTTCCAACGCGCAGGCTGCTGAACAGCGCCGCGTGAAAGCGGCCGACAAGCGCATCATCAACGGCCAGACCGACGTCAACCAGTTGGTGCCGTTCAAGTACAAGTGGGCCTGGGAGAAGTACCTCGCCACCTGCGCCAACCACTGGATGCCGCAGGAAGTGAACATGAGCCGCGACATCGCGCTCTGGAAGGATCCCAACGGCCTGACCGAAGACGAGCGCCGCATCATCAAGCGCAACCTCGGCTTCTTCGTCACCGCCGACTCGCTGGCCGCTAACAACATCGTGCTGGGCACCTACCGCCACATCACGGCGCCGGAAGCCCGCCAGTTCCTGCTGCGCCAGGCCTTTGAAGAAGCGATCCACACGCACGCCTACCAGTACATCGTGGAGTCGCTGGGGCTGGATGAATCCGAGATCTTCAACGCCTACAACGAGGTGCAGTGCATCCGCGACAAGGACGAGTTCCTGATCCCCTTCATCGAGGCGATCATGAGCCCGGACTTCAAGACCGGCACGCTGGAGAACGATCAGACCCTGCTCAAGAGCCTGATCGTCTTCGCCTGCCTGATGGAAGGCCTGTTCTTCTACGTCGGCTTCACCCAGATCCTGGCCATGGGCCGCCAGAACAAGATGACGGGCGCTGCCGAGCAGTACCAGTACATCCTGCGCGACGAGTCCATGCACTGCAATTTCGGCATCGACCTGATCAACCAGATCAAGCTCGAGAACCCTCAGCTCTGGACGGCGTCCTTCAAGGCCGAGATCAAGGCCCTGTTCCAGAAGGCGGTGGAGCTCGAGTACCGCTATGCCGAGGACACCATGCCGCGTGGCGTGCTGGGCCTCAATGCTTCCATGTTCAAGGGCTATCTGCGCTTCATTGCCAACCGCCGTGCGGTGCAGATCGGCCTCGAGGAGCTCTTCCCGAACGAGGAAAACCCGTTCCCGTGGATGAGCGAAATGATCGACCTGAAGAAGGAACGGAATTTCTTTGAAACCCGCGTCATCGAGTACCAAAGCGGTGGCGCACTGAGCTGGGATTGATGCAACCGCCAAGCGGTTGCCATTCCAGCAAGCGTGAGAGATCAAGGCGAGCCGCGACCTGAGCCAATAGAGCAAGGGCGCGAGCGAGCAGTACCGGATTCATCGACCCGAGGCACTCTCCTTGTAGTGACCACGAGCGATGGATGACTGCCGGCAAAGAGCGAGCGGCCATGAGGCCAGCGTTTCCGCCGGTGGTGTTTTCTACTTGATCAAGGAGAACTGAAATGGCAACTGCAATTAAGAAGGCTGCTCCGAAGAAGGCTGCAGCGAAGAAGGCCCCGGCCAAGAAGGCCGCCGCGAAGAAGGCTCCGGCCAAGAAGGTCGCAGCGAAGAAGGCACCGCCCGTGAAGAAGGCGGCCGCCAAGAAGGCTCCGGCCAAGAAGGCCGCAGCGAAGAAGGCAGCGCCCAAGAAGGCTGCAGCGAAGAAGGCGGCGCCCAAGAAGGCCGCAGCGAAGAAGGCAGCGCCCAAGAAGGCCGCCGCCAAGAAGCCGGTAGCCAAGAAGGCTGCAGCACCGAAGAAGGCCGCCGCCAAGAAGCCGGTAGCCAAGAAGGCGGCTGCTCCGAAGAAGGCGGCTGCGCCGAAGAAGGCGGCCGCCAAGCCCGCCGCCAAGAAGCCGGCAGCCAAGAAGGCCGCTGCTCCAAAGAAGGCTGCCGCCAAGCCTGCCGCTGCTGCCAAGCCTGCCGCTGCTGCCTCTGCCGCTGCACCTGCACCGGCTGCCAAGACGGCGCTGAGCCCGCAAGCGGCCTGGCCTTTCCCGACCGGCAACAAGCCCTGAGCCTTCGAGCTCTGAATGAGAACCCGGCTTCGGCCGGGTTTTTTTGTGAGTGCGCCCGGCAGGGCGCACCTACTCGGAGGTGAAAGTCCTCTACCAGCCCGGCAAGGGGAATGGCTAGCCAAAGGCAAGGGTTCCGCGGGTGACTGCGGGTCTGAACACCTGCATGCGTCTGGAATACAGCCAGTGATTGAATCCTGGCACCCGACGGTGGAGGGGCAGCTTGTCTAGGCTCAGTTGCAGGCGCCATCAATACGCATACAGCCGTGGGATGCGATATTCCTTCAGCCCTAGACGCCACAGTCTTTGAATCGGTACTCGCCGGCGGACGGAACGTAGTCTGCTGCGCGCACAGGGAAGCGCGCGAGGCCGTCGGCTGCCATCGCCTTGCGAACGCATTTGCCTTGGTCCGCGGTGACGACGATGTTCCGAACATCGCACACTGGCGCCGCGCCTGAACCCTCGGTGCTCAGGCAGATGCGTTCCTGGAACGCTTCCTTCTCGGAAATCTCGCGGTTCACAGTGACGCGAATGCCGCGGATCTGCTCTTGCTTGAACTCCCAGTTGTTCCCGCCCTGGATGTCGAGTGGCCTGAAGCCGAACTCGGAGGTCTCCTGCGCGCTGACGACGCCGAAACCGGTGAAAAGTGCAAAAGCAACTGCCATCTCGAGGGTTGACAGCCCGACCAACATTCTCGATCTCATAGCGCCTCCCATTTTTGTCAGAGTACTTTGTACGCTAACAGCCCGTTACCCATGGGATGCACCTCGATTTCCCCAGGCGAGAAGTCGACGAGCTATTCGCCCGCGTTCCTTGGCACGGCTCAGCGGGCCATAGTTCCTCGCCATCGTCGACCCACACCTTGAGGCCCGCTGGCATAGGGCGCGTTACCACGATGGCAAGAATGAGGCCTGTCCACTGGCCCCTGGCAGATTTCGCGTGCTCGCGCGCGAGGGCCTTGTCGTCAGGTGAAGGTTGTGGCAACGGCTCGGGATGCGTATGCCAGAGGCCGACACAGTGCAATCCGAGCTGGAACCTCACAGCACGCTCAGCGGCACCGCGGGCCGGGTCAACCTTGACCCTCGCCCAGGCGGCCCAGGCGGCCCAGGCGGCCTAGGTGGCCCTGGTTGGCGTCACGACTGTGGCCAGCTCGACGTTGGATGCAGTCTGCGTGTAAAGCCCTTGAGCTTCGGCAATAAGCCGCAGATCGCACTAATCCACGCCAGGGCGATCCGTGCGGCATGCACATCGGGCACGGCAAGATGGCGCGTCCCATTCAGCCGCGACCCAAACGCCGTGAGTCCAGACGTATCGACACTGAGTCACTTCTTCCTGTTTCGCGACGGCACGCCCACGGCCCTCCTGATTGGCGGTTACGAGCCCTGGATGGTGGCGTTGTCTGTGCTGGTCGCCTCGGCGACTTCGGCACTGGCGCTGCAACTGGCGGGCATGGCCGCCACGCTGGCAGGGCGCTTGCGCCAACTGACCTTGCTCAGCGGCTCGCTGGCCATGGGCGGTGGGATCTGGTCCATGCATTTCATCGGCATGCTGGCCTTCAGCCTGTGCACTCAGGTGGAGTACAACGCAACGATCACACTGGCCTCGATGGTGCCATCCGTGCTGGCATCGTGGGTCGCGTTGTCCCTGCTCTCGCGTGGCAAGCTGGGGCGCTCCTTGTGGGTGCTGGGCGGTGTGCTCGTCGGGGCCGGGATCGGCGCCATGCATTACGCCGGCATGGCGGCGATGGAACTCAGCCCGCTGCTGCGCTACGACCCATTGTGGTTCGGGGCGTCCATCGTTGTGGCGGTGCTGCTTGCGATGCTGGCCTTGTGGGTCCGCTTTGGCCTGCAAGATCGCGTCCCGCCCTTGGTGGCCGTGCTGCTTGGCGGCCTGGTCATGGGCTGCGCGATCGCTGGCATGCACTACACGGCCATGGGCGCGGCCCGCTTCATCGGTGTGGGCGATGAACTGTGCGTAAATCGCGTGGACCATCGCTACCTAGCCCTGGCCATCACCGTGGTCACACTGACGATCAGCCTGCTGACGGCCGGTGCCAATGGCCTCCTTCGTTACCGCGCCTTGAACCGCCAGTTGGGCCTTGAGAAGGAGCGCATCCAGAGCATGCTGGACACGGCGGTGGACGGCATCGTCACTCTCGATGGCCGAGGCCTGATCCAATCCATCAACGGAGCCGCCGAGCGGCTCTTCGGCTGGCAGGCCGCAGAACTGCTGGGCAAGCATGTGAGCCAGCTGATGCCCGATCCGGGCGCGGAGGGCCGCGAGGCGCAGCTCCAGCGCTATGTGCGCACCGGCAAGCACGGTGCCGACAGTGCCGGCCGCGATGTGACGGCCCTGCACCGCGACGGTCACGAGATCCCGATCCGCCTGGCGGTGGGCCGGATCGAACATCTCGGGGAATTGCACTTCATCGCCTTCATCACCGACATCGCCGAGCGCCAGCGCATGGAGCAGGCCTTGCGCGACAGCGAGGAGCAATACCGCAGCCTGATCGCCAACAGCCCGGGCGTGACCTTCCGCTGCTGCGGAGAGGACGCGAACTGGAACATGGTGCTGGTCAGCGATGCGATGCTGACCCTCTCGGGCTGGCCGGCCCAGGACTTCCTGGGCGGCAGGGTCCATTACGGCGAACTCGTGCATCCGGATGATCGCGAGCGGGTCAGCGCTGCGATCCACGCCGCAGTGGCCGCCGGCGAGCCGTATGCGATCGAGTACCGCCTGAGCTGCCGCGATGGCAGCGAACGATGGGTGTCCGAGACCGGTCGCGGCGTGCGCCACACCTCGCACGATCACGGCTGGATCGACGGCGTCATCGTCGACATCAGCGAGGCCAAGCGACTGCAGCAGCAATTGCACCATGCCAAGGAGAGTGCCGAGGCGGCCGTGGCCGCCAAGAGCAACTTCCTGGCCAATATGAGCCACGAGATCCGCACGCCGATGAACGCCATCCTCGGCTTCACCGAGCTGCTGCTCGACACCACGCTCACCGAGCTGCAGCGCAAGCACCTGACCACGGTCCGCGGCTCGGCGCGCTCGCTGCTGGGCCTGCTCAACGACATCCTGGACACCGCCAAGCTTGAGCACGGCTCGGTGGAGCTGGAGACGCGCGTGCTGTCGCTGGTGCAGCTGTGTCAGGACGTGCTCGCCACGCTGGAGCTGAACGCGCGGCGCAAGGGCCTGGCGCTGGGCCTGGACCTCGACGCCGGCCTGCCGCCGCTGATCCACGGC
>JAFALK010000074.1 GCA_019234295.1 Roseateles sp.
TCCCGTCAACGGGAGCACTGCGTAATGCTGCGAGCCGACGGACCACTGGTAAGCCGTGTGCGGGAAATTCGCACGCACGGTTTGAATGGGGGTGTTGGCTCTGTTTTAGACCTACTGGCCTTCGAAAGGGCCAACATCTACCAATGAATTCCCCCGCATTCGCCGCACCTGCTGGCCTCCTGAAGAATCTCAACCCCGAGCAGCTGGCGGCCGTCACGGCGCCCAACGAGAGCCTTCTCATCCTCGCCGGCGCCGGTTCCGGCAAGACCCGCGTGCTGACCACCCGCATCGCCTGGCTGATGCAGACCGGCCAGGTCTCGCCGGGCGGCGTGATGGCCGTGACCTTCACCAACAAGGCGGCCAAGGAGATGATGACGCGTCTCTCGGCCCTGCTGCCCGTGAACGTGCGCGGCATGTGGATCGGCACCTTCCATGGCCTGTGCAATCGCTTCTTGCGTGCCCACTGGAAGCTGGCCGGCCTGCCCCAGGGATTCCAGATCCTTGACGCCTCGGACAGCGTCTCGGCCATCAAGCGCGTCATCAAGGCCATGAACCTCGACGAGGAGCGCTACGTGCCCAAGCAGGTCTCCTGGTTCATCGCCGGCGCCAAGGAAGATGGCCTGCGCCCGCAGGACATCGAGCAGCGCGACGAGCAGACCCGCGTGATGACGGCCGTCTACCAGGCCTACGAGGACCAATGCCAGCGCGAGGGCGTGGTGGACTTCGCCGAGCTGATGCTGCGTTCGTATGAGCTGATGCGCGACAACCTGGCCGTGCGCCAGCATTACCAGCACCGCTTCCGCCATTTGCTCGTCGATGAGTTCCAGGACACGAACAAGCTGCAATACGCCTGGCTCAAGATGTTCGCGCCGCCGGGCACGGACCAGAGCGTGTTCGCTGTGGGCGACGACGACCAGAGCATCTACGCTTTCCGCGGCGCGCGCGTCGGAAACATGGCCGACTTCGAGCGCGAGTACCGCGTCAAGGCCATCATCAAGCTGGAGCAGAATTACCGCAGCTTCGGCAACATCCTCGATGCCGCCAACGCGCTGATTGAGCGCAACACGCGCCGCCTGGGCAAGAACCTGCGGACCGACGCGGGCCCGGGCGAGCCGATCCGGGTTTCCGAGGCCGCCAGCGATTTCAACGATGCACAGTGGCTGGTGGAAGAGGCGCAGGCCCTGCACCGGCAAGGCATGCCGCGTTCCGAGATCGCCGTGCTATATCGCTCGAACGCGCAGTCCCGGGTGATCGAATCGGCGCTCTTCAACGCCGGCATTCCCTATCGCGTCTACGGCGGGCTGCGCTTCTTCGAGCGGGCCGAGGTCAAGCATGCGCTGGCCTATCTGCGCCTTCTCGAGAATCCGAACGACGACACAAGCTATCTGCGCGTCGTGAACTTCCCGGCTCGCGGCATTGGCGCGCGCACGCTGGAGCAGTTGCAGGACGCTGCGCGCGCTTCGGCCCGAAGCCTCTACCAGAGCGCGGGAGCGGTGGCGGGCAAGGGCGGCTCGAACCTGGCTGCGTTCAACGCGCTGCTGGATTCCATGCACAACCTGACCTCGGGCCTGACGCTGCGCGAAATCATCGAGCAGGTGCTGGAGACCTCGGGCCTGGCGGAGTTCTACCGCACGGACAAGGATGGCGCGGAGCGGCTTGAGAACCTTGGCGAACTCGTGAACGCCGCCGAGGCCTTCGTCACCCAGGAGGGTTTCGGCAAGGATGCCGTGGCGCTGCCGGTGGACGAGCTCGGGCCCGGCACGATCGCCCAAGGCCTGCCCAATGCAGTGGCGGCCCTGGACACCACGCCCGACGCCGAGACGGGCGAGATCATGTCGCCCTTGGCCGCCTTCCTCACCCACGCGGCCCTGGAGGCCGGCGACAACCAGGCCCAGGCCGGCCAGGATGCGCTCCAGCTGATGACGGTGCACTCGGCCAAGGGCCTGGAGTTCGATGCCGTCTTCATCACGGGCCTGGAGGAGGGCCTGTTCCCGCACGAGAACTCGCTCTCGAACGGCGACGGCCTCGAGGAAGAGCGCCGCCTCATGTACGTGGCCATCACGCGGGCGCGGCAGCGGCTTTATCTCTCCTTCTGTCAGACCCGCATGCTGCACGGTCAGACGCGCTACAACGTCAAGAGCCGCTTCCTCGACGAACTGCCCGAGGAGGCGCTGAAGTGGCTCACGCCGCGCAACCAGGGCTTCGGCTCAGGCTATGCCCGCGAATATCACAGCGCATGGGAACGCGGCTCGGGCCTGAAGAGCATGGTCGGCGCCGGCCGCGGTGGCGAGCGCGCTGGCTGGGTTGAGCCGCCGGTGCCTTCTTCGATGAAGCCCAAGGTCAGCGAAGAACACGGCGGCCTGCGTGTCGGCAAGGGTGTGTTCCACACCAAGTTCGGCGAGGGTGTCCTGCTGACACTGGAGGGCAGCGGGCCGGACGCGCGCGCGCAGGTCAACTTCGGCCGGCATGGCACCAAATGGCTGGCCCTGTCGGTGGCGAAGCTGACCCCGATTGACTAAATCCAGCTCAAGGCTTCACGAATTTGAGCGTCATGCGATCGCTCTCGCCGATCGCCTCGTACTTGTCGTGGTCCTGGTCCTTGTTGGCAAAGGTGGGCGGCAGGGCCCAGACGCCGCCCGGGTGATCGGCCGTGTCCTTGGCATTGGCGTTGACCTCGGAGCGGCCGGCCAGCTTGAAGCCCACGCTTTCGGCCAAGCGGATCACGTAGGCCTCGTGCAAGTAGCCGGTGCCGGCCTTCGGGTCCTGCTCGCGCGCGGCGGGCAGACGGTGCTCCTCGACGCCGAGAACGCCACCCTTCTTGAGCACGGTGAACATGGCCTGGAAGGCCGCGCGGGTCTTGTCTTCGCCCAGTGGCACCCAGTTGTGGATGTTGCGGAAGGTCAACACCAGATCGGCGCTGCCGGGCGCGCCGAGGACGAACTTGCTGTTGTCGACGTCGAACACGCCAAGCTGGACGCGGTCGTACAAGGCCGGCTGGGCCTCGAGCTTGGCCTTGAAGCGCGCCGCGCCGCGGCGAGCGCCTTCATTGGCTGAGTCGGGGTCATTGCCTGCTTCCACGAGCTTGCCAGAGGCGCGTAGATAAGGCCCGAGGATCTCGGTCCACCAGCCGCCGCCGGGGATCAGCTCGACCACGGTCTGCGTGGGCTTGAGCCCGAAGAAGGCGAGGGTGTCCTCGGGGTGGCGGTAGGCGTCGCGCATGGCGTTGGCGGGCGTGCGCGCGGCACTGTTGATCGCGGCGCTCAATGCGACATCCTCAGCCTGGGCGGCGCCCAAGGCGAGCAGGGAGCAGAGAAGTAGCAGTCGGCGTTTCATCAAAGTCTCCTTGGGATAATCCCGTCATGTTCACGAATCTCAGCCCCGAACTGGCCACTGAGCGCCCGCAGCCCGATGCTATCGACCGTTTCATGCGCTTGCTGCGGACGGCGCTGGACGATGGCAGTCTGACCAAGCTCCTTTTGAGCAAGTACAAGGGCAGCGAGCCGCAGCTCGAACGCCTGACTGTGCGCGAAGTCGAGCTCCGTGCCGAACGTCACCTCAGTTTCCTGTGGCGTTACGCCACGCGCGACGTGACCAAGAACCACAGCCTCGCTGAGGGCCTGGAACTGCTGCGCGGCCTCCTGAACGGCGAGGCCTTCCAGAACGCCCATCTGCACGCGGGCACGCAGGAGGTGCAATTGGCCTTCAGCCGCAAGGGCAAGGCGAGCCTGCGCGTGGCCTCGGCGCAAGGCGCCCCTGTGGCGGCGGACGGTCATGACAAGGAGAAGCAGCGTTACCTCTCGCTGGAGGCACCGTTCTGGCAGGACCTGGGCCTCACGCACGAGCTCAAGGGGCACGCAGCGCTCGTGCCGGCCATGTCGCGCAAGTGGAAGCAGATCAACAAGTTCATCGAGATCTTCGGTGCGGCGCTGCGGAACTCGCCGCTGGCGCATACCCCCGACGTCCACGTGGTCGACTTCGGCTCTGGCAAGGGCTACCTGACCTTCGCCATGTTCGAGTGGCTGCGCGAGCAGGGCAAGGCGCCGCGCGTCATGGGCGTGGAGCTGCGCGAGGATATGGTCTCGCTTTGCAATGCTGCGGCGGCCCGCCACGGCCTGGAGGGGCTGCACTTCGACCAGGGCGACGTACGCAGTTACACCCCGACGCGGCTCGATGTGATGATCGCCCTGCACGCCTGTGACATTGCCACCGACTACGCCATCCACCTGGGCCTGCGCGCCGGCGCCGGCATCATCATGTGCTCGCCCTGCTGCCACAAGCAGCTGCGCCCGCAGATGCGGCTTCCCGCCGCGCTCCGGCCGATGCTCCAGCATGGCATCCACCTGGGCCAGGAAGCCGAGATGGTGACCGACTCCCTGCGTGCCCTGCTGCTCGAGGCCGAGGGCTACGAGACCCAGGTCTTCGAGTTCGTGGCGCTGGAGCACACGAGCAAGAACAAGATGATCCTAGCCGTGAAGAAACAGGGCGCAGCGCTGGCCGCAGCGTTGAAGCGCAAGCCGGAAGTGCTATCGCAGATCGCTGAGATCAAGGGCTTCTACGGCATCCGGGAGCAGGCCTTGGAGAGTTTGCTGGTCTGTTGAAACTCAGGGCGACTGCAGGAAGCTGACCTTCGCGATCCAGCCGCGTTTGCGGCGTGCCAGCCGCTGGGCCGCCTGCTCGCCCTCGAAGTCCGCGGCCTGAAGCTGGATCAGCGCCGGGTCCACGCCCTCAAAGCAGTTGACGTTGACCACGGCGTACACCTGCCCCTCGATCCGCGAGGTGACCACCGGCGGCACGCCGCAGATCGAGCAGACGTGGAACTGCGCCGTCTTCGTGCCGAACTCGTAGGCATGCACTCGCTCGGGGTCATGCAGCGTGACCTGCAGGCTGCCCGTGGGACAGGACGCCCAGACGCCGCCATGGCGCTGACAGAACGAGCAGCTGCAGGCACGCGCAGGGATGGCCGCCGGCTCCGGTGACCAGTCGAGAGTGAAGCTGATGTTGCCGCAATGGCAGCGACCGGGGATCTGCATGGCGAGGCTCCGCATTGCGTGGCGCTGTCCGATTGTGGCCCAGGGGTTCGTCGACCCCTACTTCTGCAACAACTGCGCCACCGCCGCCAGCGCAATCACCTCTGGCTGTTTACCGTGGATGCGCGGGATGCCGATGGGGCAGGTGATGTGGCCCATCTCCACCTCGTCAAAACCGCGCACCTCCAGCCGGTGGCGGAAGCTCGCCCATTTGCTCTGGCTGCCGATCAGGCCGATGAAGGGCAAGTCGCTGCGCTCGCGCTGGCGCGTGAGGCAGGCGGCGACGATGTCGAGGTCCTCGGCGTGGCTGAAGCTCATGATGAGAACTTTGGCGCTGGGCCGCACCTCGGCCACCGCGGCCTGGATGGGGTCGGAGTGCTCGGCCTGCACATGGGCGGGCAGGGCGGTTGGGAAGATCTCGTCGCGGCTGTCGAACCATTGCACGCGCACAGGCAGGCGCGCGACGAGCTCGATGATGGCGCGGCCGACATGACCGCCGCCGAACAGGGCCAGGTCCAGCAGCGGCGGGGCGGCGAGGCGCTCGCGCAGGCCGTCGGCGTCGGACGCGTCAAGCCATTCGAGCCGCAGGTGCACGACGCCGCCGCAGCACTGGCCCAGGCTCGGGCCCAGGGCATATCGGCGATCATGAGCGGCAAAACGGCCCGCGGCCAAGAGGCGGCGGCTCTCTGCGATCAGCTCGTGCTCGAGCTGGCCGCCGCCGATGCTGCCCGCCAGCTCGCCGGCCGTGACGGCCATCCAGGCGCCGACCTCGCGCGGCCCGCTGCCCTCCACGCGGGCGACGGTGACGAGGACGGCGGGCGCGCTTCTCAGCTGCCCCGGTAGGTCGAATAGCTCCATGGCGACACCAACAGCGGCACGTGGTAGTGGGCATCGGCATCAGCGATGCCGAAGTCCAGCGGCACTTCGTCGAGGAAGGGCGGTTCGGGCAATTGCACGCCGCGGGCTCGGAAATAGTCGGCCACGGCGAAGACGAGCCGGTAGCGGCCTGGTGCGAAGGCCTCGCCTTGCAATAGCGCTGCTTCGGCGCGGCCATCGGCATTCAGCTGGAGGCTGAGCACGGGCCGGCCCTCGTGGTACAGCCGCACCGCCATGCCCGCTGCAGGGCAGCCGTTCATCGTATCCAGCACATGTGTGGTCAGTTTGCCCATGTCGATCGAGGCCTGTGGCTATGCCTTATCCTAGCCCGATGCGCTACCCCCGCGACCTCATTGGCTACGGCGAACATCCTCCTCATGCTCACTGGCCGGGCCAGGCTCGGGTTGCCGTGCAGTTCGTCCTCAACTACGAAGAGGGCGGCGAGAATTCGGTGCTCCATGGCGACGCGGGCAGCGAGCAGTTCCTCTCCGAGATGTTCAACCCGCCCGCTTTCGCCGCTCGGCACCTGAGCATGGAGAGCATCTACGAATACGGCTCGCGCGTGGGCGTGTGGCGCTTGCTGCGAGAGTTCGAGAAGCGAGCGCTGCCGCTGACGGTCTTCGGCGTGTCCATGGCGCTGGAGCGCCACCCCGACCTGACCCAGGCCTTCGTCGAGCTCGATCACGAGATTGCCTGTCACGGCTGGCGCTGGATTCACTACCAGAACGTGCAGGAGGAGATCGAGCGCGAGCACATGAAGCGCGCCATGGATACCATCCAGCGCCTCACGCTCAACCGCGCCGCGGGCTGGTACACGGGCCGCGACAGCCCGAACACGCGCCGCCTGGTCGCTGACTTCGGCGGCTTCGAGTACGACAGCGACTACTACGGCGACGACCTGCCTTTCTGGTTGCAGGTGAGGAAGACCGACGGCGAGCTCGCGCCCCACCTTGTCGTGCCCTATACGCTCGACTGCAACGACATGCGCTTCTCCTTGCCCCAGGGCTTCAGCCATGGCGATCCCTTCTTCGAATACCTGCGAGACGCCTTCGACGTGCTCTATGCCGAAGGGCAGGAGTCGCCCCGGATGATGAGCATCGGCATGCACTGTCGGCTGCTGGGCCGGCCGGGGCGCATGCGCGCCCTGCAGCGCTTCCTGGACCACATCGAGGCGCATGACCGCGTCTGGATCTGCAAGCGCGTGGACATCGCGCGCCACTGGAAGGCCACCCACCCCTTCGACGCGAAGACCGCCCATGTCTGGGATTGAGCGATGGGCCTGACCCTGAACCTGCTCAACGCCGCCAGCACGGAGGCGTTCGTGAGCCTGCTTGAGGGCGTGTACGAGCACTCGCCCTGGATCGCCGCAGCCGCGGCCGAGAGGAGGCCCTTCGCCAGCCTGGCCCATCTGAAGTACGGCCTTGCCACCGTCGTGCGCGAGGCGCCGCGCGCCCAGCAGGTGGCCCTGCTGCGTGCCCACCCCGAGCTCGCCGGCAAGGCCATGGTCACGGGCACGCTGACAGCGGAGTCCACCGACGAGCAAAGCCGCGCCGGCCTGACCCATTGCACGATCGAGGAGTACAAGCAGCTCCAGCAGCTCAATCGCGAGTACAACGCGCGCTTCGGTTGGCCCTTCATCTTGGCCGTGCGCGGGCCGCGCGGCGACGGACTCACGCGCGAGCAAATCATCGCAGCCTTCGCACGGCGGCTGAACGGCCACCCGGAGGTGGAGTTGGCCGAGTGCCTGCGCCAGGTCCATCGCATTGCCGAGATCCGGCTCAACGACAAGTTCGGTGTCTCGCCGGCTCTGGGCAACCAGTTGCTGGACTGGGCCGACGAACTTGCCGTGCACAGCGATCCCGGCTTCAAGGAGCACGGCCAGCTGGCCACGCTCTACCTGACCGAAGCCCACTGCGCCTGCGCCGCGCAGATCCAGGCCTGGATGCGCGACTGCGGCTTCGACGAAGTGCGCATCGACGCGGTCGGCAACGTCGTCGGTCTCTACCGCGGCTCGCACGCTGACGCCAAGACCCTGCTGACCGGCAGCCACTACGACACCGTGCGCAACGCCGGCAAGTATGACGGCCGTCTCGGCATCTTCATCCCCATGCTGGCCGTGCGCGAGCTGGCAAGGGCCGGTAGGCGCCTGGCGCACGGCATCGAGCTGGTCGCCTTCGCGGAAGAGGAGTGCCAGCGCTACAAGGGCGACTTCCTCGGCTCCAGCGCGCTCGTCGGTCAATTCGAGCCTGGCTGGCTTGACCAACTGGACTCGGCCGGTGTGAGCATGCGCGCCGCCATGCGGGCCGCGGGCCTGCCCGCCGAGATGGTCGCTATCGAGCGCGAGACGCGCGACCCGGCCCGCTACCTCGGTTTCGTGGAAATCCACATCGAGCAAGGGCCGGTGTTGAACAGCGCCGACCTGCCTTTGGGGCTGGTCACCTCGATCAATGGCAGCGTGCGCTACACGGGCGAGGTTCGCGGTTTGGCCTCGCACGCCGGCACCACGCCCATGGGTGCGCGGCGCGACGCCGCGGCGGCCGTGGCCGAGCTGATTCTCTTCGTCGAGCAGCGTGCAGCGGCCGTGCCCGATGTGGTCGGCAC
Source organism: Roseateles sp. (assembly GCA_019234295.1). GTDB lineage: Bacteria > Pseudomonadota > Gammaproteobacteria > Burkholderiales > Burkholderiaceae_C > JAFALK01. The sequence continues at coordinate 8,505 of JAFALK010000074.1, forward strand.
TGTGGGCATGCTGGAGGTGCCGGCGGGCTCGATCAACGTCATCCCAGGCCGCTGCCGATTCAGCCTGGACCTGCGCGCCACGACCGGTGCCGCGCGCGATGCGCTCGAGCAGGACGTGCTCGCCGAGCTGGCCTCAATCTGCCAGCGCCGTGGCGTGAGTCACACGCTCCAGCCCATGCTCAAGGCCGGCGCCGCGCCGAGCGACCCGATCTGGCAGCAGCGCTGGGAGGCCGCCGTCCAGGCCCTGGGCCTGCCGCTGCTGCGCATGCCCTCGGGCGCCGGCCACGACGCGATGAAGCTCCACGAGCGCATGCCCCAGGCCATGCTCTTCGTGCGCGGCCAGAACCTTGGCATCAGCCACAACCCGCTGGAGGCGGTGAACAACGACGACGCCGAGCTGGCGCTGCGCGCCTTCCAGCTTCTGATTGAAGACCTATGAAGTACGCCGCGCTGGACGCCTGGATCGATGCCCATTTCGAGGAGGAGGTGCGCTTTCTCCAGGCCCTGGTGCAGGTCCCCACCGACACGCCGCCCGGCAACAACGCCCCGCATGCGGAGCGCACCGCCGAGCTGCTGGCTGCGATGGGGCTGACGCCTGAGATGCATCCCGTTCCCATCGCCGAGGTGAGGGCGCAGGGCATGGAAAGCCTCACCAACCTGATCGTGCGCCGCCGCTTCGGCGATGGGCCGACGGTGGCGCTCAACGCCCATGGCGATGTCGTGCCGCCGGGCGAGGGCTGGACGCACGGCCCGTATTCCGGTGAAGTCGAGGACGGCAAGCTCTACGGCCGCGCATCTGCGGTGAGCAAGAGCGACTTCGCGACCTACACCTTCGCGCTGCGTGCGCTCGAGTCCCTGGCCCTGCCGCTCAAGGGAGCCGTTGAGCTGCACTTCACCTACGACGAGGAGTTCGGCGGCGAGCTCGGCCCGGGCTGGCTGCTGCGCGAGAAGCTCACCCGGCCCGACTTCGTGCTGGCCGCCGGCTTCAGCTACCAGGTCGTGACGGCGCACAACGGCTGCCTGCAGCTCGAGGTGACGGTCAAGGGCCGGGCCTCGCACGCCGCCTATCCCGAGACCGGCGTGGACGCGCTGCAGGCCACCACCAAAATCCTCACCGCGCTCTATGCCCTCAACACCGGCTATCGGCAGATCCGCTCCGCGGTGCCGGGCATCAACCATCCCTATTTGAACGTGGGCCGCATCGAGGGCGGCAGCAACACCAACGTGATCCCGGGCCAGATTACGATCAAGCTGGACCGGCGCATGATTCCCGAGGAAGACCCGGCGGCGGTTGAGGCCTCGATTCGCGCGACGATAGTCGCCGCGGCGCCCGCCGAGGTCTCTGTCGAGATCCGTCGCCTGCTGCTGGCGCAGGCCTTCAAGCCGCAGGCAGACAACGCGTTGGTGCAGGCCTTGCAAAAGCACGGCGAGGCGGTGTTCGGCGAGCCAATTCCCGTTAGCGGCACGCCGCTGTACACCGATGTGCGCCTCTACGGCGCGCAGGGCATCGCGGCCGCCATCTACGGCGCCGGTCCGCGCACGGTGCTGCAGAGCAACGCCAAGCGCGCCGATGAGCACCTCGTGCTGGAAGACCTGCGCCGTGCGACGAAGGTGGTGGCCCGGTCCCTGCTCGATCTGTTGAACTGAGTCGTCGCCGCATCGTCGGAACTGGGCCGGAAACCCGGCCAGTAAGTTGCGGCCTTGGGGGCCGCTTCTTCATCGGATTGGCGGCGATGAAACTCGCGATGATTCATCCCGCGCTGCAGTAACCACATCGCGGCCCCACACCCGCTGCCGGCGCGGATGTCCGGGCGATGTCCGCGCTTGCGGGCCCCGAGTCTCCACGGATTCGGGGCTCTTCTTCGTCTGCCTACACTCGGTGCGATGGATACCTACTTGCTCGACTGGGCCAACCTGCTGCTGCGCTGGCTGCACGTGATCGTGGCCATTGCCTGGATCGGCGCTTCGTTCTATTTCGTCTGGCTGGACAACCACTTGCTCAAGCCCGAGGCTGCGGAGCTGAAGGCCAAGGGCGTGGACGGTGAGCTCTGGGCCGTGCACGGCGGTGGCTTCTACAACCCGCAGAAGTACATGGTGGCGCCAGCCAACCTGCCGCATCACCTGCACTGGTTCTACTGGGAGAGCTACTGGACCTGGATGAGCGGCTTCGCGCTGTTCACCCTGCTCTATCTCTGCAATGCCGACAGCTTCTTGATCGACAAGCGTGTGCACGACTGGAGCGCGGGCGCTGCCATCGCGGCGGCGCTGGGGTTTCTGGCCAGTGGCTGGCTCGCCTACGACCTGATCTGCCGACTCTTCGGCCAGATCAGGCAGGGCGAGCGCGTCGTCATCGGCAACGATGGCGTGGTGCTCGGGCTGATCGCCGTCTTCATCGTCATCGCGGCCTTCGCTGCGAGCCAGCTCTTCGCCGGCCGCGCGGCCTTCCTCATCATTGGCGCCATGATCGCCACGATGATGAGCGCCAACGTCTTCTTCTGGATCATCCCAGGCCAGAAGCGGGTGATCGAAGACATGCGGGCCGGACGGCCCGTTGATCCCGTCCACGGCCAGCGCGGCAAGCAGCGCAGCGTCCACAACACCTACTTCACCTTGCCGGTGCTCATCGCCATGCTGAGCAACCACTACGGCATGCTCTACAACCACCCGCTGAACTGGGCCGTGCTGTGCGTGCTGATGCTGGCGGGCGCCCTGGTGCGCACCTGGTTCGTCAAGCGGCACAAGGGCGTGAATGCGTGGGGGCTGATCGTGCTCGTGCTGGCCCTGCTGGCCGCGCTGATCGCCTGGCTGGCGCCGCAGCCCGCGCCCAAAGTGGCGGCGCCGACGACCGAGCAGGTGCAGGCCATCGTCCAGCAGCGCTGCCTGATGTGCCACAACGCCGCGCTGGGGCCGAAGGACGTGCACCTGCAGACGGCGGCTCTCGTCGAAAGCCACGCGGCGCGTATCTACCAGCAGGTGGTGGTGCAGAAGACCATGCCGCTGAACAACGCCACCCAGATCACCGAGGAGGAGCGTGCCGCCATTGGCGCCTGGTTCAAGGCGCGCTCGCCTTGAGGCGCTCGTCCAGCGCCTTCTCGGCCTCGTCGGCATAGGTCTTGCAGCTCGTGGGTTGCGGATGCGGCCGCGCCGCATCCGTGTAGTTCCAGCCACTGAACTCAGGGTGCGGAGTGAGAAGCAGGTCGCAGGGCAGGGCGCGCACACGGGCGATGCTGCGCCGGTAGTCGTCCACGATGTGCGGATAGGCCGCATTGCCCACGAGCTTGTAGCCGGGCGCGGTGAGGCTGTCCACGTAGGCGATGCGCACCGGCCGGCCTTGCAGCGTGTCTGTCCAGGTCCAGCTCATGCTGCCCGGCGTGTGGCCGGGTGTGAAGGTGACCGTGAAGGCCATGGCGCCGAGCCGGACCACCTCGCCATCCTGCAGCAGCCGGTCGGCCTGCACGGGCGGGTAGCTGATGCCGTCGCCGAAGTGGATGTCGTGGAAGCCGCCGCGCGCCATCATCGCGGCCGATTCGGCATTGGTGACCATCTGTGCCCCGGTGGCGCGCCGGATCGCGGCCAGCGGGCCGACATGGTCGGCGTGCGCATGGCTGTGCAGAATCAGGCGCAGAGGTTCGGCGTCGAGCTTCCTGATCTGCGCGAGCACAAGATCGGCCGCCTGGGGCATGCCGCCGTCGATCAGCAGCGCGCCTTCGCCGGTCTTCACGAGCAGGGCGGTGATGCCGGACGTGCCGATCTGCCAGACGTGGTCGCTGATGCGCAGCGGCTCGATCGGCTGGAGCCAGGCAGGCTGGGCCTCGTAGGCCTTTAGCTGGGGCAAAGGCTCGGTGCCGGCGAAAGCCGACGCGATGAGAAGCGGGGCGAGGAGGGGTGTCAGAAGCAGGGTGCGCATGAGCGTATTGTCAGGGTCAGTCCTGTGCCTGCCGTCCAGGCCGGCAAACACAATATCTGGACATTGTCCCAGGCCGAAATGGAGACTCTCGATGACAAGATTGCTGCGCCGCGCGGCACGGTTCCTGGCTGTGTTCGCGAGCCTGTTCTTGAGTGCCGAGGCCATGGCCACCTTCCCCGACAAGCCCGTAACCCTGCTAGTGCCCTTCCCCGCCGGCGGGGCCTCGGACATGATCGCCCGCACGATCGGCGCGCGCCTGCAGGAGCAGTGGAAGCAGACGGTTCTGGTTGACAACAAGCCCGGCGCCACGGGCACCATCGCTGCGGCGCAGTTCAAGCGCGCCGCGCCGGACGGCTACACGATCCTGGTCTCCTCACTGGGCCCCTTCGTGATCGCGCCGCATCTGTACAAGAGCCAGTCCTACGACGCGCTCAAGGATCTCGACCTGATCATGGTGGCGGTGCAGTCGCCCAATGTGCTGGTCGTGCCGGCCAACTCGAAGCTCAAGAGCCTGGCCGATGTGCTGGCCGAGCTCAAGACCCATCCTGACACCCTGAGTTTCTCGTCCTCGGGCAACGGCTCTTCGGACCACCTCACGGCCGAGCTCTTCTGGCAGCAGACGGGCACCAGCGGCCTGCACGTGCCCTACAAGGGCGGCGCGCCCGCCGTGCAGGACCTGATCGGCGGCCAAGTGGCGGCCTCCTTCCAGAACGTCAACTCGGTGTTCACGCAGATCCAGTCTGGCAAGCTGCGCGCATTGGCCGTCACCGGTTCCAAGCGCTCGCTCGTGCTGCCGCAGGTGGCCACGCTCAGCGAGCTCGGCGTCAAGGGCGTGGACGTGTATTCATGGCAGGGCGTGGCCGTTCCCGCCGGCATGGCGCCCGCCCTGAAGGCCCAGATCCACGCTGCCCTCGTCACCGCCCTGTCGGACCCGGCCACGCAGAAGAAGTTGACGGACATCGGCCTCGAGATGGTGGTGGACACGCCGGATCATGCCCGCGCCTTCCAGGCCGTCGAGTTCGCGCGCTGGAAGAGCCTGATCGAGGCGCGAAAGATCACCGCGGACTGAGATGGCGACCCTCGTCCACGCTCGCCGCGCTGAACGCGGGCGGCCCTGGCAGGCCCCCCGAGGGGACGCCACCGTTCGCGGCGTGATGCAGGCTGGCCTGGGGCGGCCCGGCACTCTGCCTGGCACTCGGGCTGGCACTCTGACTGGCACTCGGCCTGGCACTCTGACTGGCAGTCGGCCCGCAATGCCTGCGTTTCATGCGGCGTGGGTTGCGCGACGCGCGGTGGAGAAACTGAGATGAACCCACGCGTGTTGCTGCGCCATCTCTATGACGTCGCGGTGGCCCGCGCGCTGCCCGGGCGCGTGCTGGCCTCGCAGCTGCCTCCACCGCCGAAAGGCCGCACGCTGGTGCTCGGTGCGGGCAAGGCCGGCGGCTCCATGGCTCAGGCGCTCGAAGCGGCCTGGCCCGACGCTGCGCCGCTCTCCGGCCTCGTGATCACGCGCTACGGCCACAAGCCGCCCGAGTATCGGCCGCGCCGCATCGAGCTGGTGGAGGCCGCGCATCCCGTGCCCGACGCCGCCGGCGAACAGGCCGCCGCGCGCCTGTTGGCCCTGGCGCAGGGGCTGACGGCTGACGATCTCGTCATCTGCCTGATCTCGGGCGGCGGCTCGGCCCTGATGCCCTTGCCGGCCGCAGGGATCACGCTGGCGGACAAGCAGGCCATCAACAAGGCCCTGCTGCGATCGGGCGCGACCATCCACGAGATGAACTGCGTGCGCAAGCACCTCTCGCGCATCAAGGGCGGCCGGCTGGCGGCCGCTTGCGCGCCCGCTCGGGTGCTGACGCTGACGATCAGCGACGTGCCCGGCGACGATCCGGCCGTGATCGCCTCTGGCCCCACGGTGGCCGACCCGAGCAGCTGCGCCGACGCACTGACCATCTGCGCGCGCCATGGCATCGAGTTGCCGGCCGCTGCGCGAGCGGGGTTGGAGTCAGGTGTCTTCGAGACGCCCAAGACGCTCCTCAACGGCGAGTTGAAAATGCTGGCCACGCCCTTGATGAGCCTGCACGCGGCTGCAGAGGCAGCCCGGGCCATGGGCATCGCGGCCCATGTGCTCAGCGATGAAATCGAAGGCGAGTCGCGCGACATCGGCGCCTTGCATGCCGCGCTGGCGCGCTCGGTCACGCGGCGCGGAGAACCCTTTGCGCGGCCTTGCGTGATCCTCTCCGGCGGCGAGACCACGGTCACCGTCAAGCACAAGGGAGGCCGTGGTGGACGGGCCACCGAATTCCTGCTCGGCTGCGCCATCGCCCTGCAAGGCGAGCCTGGCGTGCACGTGCTGGCAGCCGATACCGACGGCATCGACGGCGTGGAAGACAACGCCGGCGCCATCGTCACGCCCGACACCCTGCAGCGCGCCGCCGGGCTCGGCCTTTCGGCGCGCGAGCTGCTCGATGCCAACAACGCCTACGGCTTCTTCGCCCCGCTCGGCGATCTGGTGGTGACCGGTCCGAGCTTCACCAACGTCAACGATTTTCGGGCGCTGTGGATTCCGTGAGCAGCGAGCCGACCAGCAATGCATCGAGCACCGCCTCCGCCGTCGCTGGTGCACGCAGGTAGGGATCGCTCCCGGGCCCCTGGGCCGCGGCCACGGCGTCCTTGATCGCCAGCAGCACGGAGAAGGGCAGCAGCAGCGGCGGCTCGCCGACCGCCTTGCTGCGGTGGATGCTGTCAGCTCGATTGGGCTCGGTGAAGAGCTTCGTGTTCAGCACGGGCGGGCAGTCGTTGGCGCAGGGGATCTTGTAGGTGCTCGGCGCATGGGTGGTGAGCAGGCCGCTGCGCGGATGCCAGACCAGCTCCTCCGTCGTGAGCCAGCCCATGCCCTGGATGTAGGCGCCATCCACCTGGCCCAGGTCGATCGCGGGGTTCAGGCTCGTGCCCGCATCGTGCAGCAGGTCGGCTCGCAGCACGCGGTTCTCGCCCGTCAGCGTGTCTACCAGCACTTCGGAGACGGCGGCGCCATAGGCGAAGTAGAAGAAGGGCTTGCCCTGCAGCGTGTTGCGGTCCCAATGCAGGCCCGGCGTGGCGTAGAAGCCGTCGCTCCAGAGCTGGATGCGTTCTGTGTAGGCCTTGGCCACGAGCTCCTTGAAGGCCATGGCCTTGCCACCGGCGCGCACCTGGCCGTTGGCGAACAGGACCTCGCCGCTGGCGAACTGCACGTCCCCGGCGCCGAGCAACTGCGCGGCCAGGGGCGCGAGCCGCTCGCGGATCTGGCGCGCGGCATCCTGAGCGGCCTTGCCATTGAGGTCGCTGCCCGTGGAGGCTGCGGTCGCCGACGTGTTGGCCACGCGATGCGTGTCCGCGGCGCTGACCCGCACCTGCGTCATGTCCACGCCCAGCTCGTGCGCCACGACTTGCGCCACCTTGGTGTTCAGGCCCTGGCCCATCTCGGTGCCGCCGTGGTTGACGAGCATCGTGCCATCGCTGTAGACGTGCACCAGCGCGCCGGCCTGGTTGTAGTGCTTCACGTTGAACGAGATGCCGAACTTCACCGGTGTCAACGCCATGCCCTTCTTCAGCACGGGGCTGGAGGCGTTGAACGCGTTGATGCGGGCGCGGCGCCGCGCGTAGTCGGCCTGGGTCGCGAGCTGGTCCGTCAACGGCCGGATCACGTTGTCGGTCACGCGCTGCCCGTAGGGGGTGACGTCGCGCTCGCCGACGCCGTAGAAGTTGGCGCGGCGCACGTCGAGCGCGTCCTTGCCGAGCGCGCGTGCGATGGAGTCGACGATGACCTCCGCGGCGAACGCCCCTTGCGGGCCGCCGAAACCGCGGAACGCGGTGTTGCTCTGGGTGTTCGTGCGGCCGCTGTAACCGTGGATGGCCACGTCGGGCATCCAGTAGGCGTTGTCGAAGTGGCACAGCGCGCGCGTCATCACCGGCCCCGAGAGGTCCGTGGAGCAACCGGCGTTGGAAACCATGTCGATCTCCGCGCCCAGCACGCGACCCTCGTCGTCGAAGCCGACCTCGTAGGCGTACTCGAACCCGTGCCGGCGCCCCGTGATCAGGAAATCGTCGTCGCGATCGGGCCGCATCTTGACCGGCCGGTCGAGCTTTCTCGCCGCGATCGCCGCGATGCACGCGAACAGCGCCGACTGCGACTCCTTGCCGCCGAAGCCGCCGCCCATGCGCCGGCATTCGACGTGGATGTGGTGGGCGTGCAATCCGAGCGCATGGGCGACCAGGTGCTGCATCTCGCTGGGATGCTGCGTCGAGCAGTGCACGCGCACGCCGTCGTTCTCGGTCGGTACCGCGTAGGAGATCTGGCCCTCCAGGTAGAACTGCTCCTGGCCGCCGACGTTGAAGCGGCCCGCGAGCCGGTGCGGCGCGCGCGCGATGGCGGCTTTCGCGTCGCCGCGCCGCAGGTGCATCGGCGGCAGCACGTACTGCTGCGCCGCATGGGCGTCGAGCGCCGTGAGGAGGGCGGGCAGCGGCTCGATCTCGAGCACCTGCCGCGCCTGCGCGGCCGCGCGACGCGCGAGCTCGCGGTCGGTGGCGATCACCGCGAACACGGGCTGGCCGAGATGGCGCACCTCGCCCTCGGCCAGGATCGGGTCGTCGTGGACGATGGTGCCGCAGTCGTTGACGCCGGGGATGTCGGCGGCGGTCAGGACATCCACGACGCCCGGGAGCGCGCGGATCTTCTCGATCGCGAACGACTTGATGTGGCCGCGCGCCACCGGCGACAGGCCGAGCGCCGCATGCAGGGTGCCCGCCAGCTCGGGCATGTCGTCGACATAGGTCGCCTGGCCGGCGACGTGCAGGTGCGCCGACTCGTGCTTGCGGCTCACGCCCACGCGCGCGCCCTGCCGCAGACGCTCGGCTTCGGCGTCGACGTCGATGCGCGTGCTCGCGTTGTCCAGGTAGTCCGCGTACGCGAGCCCGGGCTCGATCAGGAAGCTTTCGACCTCTTTGTTCATGAGCGCTCCTCAGGCAGCGGGCGCCGCGTGCGGCATCACGTCGAAGACACTGACGCCGCGGGCCGGCAGCGGGTCGTCCGGCCGCGTCTCCAGCCAGAAGCGGCGCAGCAGGTTGCGCACGACGCGCGACCGGTGCGCGGCGCTGGCGCGCAGGTCGGTCAGCGGCGTGAAGTCGAGATCGATCGCCGCTGTCGCGGCATCGAGGGTGGCTTCGTTCCACGCTTGCCCGACGACCGCGGCTTCGGCATTCGCGGCCCGCTTGACGATGGCGGCCATGCCGCCGAACGCGAACCGGGCGCTGCGCACGCGGCCGCCGTCGAGCTCGATGGACAGTCCGCACGCCACGGCCGAGATGTCGCAGTCGAAGCGCTTGGACAGCTTGTAGGCCCGAATCTCGTTGCCCGGCGACGGCAAGCTCACTTCCAGCGCCTCGATGAATTCGCCCGGCACCATCGCATTCTTCATGTAGTCGAGGTAGAAATCCTCCAGGCGCACGGTGCGCCGTGCCGCGCCGCGGCGCAGCACCACGTTCGTGCCGAGCGCCATCAGGACCGGCGCGCTGTCGCCGATCGGCGAGCCGTTCGCGATGCTGCCGCCGAGCGTGCCGGCATTGCGCACCGGCAGCGAGGCGAAGCGCAGCCACATGTCCTGCAAGGCCGGGATCTCCGCGGTCAGCGCGGCCCACGCATCTTCCAGCGGCGCGGCGGCGCCGATGCGCAGCGCCCCCCCGTCGCGTCGTTCGATGCGCTTGAGGGCGTCGACGTTGCCGACGTAGAGGATGTCGCCCAGGTCGCGGAACTGCTTGTTGACCCACAGGCCGATGTCGGTGCAGCCGGCCAGCAGGCGCGCCTCGGGATGCCGCTCGCGCAGCGCCGCGAATTCTTCGAGCTCGCGCGGCGCCCAGAACCGGTCGCGGCGCGGGGCGCCGTCGATGCGGATCGCCGGGTTCGCGGCTTCGTACGCGAGGCCGCCCGCCGAATCGAGCCCGCGCAGGATGTCGACGATCGGGCGGGTGTCCAGGCGCGCCGGCGGCAGGTCGAACATGCGCTGGCCCGCATCGAGGATCGGTCGATAGCCCGTGCAGCGGCACAGGTTGCCGGAGAGGTCGTCGGCCAGTTGCTGGCGCGTGGGGCGGGTGCCGGCCTGGCAATGGCGCTCGTAGGTGGCCGCCAGCGACATCGCAAAGCCCGGCGTGCAGAAACCGCATTGCGAGC
>JAFALK010000077.1 GCA_019234295.1 Roseateles sp.
AGCGTACGCGCAGCGATACCGACGACCTTGCAAGCTTGGCTCAGTCGCGCACCAGCTTGGCAGGCGGCTTCGATGTTGCGGGCATGTCCTTGGCGATCTTCCAGGCCGATCATTCGTCCTGACCCTGCTTGTTCCTTTGGAAGATCGCCTCGGTTTTTTTTGCGAGTATCAGCAGTGCTGCCGCCTCCGCCAAGGCCGATTCCTTGCGCCGAAGCTCGCGCTCGAGCTCCTTGATGCGGCGCCGATCCGCCTTGGTCTGCGATGGGCTTGCACGCGTCTCTTCGGGCGCCGCCAGCGACTGCGTGGCGTTGTCCTTCCATTGCTGCAGCTGATGCGCGTACAGGCCGTTCTCGCGGCACCAGGCGTTGCGCGTGACCTCGTCCATCGCCGCCGTGGCAATCACCGCCTGCAGCCGCGCCGCAGCGGTCCACACCTTCTCTTGAGCCGGCTTACCCAGGGACTGCGAGCGCCACTTCTCTAGCGTGCTCACGCCCACACCAATCTCACGCGCCACCACCTCCGGCGGCGCACTCTCCGGCGGCAGCATGCGCGCTACCGCTCGGTCTTTGAATTCTTGTCCGTATCGAGCCAACTCGTTCTCTCATCTACGCCCCCATTATGAATTTATGGAAGCGACAGATATTCTGACGCGGGGGGCCAGTGAGGCGGCCCCCTCCTGTCGCGGGCATAGAGCCCGGGGGGACATGAAACAGCTGTCAGCTTGCCTTGCGCATAAGCACGTCCAGAATTTTCCGCCTGACGTTTCTGACGGTCGATCCGTTGCTCCGAATCGCCTGCATAGTGTTTTCGTACTCAAGCGTTGTCATGTCCGCCTGCCCTTCGATGAGGTTTCGCACATTTCGCTTGAAGTGACCGAACGCCGCCAGGAACGTGATCGTGTTACCCACGATGCTGGGGGGCAATTGATAAACGGATACGCCGCGCAGCTGGCCATCAATTTCCTCAACAGCGCTCAGCAACTTCACCAATCGCGCACAGCCCGAGTCTCGAAATTCCTCGAGGCTCGAATGGGTCAAGCCCACGTTGTCGATCACGTGTGCGCACATTCCGCAAACCTCCGCCACAGCTTCGATTTGGTCCGCCTGAGCCAGCAGGACTTCAGTCCTCCTTGCGCGCTCTTGTCGCAGGGCCTGATACCGGGCCACGAAGAACGTAACGGCAATAGTCCCTGCACCGCCAAAGGCCTGCGCCCAGGCTTGCAGATTCTTGTCTTGATAGACCACGGACCACTGAACTTTTGTCAACGAGATCGCGACGCACATCAGCAACCATGCCCCCAACGACCATCGCGTCGCCTTGTCAACCTCCATCATGCTTAGTCTCCCTATCTTGTTCGCTGGCGCGATGGTATGTTCGCTGCGTTGATCAAGGAAGACTCCTATGGATGGAATTGATACCGACGAGGTCGTCTACATCACGACGCTCGTGGAAAAGAACTGCCCCGTTTGCCGATCCCAGCGCATTGGTGGCTCGAATTGGGACGGCTCGGTCAACCACATGCTCAAGACGCACGGCTGGAAGCTATTGCACGTGGGCTCTGACTGGTCCGACGACTACGCCGGTAAAACGATCAGCCACACGGTGGCCGTGCTCGCGAGACAGTAGAAAGGCGAAGTGGCGAATGAATGCCGCACGCGAGTTGGTGGCCCAGTAACTCCAGCAAACACAATTCGCCGCGATGGCTGGCGGTATTCCATCGGGCAATGTTTGCGGCGGAACGAGACAGAGCAGCACATTGGGAAGATTCACAATTTCGGGTGCCGGCGCTCAATGGAATGGCCTTCGGTCAACCGCTGGTAAATGGCAAGTTCAGCATGAAGGCGCTGATTGATGAGCGACCGATTCTGGGCACGGCGACGGGATGAGACCACGGACCGGTATTGCATAAACAAAGGGTCCCCAGTTCCCCGGAACGCGCAAAGACCGCTCATAAAGCGGGAGGCGGAACTGGGGATTGGGGACCTGTCCGAGATTCAATTCGCTCGGTAGTCCGTCCGCGGCAGGGCCGTCGATCACATCCTCAGTCGCGGCAAAGCCATCAAATCGCCATTCGGGACGCCGTGGGCATCGACGCTAAGAAGATGTTCGATCTGGCCTGGCTTGATGCCTACGCGGCTGCCCGGTTCGAATTCGCCTGGGCCGATCCATCGCACGACATGCACGGCGTGCCCGAATCGAATCAGCGACGCAACGTCGTGAAAGGCCATCACTTCGCCGTCGTCAAGGCCGAATTGATCGGGTCTTGCGGTTCGAACCACCATTCGGATGTCGGCCAGCGCAACTTCGCCGTTCTCTTCGGTTATCGAGTGGATCACGTACGTGGACACGGCAGCCTCCCTTGGAGCATCGATTCTAGGTAGGCAGCGCGACGCAGCGGCGCGACAGCCGACGCTGAGCGGCGTCATACGAGGCGGTACATTCCACCGCCCGATGGCTGCAGCGCAGCGAAGTAGATCGGCCATTCCAACAACAAGGGAGATTGCATGTTTCCGATCGCACTGCTGGTGTCAGCGCTCGCGAAGAATCCTGACCTGGCCGCGTCCGCTGTCCAGACTGCCACCAAGCCCGGCGCGGTCGACGTGGCCAAGATGCAGGGCAGTCTCGTCGACCTGTCCAAGGGCATCCTCAAGTGCTATCACCACACCGCCAACTTCCAGCAGACCGACATCGTGGGATCCCCCTGGGATCGGGCTTGGCAGTACGGGGCCGAACGCTCGGCGGTGCTTCGCATTCGATTCACGGGCCTGACTTCCGCGCGGTACGAAATGGTCGTTGCCGTGATGGCCAAGGGCGATGCAGTGCGCAGTGCGGTGATCTCGGAGAACTCCCCTGTTCATCACAGCGGCAAGTGCGAGCTCGAGGATTGGCAGTCTGCACACCGAGAATGAAATCGTCGGCTGCTCGCGATAGCTAAAAGCTAGAGCACTTCGACGGCACTAGCCGGGAGGGAGGGCATTATTTCCCTTGGGCGCCCAGGCGACCCGGCCTCAGGCGTTGTGAAGCGGGGGCTTGGCAACTTTGTGATACAACCGCACGCTTTGATTTGACGACTCGGATTCTTTAGGGGAGAGAATGACAACGAACGTCTTCGACGGAAGGATTTGCCTGCTTGCTTCGGATTCGCGCTGGTCGTGGGGATCGCCCGACGGGGCGGCGTTCTTTTTCGTAGACGACACATCGTTTGCCAAAATCGTCGCCCGAGGTGATACGGGCATCATCTTTGCCGGCGACAGCGGTGTGATCGGGCAATGGAAGGCGTGGCTCGCTGCGCCGACTCAGGCAGTTCCGTCGAGCAACGGGATTGCGGCAATGATCGTTGATCTTGATGCTAAGAAGCTGATCTACTCGCTGGGACCAATTGATTTCGCGGCCGATGCCGCTTTCGCCGGCAGTGGAAAAGTGCATGCCAAGGCCTGCTGGCTTGTTAACAGCTGCGCAAAAACGGCAGTGGAATCAGCTAAATTGAAGGATGTATGCTCTGGCGGATCGGTTATGTTCTATAACGCTGGGACCGGGGCGAACAATCTTGCCGAGGCAGATAGCTGCGATCCAAAGAGCATCAGTGGCTCACTTCAGAGTAAGGGGTACATCATGGTGAAGACCAACACAGGAGCGGAGATTTCGACTCAATGCGTTCCCGTGAAGGACGCGATGAATGATCCTGGGATCCGTCAGATGGCCGAACAGATCATGAACGGTGACGTCAAGATGATTGCGCCATGTCCGGACATCCCGGAGGCATGGAGCGACACCGAACGTGCGGGTTTTGAGAAGGTCATGGCAGATCGCTTTCTCCCCAAGCGCTGACATCGATTGAGCCTTATCGACGGCCCGCCGACTGGCGGGTTTTTTGTTTGGAAGCGGCCGGCTGGCCAGGCATTGGTTCCCTTTGCACAGCGATGGCGAGCTGGCGCTCCCGATCGGCGCAATGTCCCCCATCTCTCGCATCTTCCGCATCGAAGCGGGACACTCCCTGACCCGTCTGCCGGCCAAACCATGGGCCGCGAAACTATGCGTCATCTGGCGCCGCGTCGGCGGCTTGCAATCTATGCTGAATTTCCTTCAGCTCATGCAGCTTGACCCAAGATTTGACCACGAGGAAATTTGCGGTCGAGGCAAAGAGGAAGCCGCATTGAACAGGGCTGAACCACTCAGGGACGGAGATGGATGGGCAGCCGCGAAGTCTCGCGATTTCCAAGATCAGAAACGCGCAAGAAGTTAGAAGCACCAAGCCAGTGATGGTCACGATCGCGGTAGCGTCGAGATCTCCATATTGTGGATCTGGCTTTCGGACGCCGTCTCGGAGCACATCGAACTGCATGAAAACGATGGCGACCCACCACTCTGGCAGTAGCCACAGTTCGGCGCCCTTGGCGCCAAACCAAGCGTAGGTAAGCAGGACGAGTGCTATGCCAAGTACAAATGGAAGTAGTTCGACGACTGCAAGAAATCCTGCTTTCCGGACTAGCGGTTTTGTTGGCATGCTCATTGAAGGGTTGCGATGCGTTGGGGCCGCCGACTGGGCGAGATGGGGCGCATGCGTGCATGGTCTTGCACGGCGCCGCATCCTGACGACGTGGCACGCCGCACAAAGCAAAAGGCCCTCGTCTGAGGGCCTCTGCGTAACCCCCGTGTGGCCCCAGAGGCTGGAGGCAATGAGTTGAACGGCGCTAACTCATTGATTTTATTGGTCGGGGTGAGAGGATTCGAACCTCCGGCCTCTACGTCCCGAACGTAGCGCTCTACCAGGCTAAGCTACACCCCGATTTGTTGTCGATCGTTTTCGCGGCCCCGAATGCTTAAGAGGACCGCTCAACCGACTGAGCCGCAAATTCTAGCAGGGATTCTTGCCACTTGTTAAGTGGTAGCTTCGAAAGAACTGCTCGTGCCGCATTCGCCTCGTCGCGTGCGGCCTCACGCGTGAAGTCGAGCGCGCCGGTCTGGCGCACTATGGTGACGATCTCGGCGAGGCGCGCGACTTCACCATGCTCGATCGCGTGGCGGATCAGCGCGCGCTGTTCTGCGGTGCCGCGTTCCATGGCGATCAGCAAGGGCAGCGTGGGCTTGCCCTCGCGCAGGTCGTCGCCGATGTTCTTGCCCAGGGCCTGGGCATCGCTCTCGTAGTCGAGCACGTCGTCGATCAGCTGGAAGGCCGTGCCGAGATGACGACCGTAGGCAGCGCAGGCTTCCTCGATCTGGGGCTCGGCATTTGCGAGGACGGCACCGAGCCGCGCGCTGGCTTCGAAGAGCTTGGCGGTCTTGTAGCGGATGACGCGTAGGTAGTTTTCTACGCTGACGTCGGGGTCGTGCATGTTCATCAGCTGCAAGACCTCGCCCTCGGCGATGACGTTGGTGGCCTCGGCCAGCACCTCGAGCACGCGAATGCGATTGACCGAGACCATCATCTGGAAGGCGCGCGAATAGAGGAAGTCGCCCACGAGCACGCTGGCAGCGTTGCCGAAGAGTGCGTTGGCGGTCTGCTTGCCACGGCGGAGCATGGATTCGTCCACCACGTCGTCGTGCAGCAGCGTGGCCGTGTGGATGAATTCGACCACGGCCGCCAGTTCGTAGCGGCCGTCGCTGTCGCATCCCAGCGCGTTGGCGAACAGCAGCACCAGCTTGGGCCGCATGCGCTTGCCGCCCGCGTGGACGATGTAGCCGGCGATCTGGTTGACCAGGGCGACGTCCGAGGTCAGCCGGCGCTGGATGACGGCATCCACCTCGCCCATCTGTTCGGCCAGCAGGGCCAGCACCTCGGCAAAGACGGGGGAAGGCGCGACGGGATGGGCGGTGGCGAGGGGCACGTGGGGCTTTCTGAAAGAGGCCGCGATTATAGGAAGCGGGCCCGCGAGACCGCAGCCGGTGGTGTCGGATTTGGTGTTTTCCCGAGTGCGTGCTACACTCGCGGGCTCTGCGTCGGTCAAGGCGTGGAATCCGTCGTCCGGCTTTTCTCCATTCGCTTGAGCGAGAGGAGAGATGGCTGGGCGGTAATCACTGAAAGGGCTGATATGTACGCGGTCATAAAAACCGGTGGCAAGCAATACAAGGTTGCTGCTGGCGAAAAGATCAAGGTAGAACAGATTGCTGCGGAAGTTGGCCAAGAGATCGTGATCAATGAAGTTCTCGCTGTCGGAAGCGGCGCGGAACTCAAGATCGGCGCTCCCTTGGTTGCTGGCGCCAGCGTGAAGGCCACCGTCGTGGCTCAAGGCAAGCACGACAAGGTGCGCATCTTCAAGCTGCGTCGTCGCAAGCACTACAAGAAGAGCCAGGGCCATCGCCAGACCTACACCGAGCTGGAAATCAGCGCGGTCAACGTCTAAGCGATCCTTCTTCGCCAACCAAGTTTCAAGGAGCTGATCCATGGCACAGAAAAAGGGCGGTGGTTCCACACGGAACGGCCGCGACTCCAAACCGAAGATGCTGGGTGTGAAGGTCTATGGCGGCCAGACCATCTCGGCAGGTTCCATCATCGTGCGTCAGCGCGGTACCAAGTTCCACGCGGGCACGAACGTCGGCATGGGCAAGGACCACACGCTGTTCGCGCTGATTGACGGCACCGTGTCCTTCGCGACCAAGGGCGAGCTGAACCGCTCGACCGTCATCGTCACACCGGTCTAAGTTCACCGATGACGAATGCAAGGCCCCGGTTCTCCGGGGCCTTTCCATTTCTACTCCACTAACATTACGCGTTATGAAGTTCGTTGACGAAGCCACCATTGATGTCGTCGCCGGCAATGGCGGCGCTGGCTGCGCGAGCTTCCGGCGCGAGAAGTTCATCCCCTTCGGCGGACCGGACGGGGGCGACGGCGGCCGAGGCGGCAGCGTCTTCGCCGTCGGCGACCTCAATCTCAACACCCTGATCGACTATCGCTACGCGCGCCGCCACGAGGCGCGCAACGGCGAGGCCGGGCGGGGCTCCGACCAATACGGCGCGGCGGCCGACGACATCATCCTGCGCATGCCGGTTGGCACCATCATCAAGGACCTCGAAACCGAGACCGTGATCGCCGAACTGCTCGAGCCCGGCGAGAAGGTGCTGATCGCCAAGGGTGGCGACGGCGGCTTTGGCAATCTGCATTTCAAGACCAGCACCAACCGAGCTCCGCGTCAGAAAACGCCCGGCTGGCCCGGCGAAGCGAAGAAGCTGCGCCTGGAACTGCGCGTGTTGGCCGACGTGGGCCTTCTGGGCCAGCCGAACGCGGGCAAGTCCACGCTGATCACGGCCGTGTCCAACGCGCGGCCCAAGATTGCCGACTACCCGTTCACGACCCTGCATCCGAACCTCGGCGTGGTCCGCGTGGCCCCGGAAAAGAGCTTCGTCGTGGCCGACATCCCCGGCCTGATCGAAGGCGCCTCGGAAGGCGCGGGCCTGGGTCATCTGTTCCTGCGCCATTTGCAGCGCACGCGTTTGCTGCTGCACGTGGTGGATCTGGCGCCCTTCGACCCCGAGGTCGATCCGGTTAAGGAAGCCAAGGCTATCGTGAGCGAGCTCAAGAAGTACGACCAGGCCCTGCACGACAAGCCGCGCTGGCTGGTGCTGAACAAGCTCGACATGATCCCCGAAGACGAGCGCGCGGCACGCGTCAAGGACTTCGTCAAGCGCTACAAGTGGAAGGGCCCGGTCTTCGAGATC
The DNA here is from genome assembly GCA_019234295.1 of Roseateles sp. Classification (GTDB taxonomy): domain Bacteria; phylum Pseudomonadota; class Gammaproteobacteria; order Burkholderiales; family Burkholderiaceae_C; genus JAFALK01. The sequence continues at coordinate 7,655 of JAFALK010000077.1, forward strand.
TCGGCCCTTACACGAGAAGGCTGCCAGCCGCTGATCCACGCGATTTACGAGCATGTTGCGGCCGAGCAGCGGGTCCATGTCGAAGTCGATGTGCGCTTCGACACCGAGAGGCCCGAGGCTTGAAAGACGCACGGCGCATCGTCGTCAAGGTCGGCTCCAGCCTCGTCACCAACGAAGGCCGGGGCGTTGACGCTGACGCGATCGCCAACTGGTGCCGCCAACTGGCGAGCCTCATGCGCGAAGGGCGCGAGCTCATCATGGTGTCCAGCGGCGCCATCGCCGAGGGCATGAAGCGCCTGGGATGGTCGGCTCGGCCCAAGGAGTTGCACGAGTTGCAGGCCGCTGCGGCCGTGGGCCAGATGGGCTTGGCTCAGATGTACGAGACCTGTCTGCGCGACCAGGGCATGGGCAGCGCCCAGGTGCTGCTGACCCACGCCGACCTGGCCGACCGCGAACGCTACCTGAATGCCCGATCCACCCTGATGACCCTGCTGGCCCACCAGGTGCTGCCGGTCATCAACGAGAACGACACCGTCGTCAATGACGAGATCAAGTTCGGTGACAACGACACGCTGGGCGCCCTGGTGGCCAATCTCGTCGAGGCCGATGCACTGATCATCCTGACGGACCAGAAGGGCCTGTATTCGGCCGATCCGCGCAAGGATCCGAACGCCCGTTTCATCGACGAGGCTGTTGCCGGCACGCCGGATCTCGAATTCATGGCCGGCGGCGCCGGCTCCAGCATTGGCCGCGGTGGCATGATCACCAAGATCCTGGCCGCCAAGCGCGCGGCCGGCTCAGGTGCATCGACCGTGATCGCCTGGGGCCGCGAGCCCGACGTGCTGCTGCGCCTGGCGGCCGGCGAGTCGATCGGTACCCACCTGCGCGCCAGCACGCAGAAGCTCGCCGCGCGCAAGCAATGGATGGCCGATCACCTGCAACTGCGCGGCGCGCTGATCGTCGACGCCGGCGCCGAAGCCAAACTGCTAGGAGAGGGCAAGAGCCTGCTACCCATCGGCGTGACCGAGGTGCAGGGCGAGTTCCATCGCGGTGACGTGGTGGCCGTGCGCAATGCCGCCGGGCGCGAACTGGCCCGCGGCCTCACCAACTACTCGAGCGCCGAAGCGCGGCTGATCGCCCGCAAGCCTTCCGGCGAGATCGAGCGCGTGCTCGGCTATGTGGCCGAACACGAGCTGATCCACCGAACCAACCTAGTCTTGACCTGACTCGCCGCCGCCTTCGGGCTGGACGGGCGCGGGCTCTTCCTGGCGGGGTGCCTCGTGCCCATGCCGCTGCGCCGGCCGCATCCCGGAGCGCAGGTAGCGGTTGTGATGGTTGAGCCGCGGCAGGTAGCGTGCGAGCTCGGTCAGCGCCATCTCGTACACGCCGCGCTTGAACTCGATCACGGCCTCCAGCGGCACCCAATACTCGTTCCAGCGCCAGGCGTCGAACTCTGGGTGATCGGTCGCGCGCAGGTTCATGTCGCTGTCGCGGCCTGTCAGCTGTAGCAGGAACCAGATCTGCTTCTGGCCCTTGTAATGGCCGCGCGCGTCGCGGCGGATGTAGTGCTCGGGCACCTCATAGCGCAGCCAGTCGCGAGTTCGAGCAACGATTCGAACGTGCTCCTTGTGCAGCCCCACTTCCTCGTGGAGCTCTCTGTACATCGCCTGCTCTGGCGTTTCCCCGTGCTTGATGCCCCCTTGCGGGAACTGCCAAGAATGGGTCCTGATGCGTTTGCCCCAGAACACCTCGTTGCGCTGGTTGAGCAGGATGATGCCGACGTTGGGCCGGAAGCCTTCACGGTCGAGCATAATCAACCTCGATTTTTAGTTGATTCGATTATTGCATCGGGCCGCCGCTCAGGCGTGATCCTCGCTAACCCCAACCTTGCATGCCTGCGCCGGAGCTCCCGGCGGCGGGCCTTTTCGCCATGAAAGCCAGCCAGTTCTTTGTCTCCACGCTCCGGCAAGCGCCCGCCGACGCTGAGGTCATCAGCCACCAATTGATGATGCGCGCGGGCATGATCAAGCGCCTAGGGGCCGGCATCTACAACTACATGCCCATGGGCCTGCGCGTGATCCGCAAGGTGGAAGGCATCATCCGCGAGGAAATGGTGCGTGCCGGGGCGGTTGAGCTGCTGATGCCCGTGATCCAGCCGGCCGAGCTCTGGCAAGAAACCGGCCGTTTCGACAAGATGGGCCCCGAGCTGCTGCGCGTGAAGGACCGGCATGACCGTGATTTCATCGTCCAGCCCACCAGCGAAGAGGTGGTGACCGACATCGCCCGCCAGGAGCTGCGCTCCTACAAGCAGCTGCCCAAGAACTTCTTTCACATCCAGACCAAGTTCCGCGACGAGCGCCGTCCCCGCTTCGGCGTGATGCGCGGCCGCGAGTTCACGATGAAGGATGCGTACTCCTTCGACCGCGACGTGGAATCCGCTGGCCGTTCCTACGAGAACATGTTCAAGGCATACGGCCGCATCTTCGACCGGTTGGGCCTCGAGTATCGCGCCGTCGCGGCCGACACCGGCGCCATCGGCGGCGACCGCTCGCACGAATTCCAAGTCATTGCCGACACCGGCGAAGACGCGCTGATCTACTCGACCGGCAGCGACTACGCCGCCAATATTGAGCTGGCCGAGGCAGTGGCGCTGCTGTCCGTCCGCGCTAACGCCAGTGTCGCCCTGGCCAAGACGCCGACGCCCGGCAAGAGCACCTGCGAGGACGTGGCTGCCCTGCTGGGGCTGCCCCTGTCGCAGACCGTCAAGTCGCTGGTGCTCGCCACCGATGAGCTGGACGACAAGGGTGTGATCGTCAAGTCGCAGGTCTGGCTGCTGCTGGTGCGCGGCGATCACGAGCTGAACGAGGTCAAGGCCGGCAAGATCGAGGGCCTCAAGGGCGGCTTTCGCTTCGCCACCGCGGGCGAGATCGAGAACGCGTTCGGCTGCAAGGCCGGCTATCTGGGCCCCGTGGGCCTCAAGGGCGTGAAGATCGTCGCCGACCGCACCGTCGCCAATATGGCCGACTTCGTCTGTGGCGCCAATGAGGTCGGCTTCCACTACACCGGCACCAACTGGGGCCGCGACCTGCCCGAGCCCGACCTGGTGGCTGACATTCGCAACGTCGTGGCCGGCGATCCCTCGCCAGACGGCAAGGGCGTGCTTGCGATCCAGCGTGGCATCGAGGTCGGCCACGTGTTCTATCTCGGCACCAAGTATTCGGCCGCGATGAACGCCACCTTCCTCGACGAGACCGGCAAGCCCAAGCCCTTCGAGATGGGCTGCTACGGCATCGGCGTGACACGCATTCTCGGCGCCGCTATCGAGCAGAACAATGATGCCCGCGGCATCATCTGGCCCGATGCGATTGCGCCTTTCACGGTGGTCGTGTGCCCCATCGGCATGGACCGCAGCGAGGAGGTCCGGCTTGCTGCCGAGAAACTCTATGCGGAGCTGCAGGCGCTGGGTGTTGACGTGTTGCTTGACGACCGCGGCGAGCGCCCCGGCGCGATGTTCGCGGACTGGGAGTTGATCGGGGTGCCGCACCGCGTGGTGCTGTCCGACCGCGGTTTGAAGGAAGGCCAGGTCGAATACCAGGGCCGCCGAGATGCGGAGGCCAGCAAGCTGGCCCTGGCCGATGTGGTGGCCCACCTCAGGGCCGCGCTCCGGCTTTGAAACGTCGCGGCCTACTGAGTGTCGCGCTGGCCGCGGCGCTGCCCTTTCAGGCCCGGGCCGGAGCCCAGCGTGAGGAGGCGCTGGCAGACTCCGTGCGCCTAGCCCTCTCGGCCGCCATCGCCAACAGCGCCCCACCCAAGCCGCGCTTCGAAAATCTCGATGACCGCCTGGCCTATCTGCGCTGGCTCGGCGTAATGAGCGAGCGGCTCAAGAAGCGTCTCACCGAAGCGCAGACACGCATCGAGTTCCTGGCGACGCTCTGGTACGAATCCAAGCGCGCCGGCCTGGAGCCGGCGCTGGTGCTGGGCCTCGTGCAGGTGGAAAGCGGCTTTCGCAAGTACGCGATCAGCGTGGCCGGCGCGCGCGGCTATATGCAGGTCATGCCCTTCTGGGCACAGCAGATCGGCAACGGCAAAGATTCGAGCCTCTTCTACATGCAGACCAATCTGCGTTTCGGCTGCGTGATCCTGCGTCACTACCTGGACGTGGAAAAGGGCGACATGTTCATGGCGCTGGGCCGCTACAACGGCTCACGCGGCCAGGCGGCGTACCCCAATGCCGTGCTGGCCTGCCGCCGGCAATGGCTGATGCCCGAGCAACGGTAGCTAGAGCCCTTCCCAAGGCTTGGGCGTTGCGCCCGCAACGCCGGCCAACTCCAGCACGCGTTCGCAGCTTTCGTTGACGAGTTCGTCCAAGCTCTGCGGCCGGTGATAGAAGGCCGGCAGGGGCGGGAAGCAGATGCCGCCCATCTCGGTCACGGCCACCATGTTTCGCAGGTGGGCGAGGTTGAAGGGGGTTTCGCGAACCATGAGGACGAGGCGGCGGCGCTCCTTGAGCGTCACGTCGGCGGCGCGCGTGAGCAGGTTGTCGCCGAAGCCGTGGGCGATGGCGGCCAGGCTCTTCATGGAGCAGGGAGCCACGATCATGGCGGCCATGGCGAAGCTGCCACTGGCCACGCAGGCGCCGACGTCGCCGGGCGAGTGCGCATAGCTCGCCTCAGCCTCCATTGCGGAGCGGTCCAAACCTAGCTCGTGGTGCACGTTGAGCACGCCGGCCGGGGTGATGATCAGGTGCGTCTCAAGGCCTAGCTCGCGACCCCGACGCAAAAGGCGCAGCCCGTAGGCTGCGCCCGTAGCACCGGTGATGCCGATGATGAGTCTGTGGCTCAAGCGGCCAGGGCCTGCTGCAACTCGCCGGCCTCGTACATCTCCATCATGATGTCCGAGCCACCGACGAACTCGCCGTTGATGTAGAGCTGCGGGATGGTCGGCCAGTTGGCGTATTCCTTGATGCCCTGGCGCACGCCCTCGTCCTCCAGGACGTTGAAGGTGGTCAGGTCGCTGACGCCACAGGCCTTGAGGATCTGGATGGCGCGGCCGGAGAAGCCGCACATGGGAAATTGCGCCGTGCCCTTCATGAAGAGCACCACGCGGTGCCCCTTGACCAGGCTGTCGATGCGTTGCTGGACGTCGCTCATTCTTGGTTTCCCTCGGAAAAACTGAAATCCGATTATCCGCGACGTCCGGGTTTGCCCTTCAGTAGCGGTAACTCAGACCCAGCTGGAGCAAGGGCTTGTAGCGCATGTCGCGCAGCACTTCGTCGATCGGTGCGGCCGCATTGCCCAGCCGAAGCCCGCTCAGCGCGAGGTTTGACATCAGGCCCAGATCGGCAGAAAAGGACAGGCCGCCGCGCATGACATGGCCGGTGTAGCCGATACCCATGTAGGACATCGATGCGCCGGGATCATTGAAATCGCTACCCAGCCGCAGGGAGCGCTGCCCCAGGCTGTAGGCGTGGACACTGCTGTCTCCCAGCGCCAGGCCGGCGCTGCTTTGCGTCAGCGAGAGCGGCCCTAGCAGCATGCCGCCGGTGGCGCGCAGGCCGCCGCTCACGCCGTTCATGCCGGAGTTGGTCAGGTAGTAGTCGCCGAGCAAGTTCAGGCTCAGCACCTTGGAGCCGAGGCGATCGGCGTCCAGGTTGGAGAGCTGGAAGCGCGCCTGCCATGGGGAGCTGCCGAGCTCGGCCCGCTTGACGTCCAGCTGTAGGCCATCGGCCGCGAACGATGGCAGGGCCTGCAGGCCGAGCAAAGCACAGAGCAGGATGGTTCGAACCCGACGTTGCATGGCGGCCTCCTCGACTTCTGTACGGGGCCGCAAAAGCGACCCCCAGGGAGGCCATACTACTGCTGGCCGCAGGGCTTGTGCGGCAGAAATGTTAGGGATTTGCTTCGCTTACAACCACCGTCCCCCGCTTGCGCGGGGGTTGCCGCCCAGGTCGCGACGAAGGCTCAAAGTACTGAAACCGCGTTGCCGGAGCAGGGTGGCCACGGCGTCGGCCTGATCATGACCATGCTCGAGCAGCAGCCATCCGCCGGGCTCCAGGTGATCGGGCGCCGCCTGCACAATGGTTTGCAGGTCTGACAGACCGTTACCGCCGGGCGTGAGCGCCGAGATGGGCTCGTGCCCCAGGGAGTCCAGATGCGGATCCTCTGCGGCGATATAGGGCGGGTTGGATACGATCATCGAGAAACGTTGCCTCGCCAGCGGCGCCAACCAGCTGCCGGCGTGGAAGGTCACGCACAGGCCCAGCCGCGCTGCGTTGGCCTGTGCGACCGCGAGGGCCGCTTCGCTCAGGTCTACGGCATGGACCTCAACGGTCGGCTTGCGATGCTTGAGCGCGAGCGCGATGGCGCCGCTGCCCGTTCCGAGATCGACCACGCGCGTACCGGGCACGAGCAGTTCCAGGGCCCAGTCCACGAGGGTTTCCGTGTCCGCCCGCGGGATCAAGGTGGCCGGAGTTACCTTTAGAAGCAGGCCGTGGAACTCCTGTTCGCCGACGATGTAGGCAAATGGTTCACCTGCGGCACGACGTTCGAGCAGGGGGCGCAAGGCGGATTCGTCGACCGGCGCATCGTCGTGCGTGATCAACCAGCCGCGGTCCTGCCCCAGCAGGCGGGCCAGCAGCAGCTTGGCGTCCAGCGCGTCCACGCCCAGGCTGCGGGCCAGCGTCAGCGCCTCGGCCACGGTCACGACCGGCCCTCCAGCAAGGCCAGTTGCTCGGCGGCCTGCGCGGCCTGCATGGCGCGCACCACTTCGTCGAGCTCGCCGTTCATGATGGCGTCGAGCTTGTAGAGCGTCAGGTTGATGCGGTGATCGGTCAGCCGCCCCTGGGGGAAGTTGTAGGTGCGGATGCGGTCGCTGCGGTCGCCGCTACCGATCAAGCCCTTGCGCGTGGCGGCCTCCTTGGCGGCACGCTCGCTGCGGTCCTTCTCGCGCAGTCGGGCCGCGAGCACGGCCATGGCCTTGGCCTTGTTGCGATGCTGGCTGCGATCGTCCTGACATTCGGCCACGAGGCCGGTGGGCAGGTGGGTGATGCGGATGGCTGAGTCGGTCTTGTTGACGTGCTGGCCGCCGGCGCCACTGGCGCGGAAGGTGTCGATGCGCAGCTCGGCCGGGTTGAGCTGGATCTCCTCGGCCTCGTCGGGCTCGGGCATCACGGCCACGGTGCAGGCACTGGTGTGGATGCGTCCTTGTGACTCAGTGGCCGGCACGCGCTGCACGCGGTGGCCGCCAGACTCGAACTTGAGCTTGCCGTAGGCGCCTGGAGCCTCCACGCGCAGCACCAGCTCCTTGTAGCCGCCAAGGTCGGACACGCTCTCGGACATGACCTCGGTGCGCCAGCCCTGGCGCTCGCAAAAGCGCAGGTACATGCGGGCCAAGTCGCCAGCGAAGAGGGCCGACTCGTCGCCACCCGTGCCGGCGCGGATCTCGAGGAAGGCGTTGCGCTCGTCGTCGGGATCGCGCGGCAGGAGCGCTAGCTGGAGCGATTCGTCCAGCGCCGCGATGTCGGCGCAGGCCGCGATGATCTCCTCGCGCGCCATGTCCGCCATGTCCTGATCCTCTAGCATCTCGCGCGCGGCGCTCAGGTCGGCCTCGCGCTGCTGGTAGCGGCGGTATTGCGAGACGAGCTCTCCGACCTCCGACTGCTCCTTCGACAGCGCGCGGTAGCGCTTCATGTCGCTGGCGGCCGAGCCGTCGGCAAGAATCGTGTCGAGTTCGCTGAGGCGGAAGGCGAGGCGTTCGAACTGCTGGCGCAGGCTGTCTTTCATGGGGGTCTCTCGGGAAGCTTGGGGATGCGGCTGGGCTGGTCAGGACCAGCGCCGCTAAAGCTCCGAGGGACCTCGGCTGTTGCCGCGCAGGAAGAGGCGCGAAACGGTCTGCGCCAGTTGTGCGCGCTGCTCGCCGTCGCTCGCATGGAGTTCGGCCAGCGTGCCATGCAGCATCTTTTGGGCGATGCCGCGCGAGAGCGCATCGAGCACCTCGTCGATCGATGCGCCGCGGGCCAGCAGCTTGCGGGCGCGGGCTGTTTCTTGCTCACGCCAGCTGTCGGCCTGCGCATTCAGGGCCTGGATCAGGGGCACGCTGCCGCGCTGGTCCAGCCAGTGCACGAAGCTCTGCACTCCTGCGTCGATGATGGCCTCGGCCTGGGCCACGGCGGCCTGGCGCTTCTCGCCGGCGGTCTTCACGAGCGTGGCCAGGTCGTCCACGGTGTAGAGGTAGATGTCGTCGAGCTGGGCCACCTCGGGCTCGATGTCGCGCGGCACGGCCAGGTCGACCATGAACATCGGGCGGTGGCGGCGCTTCTTGAGGGCCCGCTCCACGGCGCCCAGGCCGATCAAGGGCAGGGTGGAGGCCGTGCAGCTGATGACGGCGTCGAATTCATGCAGGCGCTCGGGCAGGTCCGCCAGCCGGATTGCCTCGGCCGAGAAGCGCGAAGCCAGCTTCTCGCCACGCTCCAGCGTGCGGTTGGCCACAGCCAGGCTCTTGGGCGCCTTGGCCGCGAAGTGCGTGGCCACGAGTTCGATCATCTCGCCCGCGCCGACGAACAGCACGCGGATCTTGGAGATGTCCTCGAAGAGCTGAGCCGCCAGGCGCACGCTGGCCGCGGCCATGCTGATCGAATGGCTGCCGATCTCGGTGCTGGTGCGCACCTCCTTGGCCACGGAGAAGCTGCGCTGGAACAACTGGTGCAGGGTCGTGCCCAGCATGCCGGCCTGATCCGCTTCCCGGACCGCCTGCTTCATTTGGCCAAGGATCTGGGGCTCGCCCAGCACCATGGAGTCCAGGCCGCTGGCCACGCGGAAGGCGTGGCGAGCGGCGGCGCCATCTTCCATCACATAGGCGTGATCCATGAGGCTGCTTGTGCCCACGCCACCCACTTCGGCCAGCCAGGCGATGGTGGGGTGCATCAGAGCCGGCGGTGCGGCAACGTAGAGCTCGGTGCGGTTGCAGGTGGAGAGCAGCGCGGCTTCGGGCGCTAACGCCGTGCCTGCGCGCAGCCCGTCGCGAAACGACAGCAGCGTCGGGGCCAGTTGCTCCAGCGTGAACGCGAACCGCCCGCGCAGGTCGAGTGGCGCCGATTGGTGGTTCAGACCGAGGGCAAAGACAGACATCGGGCGATTGTAAGATTCGCGCCCGTCATGAGTCCGCTCCAAGCCTTTTGGCACGTCGCCAATCTTTTCGCCCCGGCCTGGGGCGTGGCCTTGCTCGTGGCCCTGATGGCCAAACTGGTCTGGAGGGACGCCCTGAAGGCCGTTGCCTGGCATCGCCTGGCGATCTGGGGCGCCGCGGGCGGTAGCGTTGCCGTGATCGCCGCCCTGGCCCTGCTGGGCCACGACGGCCGCATGAGCGGCTATGCGCTCATGCTGGTCGGCATCACATTGCCGCAGTGGTGGCTGATGCGGAAATAGCCTCGGCCGTTACGACTTCGCCGCGCAGCGAGTGAGCGAAGGCAGTGGAGACCCTCACGTCGATCAACTGGTTCATCAGCCGCGGGTGGCCCTTGAAGTTGACGATGCGGTTGCACTCGGTGCGGCCCATCAGCTCTGAGGCGTCCTTGCGCGAGGTGCCGGTGACGAGGATTTTCTCGACCTTGCCGACCATGCTCTCGCTGATCTTCACGGCATGGGCCTCGATGGCGGCCTGCAGCTCCTGCAGGCGGCGCACCTTCTCCTCGTAAGGAGTGGTGTCCTCCAGGTTCGCCGCCGGCGTGCCGGGGCGTGGGCTGAAGATGAAGCTGAAGCTCGCGTCGAAGCCCACGTCCTCCACGAGCTTCATGAGCTTGGCGTGGTCCTCCTGCGTCTCGCCGGGGAAGCCGACGATGAAGTCACTGGCGATGCGGATGTCCGGGCGGATGGCGCGCAGCTTCTTCACGATGCTCTTGAACTCCAGCGCCGTGTAGCCGCGCTTCATGCCCATGAGGATGCGGTCGCTGCCATGCTGCACCGGAAGGTGCAGGTGGTTCACCAACTGCGGCACCTTGGCGTAGGCCTCGATCAGGCGCGGGCTGAATTCGTTCGGATGGCTGGTCGTGAAGCGCAGGCGCTGGATGCCGGGAACCTCGGCCGCGTATTCCAGGAGCAGGGCCAAATCCGCGTATTCATCGCTGTCGGCCATCTTGCCGCGGTAGGCGTTGACGTTCTGCCCCAGCAGATTGATCTCCATGACGCCCTGGTCGGCCAGCCCGGCGATCTCGGTCAGTACGTCCTCGAAGGGGCGTGAGACCTCTTCGCCACGCGTGTAGGGCACGACGCAGTACGAGCAGTACTTGGAGCAGCCCTCCATGATGGAGACGAAGGCGCTGGCGCCCTCGACCTTGGCGGGTGGGAGATTGTCGAACTTCTCGATCTCGGGGAAGGAGATGTCCACCTGCGGTCGGCGCTGGTCCTGGCGCGCGGCCAGCATCTGCGGCAGGCGGTGCAGGGTCTGCGGGCCGAAGACCACGTCCACATAGGGTGCACGCTCGATGATGGCCGCGCCTTCCTGCGACGCCACGCAGCCGCCCACGCCGATCATCACGCCCTTGGCCTTCAGGTGCTTGACGCGGCCGAGATCGGAAAAGACCTTCTCCTGCGCCTTCTCGCGCACTGAGCAGGTGTTGAAGAGGATGAGGTCGGCCTGCTCGGGGTCGTCGGTCTTGACGTAGCCCTCGGCAGCGCCCATCACGTCTGCCATCTTGTCCGAGTCGTACTCGTTCATCTGGCAGCCGAAGGTTTTGATGAAGACTTTTTTCTGCATGGCGGGTCCGGGATTGGTGCGCGCAGCACACCCCGAACGGCCATCTGCCGCCTGCGAACGAGGCGGGAGGGCTTACAGCGGGGCTGGTATCTGTCCAGGGGCTGCGAAAGTCAGGCATTGTACCGGCCAGCGAATCCGGCCCCCGGAGATCCGCCTCAGGAGAGCTCGAAGGCGAACGCCTGCTGGAAGACCTGTATGCCCTGGGCAGGCGGGGGGGTGGTCGTCAAGGCATGCGTCACGGCATCGATGAACGGCTGGTTGAGGAGCGACTCCTTGCTTGCCAGTGCCAGCTTGGCGTTGCCAGCACTGACTTCACCGTCCTTGTAGTTCAGCGAAGTCTCGTCGTTGAAATCTCTCCCATCCAGCGCACTGAAGGGGCGCGCAGGGCCAGGTCTCGTGGCAGGCACGAGCCGCCTCGCTTGCATCGCCTTCGTCGGCACGCCAGGCCACCCGCAGCAAAGAGCGAGGCCAAGGTCTGCAGGCTCCCGTCAGGGCTTCCTCCAGGTCTGCGTCGCAGGTTCGAATTGCATGCCCGCCGCTTCTTGCGGCGTCCCCGGCCAGACCTTGTTGGCCAGCTCGGCCGGATTGAGGATCCACAGCGTCATCACCAGGCCCGAGCTCTGCTCGACCACGTAATGGACGATGGCCTTCTGGCCCGTGATGCTGGCCGGTGATAGCAGCAGACCGGTGTCACCGAAGAGGCGGACACCTGGCGCGAGCTTGGCCGGCTGGCCGTTGATCAGCGCGTCGGGGAACTGCGTGAGCAAGAACTCGCCGCGCAGGGCCGTGGCCGGGAAGAAGCGATGGGTCTGGGCCTGGGCCGTCGTGGCGACCACCGTGCCTAGGGCAAGGACCAGCGGCAGGAAGCGGCGGCGGATCATGGTCCTTACTCCATGCTCCAGCCGTGGCTGACGATCAGCGACTGGCCGGTGAGCGCATTGGTGGGGAATGCCGCAAACAACAGGGCCACGCGGGCCACGTCGTCCAGGGTGGTGAACTCGCCGTCCACCGTGTCCTTGAGCATGATCTTCTTGATCACGTCCTCCTCGCTGATCCCCAGGGTCTGGGCCTGCTCCGGGATTTGCTTGTCGACGAGCGGCGTGCGCACGAAGCCCGGGCAGATCACGTTGGCGCGCACGCCCTTGGCGGCGCCTTCCTTGCTGACCGTGCGGGCCAGGCCGAGGAGCCCGTGCTTGGCCGTCACGTACGGGGCCTTGAGCAGGGAGGCCAGCTTGCTGTGCACCGAGCCCATGTAGATGATGGAGCCGCCGCGGCCCTGGGCGTACATGTGCCTGATGCAGGCTTTGGTGGTCAGGAAGGCGCCGTCCAGGTGGATGGCCAGCATCTTCTTCCAGTCCGCGAACTCGAACTCCTCGACCGGATGCACGATCTGGATGCCGGCGTTGGACACGAGGATGTCCACACCGCCGAAGGCCGCCACCGTGGCCTCCACGCTGGCGTTGACCTGTTCCTCGCTGGTCACGTCCACGGCCACACCGATGGCTTGGCCGCCCGCCGCCTTGATCTCCTCGGCGGTGGCCTGTGCCGCCGCGAGGTTCAGGTCGGCCACCGCCACCTTGGCGCCCTCGGCGGCGTACATCAGGGCGATGGCCTTGCCAATGCCGCTGGCGGCGCCGGTTACATAAGCCACTTTGTCTTTGAGCTGCATAGGATCCCCCGGGTTGAAGAAGTCCCTCGCAGTGTCGCTCAGACTCCTGAACGTCGCCGTGCCGCCCAGCCCACAGTTGCCAGACGCTTGACGGCGAACACGACGAGCACGAAGACCAGGCATGCCGCCACCGAAATACCCAGCTCGAACGGGTCCGACGGCGCGATCAGCACGAAGCCCTTGCCCTTGATGAGCTGGGAGAAGCTGGACACACAGAAGGGCATGAGGAAGAGCCTCAGGGTCTGCCAGCGGTCGCCGCCCTGGGCGCCGCTGACGCTGAGCTTGAGCGCAATGCCGATGATCACGCTGATGCCCGCGGCGTTGAGCCAGATGGCCGGCGACGGGTCAAAGTGCAGCGCGACCGTGCACAGATACCAGATCAAGTAGCACCAGAGCACGGCCTTGCCGGTGGGGAGCTGGACGAGGTAGTTGCGAAGGGTGGTCAGCGCCTGCATAGGGCAGGGAGCGTAACGCACTAGGTAACGCACTAGCTTTGCCTTCTCTCCGCCGACTGCGTAGGCTGCACCCAAGTCAGCAGTGCCCAGACCAGTTCCTTGATGTCGATGGGCTTGCTCACGTGCGCGTTCATGCCTGCGGCCAAGCAGTCCTGCATGTCGCGCTCCATGGCACCGGCCGTCATCGCGATGATGGGTAACTGGCCACAGCCGGGCAGAGTGCGGACCAGGCGGGTGGCGGTGAGGCCGTCCATCTCTGGCATCTGCACGTCCATGAGCACGGCGTCGAAGCGCGAGCTCTTGATGCGGTCCACCGCCTCGATGCCGTTGTTGGCCACCTCGACCTCGAGTTGGCCCATGGCGAGGAAGGCGCAGGCGACCTGTTGGTTGACGAGGTTGTCCTCCACCAGCAGCAGGCGTGCGCCGCGAATCGGCGTGAGCGAGTCAGCGAGGTTGAAGACTTGGCTTCCCGGCAGGGCCGCCTCGGGCGAGTGACCGTGCTGTAGCTGCACCACGGCATCGAAGAGCCGCGAGGGCGTGGCCGGCTTGATCAGCACTCCGGTGATGGGGAGGTCTTGCACGTCGGCGCCCACCTGCTCGCTGTTGTGGAGGCTGGACAGGGCAATGACGGCCAGCATGGCCGAGCTGCGATCGGCGTTGATCTGGCGAGCCGCTTCCAGAAAATCGGTGCCAGCCGTCTTCCAGTCGACGATCAGCAGCTCGAAGGGCAGGGCAGGGTCGGCCTGGCGCAAGCGATAGAGCGCCTCGTCAGGAAAGGAGGCCACGCTGACCTGGAAGCGCCAGCTCTGAAGGATCTGCTGCAGGATCTGACGCTCCGTGGGCTGGGCATCGACGATCAGCGTGCGCATGCCGCGGATGCGATGCAGGTCAATGCGTTCGGCCCCGGCGCTGGCGCGGCCGAAGCTGCAGGTGAAGTCGAACACGCTGCCTTCGCCCGGTACGCTGCTCACGCGGATCTCGCCACCCATGAGCTCGACCAGGCGCTTGCAGATCGCCAGCCCCAGGCCCGAACCGCCATACCGGCGTGTGATCGAGGAATCGGCCTGGCTGAAGGCCTGGAAGAGCCGGCTGATCTGCTCCTCGGTCATGCCGATGCCTGAGTCGCGCACGCTGATGCGCAGCACGGCTTTCTCGTCGTCGACGCGGACCACGTCGGCCAAGATGACGATCTCGCCACGCGGCGTGAACTTGATGGCGTTGCCGACGAGGTTGTTCAGGACCTGCGCCAGTCGCACCGGGTCGCCTCGCAGGCGATCGGGCACCCGCTCGTCGATCTTCAGCAGTAGCTCCAGGCCGGCCTCCTCGACTTTCGCGGAGAAGAGGTTGCTGGCGTTTTCAAGGATTTCCTCGGGGCAGAACTCCTCGTCCTCCATCGTGATCTTGCCGGCCTCGATCTTTGAGTAGTCGAGGATGTCGTTGAGCAGGGTGAGCAAGGCCTTGGACGAGGTGTGAACCTTGCCTAGGTAGTCGCGCTGACGCTCGCTCAGAGGCGTATCCAGCACCAGATGGGTCAGGCCGATGATGGCGTTCATCGGCGTGCGGATCTCGTGGCTCATGCTGGCCAGGAACATGCTCTTGGCGGCGCTGCCGGCCTGGGCTTCGTCGCGCGCCACCGCGAGCTCCTCGCTCAGGCGGTGGTCAGCCTCGTAGGCCTGGAACAGCCGTGCGTAGAGGAGGCTGTTCTCGAGCAGCAGCTCCACCAGCACGAGTGAGCAGGCGACCAGGCCGTAGATGCGCCCCGCATAAAAGCCCAGGTCGTAGCGGCCGTGGTTCAGCATGGATGAGAGCGCGATATCGAGCATCCAGGCCAGGCAAACCACCATCAGCCACAAGTCCAGCACCGTGTGCTGCTTTTGCCGCCACAGCGCCCACAGCGCCGACGCGCTGCACAGCCACACGAGCCCGATCACGGGCAGCATGGCGCCCGTGTACTGGCGCTGGGCCATGAGATTCGGCAGCAGCGACTCGCCCCGTGTTGCCAGGACCGTGAGCAGCAGGCCCGCCAGCGCTGCCGCCAGCGGCCACATCCACGCCCGGGTGTTTGGGGGCCGCATGGGGCGCTTGAGTGCTACGTAGGCCATCACGCACAGCGGGAAGCCGGCATGCCAGAACATGTAGATCCAGGCCGTGCTCTGCTGCCCGCCCTGGATCACGCCGGCGGCCCCGAACAGGCCCGGAAAGCTCAGCGCATGCGCCACCGTCATCACCGCCGTGTACACATAGCCGCATGCCAGGGCCAGAAGGGGGCGCAAACCCAGGATCCGGAACTGGCCGAACAGCAGCACGGCCGTGATCAGGTCCGTGATCAGCAAGATCGCTTCGTAGATTGCCATGAAGTTCGGCAACGCTGGCAACTGCGTCGTGGCGAAGGGCGCCAGGGCGAGGAACAAGGCCATCGAGACCAGCGCGACCGCGCCGGCTCTGCGCCGCTCCTGGGGGCCTGCCTGCTGGTCCAGCAAGAACGCCGGCCGGTCCGCCGCGGCCTGCGTGGCTGCGGTTGCCGGGCCTTCGGCCGTGCTGCAGGCCTGAAGGGGTCCGTCCACATCGTCTCCCTGGGCTCACCGCCCCCGATGTTTGATGGGCGGATCTTGCTTGATGGAGCCCGGCTTCGCAAGCCTGTCGGCATCAGCTGCGCGGGCTGCGAGCGCCGTGAGCCCTCGACACGGCCCCGTGGGCAGGTCGCTGGCGCTGTCGCCCATCCAGGTCGTCAGCGTGGCGCCCAGCTGATCGACGGCCGTGGTGCGCAGCAGGCACCCCGGGCCGACATCGTTGGCGCCGCCCAGTCCCATGCTCAATCGGCAGGCCTGAACTCCCGGTTCACCGCACTCTGGCGATGCCAACGCTTTGGGTGGAGCAGCGTTGCAAGGGCCTGTCAGCTCGGCAAGCTCGCGGCAAGCTCCTAGCCAATGCTGGCGTGGATGTGCTCGCGAACTCGCGGGTAGATCTGCTGGTTCCAGCGCCGGCCGCTGAAGACGCCGTAATGGCCGACGCCGGTCTGCAGGTGGTGGGTCTTCAGGTAGGGCCGGATGCCCGGGCACAGGTCCAGCGCGGCGACGGTCTGGCCTACCGAGCAGATGTCGTCGCGCTCGCCCTCCACCGTCATCAGCGCGGTACGGCGGATCGCGGCGGGAACGACGCGGCGCCCGCGCCACATCAGCGCGCCGCGGGCCAGGTCGTAGGTCTGGAACACCTTCTCCACCGTCTCCAAATAGAACTCGGCCGGCAGGTCGTTGACGGCCAGGTACTCGTCGTAGAAGTCCTGGATGGCGCGGGCTTCGTCCATGCGGCCTTCGAACAGGTGCTCGTAGAGCTTGCTGAACTGTTGCTTGTGCCGCTCGGGGTTCATGCTCAGGAAGGCCGCCAGCTGCACGAAGCCTGGGTAGACGCGGCGGCCGAAGCCGGCGTGGGGCAGGGGCACCTGGGTGACGAGGTGCTGCTCGAACCATGCGATCGGCCGGCTGACGGCCAGGCGGTTGACTTCCGTCGGGTTGACGCGGCAATCGACCGGGCCAGCCATGAGCGTCAGGCTCCGCGGCTGGGCGGGATCGTCGTCCTCAGCCATGAGAGCGACGGCCGCCAGGGCCGCCACGCAGGGCTGGCAGACGGCGATCACATGACCGTCGGGCCCCATGGCCGAGATGAAACGCCGCATGTATTCGATGTAGTCATCCAGGCCGAAGCTGCCATGGTGAAGGCCCACATCGCGGGCGTTGTGCCAGTCGGTGATGTAGACCTCGTGATGTTCAAGCAGGCTGCGCGCGGTCTCGCGCAGCAGGGTGGAGAAGTGACCGGACAACGGGGCCACCAGCAGGACCTTGGGCTGCTCGCGGGCCTCGTCCGCTGCCTTGCAGAAATGCAGCAAGCTCCCGAAAGGCAGCTTCAGCACCACCTGTTCCCGGACCTGGGCGATGCCGTAGTCGGGCCGTGTGTGGGTCAAGCGCATGCGCGAGAGCACCTCGTTGGCCGCGGCCAAGGCCCTCAGCGCCGACTTCTCCGTGCGCCGCAACCACAGCGAAGCTGCCAGTTGTTGGGCCATGAGGCGCAGTGGCGAACCAAGATCGGACTGCATTTGATAGGCCTGGTAGAGCATCGTGTCGCCTCGCGGGAGTCCTGCCCGGTCAGACGCAAGGAGCGGGCCAGCCTGGGCGCCAGGCGTGGCACGAGGCTTGCGATGGTTTGCTCATTCCAAGCGCACGCGGAGCAGCCCGATGGCCAAGGCGGTGTTGACGATCAGCAGCAAGAACTATGGCGCCTGGGCCTTGCGCGGCTGGCTGATGTGCAGGCTGGCCCGGCTGGAGTTCCGCGAGCATGTGATCCCGCCGGACGACCCGCAGATGAAAGCCGAGATGCTGCTGCTGTCGGCGTCCATGCGTGTGCCCATGCTGGAGGATGGCGGCGTCAAGGTCTGGGACACCCTGGCCATCGGCGAATACCTGCACGAGATCAAGCCCAGGGCCGGCCTGCTGCCGGCCGACCAGGCCGCACGCGCGCACTGCCGCTCCATCTGCGGGGAGATGCACTCGGGTTTCAGTGCCCTGCGCTCCTCGCTGCCGATGAACATCAAGGCCCGTTTTCCCGGCTTCAAGCTGTGGTCGCGCGCTCAGGGCGACATCGAACGCATTGTCACCATCTGGCACGAATGCCTGGACGCCTATGGCGGCCCCTTCCTCTTCGGCGCCAAGCCCTGCTTGGCCGATGCCATGTTCGCCCCTGTGGTCACCCGCTTCATGACCTACGACGTGGCGCTCGACAAGGCCTGCGCCGCGTATTGCCAGCAGGTCCTGCGACTGCCGGCCCTGCAGGAATGGATCAGCGCGGCCCACGCCGAGGCGGAGGAGATCGACGAGCTGGATGCCGAGTTTTGAGCCCAAGCCCGCACTGCACTGGTGCCGGCATGCTCAATTCCAGGGCGTCGGATCGGGAATGGCACAGACCGGATCAACGTCCACGGACTTGAAGTCGGCCGGCGAGACGATCTCCAGGTACTCCATGTCGGGTGAGTAGTCGAACAGGTAGTGGCGGATGCCGGGACGCTGGTGCACGCAGTCGCCCGCCGAGACCAGGGTCTCCTGGTCCTCGTACATGAACCGTGCCCAACCCTTGAGCATGATGACGATTTGGAAATCGGCCTCGTGGCGATGCCAGCCCGTACCCTTCTGCGGTGCCACGTTGGCCTTGACCAGATGGGCAATCACCTTGCCGTGCGTGGCCGCGGCGATGCCGAGGTCGCGATAGAGGAAAAAGTCACGTAGTCCACCGCTGACGTACTCCGAATCGGCTGGCTTCACGTGCGAGAACAGGGTGTCCGCGCTCTTGAGCATGAGGAACTCCTTTCGGTGCATCCGAGACTGGCGAAGCAGTGGCATGCATTTCCTGTACCCGCTGAATCCGGGGGTAAACTTTTGATGCGGGGCAACAACATGGTGTCGCCGTTTTGACGAGGGATCAGCGTTTCACTGACGCTGGCCGCCCAAAAAAATATCAGGGAGAACAATGGCAACGCTGCGAACCGCCAGCTTGCGCAGTCGCGCATGTGCATTTGCAATCGATCTATTCCTGCTGTATTCGGCACTCATGCCGCTGTCATGGCTGCTGCACCAATGGGCGCCGGGCCTCGCGGGAGGATGGATAGACATCGGGATCCAGCGCTGCCTTCCCGCGCTGATCGTGCTCGCCTGCTGGCGCAGCCTGGGTGCTACGCCGGGTCAGATGGTGTTCATGTGCGAAGTGGTCGACGCCAAGACGGGCGAGGCGATGAGCACGCGCCAGTGCCTGCTGCGATGGCTCGTCTTCGTCCTCTCCGCGTTGCCCCTGGGGCTCGGATTCTTGTGGGTGGTGATCGATCCGCAGCGGCGCCCTCTGCACGACAGCGTGGCCGGTACGGCCGTGGTCCGTTGCTCGCCCCAACGGCGCTATTCACCCTCGCTGCCGGAGACCGTGCTGGCGCACTGGCGGGGCGATCTGCCCTTGCCAGTCAGTTTCTGGCTGAACACCGTGCTGATCTTGGAGCCCTTGCTGCTGCTGGCGGCGTGGCTTGCGGTCGAAATCAACGTGGCCGGCGACAGGCTGCGGCTGTGCAGCGCGGCGCTCCTTTTGATCTGGCCGCTCACGCTTCTCGTCGCAAGCTGGAGCCTGGTCGGCAGCTGGCGCTCAGCGGTCGAGCATCTGCGTCAACGGCATGGGCGATCCTGGCCCATGGCGGCGCAGCTGATGCTGGCCGTGTTGACGACGGCCCTTTTGTATTCAACTGCCCTTGATTTCCTGCCCCGTGTCGGCGGCTACCTGCAACTGGCCAGCGGGCGCGATCCGCTGGGTCGCGCCGAGATCGCGCTCTCCGACGACCGCGCGCGCGTGAACGTGAGAGGGCCGATTGGCATGGGCGATGCTGCCCGCTTCCTGAGCGTGGCAGCAGGCGCGAACGAGCTGCGCGCAGTCGAGATCGAATCGTCCGGTGGGCGCATGGCCGAGGCGAACCGCATGGCCGACTTCATCCGGGAGAAGAAGCTGCGCGTGCGCGTGACCGGGGCTTGTGACGGTGCTTGCAGCCTGCTCTTCCTGGCTGCGGAGCGCCGCCAACTCATGCCCGGCAGCGCAATGGGATTCAGCCGGGACACGGCGGGCATCTTCAGTTCGCTGATGAGCAAGGTGCTCGCGCCCGGGCAGTCTGCCCAGTTTCGAAGTTATGGCGCGCCGCAGGCCATCTTGGAGCGCATGTCGGCGACCGCGCCGGGCCAGGTCTGGCACCCTTCCCGCGACGAATTGGTCGACGCGGAGCTGATCGAGCGGGCACCGCAGACACTGGACGTCGCTTTGCCCGCTGTCGGGGCAGCCGGCGCCTTGGGAGAACTCGTCGAAACGCTGCGTGACAACCCGGGCTGGTACTGGACGGAGCAAGGCCATCCCGGCGTCATCGCGCTCGCCGCCACCCGCATGGACGCGGCGCGGCGTGATCCGACATTGAGCGATGAGCAGGTCCAGTCCGAAGGACAGGCCGTCATCTCGGCCCTGCTGCCGGAAGTCCTGCATAACGTGCGGAACGATCTGCGCGCGGACTACGCGCTGATCTGGCGCAAGCAGCTCAGGGCAGCGCGTGAGCAGGGACTGAACGCCTGCGTGGGCGTGCTGTCAGGCGATGCGGCCGCCAAGCGAAAGCTGCCGCCCGAAGTCGTGGCCGAGGAGGCGTCCTGGCTGGTGCGGGTGGGAATGGAGCCCGATGCTCAGGCGACACCACGGCCCGTGAACGCCGCCGAGATCCTGGTGCTCGGCCATCAATTGGGCGAGCGCGCGCCCGATGTGCTGGCGGGCCTCTTTGCCGCTACCCGCAAGCGTCCCCTCGCTTCGGAATGCGATCGCACGATCGGCATCCTGGATGCCGTCGCCACTCTGCCCAACGCGGTCCGTCCGGTGGCGGCGCGGGCCTTGTTCCAATAGACGGGCTTCATATGCAAGGCAAACACCTTGGGTGGTTGGGGGCGCTTTCGCTGATGGTTGCAGCGGTCTTCTACCTGGCCTGGCCGGATTCGCCGCCCGCCCGCGCCTTGGATCGAGGGTGGAATGCTTTGAGGCAGACGGTTGCGCGCTCGGGCGGCACCGAGGTGCACAAGTGCGTCTCTGCCTCGCAGACCGTATACAGCAGTGACAAATGCCCGTCCGGCAGCCGTGAGCTGCCCGTCAAGCAGGGCACGTTGACGGTGGTCCCCGCCACACCTGTGGCCGCGCCGGCATCGGCTGCATCGGTCCCGACCTTGCGCGATCTGCTGGCGCCGCAGGGCGAACCGAACCTGCAGGAGCAGCGCATCGAACGCACCATCGGCAGCTAGGGTTGCAAGCGATCCCGCTGCGCCAGCGTTGGAAAGAGCTTCCACCATAAGCCCACGACCACCAAGGTCCCGATCCCACCGAGGAGTACCGAGCCCACCGGGCCGAGCAAGGCCGCTGTCACGCCCGATTCGAACTCGCCCAGCTGGTTGCTCGCGCCGATGAACACCGAGTTCACCGCGCCGACCCGGCCACGCATCTCGTCGGGCGTCTCCAGCTGCACGAGCGACTGGCGGATCACGACGCTGAACATGTCCGCGGCGCCGCTGACGGCCAGCACCACGAAGGCAAGCCAGAAGGCCGTGGTGAAGGCGAAGCCGATCATGCACAGGCCGAAGACGGATACCGCACCGAGCAGCCAATGGCCGGCGCGCCGCTCGATCGGCATGCGCGCCAACATCAGACCCACGAGCACGGCCCCCAGTGCGGGCGCCGAGCGCAGCAGGCCCAGGCCTTGCGGGCCGGCGTGCAGGATGTCCTTGGCAAAGATGGGCAACAGGGCCGTTGCACCTCCCAGGAGCACCGCGAACAGGTCCAGCGAGATCGCGCCCAGCAGCACGGGGCGCTGCCGGATGAAGCGGATGCCTGCGGTCAGCTGGGCCAGGTCGGGCGCAGGGCGCGTGACGGGTTCGGGCCGGTGGCGAATCGTCAGAACGCCTGCGATGCCCGCGACCAGCAGCAACAGCGCGACGGCGTAGACCACCGCGGCACCCCAATGCGTGTTTGCGCTACCCGGTGCGCCAATGCAGGCCGACACGCCAGGCCCCAGCGCGTACAGCGCACCCCCCAGCGCCGGCCCCGCAATCACCGCGGCCTGCATGCTCGAGCTGGCCGCCGCCACCGCGCGAGGCAGCAGCAGCTGTGGGACCAGCGTGGGCATCAGGGCCTGCTGCGAGGGCATCTGGAAGGCCCTCGCCACTCCCAGCAGTACCGAGAGCAGCAAGATCATGTGGGCACTGCCCCAGCCTGCGGCGCTGGATACGGCGAGCACTGCAGCTACCGCGCATTGCAGGCCGAGCGCGCCAGCCAGCAGCAGGCGGCGGTCATGCCGGTCCACGAAATGTCCGGCGGGCAGGGTCAGCAGCAGCGCCGGCAGAAACTGGGCCAGCCCCACGAGTCCCAGGTCCCAGGCGCTCGCCGTCAGGTCGTACATCTGCCAGCCCAGGGCCACCATCAGCATCTGCGCGGCAGCTCCGCCGGTCACACGCGCGCCGAGCAGGCGCAAGTAGTCGCGCTGAGCGCGCAATCGGGGAGAGCTCATCCGCGGAAGTCTAGTTGTGGGACGTCAACGACTTGTTTCGCAGCAAACGCCTGAGGCCGCATCGAAGTCCACGAGCGTTGCGGGTCGAAGCCCCATGGCCCCGGGCGTTCGACGGCGGAACCCGAATGCCTTCAATTGCTTTTGGACAAGTCGTGCCTTGAGTGAGCGTCGTGATTCCGAGCTGCGCGGGCTCGACCCGGGGGCAGGGTGGTTGGCGCACTGCGAGGGACCGCTCTCGCATGCAATGAATCGACGCGAATAAGCCGACATCCAACTCCTGAAACGTGTCGCCCGGCAGCCGTCAGTTGGTGCGGTCTTAGATCTTTGGCTCGGTGCGAGCAGCGGATGAAGCCGTCATCACCGAGCTTCAGCGCAACGTACGGCCACGATCGAAGCCGCCCAAATTGCATGGGCGGCCCTCTTGGATTGCTCTAGGCGGCTCAACGCTGGGGTTCGTTGTCTCGGTGCTCGTGCTCGGTCTCGCCCTTCTTCTCGTGGCTCGCCTTCTCCTTGGCTGCCCGCTCTTTCGCAGCGCGCTGCTCCTCGACTGCCTTCGCAGCGCGCTGATCCTCGACTGCCTTCTCTGCCGAAGCCGCAGCGCGTTTGGCCTGGTCATGCATCGCCTTTTCGCGAGCCTCGCGAGCCTCGCGATCCTGCACCTGCCGTTCACGTGCGGCCTGTTCGGCTTGCACATTGGCGGGAGGTTCGACCTGTGGCTTAGGCTGGGGTGGCTGCGCGCTCGGATGTTGCGGAGCCTGTTGCACCTGCGGAGCGGCGGCCGTCGGATTCGCCACGCCGGGCTCAGCCGAGTGCTGCTGCGCCGTTGCCGCCGGGTGCAAGGTGCTTTGCATGACGACGGGGTGAACCGTCTGCGCAGGGGGCAAGGGCGCCGGTGCATGGCCCGAAACGAAAGCAGGCACCGGCTGCCGCGACTGCGGCACCGGAGCGGTGGCACGCACCACTGGGGGCATTGCCGCAGCAATGTGCGCTTCTGCCGGCACGGCGGATTGGTAGGCGCGGCCGCTCGCAGTGGCCGAGGCGGGCGCGACGATCGTCACGTTGGTCACATTCGTGACGTTGGTGACGTTGGTGACGTTGGTGACGTTCGTCCTGTTGTAATTGTTGGTGATGCGCATGCCGACGTTGGTGATCGGTGGCGCGGAAGTGACCACCGCCGGCGGCGTGCCAATCGGCGCGGGAACAATGAGGCCGGGATGTGATCCAGGCGGAGCCGGGACGAACACACCTTGCGGGCCGATGCAGGGCGGGCCGGCCACCACACCCGGCAGTGCCACTGCCAGCGTCAGATGAAGCGTTGGAGACGGCGGCACGAAAGCCATGCCAGCGGCTCCCCAATGACCACTCACGAACACGACGGCGCCGCCGCGGTTCTCGTAGTAGGGGTGTACCCACACCAGATCAGGCTGCGGCGGTGGCGCCCAACGCCCCGCGGCCCAGACCCAGCGGCCCTGCCAAGCCCAGTACCCGCCAACCCAGACGGCACCTGCGAAGGGCATGGGAGGTGGCACATCAACCAGCATCGGTGGCGGTGCCCAGCCCACCAGCACTGGCGGAGGTTCGTCAACCGGCGCGTCGACGTACACGCTGACGACGGCTTGCGGCTCGACGTAGACAGCAGCCGCAGGTGGTGGTGGCGGCATCGGACGAGGCTGCGGGGCGACCTCGTAGACGGTGCATGCGCTGGTCGCCAAAGCGAGCAGCACGGCCACCGTCGGCGCGACCACGGTCGAGATTGAAGCTGTCTTCATGAATGAGTCCCCATGTTGAATAGATTGACGCCACCGCGCAGGCCGGCTCCTGTGCACATGCTTGCCGCTCAACGAGATCAAATTCGCAATCGTTGACGCGGCAATGCATGAAATATGAATGCAAGCGTCCACCTTTGGACGTACGGGTCCCGCGGACGTCCGCGGGCAAGCTGATCCCGGAGCTCCTCTTCTTTCGCTGAAAGGTCCGGCAGTGCCTGTATCGTATCCAGGGCCACACCCCTTTGGCCGAGCAGTTTCGAAGTTGGCTTCATCTACTTGAGCTGAGGCATACACAGACCCAGAGCCCAGAAATCAATGCGA
The DNA here is from genome assembly GCA_019234295.1 of Roseateles sp. Taxonomy (GTDB): domain Bacteria; phylum Pseudomonadota; class Gammaproteobacteria; order Burkholderiales; family Burkholderiaceae_C; genus JAFALK01. The sequence continues at coordinate 31,718 of JAFALK010000077.1, forward strand.
CAGGGCACGAACACAGATTCGTCGATCAACGTGCGCTGCATCGTGGTACCGGATTTCGAAATCTTGTTCGTGCCGTGCCCGCCCGGCCGCAGGCGCTTGAATTCAACTTCATCTGCCCGTCCAATGTCAGCGCCGCTTGCGAAAAAAGGGCGTACGCGTTGGCCGTTGGATCCGCGGCCTTGCCTCCCCTTGACACAGGGGCGCGGCGATGCCGACACCTCCCAGACGGCGGCCGTATCACGCGAGGGCGAACCTGCCTCGCAAATAGCACCCCGGCCGGCAATTCGCGCATCCGGCAGTTTTCCATTCCACGCAGTTTCCACCGCCGAAATACCGACCTGCAGACTGGATCGCGTCATTTCGCCAGCGGAGCCGAGAACCAGCTGTTGTACCGGAAGTACTTGCCGCGGCTGACCGTGCGGCGATCGGCTGTCGCCTCAAGCGACGGCGCTAGACAAAGCCCAAATTTTGGCCCAACGCACTGCCAGCGTAGTTGCCGATGTTGGGCAGAACGGTGGCGAGTTCCGACGCTGACACGCCGAACCAGCTTGCCAGCGTGGCGGCGTATTGGTCCACGGCCATGGTCGGGATGAGACGCCCCTGGCCGATGTCGTCTGGTCCACCGTTCGCGAGCGTGGGATTGGTGCCGTAGTAGCGCGCACCGTTGACCGCGCCGCCAAGCACGAAGTGCATGCTGCCCCAGCCGTGGTCCGTGCCGTCGTTGTTGGCGGTAAGCGCGCGACCGAAATCGGAGCCGGTGAACGTGGTCACCTGCGAGGCCACGCCGAGCTCCACGGTCGTGTCATAGAAGGCTCGCAATGCGTCGGCCAAGTTGGTCAGCAGCGTCGGATGCAAGGTGGCGAGCCCGTCGTGGGTGTCAAACCGGCTGGTGGACACGAAGAACACCTGGCGCTTCGCGCCGAGCTGGCTACTCACCGAGATGAGCCGGGCCACCTCCTTCAGCTGTGCGCCCAGGGAGCTTTGCGGGTCCGCCGCCGCCGGGAACGGCGTGCTCGTGGCGGGCGCTTGGCCTAGCGCGGCAGCCACCTGCGCATACAGGTCCAGCGCCCGGCCTCCGATGGCGCCCAGGGCCGACTCGAATTCATGCGTCCCGCCACCGCGGATCAGGTTTTGCAGCAGGGCGCCGGCCGCACTCGAACCCTGAAGACTGTCACGGGCGTTCAGCGCGATCGGGCCACCGGGAGTGATGCTGTACTGCACCGCTGCGCGTCCCGCCAGGAACACCGCATTGCCAGCCAAGTTCATGCAGGTGAGGGTGGCGGTGCCATTGCCCGACTCCAGCAGATCCCCAATGCGGCCGCCCCAGCCAGATGCCGCGCCCTCGGGCGATGAGGCCTGCCAGTAGCTCTGCTGGTCGTTGTGCGAGAGCAGTTTGGGCGGTAGCGGCACGCTTGCGGCGTGGTACTGGGCCTTGGTGGTCGGCTGCACCAGCGTGCCGACGTTCAGCATCACCGCCATCTTGCCCGCATTGAAGATGGGGAGGAGCTTGGCCAGTTCGGGCGCCAGTGCGTACTGCGCGCCACCCGGCAGCGCGACGGACGGCGTCAGCAGCGTGGGGGTCAGCGCAGATTGGGCATAAGCCAACCCCGGCCGCTGTGCCACGTAGTCTCCGTACTGCGTGCTGTCGTAGGGCACGAGCGTGTTGGCATAGTCGTTGCCGCCGTAGAGGAACACGCACACCAGCGCCTTGTAGTCCGAGGCATTGGCCGCGGCCGCTTCGCCCATCGCCGCCAGGTTCAGCACGAAGGGCGCGGCCGAACCGGCCAGCGATAGAGCGCCGGCGCGCTGCAGGAATGCGCGGCGTGATGCGTCGAGCTTCATGGTCGGTCTCCTTCAGCGCAGAACGAGGTATTCGGGCGACGCCATCACCAGCACCAACGCCGCGACGATGCGGTTGTTCAGTCCTGCGCTGCTTCCGGTGGCGATGGTGTCCAGCGCCGTCTTCATCTGGGTCAGTGTGGCCGCGCTGATCTGGTTGGCTGCCAGCACGAGGTTGAGCTCATTCAGTAACGCCAGGCTGTCGCCGGCGATGGCCGACAGGGCGGTGTAGTCAGCCTTCGCCTCGCCCGCGCCGTTCGCAATCACAGACTGCATGTAGTTCACGTAAGCGATCAGCGAGGGCTCGCTGGTCACTTGGAATTCAGGCGCCACCAGACCGCTGCTGGCGATGGCCGTGCCTGGCGGTGTATAGCCCGGTCGGAACCAGTTGAACACGCTGGGTGAGTGGCCCACGCCTTCGCCCAGCCGGTTGGCCGACGAGGCCGTGTTGCCGAAGGGCCACGCGTTCGTGGGTGATGTGACGCCGAAAGCGCGCGCCCATTGCGTGAGTCTCACCACCGGCTCGCGCAGCTTGCCGAAGGTGAGGCTGGAGATCTGTGTGTCGTCGCGCGCCTCGGCATCGGTCAGCACGGCACGGATCACAGCCTTCATGTCGCCGCGCACGCCGCTGCCGTTGTTGGCAAACACCTGAGCCACACGTGAAATGTACGCGGCCGAGGGATTGCTGGTCACCAGGTGCTGGATCAACTGCCGACTCACGAAGGGCGGCACGTTGGCATGGTTGAAGAGACCGTCGAGTGTGAGTTTGCGCGCAATCGCCGGATCGGCGTCTGCAGGCACGCTGATGTCCAGGAAGCTGCTAGCGCCGCTCTCGTGCTTGGAAGCCGTGACGATCATCGGCATCTGCAACCGGTCGGGCGTGGTGGAATCTGCGGTCGCATATGTGTAGCCCGTCCATACGCGAGCATGCTGCGAAACGTCGGCCTGCGTGTAGGTGGGCACCGGGCTGCCGCCGGACATGACAAGGCTGCCGTCCATGTTCAGTTGGTAGAGCCCGATAGTGAACAGCTGCATCAGCTCGCGCGCGTAGTTCTCGTCGGGAATGGACCCGGTGGCGGGGTTTGCCTTCACGCTGCCCAAAAACGAGAGATACAGCCCCATACCCACACTCGTGGACACTGCTTCCATCAGGTCCCGATAGTTGCCAAAGGCGTTGTCCCAGAGCACGTCCAGGTAAGCGGCCATCGTAAAAGCGCGCCAGTTCCCGCTCAATCCGTCCACGCTGACCACCCATTGGTCCAGCAGCGCCAGGCCAACGCGCTGACGTAGCACGTCGGTGCTGCTCATCAGCTGGGACCAGACCATCGGGTCCATGCCGCTCGTGGTGTTGCTGTTGGTCGCGGCGTTGAAGCCGTTGGCCACCAGGAAGTCCCAGAATTTCTGGGGACGCGCCATCGCGAATTGGTTGCTCAGCCAGGTGTCGATACTGCTGGCTGCCAGGGCGGTGATGTCGGCCTTGCTGTGTCCTATGGCCGCCTGCGAGAGAAAGCGCGAGGCCTGCGCCGCACTCAAGGGGGCGGGGCCTGTCGAGCCGGCGCCGCCACTTGAGTTGGTACCCGGGTCGGCAACGCTTCCACCACCCCCACCGCCACAAGCGACCAAAGCCAACGCGGCCAGTGACGAAGTCAAGGCCGGCACTGCGGTTGGCTGGAGATGCGCAGCAGGGGCTGAGGCCATGGGGAAACATTCCGTCTCGTTCACGTGACACCTCCACAATTGGTGAACATGGAGGCGAAGCCGCAACGAAGGCTGCTTCGCCATGCCGGTCAGCGGACGTCCTGGAGCCAGTCTTTGTGCGCAGCCTCGGCTTCTTTCAGCGCACGGTTAACGTGCTCGAGGGCGCGGTGTCGCAGTTCACGCACCTCGGGATTGTCTTCCTCGCCAGAGACATCGTCGCGGGCCTTCTTCAGCGTCTCAATCGCCTTGAGCAGGCGGCTGCCATGCTCTTTGGCATCCACCGCAGGATGGTCATCCAGGTCTTTGCCGTCATCGATCGAGGCGCGCTTGATCTCGCCGATGGCGGCGTCAATCTCGCGGATGCCTAGATCCTCGTGCGCGTACACGCGGCTGTCACCCGCCTGGTGGTAGAGGAACCAGCGCGCCGCGCGCAGGTCGCTCAGGGCATGCAGGTAGCCAGGGTGACGACCGGGCAGAGGCTGGGCTTGTGCGACGCCGATGCCGGCCGCCAGAAGCGATATGAGGATGAGGAACTTGCGCATGGTGTTTACTTCCCAATCTCTTTGCTGACCTTGTTTTCCTGCTGGTTCAGCACCTTCTGCTCGGACTTGGTGATGTGGCCACCGTTTTGTGCAGCCATGTCACGCTCTTCCTGGCGAATCTGGCGATCTTCCTTATGAAGCTTGGCCGCCTTGGCCTTGCTCATCTCGCCTTCCTTGACCTCGTCCTTGATGCGATC
>JAFALK010000086.1 GCA_019234295.1 Roseateles sp.
GGACCCAGACGCCGTCGGCATGCGGCGCAGGCAAGGGCTGACCGAGGCGCAGGGCGGCCAGGCTTTGCTCGGCCCACGCCTGCGGCGGTGGCATGTCCACGCCGGCACGGACCCAGGGCGGCGGCATGGTCGTCTGCATGGCCGCGAGGAGAGGGCTGCCTTCCGTGAGCATCGGCGCCACCTCGGCATCGAGCGCAGGGGGCGCAACGCCCAGCAGTTCGAGCTCCAGCCGTGCCTGCTCCGCGGCCGCGCGCAGTCGCATCGACGGGGCCGCATCGAGCGGCGGTAGCCCAAAACGCGGCAGCAAGATCGCCATGGCGCAGCTCCGGGATGAAGAAAGCCCGGGGCCGATCGCGTCGGCACCGGGCTCGCAGTGTCGTCAGGAGACGGCCGCACCGGGCCGCCGCGAGAGGTCTTACTGCAGCAGGGACATGACCATGCCGGACATCTGGTTGCTCTGCTTGAGCATGGCCATGCCGGATTGCATCAGCATCTGGTTCGTCGTCATGTTCGACGATTCCGAAGCGTAGTCCACGTCCATGATGCGGCCCTTGGCAGCCGTGACGTTGTTGCTCATGCTCTGCAGGTTGTTGTAGACATGGCTCAGGCTGTTGGCCGCGGCGCCGAAGGCGGAACGCAGGGTGCCGACATCGTTCAGGGCCGTGGTCAGGTTGCCAATGGCCGCGGTTGCGCCACCGGCCGCCGTCAGTTCGGTGCCCACCGTGGCAGCTGCCGGGGTCTTGTAGGTGGCGCTCACGCCTTGCAGGTCGAAGTCGACCGAGCCTACGTTCTTGGACGCATCGAAGGACATCGTCTCAGCAGCTCCGGCACCGATCTGGAAGCTCAAGGCGGCCGTACCGAAGGTACCCGCACCCGCGGTCGCCGTGTTGGCGGCGCCCGTGCCCGTCTTGGCGCCCATCAGCAGCTGCTGGCCGCCGAAAGAGGTGTTGGTCATGATGTTGTTCATCTCGCGACCGAGGGCGTCGTATTCTTGCTGCATCGCGGTCTGGTCAGCGGCCGTCGAGGACGCGTCAGCGGCTTGCGTGGCCAGATCCTTCATGCGGGTCAGGATGTTGGTCACTTCGCTCAGGGCGCCTTCGCCCGTTTGCAGCATCGAGGTGTCGTTCTGCGTGTTGCGCATGGCCACGGACATGCCGCTGACCTGGGCGCCCAGGCGGGTGGCGATCTGCAGACCGGCAGCGTCGTCCATGGCGGAATTGATGCGGTAGCCAGTACCCAGGCGGGTTTGCGAAGTCGAGAGCGACTGCTGCGTGGAGTTCAGCGCGCTTTGCGTGGACAGGGCTGCGGCATTGGTGTGCAGGCTCAACATGGTATTCACTCCTAGGTGATCTATTTGACGGTGGGGTGATCTCCATCGCCCCTGCAACTACTGGGCGGCCCGGCCGGCGGGAAACTTAAATGGCGCCGAAAAAAGATTTCCGGCGTCCGACTTCGCGCCGGGCCTGGGGGGCCTGGGGGGCGTGGGTTTGGGAGGATGGGCGGACGACCAGGCTCAGGCCTGCGTCGACAGCGAGCCTGGATAGCTCAGCGAGCTGGAATCGGCGGACACCGAGAACACGACCGTCGTGGCGCCCGCGTTGTGCATCAGCGAGGTATAGGCCGACATCACGCCGGCGGCGCTGTTGCGGTACTGGGCCGCCTGCGACATGGCAGCCCCCCGCTGGATCGATGAAGACAGATCCATCGCCTGCTTCGCCTGCGAGGCGATGCGGTGCACGAAACTAGGCTCGCTGGTGTCAGCCTTCAGGAACGACTTCACCGCCGCCTGATCGGCGTCGGAGCCCTTGATCTTCACCGTGCCGTCGCTACCCAGCGAGAAGTCCACGTTGCCCTCGAGCTTGACGCCGGCCTTGCTCATCGCCGAGCGCAGGTCCTTGGCCAGGGTAGCCTGGCCGGCCTCGAGCGTCCTGGCCTGGTGTGCCATCTTGAAGGAGCCCGCTACCCGATCCAGCGCCGTGTGCGAGATTACCTGCTTGTTGGTGCCTGTGCCGGCCTTGGTGCCCAGGTTGCCCGCTGCCGATCCCGATCCGTCGGGGTTCGAAGCATTGAGGTAGCTAAGGAGCGATCCGTTGACGCCGGACACCATCGCGTGCACTCACTGGTGACTGTGATGGCGAGCATCTTGCCGGCAAGCAGTCCAGGAGAAGGCTGGAAACGACGCGGATTTGCCGTGCATCTCGGTGCACCGCCGACTCATCAACCCTGCTGATGCGGCCAAGCCGTTTGCTGCGGCAGCGTGGAGATGACGGCAGAATCGCTGTCATGCGTCGCTTCCCGGCATTCGCCAAAATTGCGGGGCTTGTTCTCGCGGGCTCACTTGCCATGGGGGCGGCAGGGGCAACGTGGTACATGTTTTCCGCGCCTGCGGTACATCGCCTCGCGCTGCCGGCAGATCTAGTCGACGCCAGCTCGGCTTCCGGTCGAGCGCTGCTCGCGAACGCGATCGCGAAGACCGACTACGAACAATTGGTCCCCGAGTTTGTCGTCCAGGAGCGACCCACTTTCTGCGGCGTCGCGAGCGGAGTGGCCGTGATCAACGCGATTCTTCATCCGCAGCCTCGCCTGACCCAGCTCACACTCTTCTCGCCCGAGGCCGCGGCAGTGCGCTCGGAACTCGCCGTCACGTTTGTGGGGCTCACTCTGGACCAGCTCGCGCAGCTGATACAGGCACACGGGCTGCGCGTAGAGACCCGGCATGTCAGCCAATCCAGCCTCGAGGCCTTCCGGGGTCTTGTTCGTACGACGCTTGCCGAGCCCAAGGCCTTTGTGCTGGTGAACTACGACCGCCGTCGTCTGGGCCAGGAGGGCACCGGGCACATCTCACCCCTTGCCGCTTACAACAGCGAAAGGGATGTGGTCCTGATCCTGGACGTAGCGGCCTACAAGTACCCCTATACATGGGTTCCACTGACAAAACTGTGGGACGCTATTGCGACCAAGGACCCCATGTCCGGGCAGACCCGGGGCTACCTCGTGGTGAGTGCCGGCCAGTTGGCATCGCATTAGACGTTCACGATCAAGGCCTACCGATGACGGGTGCAACCTCGTGGAAACGAGGATTCTTCAGAGCATCCCGTCTGCGACGATTCCGAGCTGCACCGCTTGACACCAAGAAGGAGCCCTCCATGAATCGTTTACTCATTTCGGTTGTGTGCATGGCCAGCCTCACGTGGCTCGTGTTGCTGATCGCCAGCGTCATCCGAGTCAAGGGCTGGACCTCACGCGGGCTGCTCCTGGCTTTCGGCAATCGGGATAACTTGCCAGAGCCCACTGCCTTTGCCGGTCGAGCAGAGCGCGCCGCGCGCAACACGCTCGAAAACTTCGTGCTGTTCGCTGCGCTGGCCCTGGTCGCCCAGGCGGCGGGCGCCGTCAACGAGCGCGTGATCTTCGGCGCCAATCTGTTTCTCTGGGCGCGGATCATCTATATCCCTGTCTACTTTGCCGGCATCGCCTTCGTGCGCACGGCCGTCTGGACCGCAAGCATCGTGGGCCTCGGGATCATGCTTCAAGGCATGCTCTAGTTGAAGGAGCGTACATCCTGGTGCCGAAGCAGCCTGACACGATTCGACCTCAGGATGTTCCGAGCGCGGGCATGTCGAGAACCTGGAGATGCCAGCCGACGCCTGTCTGTCTTCCCACGAGTGCAGCGCGTGCCATAAGCTGCTGCGCCCCAAGCCAGGCGACTCCTGTGTCTTTTGCAGCTTCGGCTCGATGAATCGTCCGCCCGTGCAATCCCAGGCTGGATCAACGAGGTGACTCGGGCGCCGACTTGGCACTCCGCATGCGCCCCATAGACATCGGTTGTCGGTTTTGGATCGATCTGAGAGTTCGACTATCGGCTGGCAATGAAGGCGCAGCATCATTTGATCTTGACCGTTGCCATGGGCAGCCTGATGAGCAATGGCGTCGCGTGGCGACGGGTCTATCACCGCAAGGCATTTGTTTGCGAAGATCTCGCCATCGTCCGTCGTCTACCGCCTGCTCAATCACGGGCCGACGGGGCTCGTCTCGGCTCGGCACGGCGGCGTTGACAACGTGCTGGCGGCGGCGTGGTCTTGTGCGCTGGACTTCTCGCGTACGCCCGTTGCCAAAATGCGCCCCGCCATCAAGACTGGTATCGAAAGATGCCAAGGGGCTAGCGCCGCTCGATCAATATCCTCGACCCCGATCCACGCACGGAGGAACGACTCCACAGCGACGATAGGCTGCGATGTTTGCGGCGACGATACCGGATGCAGTATTGCGATCTGTCGGCGCGGAGATGTGCGGAAGCACCGTCACCGCCGGATGCGCCCAATGCCAGCTGTCGATCGGCAAGGGCTCGGTGGCGAACACGTCGAGCACCGCGTGGCGCAGCGTGCCGCGGTCCAGGGCCCGCCGCAAGGCCTCGTCGTCCACGATCGCTCCGCGCGCGAAGTTGATCAGCGAGGCTTCGCGCCGCAGCAGGCCGAGGGTCATATCGTTCAGCAGGCCGCGGGTCAGGGGCGTCAGCGGCAACAAGCAAACGAGAATGTCTGTGTGGGACAGCATCTCCACCAGCCCGCCCTCCCCTGCATGGCATTGGACACCCTCGATCGTGCGCGGCGTCCGGCTCCATCCCCGCAGCTTGAAGCCGGATTCGCGAAGACGCTGGGCCGCCGCCTCGCCGAGCGCCCCAAGGCCGAGCAGGCCAACGACCCGGTTCTGCGGCGTCAAGTAGTCATGAGGTCGCCACAAACGCTCGTTTTGCTGACGCGCGTAGCGCGGCATGTCGCGATGCAGGTAGAGCGTCCAGGCGAGCACGGCCTCGGCCATCGTCCGCGCCAGCTGAGGATCGACAAGGCGCACGATCTGCAGGCCCGTATCGCCGAGTTCAGAGACCAGTCGCTCGACGCCCGCCCAGACGCTATGCACCCATTGCAGCCGTGGCAGGAGGCGCAGGTCCTCGGTCCGCGGATTCGCGACGACGGCCACAGTGCATGTCTCGCGCGCGGCGGCATCGAGCTGCGCTACGGGCACGACAGTTTCATCCGGCATGGCAGCCTGAAGCGCCGCAATCCATTCCGTTTCGAATGCGTAGCCGGGATCTGCCACGAAAGGCAGCACGGGCTTCATTTCGAATACAGCTTGCCAAAGTCGGCGAAGCCCTTGATCTCGATCGGATTGCCACTCGGATCGAGAAAGAACATCGTGGCCTGTTCGCCCGGTTCGCCTACGAAGCGCAGGCTCGGCGCGATCACGAAGCTCAGGCCGCTTGCAACGAGCCGGTCAGCCAAGCGTTGCCAGTCGACCATGTCCATCACAAGACCCAGATGCGGCATCGGCACGAGGTGCTCACCTACATGCCCGGTATTGGCAACCCGGAACGGCTCGCCAAGGTGCAGCGAGATCTGATGCCCAAAGAAATCGAAGTCAACCCAGGTTTCCGTGCTGCGACCTTCGCTGCATCCCAGTAATCCACGATAGAAGGCGCGCGCTTCGTCCAGGTTACGGACGTTGTAGGCAAGGTGAAAGGCGGTCTGCACGATCAATCCGAAAAGGTCCGCGAGTCTAGTCTGATCACACCTGTTGTTCACCATCTATCATCGCTCGGCGGCATTCAATCCGAAATGCGCAGGAGCGTTCATCATGAACATCTTTCCGAACGCCCCTGCGGTCGTCTCTTGTCCATCGGCTCGCCTCAGCGGAGAGGTTCAATGCCATTGAAGCGCTTTCAGCAGTTGGGTGTCGCGATCTGGAGCGTCGTCGCGCTGTCGCAGGCATTCGCGTACGACGGCGACGGTCCGTGGGATCGAACAAACGTCAGTGGCTTCGGCACGGTGGGTGCCGGCCGCGTAATCAGCGGCGGCATGCCGTCGTGGACCAATCGGCTGGACGGACAGAATTGTCCGTGTCTCATCGTGGACTGGGCTCACGGCGCCGAATACACGGGCTCCTGGAATGCGAACCCGGAAACCAAGATGGGAGTGCAGATCGACACCGATTTCACGAGCACGCTTTCGGGAACGCTGCAGCTGGTTGGTCGAACGGCCCCCATGGTGAAGCACAAGGTCGGGGTCGAATGGTTGTATGGCACCTATAAGCTTGACCCGAACTGGACGATACAGGTCGGTCGCAAACGCCTTCCAATCGATTACTACTCCGATGTACAGGACATCGGCAACGCCTATGTGTGGATCCGACCCAGCGAAGAAGTTTATGGCTGGGACATAGTCAACTACAACGGCGCAAATATCACATATCACAATGCATTTGACGAATTATCACTGAATGCATCGATATTTACGGGCGCCGAGCATAGCAGGGATTACGCCCTGGGCAAAATATTCACACTCAATCAATTCAATCAAACATCACCATTCGCACCGAAAAATCGGATCGATGCAAATTGGACGAATATTATCGGCGCGCACGCGGAAGTCAACTATCAATGGCTCACCGCGCGCCTTGTTTACACGCAGTTTGACGATCAAAAGATCAGCTTCGTGACCGGGGCGCCCGTACCGACAACGCCGCCTCGAAAGCGTGAGATCTTTGGCTATGCCATTCTCGCCGACTCGGGAAACTGGATATTCATTCACGAATACAGTTATTTCAAACGAGACGCGATAAACACTTCGCCTCCAGATAACAATTACATTTCCATCTCTTTCTCCGGAGGCTATCGCTGGCATAAGTTGACGAGCATGTACTCCGTCAGCAGCTTCAGAGACGAAGGACCGGGGTCCGGCAACGATCGCAGAAACAATTCATTTTCACTGCGATACGATATCACCCCGCATAGCGACGTCAAATTTCAATTCGAAGTCGAACGGCCAGAGTTACCCAATGGAGTTGGCGCAATCTCTGGGCCAGCAAAGGAAATTGCAGTCTCTTACGATTTCACATTTTAGGGCGTCAGCATGGGAAGCCGCTCAACGCTTACTCAGACGACCTTGACGTTGATATGCGCTCTGGCAGGCATGGCTTCGCTTTCAGTGACGCCATGTGAGGCCGAACCTGTCGTGATTGTCAATCTGAAAAATCACGAGTCGTTGAGTCCTGCCACAATCAAGCAGCTCTTTCTTGAGCGAGTTGAAACATTCCCCAGCGGGGCAGTGGCGTTTCCGGTCGAAAGTCTGGCTTCTCAGAAGGAATTTTCGGAGAGATTTCTGCAGATGACACCTGAATCACTGAATGCCTACTGGGCAAGATTGCTGTTCACTGGGCAGGCAAAGCCATTGAAAAAGCTGGCAAAGGATGAAGATGTCATCAAATTCGTCCGCGACAACGCGAACGCCATCGGTTACGTTGATTCGGAGAATGTTGTTTCGTCGGTCAGAGTCCTCGCTCAATGAATAGCGTCGATCATCGGGACATGTCCTTGCTAGATTGAATTCACCTGATTTCTGATCTTATGCAACAGGCATCATGGAAAGGCGTTGGATCCATGGAGCGTTTTCGCAAATTGCGATATTTTGTGACATGCATTGCTCTGTTGCTGGCCATCGTGCCACGATGCGAAGCGAGCGAAGGCCTCCCCCTTACGGCCTGTGCAGCGGCTAGCGATTCACCACCTTATTTATATACTGAAACGAACGAGCGCGGCACCGTGAATCGCGGCCTCGGCGTCGATGCCTTGCAGGCTGTGTTTCACCGCCTACATCTCAATCCACCGCTATTGCGCCGACTTCCTTGGGCAAGATGCCTGCAAGATGTTGCGCAAGGAAATATTGACATCGCCATCAATGTGGGAACGGCCCAGGTAGATCCTGCACCGTATTGGATTTCCGAAATCTATATCGATGTGCGCAGTGTGTATGTTTTTTCAAAATCATTTTACCCAGATGGCTTGAAAATCAAAGACTTGCATGAATTGAGAAAATTCCGGATCTGCGGACTACTGGGCTCTCGCTACGATGCATACGGCATTGACTCAGATCAGATTGACATCGGACCCACCGATTACTTCAGCCTCTTTAGGAAAATCAACGCCAGACGTTGCGAGATCGCCATTGAAAACGCCGCTGCGTTGGATATCTTGCTCCATCAAAATAGTCAGCTTCGCCAGCTCTATGAACAACTGCACCTTTCAAAAAGCAAAATGCCGCAGGACGACATGCTGGGCTTGCATTTCGCCATCAGTCGGAAGATGAAGAACGGGGAGGCGTTGCGGAATTCAATCAATACTGAAATCCGGGATATGCGGTCGAATCATGTGCTTGAGAAGGAGCTCGAGCAATACCTGGTGGCGAAACCAAAAGATTGATGTCTCGAACAATTCGGCAAACTTCACTAGGAGCGCACGGTGGCCTTCCGAACGTGTTGCAGCACGTCCTTCGGGAAGCGTTCGAAGTCGAGCGGCTTGGTCCAGTAATCCGTGGCGCCCGCGGCTCGCGCCGCCGCCACGTCTTCGGGCATGGCGCTGGCGGAGAGCACGATGATGGGCGGCATGACCATCGGATCGCCACGGGCGCGAAGCCGGCGAAGCACTTCGATCCCGTCGAGGTCAGGCAACTGCATGTCCAGCAGCACGAGTGTGGGCCGCAGATCCTCGAACTGCTGCAGCGCCTTCGACGCATTGGGGGCCACAACGATCCTCAGGCCGGGCCAAGGCCGCAGCAATTCCGTGACAAGCAGCGCGTTGACCGGGTTGTCTTCGATGCAGAGAAGGCTGGCGTCCAGTGGCTCGGGTGCACCCTCAATGAGCATTGAAGACGAGCGTGCAGGCTCGCCGATCTCGTGCGCATCGAGCGGCAGATCGCAAGCCGGCAGCGTGAGCCGGACGGTTGTTCCGAGACTCGGCTCGCTATCGATGGTCATCTCGCCGCCCATCAGCGCCACAAGTTGGCGCGCTAGGCTCAGGCCGATTCCCGTGCCCTCGATATCCCCCTTCTCGCGGCCCAGGCGGTTGAATGGCTCGAACAGGCGCGACTGCTGCTCCTTGCTCATGCCGATGCCGTTGTCCACCACGTCGAGATGCCAGAGCTTGTTGTCGCGGCGGGCTGGACGGATCCAGACGTCACCGCCGGGCCGGTTGTACTTGATGGCGTTCGAGAGCAAGTTGATCAAGACCTGGCCGAGCCGGGTGCGATCCGTCATCACCGCCTGCATGGCGTTCACCGAGGGAAACGCCGCAGCATCGAGGTGCACGCGCACGCCGGCTCCGGCGGCGAGCGGACGCGTCAGATCGATCGATTCCTTGAGGAGCGGCTCGAGTTCGGTGGGCATGCATCTCAGATTGAGCTGCCCCGCCTCGATGCGCGAGAGATCGAGCACATCGTTCACGAGCGCCAGCAGATGTTTGCCCGCCTGCTCGATGTGGTGGACCTGCGCGATCCCATCGCTCCCCATTCGTGTGGCGGCATCACGCTTGAGCACTGCAGCAAACCCCAGAATTGCGTGCAAGGGTGTTCGCAGCTCATGGCTGATGCGCGAAAGGAATTCGTTCTTCGCGCGATTTGAGGCCTGCGCCTCGGCCAGCGCCTTGCGCGTGGCGGTCGTGACTTGCAAGTCGCCGAGATCCAGACTCGTGACCAGGCAGCAGGCCTGGCCGAGATAACTGATGGGCTCGGCATTCATGACCTCGGGATGCACAGCCCCCTGCGAGTCGCGCACGCGCACCACGAGGTTGCGCACCCGCCCCTCCTCTTGCAGCGTCCGATAGAAGAGTTCGCGGTCCTCTGGCACGATACCGTGCGCGTGCGCGGCCGGGATTGTGCCGATGATGGCTTCGCGCGACATTCCGTAGCGGCGACAGGTCGATTCGTTGACGTCGACGATGCGCCGGTCCGCCAGAGCCAGGATCGCTGAGGCCACCGGCGCAGCCTGGAAGAGCCGCTGGAAGCGGTCACGCCCGGCCTCGATCTCGCGCAGCGCGGCCTGACGCTCGGCGGCGCGGTCGATGTTGTCGAGCGCGAACGAGATGTCACCACCCAGCTCGTCGAGCACGCTGAGCAGTTCGGCATCGAAGAAGTCCTCTGCCTCCGCGCAGAGCATGAGCGCGCCATAGACCTCTCCCGTGCGGCGCAGGGGAATCCAGGCGATGGCGAGAATTCCGTGGGCCACTGCCAGCTCGCGCCATCTCCCCGCCAAAGGATCGAGGACGTAGCGGTTGGAGACCTGGCGCGTGCCCTCGCGCAAGACCTTGGCGGTGTAGGTCAGCTGGGCATCCGGACTCGCGATAGTCGGGCCTGCAAAACCCATCGAACCCGCATGAACACTGGCTTTGCGGGTGATTTCGGATAGCCAGAACTCTCAGTTTGAATTGCAATGACGCGCAGTTCTTGGGAGTTTGGAGACCACCGCTGATGGCCACCGACGACTTCTTCCGCGCGCGTCTGGAGACGATGATCGACATGCGCCACGCGCTGGCGGTGCTTGCCACGCGAATTCCGTGGGGGCAGATCGAGGCGTCGCTTGCGCCGCTGTTCTCTCACAAGGACCGCGCCGGCCGCGTGGTCGAAGACGCCGACCTGTTCGGCCCGACGCTCGCGATTGCCGGTGCCGGCGTGAGCCAGCGCGGCCGCCCGCGACTGCCGATCCGGCTGATGGTGGCGCTGCTGTACTTGAAACACGCCTATGGCGAGAGCGACGAGTCGGTGGTGGAGCGCTGGGCCCAGGACGTGTACTTCCAGTTCTTCAGCGGCAACCAGTACTTCGAGGCGCGGCTG
>JAFALK010000036.1 GCA_019234295.1 Roseateles sp.
GTCGGGCGAGATCGCCGGGCTTGTCTCGAGGCCCGCGTGGGCCGTCAGCTGGCGGGCCTGGCCGCCAGCGACGCCGACGCTCCAGAGGTCGCCTTCGGCCACAAAGACCAGCTCGTCGCCGTGCACGGCCGGCATGCGGTAGTAGCCGACGACGCCGTCGGCCGCCTGGCCCGCGACGCCGGCGCAGGCGAGCGTCGCGGCGAGCGCGAGTTGGGTGATGCGGGTGAGGCGGCGGGCGAGGCGCATGGTGGAAGTTCTGGGTTGGCGCTGATGCGGACGCGCGATTGTGCGTCGGCAACGTGCCGCTACCCCCGTGCGATTCGTCAGTCAGGAATCTTTACGAATCCGCGCGCGGCGGGTTCGCGATGCCGCTCGCGACATGGCCGGCCGGCACATGGCGGCTCGCGCTCGCGATATGGCCGAGCTGGTCGTCGAAGAAGAAATCGGGCTCGAACTCGCGCAGGAACTCGCCCTTCGCGAGGCCGCCGAGGAACAGCGCCTCGTCGACCTCGATGCGCCAGTCCATCAGCGTGCGGATCGCGCGTTCGTGGGCCGGGCTGCTGCGCGCGGTCACGAGCGCCGTGCGCACGCGCATGGCGGTGTCGCCGGCCTGCTGCAGGCGCTGCAGCGCCTCGAGGACGGGCTTGAACGGCCCGGGCGCGAGCGGCGTCGCGGCGCGCGCGCGTTCGTGGGCCTGGAAGGCCGACAGGCCCTCGGCCTGGAACACGCGCTCGGCCTCGTCGGAGAACAGCACGGCGTCGCCGTCGAACGCGATGCGCAGCTCCTCGGGGTGCGCGCGCGAGGCCTGCGCCGACGCGGGCAGCACGCGCGCGGCCGCGACGCCGGCGTCGAGCGCCTGGCGCACGTCGGCCTCGTTCGCCGACAGGAACAGCTGGGCCTGGAGCGGGCGCAGGTAGCGCCAGGGACTCGCGCCGCGCGTGAACACGCCGCGCTGGATCGCGAGGCCGTAGTGGTGGGCCGAGCGGAACACGCGCATGCCCGAGATCGGGTCGTTGCGCGACAGCACGACGACCTCGACGCGCGGCGCCTCGCCCGTCGCGTTGAAGCGCAGCAGCTTCTCGACCAGCGAGAACGCGACGCCCGGCCGCGCGGGCACGTCGAGGCGCTGCTGCTGCAGGGCCATGTAGGCGCGGTCGTCGGCGGCCTCGAACAGTTCGTTCTCGGCCTCGAAGTCGAACAGCGCGCGCGACGAGATCGCGACGACGAGCTGGCCTTCCAAAGACGCTGGCATGGTGGGGCGCGCGGTTTTAAGTCGTCCGCCGGGCCGCCCCAAGGACGACTGCGGGGCCGCGGGCCGGGTCGCGCCCGGTAGGCGGCACGCCCCCTCGGGGGGCGGGCCAGGTACTCCTGGGCCGGGGGTCCATCATTTCACGAAGGTATTCAGTTGGAGGATCGGGAGCATCACCGACAGCACGATCAGCAGCACGATCGCGCCCATGCCGACGATCAGCAGCGGTTCGAGCAGCGTCGCGAGCGTCATCGCGCGGCGCTGGACCTCGTTGCCGAGCTGGCGCGCCGCGCGCTCGAGCATCTCGGCGAGGCCGCCGGTCTGCTCGCCGAGGCGCGCGAACATCGCGAGCAGGCCCGGGAAGCGCGGCTTGGCGGCGAGCGCGGCGCCGAGCGGCGCGCCCTCGCGGACCTGGGCGAGCGCGTCGAGCGCGTCGGCGCGCATCGCCGCGTTCGACAGGGTCTCGGCCGCGGCCTGCAGGGCCTTGAGGATGGGTACGCCGGCGCCCGCGAGCATCGCGAGCGTCGCGGCGAAGCGCGCCGCGTTGTAGCCGCGCGCGAGCCGGCCGACCAGCGGCAGGCGCAGCCAGGCCGCGTCGAAGCGGCGCCGGAACGCCGCGCGGCGCAGCGCGAGGCGCAGCGCCGCGCCCGCGCCGGCGAGGCCCAGCAGCGCGAGCCAGCCCCAATGGCGGATGAAGTCGCTCAGGGCCAGCATGACGACGGTCAGCAGCGGCAGCGCGCGCTTGGAACTCGTGAACACGCCGGCGATCTGCGGCACGACGTAGCTCATCAGGAACACGATGATGAACACCGAGATGATCGAGACGATGATCGGGTAGGCGATCGCGCCGACCAGCTTGGCGCGCAGCTCCTGGCGCTGCTCGAGGTCGTCAGCGAGGCGCTCGAGCACGTCGCCGAGCGCGCCGCTCTGCTCGCCCGCGGCGACGACGCCTCGGTAGACCGGGTCGAACTCGCGCGGCGCGGCCGCGAGCGCCTGCGCGAACGGCGCGCCCGCGTTGACCTCGGCCTTGAGCTGGGCGAGCAGCTCGCGCTGGCGCGGCGCCTCGGACTCGGCCGCGAGCGCCGCGAGCGCGCGCTCGAGCGGCAGGCCCGACGCGACGAGGCCGGCGAGCTGGCGTGTCCAGACCGCGAGCGTCGTCGCCGAGAACACGCGGCGCGCGAAGCGGCCCTGCTGCGCCTCGGTCTGCGCGACCGGCGCGACCGTCAGCGGCACGAGGCCCTGGGCGCGCAGTTGGGCGCGTGCGGCACGCGGGTTGTCGGCTTCGACGAGGCCGCTCGCGTTGCGGCCGGCGTCGGTCAGGGCGTCGTACTTGAAGGCGGGCATCGGCGCTGCTGTCTGCGTTGGGCTATTCGCGCGTCACGCGCAGCACTTCCTCGCGCGAGGTCAGGCCGGCCGCGATCAGGCGTTCGCCGTCCTCGCGCATCGTGCGCAGGCCGGCCTGGGCCGCGGCCTGGCGCAGCTCGCTCTCGGCGGCCCGGCGGTGGATCAGGTCGCGCACCGCGTCGTCGGCCGTCATCAGCTCGTAGACGCCGGTGCGGCCGCGGTAGCCGGTATGGCCGCAGGCCTCGCAGCCCACGGGGTGCCAGTTCTCCCGTCCGTCCTCGCGCTTGCACGCGGGGCACAGCTTGCGCACGAGGCGCTGGGCCAGCACGCCGAGCAGGCTCGAGCTCAGCAGGAAGGGCTCGACGCCCATGTCGACGAGGCGCGTGACGGCGCTCGGCGCGTCGTTGGTGTGCAGGGTCGCGAGCACGAGGTGGCCGGTCAGCGAGGCCTGGATCGCGATCTGCGCGGTCTCGTAGTCGCGGATCTCGCCGATCATGATCACGTCGGGGTCCTGGCGCAGGATCGCGCGCAGCGCCTTCGCGAAGCTCAGCTCGATCTTGCCGTTGACCTGGGTCTGGCCGATGCCGGGCAGTTCGTACTCGATCGGGTCCTCGACCGTCAGCACGTTGGTCGTCGAGGTGTCCAGGGTCTGCAGCGACGCGTACAGGCTCGTCGTCTTGCCCGAGCCGGTCGGTCCGGTCACGAGCACGATGCCGTGCGGGTGCTGGATCAGGCGGCGGAAGCCGGCGAGCACGGCGCCGTCCATGCCGAGGTTCTCGAGCGTGAAGCGCGACTCGGTCTTGTCGAGCAGGCGCAGCACGGCGCGCTCGCCGTGCGCCGAGGGCAGCGTCGAGACGCGCACGTCGATCGCGCGGCCGCCGATCTTCAGCGAGATGCGGCCGTCCTGCGGCAGGCGCTTCTCGGCGATGTCGAGCTCGGCCATGATCTTCAGTCGCGAGATCAGGGCCGCATGCAGGGCGCGGTTGGGCTGCACCACGTCGCGCAGCGCGCCGTCCACACGGAAGCGCACGGCGCTGGCGCGCTCGTAGGGCTCGATGTGGATGTCGCTGGCGCCGTCCTTCGCGGCCTGGGTGAGCAAGGCGTTGAGCATGCGGATGATGGGTGCATCGTCGGCCGCTTCGAGCAGGTCTTCCACAGCGGGAAGGTCCTGCATCATGCGTGAAAGATCGACCGTGCTCTCGACCTCGCCGACCACTGTGGCGGCGCTGGACTCGCGGCCCGCGTAAGCCTCGTGGATGCGGCGCATCAGCTCTTGCGCCGGAGCGGCTTCCATGCGGTCGAGCGCGAAGACGCGCCGTACCTCGCCGAGGGTCGACAGCTCGACCTCGGGCGCAGCCCAGAGCACCAGTTGCTGGCCGTCGTCTTCCAGCAGCACCGCGTGCGTCTTGGCGAACGCGTAGGGCAGTGGATGTTTCATGGCTGCTGCTTCTTCGCCGGCGGCATGACGGGCGCGCCAGTGTCGGGTAGCACGAGCGAGGATTCGGGCTGCGTGTTCTGCTGCAGGGCACGAATGGAGTCGTAGCGATCCAGCGAGATCTGGTCTGCATTCTCCTGATCGCGCAGCACGATGGGACGCAGGAAGACCATAAGATTGGTCTTCACGCGCGAGCGAGTCTGGTTCTTGAAGAGGTTGCCGATCAGCGGAATCGAGGCCAGGCCAGGCACGGCGTCCACGCCGTCGGTGTACTCGTCCTTCATCAGGCCGCCCAGCACGAGGATGGAGCCGTCGTCCACGGAGACCGTGGTCTCGACCGCGCTCTTGTCGGTGGTCGGGCCGTTGGTGCTGCCGGCGGTGGAGGCGACCACGGAGGAGTTCTCCTCGTAGACCGTCATGCGCACAGTATTGCCCTCGCCGATCTGGCTGCGGATGCGCAGGGTCAGGCCCACGTCCTTTCGGTCCACGGTCTGGAAGGGGTTGACCGTGGAGCCCGTGGCTCCAGTGTTGGTGAAGCTGCCGGTCACGAAGGGTACGTTTTGGCCGATCACGATCTTGGCCTCCTCGTTGTCCAGGGCCACGAGATTGGGCGTGGACAGCACGTTGGCGCCGGTCTGGCCTTCCAGCGCGTTGGCCAGCGCTCCCAGCGTGAACTTGCCGCTGATCTTCTTGAGCACCGCAATGTTCAAGCCGGTCGGCGCGGGCGAGCTGGCCAGGGTGGTGCCCACGGCGGTGGCGCCGCCGACGGTGGCCACCGTGCCGTTGATGATGTTGGCGCTGCCGGTGCCGAAGTTGGTGCCGACGCCGGTTGCCACGGTGCTGTTCTTGTCCCCGAACAGGTTTTGCCACTGGACGCCGAACTGGCCGGCTTTGGAGACGTCCACCTTGACGATCATGGACTCCACGTAGATCTGGGCGCGACGGCCGTCGAGGCGGTCGATGGCGCTGCGGATCTGCCGGTACAGCGGCTCGGCTGCCGTGATGATGAGCGAGTTGGTGGAGGGATCGGCCTGGATGAAGCCGCCGGTGCTGGGCTGCTGGGAGGCGGCCACGGGCGCGGTGCTCTGCACGGAAGCTGTGGTGCCGCCAACAGAGTTCGTCGTGGTCGCGGTGTTGGCGGATTGCGTGATCAGCGAGTTGTTGCTGTTGCCGCTGCTCGCGTTGTTGCTGGCGTTGGGCGCAAATGCGGCGCGCAGGACCGTGGCCAGCTTGGCGGCGTCCGCGTTCTTCAGGTAGACCACGTGGACGTTGCTCTCGCTGCTCGCGGGCTGGTCGAGCTTCTCGACAATGGCTTTGAGGGCCAGCAGCTTGGCTTGGCTGGCTGCGCGCAGGATCAGCGCGTTACCGCGTGGGTCCGCCAGCACACTGACCGAGCCCGTGGTGGCGGGGGCGCCCGCCACGGCCGCGCCTGCGTCGCTGAGCTTGAGCACGATGGGCCCCAGGTCGGAGGCCACCGAATGCTTGAGCTGGACGACCTCGATGCCTGTGGCGCCCGGCACGTCCACGGCGGCGATGATCTTGGCGATGCGCTGCAGGTTTTCCGCGTAGTCGGTGATGACCAGCGTGTTGTTGCTCGGGTTGGCGTTGATCATGTTGTTGGGCGTGATCAACGGGCGCAGCAGGGCGACGAAGTTGTTGGCGTTGTCGTGCTCGATCCGGAACACCTGGGTGATGATCTGGTCGCCGCGCAGCGGGGTTTGCTCTTCGACCACGGTGTTCGTCTGCAAGCGCGCCTCGGCTTCGGGCACGATCTTGAGCAGGCCGGCGTTTTCCACCACCGCGAAGCCCTGGGCCCGCAGTGCGGCCAGGTAGCTCAGGTAGGCCTCGCGCACGGGCAGGGGCTTCTCGCTCGTGACGGTGATCTGACCTTTCACGCGCGGGTCGATGACGACCTGCTTGTTCAGCATCACGCCGATGGCACGCGAGACGGCCTCAATGTCGGCGTTGACGAAGTTCAGAGTGACCGGCGCGCTGTGCGTCGTCCTGGGCTCGGCGGCCTGAGCGCCCAGCGCGATCAGCGCGGCCAGAAGAAGGGGGCTCTTGTTCATACTTGTCTCATCCCAGGGATATGACCGAGCGTGCGCCTTGGCGCAGCCCGATGATGTTCAGCAGGTTGTCTAGGGCGGCCTCGCGCCCGGGTTCGGCGCTTGCAAAGCCTCGGAAGCTGGAGCCGGCGGCGCTCAGCCGGCCGCTGCCTTCCAGGTGCAGGGCGCCCGAGAGGGTCTGCAACTGCAGGGTGTTGCCATCGGCCGCCGCCAGGATGCTGAAGCGGTAGCTGCCAAGTGGTGCGAGCGTGGACACGCGCGAGCTCACCTCGAGCAGATCGGCCTGGGCCAGGCCTTGCTGGCGCCAGCCCTGGCGATCCCACTGCAGCGCCAGGCCTTGCGTGCGCACGCGCACATGGCCGTGCAGTTCCAGCGTGTTCCAGGGCGTGCCCAGGCCGGCCAGGAGGCTGGCGGGCCAGCGCAGCAGCCAGTCGTCGGCCGGGGTGCGGTCCTTCACGGCGAGATCCACACGGCCCCATCCCGGCGTGATTCGCAGCTCGAGCACGTCGTTGATGCAGCAATCCTGGCGTGCACTGAGGCTGAAGGAGCGGCCGCTCCAGCCCGTCTGCCAGTGCAGCCGGCTGGGCAAGGCCATGGCGTCCTTGCTGCCCTCGCCACCGGTGAAGACCAGCAGCGCACTGCCTGACCAGATGGTGCCGCGCGCATCCGACAGCTGCAGATGCCCGCTCGTGGCCGAGGCCAGGGCTTGGGCCGCCAGGCTGGCCGGCGCGCTGCAGATCAAGCCCACCAGCGCGCCGCACAGCGCGCCGGCTCCGGCCCAGTGCACGGGCTTCACGGCGTGTCTCCGGGCAAGACCAGGGTCAGCGTGCCGGAAAAACCGTCGGGGCCGCGTTGGAGCTGAGCCTCGACGGCGCGTGCGCGGGCAGCGCTCCGGGCCTCGGCGAGCAAGGCGCTCAAGTCCTCGGAGCGCAGGCCGTGCAGGCCGAGCTGGGCGCGGCTGCCGCTGACCACGAGCTGGGCGGTCGGGCCGAGCCGGGCGCACGCGGCCGCGAGGGCCTGACGCGCCTGCTCGGCCGGCACCGCTGGCACGGCGCGCAGGCTGGCGGCCTCGGCCGCCTGGGCCTGCATCTCAAGCTGACTCTGCTCCAGACGCTCGCGCTCGAGCGGCGCTGCACGCACCGTCTGCCAAGCCGGACGCAGGGCCACGAGGAATAGAAGGCCCAGGCCCACGGCCCAGGCCAGCATGAGCAAGGCGCGGCGCTCGCGGGCTTCGAGCGCGTCCAGGCGCTGGCGCAAGGGGGCAAACAACTCGTTCATGGTCGGCGCTCCCCTCGGCTGATCGTCATGCGGGTGTCGCGGCTCTCGAGATGCCAGCCGGCAGCGCGCAAAGCCTTGCCAAAGCCTTCTATCTGGGCCGGGTTCCAGCCCTTGCTGGAGAGACTCAGCTGCCCCGTCTCGAAGCTGAAGCTTTCGACAGGCCCCTGACCGGCGGGCCAGGCCGCGGCGGCGGCGCCAAGAAGCGACTCGAGGTCTGCATCGCCACGCTGGCCGGCGCCGACGCGCAGCGCTTCGGTCTCGCGGCGCATCTGCAGCGGGGCGTCCAGCACAGCCCGTACCTTCGGGAAGGTCTGAGTCAGCGTGTTCGTCAGCGCGGCACGGCGCTCGACGAGTTCGCGCTTTTCCTTCCAGGCCAAGAGGTTCAGGCCCAGGATTTGAACGAGGACCAGGGCCACGAGGCCCCAGCGCAGCGGCCGCCATTGCGGCTCGGCCCAGACCTTGTTCAGGCGGCGCAGCACTTGCAGACCTCGGGTGCGCGGTGCGAATTCGAATTGGGCCAGGTTCCAAGGGCCGTCCAAGGCGGCCAGGGCGCGTTGCTCGCGCGGGCGCAGGGCCACGTTGGTGCCCAGCCAGGCCTGGGCTGCGGCGGCGTCGGATGGAGCGGCCGTCCATAGCGTGGCGGCGGCGATGCCGGGGGAAATCAACTGGCGGGCCAACTGGCCTTCCAGACTCAGGCTGGCGACGCCCGTGTCGTGACTCCAGTGGATCTGGCCGTTCTCGAAATGGCCCAGCGAGGCTTCACCCGGCCACGACATGGGCGCCACGCGGTCCACCAGCACCTGGGCTGCATCGAGGGCGGCGAGCTGTTCGCCGAGCCAGGGGCGTGAGCAGCAGGCGACCCAGACCGGACCGTCATCGCGTCCTGCGGCCGGCAGGGCGAAGTGAACTTGATCGGTTTCCTCGAGCAAGGCGTCCTCGAGCAGTCCCGCCAAGGCCTGGCGCATTTGGCGACCGGCCTTGGGCAAGCTCACGCGGCGCCACGCCACATCGACATCGGCTAGCAACAGCACGGTCTCGGCGGCAGCGGGAAGGGGGGCGCCGCGGCCCCGGGCGCTGATCTGGCGGCCATCGCACAGCAGCCAGTCGAGATCGGCCAAGCCGGGCGAGGACTGCGCGTTCGCACGGCCACGCGGCGGCTGGAGGAGGAGCAAGGTACTCATGGGCTCGGGGATTCTAGGGACCCTGGGAGGGTGGCGGTGTCGATGGTGGCCACGGTGAGGCCCTTGCGCTGAAGCAGCGAGCGTTGGACGAGCACATGCTCGTCCAGCCGCAGGCGGCCGGTGACGTAGAAGAACTGCGAGTTGACGCTGGCCCGGTCTGCGGGAATCTGGATGCCGGAGGGCAGGTATTTGCTCGCGTCCTGCGGCGCGGCCAGCGGCGCGAGGCGGCGGGCCTGCACGAGGCGCTCGGCGGAGGCCAGGTCGACGCCTTCGATGAGGGCGGCGATCACCTCTCGCGGCGCTGTGTTGAGGTTGACCGGCGTGGCCGCGGGCAGGATGGTCACGAAGGGCTGCAGCGCGCCCACCACCTCCGACGGCAGTCCCAGCCAGGACAGTTCCGCGGCCGATGCGATGCGCACCGGTGCATCGGCGGAGGGCTCGGTGGCGTAAGCGGCATTGATGCGGCTGGCGATGAGATCGGCGGTGCCCGACGGGGCGCCTGCGAGCTCGCACAGGCGCCTGAGCGTGCGCAGCTCAAGCTGGGCGCGGTCCTTGCCGGTCTGGATCAGGTTGCGCAGGTTGTAGCGCGCCTGCGCGTCGTCGATCCGGCCGGAGAGGAAGGCGGCCGGGCCATCCTCGGCCTTGCTCCCCTGGCTCGCGAGAAAGGTCGACAGGCGCGCCTCGGCCAGGGGAACGGCCCAGGGCTCGCCGAGGTGATCCCAGTTCGTGCGCATCAGGTTGCTGACGGCATCTTCGCGCAGGATTAGCCGTGCCCAATCCAGCGCACCGAGCAGCATCCAGCGTGACTGGGTGCGCGCTCGCTCGGCAGCTTCCACCGCGATGGCGCGCTCCTGGTGCCAGGCCATGGCCGCCGCGATGGCCGCCACCAGGGTGACGATGATCATGGCCGTGAGCAGGGCCGCGCCGCGCTGCGCCCGCTTCATGGCACGGTTCCGATCACGACGGTCTTGGTGAGACGGCCCTGGGGCGTGGTGCCCGACGTGAAGTTGAGCACCACGCGCACGCCGGTCGGCAGGTTGCTGGCCGGCACGGACGGCGTGGGTGTCGAGGCTGCGGAGGCTGCGGAGGCTGGGGCTGTCGGTGTCTGCGCGTCGGCGCTCGACTGCGCGTTGGTCCAGTTGCTGCCGCGAAAGAAATACATCTGCCAATCCGACAAACCTTCGGCCACGAGGACCTGGCGGCCATCGTTGTCAGGCATCTGGGCGCTCTGCTGGACTGAGGCCTGAAGATCGGCCTGGCTGCGCACGATGGGACCGGCCCAGCGGTAGAGCCGCCCCTGGCGCAGCGACCAGGCGACGAGCTGAACACCCTCCGGCTGGCTGCGGATCACGCGCAGGCTGGCGCCGTCAAAGCTCAGCGTCTCGGTGGAGCTGGCATCCGGCGCCGTGGTCCGAACGGCCTGCACGTCCTGCTCGAATTGCTGGAGCACGGTCTGCAAGGTCATGCTGGCGTCCAGATGGGTCTGCGCCACGTCCCGGCTCGTGATGAGCGCGCTGACGCCACGCCAGGCCATCAAGGCCATCAGGGCGAGGATGAAGAGGGCAACGAGGACCTCGATGAGGGTGAAGCCGCGCCGGCGCATTTCAATACCGGGCCAGGATGGTCGAAAGCGTCAAGCGCTGCGTGCCATCGGCATCGCTGATGACGGCATCCACGCGACGGAAGTTCGGGTTCGGCGTGGCGCGCACGATCTGCCTGCCCAGGTATTCGCGGCCGAGCTGCTGGCAGCGGAACTCGGACTCGCCGGTCCCGGGGTATTGGCGCATCAGGCGCAGATCGGCGAGTTGGTTCTCCGCGCACCACTGAGCGGCCAGCACCGCGTCGAGCCGCTCGGCATTGCTGGTCAGGGTGCCCGCGGCCTTGAGGCCGGCGACCAGGGCCACCGCCACTAGCACCAGGGCCACGAGGACCTCGATGAGGGTGAAGCCGCGGTTCATGAATCGGGGGCGACGCTAAAGGGTGCCAGGCCGTCGGTGGTCAGGACACGACGATGCTCGCCCAGGCTCAGCACGATGCGCTGTGCGCCGATGAAGGGTTCCGGGCCCAGCTGCACGCGCGTGGCACCCAGGACCTGGACCTGCACCTGATTTCCCAGCCAGCGCGAGGGCATGACCACCCCTTTTGGCAAGCCGGTGAAGCGAAACTGCGAGCCATCGCCCTGCGCGTCGGGAGGCAGCGGCGCCCAGGACACAGGCAGGCCATCAGCGCGGGCATCGGCGCGTGCCATTTCGAGCAGGGCGGCCAGGCGTTCGGACTCGCGTTCCAGCTGCGCGTCGAGCGGATCTCGCAGTGCCAGACTGACCGCAGCGACTGAGGCCGCCACGATCGTGAGGACGATCAGCAGTTCGATCAGCGTGAAGCCACGCTCACTGCCAGCTGCCGATGTCCGCATCGATGCCTTCGCCCCCGGGCTTCTTGTCAGCACCCAGGCTGTAGACGTCGATCTCGCCTTTGATGCCCGGATTCGCATACTGGTAGGGCGTGCCCCAGGGGTCGTTGGGGAGCTTCTCGATATAGGGCCGCCAGTTGGGGCCGGCTTCGGCGGGCTTGTGAATCAGGGCATCCAGACCTTGCTCGGCCGTGGGGTAATGCTGGTTGTCTAGCTTGTAAAGCTTGAGCGCTTGCATCAGCGTGGCGATGTCTGTGCGGGCCGTTGCGACGCGGCTGTCGTCCAGCCTGTTCATCACATTGGGCACGATCAGGGCGGCCAGCATGCCGATGATGACGAGCACCACCAGCAGTTCGATCAGGGTAAAGCCGCGGGGTCGGCGAGAGACAGTGTTTGAATGCATGAGAAGCGGCCGGGTACGGAGGCGCGCTGCATCATAATCAATGCATGTTGGCGCGCGTTTTGAGTTTTGTTGCCTGGGGTCTTGTCGCCGCCAGTTCCGTCTATTGGGGGACGCAGCTGCTGGCGAGGCCGGTCCAGCTGCCTGCCCGGCCCGCGATGGAGCAGGGGGCTGTCCTGGATCTGGGGCGTTTGCTTGGCAATTCGGCGGCTGCCGCCGAGACGCCACGGCCGGTGGCCGAGTCACGGTTCAAGCTGCTCGGCGTGGTGGCATCGCAGGAGCGCAACGGCCCTGGTGTGGCGCTGATCGAAGTGGATGGCGTGCCGCGCGCGCTGCGTGTCGGTGCGGTCGTTGACGGCGATTGGAAGCTCGTCGGTGTGGAGCGCCGCTCGGTCAGCATCGCCCGTGACGGACAGCCTGCGACGAGGCTTGAGCTGCCAGCGCCGAGCGAGGTGACACCGGTGGCGCAGATGAGCCCACGCCCGCCAATCGTCGGAGGAAGCGCCGAGATGGCACCGCTGACGCCGTTGCCGGTACCGCAGGGCGTGATTCAGCCGCTGCAGCAACAGCAACAGCAACAGCAACAGCAACAACAGCCGCTGCCACAGCAGGGCGCTGCGACGATGTAAGAGCGGACTCCCGGGCTGGCTCAGCCGGGCTGCAGCTGCGCAAGCGAGTCGCCAAAGGGACTGCCGGATTGGCCATTGCCGGCCTGAGGCGCTTCAGAGCCATCGCCCAGCACGGCCAGCGCGCTGCGCAGCATCGGCCAGGCCAGCGTAGCGCCGGTGCCGTCGAGCGTATCCAGCCCGAGCTCCAGCAGGGCCGTAGCATGGAAGGTAGCGAGCGCCCCGTCGATGCCGCGATGGCCGCTACTGCGGCAGAACAAGACGTAGTCGGTCACGGGCGGCGCGATGCACGCGGCGACCTTGAGCGCCGCGCAGGCGCTGATCCCGTCGATCAGGATGACGTTGCGTTTGCTCGCAGTCACGAGGATCGCGCCGACCATGACGGCGATCTCGAACCCCCCATAGGCGGCGAGCACTTCCATGGCGTCGCTGAGGTCCCGGTGACGCAATTGGGGCGGCTGCAACACGGACGTCAGCTTGGACAGCGTGTCCTGCGGCATGTCGGCGCTGGAAACCACGAGGTCTCGTACCGGCACGTCGGCCAACTGCGCCAGCACCAGGGCTGCCGATTCCTCCGAGCCATGGCCGACGCCGGCGCAGGCCAGCACATTGCCGGGCAGCGTGTCGGCGATCTCCATGCCGGCGCGAACCGCGGCATGGGCGTTCTCGAGCGTCATGGCCTGGCCCACGCGTGAATTGCGCGTGCCATGGGCGATCTTGCGCGTCATCAGCTGGGCATGCGGGCCGAGTTTGTCGGCCACTCCGCAATCGACGACTCGCAACGACATGCCCTGGGCCCTCGCGAACGCTGCCAGCGGCAACTGGCCGTTGAGCGCCAGCAGCGCGAGGTCGCGGGTCGTGTGGCCATAGCGCATGGGAATGCCATCCAGGGCCAGGCCGTGGTCGCCCGCGAACAGGGCGAGCACGGGCTCGCGCAGCCGGGGCGTGAGGCTGTCTTGGATCAGGCCAAGGCGTACGGCTAGCGGGCCAAGCTCACCCAGCTCGCCTGACAGGGCCTCGCGCTGCTTGACGCGCTCGCGCAGCGCCTGCTCGAGGGCTGGATTGGCCGTCGGCGAGATCGTGGCTTGCTGGATGGGCATGGGGCCGAATTGTGCTGCGAGGCCCTGCCCCTGTCATTGGCAATCTAGAGAAACAGGCGGTAGACCGGGTTGTGGGTCTCGTCCTCGACCGGGTAGCCCAGGGTCTCGAGAAAGTCGCGCAATGCCGCACCGTCGCCACGCGGCACCTGAATGCCCACGAGGATGCGACCGTAGTCCGCGCCCTGATTGCGGTAGTGAAAGAGGCTAATGTTCCAGTCCGGGTGCAGGCTGTCCAGGAATCGCATCAGCGCACCGGGCCGCTCGGGGAAGATGAAGCGGTAAAGGCGTTCGTTGCGCGCCAGCTCGCTGCGCCCGCCAACCATGTGCCGAAGGTGCTGCTTGGCCAGCTCGTTGTCGCTCAGATTGAGAGCCGGGAAGCCGTGCTTGGCGAAGTTGCGTGCGAGCTTGTCGGCCTCGTCGGGCTTGCTGATGGTGATGCCGACGAAGATGTGCGCGGCTTCGGCGTCGGAGATGCGGTAGTTGAACTCGGTGACGCTGCGATTGCCCAGCAGCGCACAGAAGCGCTTGAAGCTGCCGCGCTCCTCGGGGATCGTGACGGCGAACAGGGCCTCGCGCTGCTCGCCGACCTCAGCCCGCTCGGCCACGAAACGCAGCCGGTCGAAGTTCATATTGGCGCCGCTGGTCACCGTGATGAAGTTGCGGCCCTTGCATCCGGTCTTGGCGACGTACTGCTTGATGGCGGCCACGCCGAGAGCACCCGAGGGCTCCAGCACGCTGCGCGTGTCCTCGAACACGTCCTTGATGGCGGCGCAGACGGCGTCGGTATCGACGATCACGAAATCGTCGACGAGCTCGCGCACGATGCGGAAGGTCTCCTCGCCCGGCAGCTTGACGGCCGTGCCGTCGCAGAACAGGCCGACCTCGTTGAGCTGCACGCGCTTGCCGGCCTTGACGGAGCGGACCATGGCGTCGGAATCCCGCGTCTGTACGCCGACGATCTTCACCTCGGGCCGCAGCGCTTTCACGTAGGCCGCGATGCCCGAGATCAGGCCGCCGCCGCCGATGCCGACGAAGATGGCATCGATGGGGCCCGGATGCTGGCGCAGCAACTCGACGGCGACCGTGCCCTGGCCGGCGATCACGTCGGGATCGTCGAAGGGGTGGACGAAGCTCAAGCCCTGTTCGCGCTCGAGTTCCAGCGCATGAGCGTAGGCGTCGGAGTAGCTCTCGCCTTGCAGGACCACCTCGCCACCGAGCGCGGCCACGGCATCGACCTTCACGCGAGGCGTCGTCACGGGCATGACAATGACGGCACGGCAGCCGAGCTTCTTCGCCGATAGCGCCACGCCCTGAGCGTGATTGCCGGCAGAGGCGCAGATCACACCCTGAGCCAGGGCCTCAGGCGCCAGATGCGCCATCTTGTTATAGGCGCCGCGCAGCTTGAAGCTGAAGACGGGTTGTTCGTCCTCGCGTTTGAGCCAGACCTTGTTCGCGATGCGCTTGGATAGATTGCGTGCGTATGTCAGCGAGGTCTCGCGGGCGACGTCGTAGACCTTGGCGTTCAGCGTGCGCTGCAGGTAGCTGCCCGGGGCCGGGAGCAGGCTCGGCCTCGGGGCGTCATGAGTCTTCTTCTTGCGAGCGGCGCCAGCCTTGCCTGCCATGGGGTTCTCCGGTTTGTGCAGCGCCGCATGATAGGTTGACGGGCCGGGCCGGGCGCGAAAAAAAGCCCGAGATCTTTCAATCTCGGGCTGAATCCACCATGGAGGCGGTGGAGGAGACAATCGGTGCAAGGGCCTGCGTAAAACTGTCGGCTCGCTTGCGTGGTAGGAATTCTAGCGCGAGCTATGCTGCGCTGCAATATATTTGCGTGAACTGTTTTAGGAAATCACGATGGAATGCACAGTCAACTGGATGGGCGCTCAAGGGATGGCCTTTGTGGCAGAAACCGGTAGTGGGCACCTACTTGCCATGGATGGGGCGCCAGACGGTGGCGGCCGCGACCTGGCGCCGCGTCCCATGGAGACCGTGCTGGCCGGCACGGGCGGCTGCACGGCCTATGACGTCGTACTCATCCTCAAGCGCGGCCGCCATGACGTGCGCGGCTGCCAGGTCAAGCTCACCGCCGAGCGCGCGCCGGTGGAACCCAAGGTCTTCACGGCCATCCACATGCACTTCGTCGTGACGGGGCGCGGCCTCAAGCAGGACGTGGTGGAGAGGGCCGTCGCACTCTCGCACGAGAAGTACTGCTCGGCCAGCATCATGCTGGCCAAGACGGCGGCCATCACGACCTCGGTGGAGATTGTCGAGGACTGATCAGAGGTAGTGGGCGGTGCGGGTCATGACCCGCGCGGCCAGGCGCATCAGCTGGAGCAGGGGAGGCGGCAGGCGCATTGCACCCGCGGCCGTGGCTTCCTCTGCGTGCCGGGCTTCGTCTTCCTTCATGCGGGCAACGATGCGGCGGGAGGTTTCATCCTCGGGAGGCAGGCGGTCCAGATGGCCTGCGAGATGCTGCTCCACCTGCCTCTCCGTCTCCACGACAAAGCCCAGGCTGACGCGGTCGCCCGCCAAGCCCGCGGCCGCGCCGATGGCGTAGGCGCCCGCATACCAAAGTGGGTTCAGGTAGCTGGTGTGCGTGCCAAGCTCCTCAATACGCTGGCGGGTCCAGGCCAGATGCGCGCGCTCGTCTTGCGCCGCCTGTTCGAAATGCGCGCGCAACTCAGGGCTGCGGCTGAAAAGCGACTGCGATTGATAGAGCGCCTGTGCGCAGACCTCTCCGACATGGTTCACGCGCATGAGCGCGCCGGAAAGCCTTGCGGATTCGGCGCTCAGGGACGAGGAGCCCGTTGTCACCTCATCTAGGGGGTGGACGGGGGCTCGCGCGAACACGGTTTTCAGTCCCTGGTCAAGGTTGGCGACCAGACGGTCCAGAGGGGAAAGAGGTAGGGCGGGCATGGGTGAGTCAGATCGGCGACGCAGTTTAGCCCGCGCATTCGAGTCAATCTGTGCTAGCTGAACTCGCTCCAAGGCACTTTCTGGAAAGTCCCATCTGCAATATGACGTATTCATGTTAGGCGTCTTGCGTTGCAGATGGACAACATTTGCGGGTCTTGGCTTTGCCGAACCCCATTCGTCTGGTGCAATACGCCCCAACTTCCACTGAGGAGGTTGGTCCCGTGCGCGGTTGCAGTTGCAGCGCATGACCCGGACCTCACTGAACACTTAGGAGTCATCTAATGAACAAATCTCTCGTTGCACTGGCTGTTCTCGGTACGCTGGCTGGCACCGCCTCGGCACAGTCGTCGGTGACGCTGTTCGGCGTGTTGGACGCCAACGTTCGCTTTACCAAGGGCGGCGGCAACTCGCTGAACGAAGTCGGGACCGACGGCCAGCAGACCAGCCGTATTGGCGTGCGCGGGGTCGAGGATCTCGGTGGCGGTCTGAAGGCTAACTTCTTCCTGGACAGCCAGATCCAAGCGAACACGGGCGTTGCCGGCGACCAAACGACCACGCCGACGAAGTTCTGGAACCGTCGCGCCACGGTCGGCCTGTCGGGCGACTTCGGTGAATTCCGCCTGGGCCGCGACAAGACCTCGGTTCGCAACCTGATCGACGATGCTGATGCTTTCGGCACCGTGGGCCTGGGCGGCGTGTCGACGGTGGCGTTGAGCGCCCTGGGCGCCAACACCGGCCTGGTCGCCCCTGCCGGCGTGGCCACCAACCGCAGCGACAACCAGTTCCGCTACTTCCTGCCCAGCAACCTCGGCGGTATCTACGGCTCCTTCGACATGGGTTATGGCGAGGGCGTCCCGGGCAACCGTTACTACGGCGGCCGTCTCGGCTACAAGGAAGGCCCGCTGAACCTGTCGGTCGGTATGCAGCAGAGCAACGTCACCATCCCGGGCCCGAAGTTCGGCATGGGCGCTGTGTCGGGTTCCTATGACTTCGGTATTGCCAAGCTGACGGTGTTCGGCATCGAAACCAAGTACATCAGCCGCAAGCAAGATGCCTACGGCGTCAACGTCCAGGCTCCGGTGGGCAACGGCGTCGTCAAGGTGCAGTACACCAATTCGAACACCAACGACATTGCCAAGGCCGCTAAGTTCTACAACGCCGATCTGGTGTCTGCGTCCTACGCTTACAACCTGTCCAAGCGTTCGCAGCTGTACGGAACCATCTCCCAGCTGGACAACAAGGGCAACGGCACGCTGGCGCTGAACGGCTCCAACGCGCTGGTCAAGCCTACCGCCGGTGGCAAGTCCAGCGGTTTCGACGTGGGTATCACGCACATGTTCTGATCGATGCTGGACCGGCCTTGCGCCGGCTCGCAACGCAAGCCGCCTTCGGGCGGCTTTTTTGTTGTCTGCTCAGGGCTTTCCCCTTTGATGCCTGTGCACGGCATGGCCATGATCGCCTGTCCTGATTCAGCTCGTCTCCACGCGGGCCGCGAACATCGCGATGGCTGCTTTCATCCTCCGCCGCTTGGTCCAGGCTGTGCTCGTGATGCTGGCGGTCGCGTTCATCGCCTTCTTGCTGTTTCAGTATGTCGGGGACCCAGTTGCCAACATGCTCGGGCAGGACGCGACCGCCGAACAGCGTGAGCAACTGCACCGTGATCTCGGCCTGGACTCGCCTGCGCCCCTGCAGTTCGCCCATTTCGTCGCGAATGCCGTGCAAGGCGAGTTCGGCCTCAGCCTGAGGCAGGGGCGCAAAGTCTCCACCTTGATCGCCGAGCGCTTTCCCGCCACGCTGGAGCTGGCCGTGTGTGCCGCCAGCCTCGCCCTTTGCATGGGGCTGCCGCTGGGCGTGCATGCCGCGCTCAGGAAACGCCGGGCCAGCGCGCAGGCCACCATGCTGCTGTCCCTGCTCGGGGTGTCTCTGCCGACGTTCCTGATCGGCATCCTGACGATTCTGGTGTTCTCGGTCTGGCTCAAATGGCTACCAAGCTTCGGCCGTGGCGAGGTCATGAATTTGGGCGCTTGGACCACGGGGCTGCTGAGCGCAGACGGCTTGCGCCACCTCGTGTTGCCAGCCGTCACGCTCTCGGTATTTCAGATCGCTCTGATCATGCGTCTGGTGCGGGCCGAGATGCTCGAGGTGCTGCGCACCGACTACATCAAGTTCGCGCGAGCTCGCGGTCTCTCCGATCGCGCCGTCTATTTCGGCCATGCGCTGCGCAACACGCTGGTGCCCGTGATCACCATTACCGGGCTGCAGTTGGGCTCCTTGATCGCCTTCTCCATCATCACGGAGAAGGTTTTCCAGTGGCCCGGCATGGGCCTGCTGTTCGTGCAGGCCGTGGAGTTCGCAGACATTCCCGTGATGGCGGCCTATCTGTGCCTGATCTCCCTGATCTTCGTCTCTATCAATCTGGCTGTGGATCTGCTTTATTTCGCCGTGGATCCGCGCCTGCGCGTTGATGGGGCGGTGCATTGACGATGCATTCACTCCGACGATTCTTCGCCAGTGATTTGTGGTGGTCGTTTCGCCGCTCGCCCTTGGCCATTGCGGCGGCCCTGGTTGCCGTGGCCTGCATTTGCTGCGCCTTGTTCGCTGAGCGCATCGCGCCCCACAACCCCTTTGACCTGGCTTCGCTGGAACTGCTGGATTCGCGTCTACCGCCGAGCTGGATCGAAGGGGGCTCACCCAAATACCTGCTGGGCACCGACGATCAAGGTCGCGATATCCTCTCGGCCCTGATGTTCGGCGCACGCATCTCGCTCCTCGTGGGCCTGGCCTCGGTGCTGCTGTCCCTGCTGATGGGTGTGAGCCTGGGGCTGCTCGCGGGCTTTGTGGGCGGGCGTGTGGACGGCTTCATCATGCGCTTGTGCGACGTGATGCTGTCCTTCCCCGCCATTCTCGTGGCCCTGCTGATCGATGGCGTGGCCAAAGCGCGGTTCCCACATGCGCCCGAGTCGCTTTCCTTCGGCGTGCTCGTGCTGGCCATCGCGATGACGGGCTGGATGCAGTATGCGCGCACGGTACGCGGCTCCACGCTTGTGGAGCGCAACAAGGAGTATGTGCAAGCGGCGCGCGTGATCGGTGTGCGGCCGCTGCGCATCATGATTCGCCACGTGCTGCCCAATGTGCTGGGGCCGGTGCTGGTGCTGGCCACCATCCACGTGGCTGGCGCCATCTCCATCGAGGCCACGCTAAGTTTTCTCGGCGTCGGCATGCCGCCCACCACGCCTTCGCTGGGCACCTTGATCCGCGTGGGCAACGACTTCTTATTCTCCGGCGAGTGGTGGATCGCGGTCTGGCCAGGCTGCCTGCTGGTGTTGATCACGCTCTCAGTCAATCTGCTGGGCGACTGGCTGCGCGATGCACTGAACCCGAGGTTGCGGTGAAGCCCTTGCTCGAAGTCCGCAAGCTCTGCGTCGAAATCCCGACGCGTCACGGTACCTTGCTGGCGCTGGATGGCATCGATATCGAGATCGCGCGGGGTGAGGTGCTTGGCGTGGTAGGCGAGTCGGGTGCGGGCAAGTCCCTGACGGGCTCGGCCATCATCGGCCTGCTCGACCCACCCTGCCGCATTGCCGGCGGCGAGATCTTGCTGGACGGCAAGCGCATCGACCAGCTCCCGGACAAGGAGATGCGTCGCATCCGCGGCAAACGTATTGGCGCCATCTTCCAGGATCCGCTGACCTCCTTGAACCCGCTTTACACCGTGGGCCGGCAACTGGTCGAGACCATCACGACCCATCTCGCGCTGACGCCCGCGCAGGCTCGAAGGCGCGCGATCGAGCTGCTCGAGCAAACTGGCATTCCCGCGGCAGCCGAGCGCATCGACCAGTACCCGCACCAGTTTTCCGGTGGCATGCGCCAGCGCGTCGTCATTGCGCTGGCCCTGGCCGCCGAGCCTCAGCTGATCGTGGCCGACGAGCCGACCACGGCGCTGGACGTCTCCATCCAGGCGCAGATCATCAGCCTGCTCAAGACCCTGTGCCACGAGCGTGGTGCGGCCGTGATGCTGGTGACGCACGACATGGGCGTGATCGCCGAGACCTGTGACCGGGTGGCGGTCATGTATGCCGGCCGCATCGTCGAGATCGGCCCTGTGGCCGACATCATCCATCGCCCGGCCCACCCCTACACGGCCGGCCTCATGGGCGCCATCCCGGCCGTGGACCAGGACCGGGATCGTCTGCTGCAGATCGATGGTGCAATGCCGCGCCTGAACGCCATTCCTAGCGGATGTGCCTATCACCCGCGGTGCGCGAAGGCCTTCGAGCGCTGCAAAGGCGAGCGGCCGGAGCTGATGAGCGCAGGCTCGGTACGAGCCGCGTGCTGGCTGCACGAGGAGCGGCAATGAGCCTGATCGAAGTGCACGAACTCAGCAAGCGCTTCGAGGTCTCCGCGCCCTGGCTCAATCGTGTGCTCGAACGGCGGCCGCGCCGGTTCGTCCACGCGGTGGATGGCGTGAGCTTTGCCATCGAACGCGGCAAGACCCTGGCCTTGGTGGGCGAGTCCGGCTGCGGCAAGAGCACGCTGGCGCGGCTGCTCGTGGGCCTGTACGAGCCCAGCGCCGGCAGCCTGCACTTCGATGGGCAGGACACGCGGGCGGTGCTGGCCGGACCGAAGGCCGCGAGCCTGCGCCGGCGCATGCAGATGATCTTCCAGGACCCCTATGCGTCGCTGAATCCGCGCTGGAAGGTGGCCGACATCGTCGCCGAGCCGCTGCGTGAGCATGGGCTCATCAAAGATGATGCCGGCGTGAGGCGGCGCGTGGGCGAGCTCTTGGTCTCGGTGGGGCTGGCGGCGGCGGATGCAGATAAGTTCCCGCACCAGTTTTCCGGCGGGCAGCGCCAGCGCATCTCGATCGCGCGGGCCCTGGCCACGGCCCCCGAGTTTCTCGTCTGCGACGAGCCGACCTCGGCGCTCGATGTCTCCGTGCAGGCCCAGGTGCTGAACCTGATGAAGGATCTGCAGCGCGAGCGAGGCCTGTCCATTCTCTTCATCTCGCACAACCTCGCCGTCGTGCGGCATGTGGCCGATCAGGTGGGAGTCATGTACCTGGGCCAGCTTGTCGAGTTGGCGGACCGGCAGCCGCTGTTCGCCGCGCCGCGCCACCCCTACACGCGCATGCTGCTCGATGCCATTCCCGACGTCGCCATGAGCGGCCGCTCTCGCACGCCGGTCCAGGGCGAGGTGCCCAACCCGCTTTCACCGCCCAGCGGATGCGGCTTTCATCCGCGCTGCCCGTATGCTGACCCGCGTTGCAAGGAGCACAGGCCCTCGCTTCAGGAGTTCAAGGGCATTCGCGTGGCTTGCCACGCCGTCATTGAGGGGCGGGTTTAGAAGCGGCTTGCGGCGCCTCCTTCGGCAGGTAAAGCGGTCCCTTCTGGCCGCAGCCGATCAACCCTGCCACGATCAGGAGCATGGCTGCGGCGAATACACTTTTGGTCTTCATTCGCAAAGTGTAGCCAGCATGCCAGTCCCCACCCCCCTGACCGATGCCGACTATCACGCCCTCACCCACGCCGTGCTCAGCGGCATCGAGAGCTGCATCGACCGCTGGCTGGACGAGGATCTGATCGACATCGACACGCATCGCAATGGCGGCCTGCTGGAGCTCTCCTTCCCCAACCGCAGCAAGATCATCATCAACACCCAGCCGCCGCTGCACGAGCTGTGGCTGGCGGCCAAGGCGGGCGGCCACCACTTCGCCTTCTGCGAGGGCCGGTGGCTGGACACGCGTGATGGCACCGAGTTCTTCGCGCTGCTCGCGCGCGAGGCCAGCGCACAGGCCGGCCTACCGCTGAACTTCAGCGCTTGAAGAGATCGAGGATGCTCTTCTTTTCCTCGGCACTGGGAGCCGGTGGCGCCTGATCGTTACTCAAGGCGCGTACGCCCTGGGCGCCTGAATATTCCTCGTAGTACCACTCACCGTTCACGTTCACCACGCCCTCGGGCGGCTGGATCTCCGCCACCGATTCGTTGCGCAGTGCCGTCTGCATGAACTCGATCCACACGGGCAGTGCGAGGCCGCCCCCGGTCTCGCGATCGCCAAGCTTCCTCGGCTGGTCGTAGCCGATCCAGACCACGGCGACCATCGAGGGCTGGAAGCCGGCGAACCAGGCGTCCATGGAGTCGTTGGTGGTGCCGGTCTTGCCGTAGATATCGGGGCGCTTGAGCGTGGCCTGGGCTTTGGCGGCCGTGCCGCTGCGTGCCACCTCCTGCAGCAGGCGGTCCATCATGAAGGCATTGCGCGGCTCGACGGCGCGCTGGTCTTCGCTGAAATCGCCACGCTTGGGAGCTGTGTAGAGCACGCGGCCGCGATCGTCGGTGACCTTGGCGATCAGCTGCGGGCTGACGCGGTAGCCGCCGTTGGCGAAAACCGCATAGCCCTGCACCATCTGCATGGGAGTGACGGAACCGGCGCCGAGCGCCATCGTCAGATAGGCTGGGTGCTTCTCGGCTTCGAAGCCGAAGCGTGTGATCCAGTCCTGCGCATAGTGCACGCCGATGCTCTCCAGCACGCGGATCGAGACCATGTTCTTGGACTTGGCCAGGGCCTCGTGCAGCGGCATTGGACCTTCGAACTTGCCGTCGTAGTTCTTCGGCTCCCAAGGCTGGCTGCCCGTGGAGCCGGCGTCGAAGAAGAGTGGCGCGTCGTTGACGATGGTGCTGGGCGTGAAGCCCTTCTCGAGGGCGGCCGAGTAGATGAAGGGCTTGAAGCTGGAGCCGGGCTGGCGCCAGGCCTGCGTGACGTGGTTGAACTTGTTCTTGGCGTAGTCGAAGCCGCCGACCATGGCGCGGAGCTCGCCGTTGCGCGGGTCCATGGCGACAAAGGCGCCTTCGACCTCGGGCAGCTGGGTGATGCTCCAGAGATCCTTGCCGGCCTTGTCCTGGCCGACCTTCATCACCCGGATCACGGCACCGCGCCGGATGCGCGTCTTGGGGTTGCCCTTGTCGGAAAGACCCGAGGTGGCAGGCTTGAGGCCCTCGCCAGACAGCGTGAGCGATTCGCCGCTCTGTAGCACGGCCACGACCTTCTTGGGATCGGCTTCCAGGACCACGGCGGCCAGCAGCTCGTCGTTGGCCGGGTGATCAGCCAGGGCCTCGGCCACGCGCGTGTCCAGGTCGGCGTTGTTGGCGGGCAGGTCCACATAGGCCTCGGGCCCGCGATAGACCTGGCGGCGTTCGAACTCCATCAGCCCGGAGCGCAGTGCGCGATAGGCGGCCATCTGTTCGTCGCCATGCACTGTCAGGTAGACGGACAGGCCGCGGGTGTAGGTCTCGTCACCGTACTGGCCGTAGATCAGCTGGCGCGCAGCCTCGGCCACGTATTCGCCATGGACCGGCGAGGGCAGCCCGGCGCGGAACCGCAGCTTCTCCGTCTTGGCCGCGTCGCGCTGCTCCTCGGTGATGTAGCCGGTCTCGTACATCCGGTCGATGATGTACTGCTGGCGGACGCGGGCGCGGCGCGGGTTGTCGATCGGGTTGTAGGCCGACGGCGCCTTGGGTAGTCCTGCGAGCATGGCCGCCTCGGCCACGCTGATGTCCTTGATGGGCTTGCCGAAGTAGATCTCGCTGGCCGCCGCGAAGCCGTAGGCGCGATGACCCAGGAAGATCTGGTTCATGTAGATCTCAAGGATCTGCTGCTTGGTCAGCGCATGCTCGATTTTCAGCGCCAGCAAGATCTCGTAGATCTTGCGGGTGAACGTCTTCTCGGTGCTCAGGTAGAAGTTGCGCGCCACCTGCATCGTGATGGTGGAGGCCCCCTGACTGCGCGACTCGCCCACATTGGCCAGGCCGGCACGGAGCACGCCGAGGTAGTCCACGCCGCCGTGCTGGTAGAAGCGCGAATCCTCGATGGCGAGGATGGCGTCTTGCATGACCTTGGGCATCTCCTTGATCGGCGTGTAGGAGCGGCGCTCCTCACCGAACTCGCCCAGCAACTGTCCCTCGGCCGAGAGCACGCGCAGCGGCAGGCGAGGGCGATAGTCGGTCAAGCCCGAGATGTCCGGCAGGTTCGGATAGGCCATGGCCAGCGCCAGGCCGAGCAGCAGCAGGCCGCACACCGCCAGCGCAGCGAGGCTGCCGGCGAGCCAGGCCAGCGCGCGGACCATGAAATGAACAGCGGGATGACGGGGGGCGGCGCTCGAATCCGGCTTGCCGCGGCCGGTGGACTTCTTGGGGGTGTCGCTCATTGGCGGCAATGATATAGGGCCGTTGGCTGGGCGAGACAAGATGGCGTCATGCCACTGCATAACGTGCTTTTGTGCACCGCAGGTGAGGCCGCCACCCTGCGCTGCTCGTGTATGGTACGCAACGCTGAGTTACTTGCTGTGACCTGTTTTCCTTTGGGCCACAACAGCTTTGCTGATAGCATTCAAGCGATTTATTAATAGGCTACGCGCCGAATATGCGCCGAACCTTGGCGTTAGGGGAACCGCCGCATGGGACTACTTGATGTACTGCTGAACCGCAAGCATCCGCCCATGATTGGCCTGGATATCAGTTCGTCCAGCGTCAAGCTCGTGGAATTGAGTCAGACCAAAACCGGCGAATTGGTGCTCGAGAGATTTGCGTCAGAATCCTTTGAAAAGGGCTGGATTGCCGACGGGCAGATCGAGAAATTCGACGAAGTAGCCGAGGCCGTGCGCCGCGTGGTGACCCGCAGCGGTACTCGCAGCCGCGACGTGGCCATGGCGATGCCGCAGTCGGCGGTGATCACGAAGAAGATCATGCTGCCGGCCGGTCTTCGCGACGAGGAACTCGAGGTTCAAGTCGAGGTCGAGGCCAATCAATACATTCCCTTCTCCCTGGACGAGGTGAGCCTAGACTTCTGCGTCATCGGCCCGAGCCCGACTTCCGTGGGTGACGTCGAGGTGCTGATCGCGGCCTCGCGCAAGGACCGCGTCCAGGACCGCCAGGGTCTGGCCGAGGCGGCCGGCCTCAGGCCCGTTGTGCTCGATATTGAATCGCATGCCTCCCGCATGGCGATGAGCCGCCTGGTGGCCAATCTGCCCAACGAAGGCAAGGATGCGCTCGTGGCCCTGTTCGAGATTGGCGCCGATACCACCAGTCTCAAGGTGCTCCGCGACGACGAGATGCTCTACGACCGCGACCAGGCTTTCGGCGGTTCGCAGCTGACGCAGCTGATTTCGCGTCAATATGGCTTCACGTTCGAGGAGGCCGAATCCAAGAAACTCGCCAACGACCTGCCCGAGGATTACGAGGTGGCGGTGTTGAATCCCTTCGTGGACGGCCTTTCGCAGGAAATTGGCCGGGCGCTGCAGTATTTCTTTACCAGCACTCCGCATCACAAAGTGCATTACGTGATGCTGGCCGGTGGCACGGCCACGCTGCCGGGCCTCAAGGAGCGGGTGACCGATTTGACGGGCTTTGCCTGCATGATCGTGAATCCGTTTGAAAATATGGCACTGGGCTCGGCGGTGCGAGAGCCCAAGCTACGGCGCGAAGCTCCTGCTTATCTGACCGCCTGTGGCCTGGCGATGCGGAGGTTCTTCCAGTGATCCTCATCAACCTGCTGCCGTATCGCGAAGAACGGCGCAAGCGCCGCAAGCAGGCGTTCTTCGCAGGCATGGGCCTTGCCGCCATCTTGGGCGCGCTCATCGTGGCCATCATCTTCTTGCTGCTGCAGTACCTGACGATCGAGCAGCAGCGTCGCAATCAGTATTTGCGCAGCGAGACCGAGAAGCTCGAGCTGCAGATCCGCGACATCGCAAACCTTCGCGCCGAGATCGATGCGCTCAAGGCGCGCCAAAAGGCGGTCGAAGATCTGCAGACGGATCGCAACACGCCGGTACACATGCTCAACGACCTCGCCAAATACGTGCCGGAAGGCATCTATCTGACGGCCATCAAGCAAAACGAGAAGGTCGTCAACCTCACGGGCATTGCCCAGACCAACGAGCGGGTCTCGGAGTTCATGCGCAACGTTCAACGCGAGGCCGAATGGCTGGAGAGGCCGGAGCTCAATGAGATCAAGCTTGCCAACCTGAGTGCTGGGGGGCGGGACCAGAAGCGTCTGTTCGAGTTCACGATGCAGGTCTCCATCAAGGCTCCGTCCGCGGCCGACGCACCCGGCCCCAAGGCCTCCGGCGCGCCCGCGCCGGCAGCGTCCGGCAACAGGAGCTGAAGCCATGGCCAGCAAGTCCTCCTCTAGCAAGTTCGACCTCAACGAATCGTTCAAAGACTTCCAGGCCCAGTTCCAGGGCCTGGATCCAAAGGAGCCTGGGCAGTGGCCCCTGGCCCCCAAGATCACCGTCGGCATCGTCGTCATGATTGCCGTCGTGGTGCTTGGCTGGTTCGCGCTGCTGTCGGACGAAGACACCAAGCTCGAAGACGAGCGGGCCCGTGAGCCCGCGCTCAAGACCGATTTCACCTCCAAGCTGGGCCAGGCCGTCAACCTGCCCGAGCTGCTCAAGCAGAAGCAGCAAGTCGAGGAGTACGTGACCCAGCTCGACCGCCAGCTGCCGGGCAAGGCCGAGATGGATGCTCTGCTGTCTGATATCAACCAGGCCGGCATTGGTCGCGGTCTTCAAGTCGAGTTGTTCCGTCCGGGTGCCGAGGTCGTCAAGGACTACTACGCCGAGCGCCCGATCACGATTCGCGTGGTGGGCCGCTATCACGACATCGGTGCCTTCACGGCCGACGTGTCCAACCTCTCCCGCATCGTCACCTTGCATGGCCTGGTCCTGACTGCGCCGACGGGCAAGGATGTTCAGGGCGGAAATCTGAGCCTCGATGCGACGGCGCGCACCTATCGCTACCTTGACCCGACCGAGGTGATGGAGCAGAAGAAGACCAAGGCCAAGAGCAAGGAGCAGAACAAATGATTCCGCGCCTGACCTCCCTCGCGCTGCTGGGTCTCCTGGGCAGCCTGTTGGCTGGCTGCTCGGCCGACGTCGACGAACTGCGTCAGTGGATCGAGC
The DNA here is from genome assembly GCA_019234295.1 of Roseateles sp. Taxonomy (GTDB): domain Bacteria; phylum Pseudomonadota; class Gammaproteobacteria; order Burkholderiales; family Burkholderiaceae_C; genus JAFALK01. The sequence goes on from JAFALK010000036.1 coordinate 26,952, forward strand.
AGCAGCGCCGCGAAGTGCGCCCCAGCGTCAAGCCGCTTGAGGCGCCCAAGAAATTCCTGCCCGAGCCTTACTCGGCAAACACGCTCGTCGATCCCTACAGCACCCAGAAACTCAGTGTCGCCATCAAGCAAGAGGCGACCCAGCCCAACTCCTTGTTGACGGCGGAAATGAACCGCCGCCGTGAGCCCCTCGAGGCCTATCCCCTGGACAGCATGAACATGGTCGGCAGCTTGGCCCGCAAGGATATGCGCTACGCCCTGCTGCGCGTGGACAACCTGCTCTATCAGGTCAAGGTCGGCGACTACCTCGGTCAGAACTTCGGCAAGATCACGAAGATCAGCGAAACCGATATCACTTTGCGAGAAGTCGTCCAGGACGCTGCGGGCGAATGGATTGAACGCACCAGTACCCTCCAGCTGCAGGAGAAGGGGTGATGAAAACATTTCAGGAGAACTCCAAGATGGGAGCATGGCCCCGCAATGTCCGTCGGTGGTGTCTGGTTGCGCTCATGAGCCTGTCGGGCTCCATGCCTGCCTGGGCCGAGAACGGCATCAAGTCGATCAGCAGTGTGCAGCAGGCCGGCGCCGAGATTGTGCGCATCGAATTCAGCGAGCCGCTGCCAGCCCTGCCCACCGGATTCACGGTGCAGACGCCGCCGCGCATCGCCATCGACCTTCCCGGCGTGGTCAATAGCATCGGCCGCTCGACCGTTGAGATCAACCAAGGCAACCTGCGCTCGGCCAATATCGCGCAGGCAGGTGAACGCACCCGCATCGTGCTGAACCTGCGCCAGGCCTCCGGTTATCGCGCCGAGCTCCAGGGCAATGCCCTGCTCCTGACGCTCGAAACTGCCGTCGTCAGCGCGCCGGCCGAGGCGCCCGTGCATTTCGCCCAGAGCCAGAACGCGAGTTCACAGGCACTTCGCGACATCGACTTCCGCCGCGGCACCGACGGCGCGGGCCGTGTCGTCGTCAGCCTGCCGAGCGACCAAGTGGGCGTGGACATTCAGCAGCAGGGTCAGAGTCTCGTTGTCGAATTCCTGCGCTCCAGCGTCCCCGAGCAGCTGCGCCGCAAGCTCGACGTGGTTGATTTCGGCACGCCCGTGCAGACGGTCTCGACGACCCAGGTGGGTGATCGCGTGCGCATGGTGGTCGAGCCCAAGGGCAGCTGGGAGCACAGCGCCTACCAGAGCGACAACCAGTTCGTTTTGGAAGTGCGCCCGCAAAAGGTTGATCCCAACAAGCTCGTGGCCGGCCCGGGTTACGCCGGCGACAAGCTCTCGCTGAACTTCCAGAACATCGACGTGCGCGCCCTGCTGCAGGTCATCGCCGACTTCACCAACTTCAATGTGGTGACCAGCGACACGGTGACGGGCAGCGTGACCCTGCGGCTCAAGGATGTGCCCTGGGATCAGGCCCTGGACATCATCATGCAGGCCAGGGGTCTGGGGCTGAAGAAGTCCGGCAACGTGCTGTGGATCGCGCCCAAGGACGAACTCGCGGCCAAGGAAAAGCTCGACCTCGAGTCCAAACAGCAGATCGCCCAGCTCGAGCCGCTGCGCGCCCAGAGTTTCCAGCTCAACTACACGCGCGCCGAGGAAGTGGCCAAGGGCCTGATGGGTCTTGCCATGGGGACTGGTTCCGCCAGCGCGACGGCTGGCGCCGCGACCGGCGGCGGGTCCAGTGGAGCTTCTGCGACTCGCATCCTTTCTCCGCGCGGCACCGTGATCTCGGAATCCCGCACCAACCAGCTCTTCATCTCCGACATTCCTTCCAAGCTGGAGGAGATCTCGCAGATGATTGCCAAGATCGACGTGCCGGTGCGCCAGGTGCAGATCGAGGCTCGTATCGTGGAGGCGAACGACACTTTCGGCCGTTCTCTGGGCGTCAAGCTCGGCGCCAACGACCTGCGCGGGCAGCAAGGCGGAATCTCCGGCTATCGTGTGGGCGGTTCCAACTACATCACGTTCGGCGGCAATTACGAAGCTGTCGGGGCGCAGACCAACCAGGGCGTGAGCAGCTCCTACGGCAACACGCAGTTCATCAACCTGCCGGCCAACGTGGCAGCTGATGCCTTCGGCGGTGCCAATGCGGCCAATATCGCACTCTCTCTTTTCAGCGCCACGGCCAACCGCTTCCTCAACCTGGAGCTCTCAGCACTGGAAGCTGATGGAAAGGGCAAGATCGTCTCCAGCCCGCGTGTTGTGACGGCAGACCAGACCAAGGCGCTGATCGAGCAGGGCGAGGAAATCCCTTACCAGCAGGCGACCTCCTCTGGAGCCACGTCCGTCTCCTTCAAGAAGGCCGTGCTCAAGCTGGAAGTCACGCCGCAGATCACGCCCGAGGGCAATGTGATCATGACGGTGGACGTGAACAAGGACAGCCGCGGCACGCTGACGCCGCAGGGCTACGCCATCAACAACAAGCATGTGCAGACGCAGGTGCTCGTCGAGAACGGCGGCACGGTGGTCATTGGCGGCATCTATACGCAGGACCAGGAGGAAACCGTGGACAAGGTGCCGCTGCTGGGCGACATCCCTGTGCTGGGCAATCTTTTCAAGAACACGTCACGCACGGCGATCAAGACCGAGCTGCTGATCTTCCTGACCCCCAAGGTGGTCAGCGACAAGGCCGCAGTGCGCTAAATCCGGGAATCGCGATAGGGTAGGGACGGGACACCGTCAACGCAGGAGTTTGTGGACATGATCAAGATTGAAGAACGGGGCGCCTGGCGCCTCAAGTGGCGACGCGCGGTCCTCTTGCTGGCCAGCGCTTCGTTGGCGGCCGTGCTGGCGGCTTGCGGCGGAGGGGGCGGGGCCGCGGGTACTTCGCTCAACCCTGGGACACCGGCCTCCTCAGCGTCGACACCGGCGTCCTCATCTTCGTCTCCGACCACGACAGGTGCGGCCGATCTCGTGATCGTGCTCAGCAAGACCAGCATCGTCAACTCTGGCACGGACAGCCTGACCGCCACCGTCACCGCCATTGACGCCAACCGTGACACAGTGGCCAATGTGCCAGTCACGTTCAAGGTCGACGGCAACGCAATCGCCACGGCGGCAGGCTCGACCACCGGTAGCGACGGCACCGTCAGGGCCTCGATCAGTGAAGGCAGTGACAACAGCACCCGCACGGTCAACGTCACGGCCACATCGGGCAGCATCACGCGTTCGGTCAGCTTTTCGGTGGTCCAGGCCCCGCCCGCTTCGACCACGCCGCAGGCGGCCGACCTGACGCTTTCCCTGGATGCCTCGACGGTCAACAACTCGGGCAGCGTGGCGGTGAATGCCACCGCGATCGCCGTTGATGCGAACCGCAATGCGCTGGCCGGCATTCCCGTCCAGTTCGCGGTTGACAGCAACGCGGTCATCGTGCCGGGCGGGACCCAGACCGACAGCAACGGCAAGGTTCCCGGCGCCGTCACGATTGGCAGCGATCACTCCAACCGCACGATCACCGTGACGGCCACGAGTGGCACGCTGGTTCGCACGGCGGCCTTCCGGGTGGTCGGTGCCGCCTTGCAGGCGACCGCCGTACCCACGGTGCTGACGGCGGGCGCTGCGGGTAATCAGATCAACTACACGCTTGTCGATTTCAACAAGAACCCGATGAGCAATCAGGCCATCACCGTCACGGGATCCGGTCTCCCTTCCGCATCCGCCAAGACGGATTCCAACGGCCAGTACAGCTATGTGTACACGGCGCCGAGCACGCCCGGCGCCTTGACCATCACGGCCTCGGCGGGCGGCGCTACGGCTTCGACCACGGTGACGGTGCCGTCCGGAACTACGACGGTTCCGACGGTGACGACGACGGTGTCTTCGGCAACGCTGACGCTCTCGCCCAACGTCGTGCAGGTGAACACCAACGGCACTAACAACATTGCCACGCTGAGCACTCTTTTCGTGTCGGCAAGCAACGCGCCGATCCCGAACATTCGCGTTCGCTACGACCTGAACGGCGACCCCCTCAGCGTCGGGGGAACCATCGGTGCCGGCGCCAACGTGATCTACGCGGACGCCAGCGGCACCGCGATCAGCACCTACGCGCCCGGCGCCATTGCCAGCCCGACCAATGGCGTGACGATCCGCGCTTGCTGGGACTATGCCGACTTCGCCGCCGGAACCTGCCCGAACCAAGTGACGAAGACCTTGACCGTGGTTGCGAGTCCGATCTCGATCTCGATCGGTACAAACAACCAGATTAGCACTGGCCCGTCCGGGCTGACCTATGTAAAGAAATACGTGCTGCTGGTGGTGGACCCAGCGGGCAACCCGAAGCCGGACGTGCAGCTCTCGGTTTCCCTGGACCTGAACGGCTACTACAAAGGCTTTTATGGTTTCGATAGCGTCCAAAAAATCTGGACGCAGCAATACTGGAGTGGGAGTGCAGCTTCTGCCACGGATGTTCTCGGGCTTTCTGCGATGTGCGGCAATGAGGACGTGAATCGCAATGGCGTGATCGATGCTGGCGAGGATGCCAATGGCAATAGCCAACTCGACCCGCGCAAGTCGGATGCTTCGATCTCGCTCGTGGGCTCGACGAAGACGGATAGCAACGGTATCGCGGTCCTGCAGCTCGAGTACCCGCAGAGCGTTGCCACCTGGGTCAATTTCACGATCTCGGCCAATGCTGCCGGTGTGCTGAGCCCACCCGCTCTGTTGACTAGCATCCTTCCAGCGGCGTCTGCAGACCTGACGACGCAGAATCCCCCGCCTGCTTTCCAGTACAGCCCCTACGGTCAGCG
>JAFALK010000038.1 GCA_019234295.1 Roseateles sp.
CCTTGGTGCAGAATACTCATAGCCTGCCTCGACCTCACATATTGACGTAGTTCGGCCCACCGCCGCCCTCGGGGGTGACCCAGTTGATGTTCTGGTTCGGGTCCTTGATGTCGCAGGTTTTGCAGTGGACGCAATTCTGCGCATTGATCACGAAGCGCGGATCGCTGCCCTCCTCGACCCATTCATAGACGCCGGCCGGGCAATAGCGCGCCGACGGCCCGGCATAGACGTCGTGCTCCGAGGTTTTCTGCAAAGCCTGATCGCGCAACAGCAAATGCACCGGCTGATCTTCCTCGTGATTGGTATGGGACAGATACACCGAGGACAGCCGATCGAATACCCGAAACCCGATGGCAAGCTTACGTTCGACCGGCTCTCGTCGGTGTTCATTTCGAACACGAATCACGAGGAGAACCAGCCTGCGCACCTGACGTTGAAAGACATGACGGTGCCGGTCGGTATCAACCTTCAAACGTACGCGGGACCCGAGGCGCGCTTCTGCCCGGCAGGCGTCTATGAGTTCGTGAAAAACGACGACAACAGCGACCGTCTGCAGATCAACGCGCAGAACTGCGTGCACTGCAAGACCTGTGACATCAAGGACCCGACGCAGAACATCGTCTGGGTCACGCCCGAAGGCGGCGGCGGGCCGAACTACGTGGGCATGTGACGAGGCAAGGCGCCCTTTCTTTCACGCCATCAGATCGAGCCAGCCACGCATCTCGGGCGTGGAGGCGCTGCGGATGCGTTCACGCTCGGTCGCAGCGCGGTTCTGGCTCAGCTTGGCCTTGGCTTCCCAGCGGTCCACGCGGATGCGAAATCCCACGATGGCCTTCAGAAGATTGAGCTTGTAGTCCTCGGGGAGCTCGGTCCACTGCGCGTTGTATTCGGGATCGTGCTGGGCGATCAGGCGCTTGAGCACCTGCTCCTTGGCCTCGATCTCGTCCACGAGCTCGAAGCGGCCGCGGACATGCACGGCCACGTAGTTCCAGGTCGGCACAGACAAACGTGTGTCGTAGTGGCGCGGCGAGATGTAGGCATCCGGGCCCGTGAAGACTGCGAGCAACTCGCCCTGCGCGCAGAGCCAGCCCCAATGGGGATTGGCCCGCGCCATGTGGCCTTCCAGCGACCATCCGTCGTCCTCATCCACCAGGCACATGGGCAGGTGGCTGACGAAGGGGTGACCCCGCTCGTCAGGGCCGATCAGGGTGGCCAGCGGGTTTTCCGCGATCAGCTTGGCGGCCAGGGCCGCGTCGTTCATCTGAAAATGCTTGGGGCTGTACATGTCGGCAGAAACCAAGGAGCGGGAGATGGCGAATCGTATTCGTGTAGGCATCGGCGGCTGGAATTTTGAGCCCTGGAAGAGCAACTTCTATCCACAGGGCTGGCCAGCCTCTCGCGAGCTGGAGTTCGCGAGCCGCAAGCTCAGCGCCATCGAGATCAACAGCACCTACTACAGCTCACAAAAACCCAGCACCTTCGCCAAGTGGGCAAAAGACACGCCCGAGGGCTTCATGTTCTCTGTAAAAGCCTCGCGCTTCGCCACGAACCGGCGCGTGCTGGCCGAAGCCGGTGAATCCGTGCGCATGTTCGTGGAAGGCGGCATCGCCGAGCTCGGCGACAAGCTCGGCCCCATCGTCTGGCAGTTCGCACCGACCAAGCGCTTCGACCCGGTGGATTTCGAAGCGTTCCTCGCCCTTTTGCCCGCCTCCGTCGCGGGCCTGCCCTTGCAGCATGCACTCGACGTCCGGCACGAGAGCTTCCGCAACCCCGAATACCTGGCCCTGGCGCGGCGCTACCGGGCCGCGACCGTGTTCACCGATTCTGACGACTACCCGCCAATCGCCGACTTGACCGGCGAATTCGTGTACACGCGCATGATGCGCACGCGATCGGATCTCGCCGAGGGTTGCGAACCCCAGGTCCTTGCGCAGCTAGCCGCATGCGGCAAGGCTTGGGCCGCGGGATCCGAACCAACAGATCTGCCGCGCATCGAGGCCGCCCAGAGCGGCAGCGAACGCGATGTGTTCATGTTCTTCATCAGTGGCGCCAAGGAGCGGGCGCCGCATGCGGCCATGGGCCTGATCCGCGAGCTCAGCGCCTGACCCAGCACCTGATTCAGCGCCTGATCGAATCCGCTTCAGGATCGAAGTCCGCCGTCCTTAGCGGTGAATGCCGCTGAACGTAGCCGCTCAGCACCTCGTCATCGACGAAGCCCGTGTCCACCAGGCCGGGATGTGTATCCAGGCGAGGATAGCCATCGCCGCCCACGGCGGTGAAGTGATTGATGACGAGCTTGTATTTGCGATCGGGCTGCAGGGGCTCGCCCTTGATGCGCACGTCGCGCAACTCGCTGCCTTGCAGGCGCGCGGTCAGACCCGAAGTGTGCGGGAAGCCCCCGGCCCCAGGCGTCATGCTCACCGCCACGCGCAGGTACTCGAGCAGGTCGCGGCCGGTGAGTTCAACCACAGCCAGCGTGCCGCCGAAGGGCAGGACCTTGCGCACGTCCCGGTAGCTGAGGTTTCCTTGCGGCAGCGAATCGCGCAGTCCACCGCCGTTGACCAGAGCCAGGTCCGCGCCGGTGCGCTCGATCATCGAGCGTGCGACCAGAATGCCCAGATTCGTGGGGCGGCGGCGCACGCCTTCGCGCGAGCCGTCGAAGACTCCATCGGAGCTGCCTACCGAGACGTTGAGCAATTGGTCGCCGGCGGACTGGAACGGCGCGAGGAAGGCGCGCACGGCCGGGTCCTGCGCGATGAGCTCTGTGTAGGGCGTCTTGCCGCCGTCCGCCGCCGTGCGCATCAGATTGACCGGAATGAGCCGGTAACGAACGAGTTGCACCTTGCCGGCATCGATGACGAAATCGGCCCGCCCCACATACTTGCCCCACTCGTGGGCCTGCACGATCCAGGTTCCGTTTTGGCGGTCCGGCACGCAGGGCTGGCCCGGGGCATAGGCGTCGTTGCGCTGGTTCTCGCCGAGCATGCAGACGGGGTCATGGCTGTGCCCGCCCACGATGAGATCCAGCCCCGGCACCTCTCGCGCCATCTCCACGTCGCCCGGCGCGCTCACGCCGTGGCGCCCTCCAGAATAGTGGCCCATGTGCGTAGTGGCGATGACCATATCGGCCTTGGCGCGCACCTGCGGCAACAGTTGGGCAAGCTCGGCAGCAGGGCGACGGAACTCGAAGCCGCGCACATTGTCCGGCAGCTCCATCTTGACCGTGTCCTCGGTCGTGAGTCCGATCACGGCGATCTTGTAGCCGCCCTTGTCGAAGATGCGGTAAGGCTCAAACGCCCGCTTGCCGTCTTTGTAGATATTGGCCGAGAGCAGCGGAAACTGCGCCCAGGCGCGCTGCTTGGTGAGCACGGACCAGGGCTTGTCGAACTCGTGATTGCCCACGGCGCTGGCGTCGTAGCCGAGTAGGTTCATGCCCTTGAAGTCGGGCTCGGCGTCCTGCAGGTCACTCTCGGCTGTGCCGGTATTGATGTCGCCACCGTCGAGCAGCAGCACCTGCCCGCCCTGGGCCGTCACCTCGGCGCGAATGCGGTCTACGAGCGTCTTGCGCGCCGCCAAGCCGTACTCTCCGTCGGCATCGGTCCAGAAGCGGCCGTGGTGGTCGTTTGTGTGAAGGATGGTCAGCTGCAGCGGCGCGCGCGCCGGCGGCGGGCTCGCGCAGGCGGCGAGAAGCGCGACGAAAAGGCAAGGAACGAGGCGCATGATCATCATGGCCACGAGTGTGCCATCCCAAAACAGCAATGCCTCGGAACTCAGCCCTTCATTCGCTCCATGGCGAGGAACGATGGGGCATGGCGAGAACGCCCGCCATCGGGCGGTGATTCCAGTCCACCACGGATTCCCGGTGCAGGCGCCTCACGACCCACAGGAAGTAGATCGAGGCCGGGACGCCCAGCAAGTCGAAGGGCAAGGTCGCCCCGCCGCCGCCACTCGACAACGCGAGGATCAGATGCATGGCGGCACAGGAAGGGAAGACGGCGGACAGCGACAAGCCCGACAGGGACCACGAGCGATTGCCGATATAGCGGCGAATCTGCGTCTCGATCAAATACCAGCCCACCATCGCATAGGCGGCGGTCACCCAAAGATTGGCCAGGGAGATCACCCTGGAATAGTCGACGGCGGCCTGAGGACCCGTGATTGCGTACCTGATGCCGAAGACCGTGCAAATCGCCTGATCCGGGTAGAACGGGGCCGGGGCGGCGATGGCCCAGGCGGCCAGCGAGCCGACCGCAATCGACGTCCCGATCAGCAAGCCCGCCACGACGTGCGAAGTCACCGCGATGGTTCGGTCGCCCCGCCCACCCATCATCGCTTCGACACGGAGCCAGCAGAACACCACGCCGGCCGGCAGGCCCATCAATGCAACCGCCAACATCGGCGCTGAAACCGCGCCGCCGTGCAACACGCACCACCCATGCACAAGATGGTGCGGGCCGCAGCTCGCCGCCATCAGCGAAAAGCCTAGGCCGAAGCGCGAGAGTCCCCGGTACCTGTACTGGCTGACGGCCTCCCATGCACTCAGCAGCCCGAGGCTGACGTAGGCCGCTCCGATCAGCAGATTGCTCACTCCGATGACGATGTTAATCATGGCCTGGCTCACATGCCTCGCGCCATCGGCGCGCCGATGTGGGAGAGAAATTCATCAATGAATGCTCGATGCGCAAATCTGTTTCGAGCATCGGGCGAGGCAGCAGCGGAGCGCAGCCTCCAGTTCAGCGGCGGCCGCCACAAGAAACCCTCCAATATCGGTGGCACGAGCGCAGCGTCCACGGGCTTGGAGAACAAGTAGCCCTGAGCCACCCGGCACCCCATGCTGCGCAAGGCGGTGGCTTGCTCGACTCGCTCGACTCCCTCGGCGATCACGTGCTTGCCCATCGCGAAAGCGAGGCTGAGGATGGAGGACACGATGGCCGTATCCCCAGGCTCCACGGGCAGACCGTCGATGAAGGAGCGGTCGATCTTCAACACCTCCACCGGCAGATCCCGCAGTCTCGCAAGCGAAGAATGCTCGGTCCCGAAATCGTCGATCGCGACGTAGACACCGAGCCGACGAACCTGCTCGAGCACCTGCACCAGGTCCGTGTCAGGACTCATCAAGGCGCTCTCGGTCAGCTCCAGGCACAGCGAAGAAGCGCCGATGCCCGTCTGCGCGATCGTCTGCTCGAGCTCGGCCACGAAGCCGGGCGCTTCGAGCTGTCGGGGGGACACGTTGACCGTCATCGAGAGCGCCCGCTCACCCACGGCGGCGTTCCATTGGGCAAGCTGCCGGCACGCTTCCCGCAGCACCTGCCGGCCCAATTCGTGGATGAGCCGGCTCTCCTCCGCAACAGGGATGAATTCCGCGGGCGAAATCACTCCACGCTCCGGATGCTGCCACCGCGCCAGAGCTTCCATGCCCACCACGCGACCGGTCACAAGATTCACCTGCGGCTGGTAGACCACGTGGATCTGCTGCTCGCGCAGCGCAACCCGCAGGTCGGACTCGGTGCGCACGCGTCGGTCGACGCGCGCATGCAATTCCTCGTTGAATCGCTCCATACGATTTCGGCCGCGGCCCTTCGCCGCGTAGAGCGCGGTATCGGCATCGCGCAGCAATTGCTCGGCGGACTGCGCGCCAGGCGCACAAACGGCCACGCCGATGCTCACGGAGGTCACCACCTCGCGACCCGCAATTCGCACCGGCTCGGCCATGGCCGCAAGCACCTTGGCACCCAACACACCCTCAGAACCGCCGCGGGCATGCGGGTGCAGGATCACCATCTCATCCCCACCAAACCGGCTCACGAGATCGCCTTCCCCCACGCAGTGCGTGATGCGCCGTGTCATCTCGCGCAGCAGCTCGTCGCCGCTTTGGTGACCTAGCGAATCGTTGACCAACTTGAAGTTGTCGAGGTCGACGAAGAGGACGGCCACGTCCTCCTGGCTCGTGACCCCTCGCGCCAGTTCGCGCTCAAGGCTGCTGAACAGCACGCCGCGGGTCGGCAAGCCGGTCAGCTCGTCGTGCGTCGCGGCATGAACCAGACCGGCGATCGCCGCCAGAGTGTCCTGGCGGGATGACCCGTTCTGGGCCGAGTCCTGCAAGAGCGTGTCGGTCAAGGCGAGCAGCCAGTCAGTCTTCCTGGCGTTGACACGCCGTTCGGTGGTTCTGCTGGTCGTGCTCGCGGCCGGATGCGTCAATGAATCTCGCATCATCAATTGCCAATCAAGTCTAAGAAGTGCCTCACACCTCGCCCTGCGCTGTCGAAGTCAGGGCACAGGCCACCCAAACAAAAAGCCCGAACAGGACCGGCCGCGACAAGAAACCTTTTTGCACCCGACGTTTTCATGACGTGGACGAGGTATCGCATGAGGACGGCCGAGCATACGGCAAACACTAAGGCCATCGTCACTTGCACCACGACGAGACAAGGGTCCACTTCCGCGGCTGCACGCGCCCTGTTTTCAATGGGTCAACGGAAGACGCTTACTGCGTCGACAAGCTGCTCCGTCTGGCGTTGCAGGCTTTGCGATGCTGCCGCGCTTTGCTCCACCAGCGCTGCGTTCTGCTGAGTGATGGCGTCCAGATGTTCCACAGACTTGTTGACCTGGACGATGCCATCCCCCTGCTCGGACGTCGCCGTGCTGATTTCTCCAATCAAGTCGGAGACCCGGCGAACCTGGGTCACGATCTCTTCCATGGTCTTGCCTGCATCGTCGACGAGCTGTGCGCCCGCATCGACACGCTCCACGCTGGCTCCGATGAGCGCCTTGATCTCGCGAGCCGCCTCGGCACTGCGTTGAGCCAGGCTGCGAACCTCTGCCGCCACAACGGCAAAGCCCCGGCCCTGCTCGCCGGCCCGGGCCGCCTCCACAGCCGCGTTCAACGCGAGGATATTGGTCTGGAAGGCAATCGAGTCAATGACGCCGATGATGTCGGAGATCTTCTTCGAGCTTGCGGAAATCTCGCTCATCGTGGAGATCACCTGAGACATCGCCTTGCCTCCCGCCTCGGCAGCACCACTGGCTTCGCCGGAGAGCTTGTTGGCCTGGGAAGCAGTCGCCGCGTTGTTCTGCACGGTGGCGGTCATCTGCTCCATCGAAGACGCGGTCTCCTGCACGCTCGATGCCGCCTGCTCCGTGCGCGAGCTCAGATCGGCGTTGCCTTCCGCGATCTCGGTCACGGCCGACTTGACGGTCATGACCTGCTGGCTGACGTCATCGATAAGCCAGCGGAACATCAGGCCCAGCTGGCTGATGGTGCGCAAGGTCATGCCAATCTCGTCCACGCGATTCATGTGCTCGGCGCTCTGGCTCGAGCCTGTTGCCACGCCCAACGCCAGCTCACGGACTCTTTCCAACGGCGTCGCGATTTGCGCTTCCAGCGCCCACGAGGCCAGAAACAAGAAGCCGACCGCTCCCGCCATCAAGGCGCCAAAACTGCCAAGGCCCAGCCCGAGCAGCCACCCGGCCACAGCGGTGACGGGCAGAGCCGATGCGAGAACCCAGCGGATGCGCCAGCGCACCGACATGGTCTGGAACAGCGAGGTCCAACCCATGAGGCCAGTTCTCAGAATGAGCCCCTTGTGGAACCTCTTGTTGCTCGCACGCCCCTCACGAAACTCCTTGTAGAGCTCCTCGGCATGGACGATTTCCTCGCGCGACGGCTTGGTACGCACCGACATATAGCCCGTTTGCCGGCCGTCACGGATGACCGGCACGGCGTTCGCACGCACCCAGTAATGATCGCCATTCTTGCGCCGGTTCTTGACCAGCGCGGTCCAGGGCTCGCCGCCCTTGAGCGTCGCCCACATGTCGGCGAAGGCTTCCGTCGGCATGTCGGGATGCCGAACGAAGTTGTGGGGCTGACCTTGAATTTCCTCCCGAGTGAAGCCGCTCACCTCGACAAAGGCGGCGTTTGCATATCTGACGTAGCTTTGCGTGTCCGTGGTGGACATCAATGTCGCGTCTTCCGGAAAGTCGAACTCCCGGTGGCTGACTGGCTGGTTGTTTCTCATTCGATCTCCCCAATATCGATTCGTTCTGCACGTGTGCGCGTCCGAGCCCCGTTCGCGCGCCACCTTGACTGAGACTGCAACGGGACAGAATGGATTCAGCAAGACCATTTGTCCATTGCAAAAAATGCCATTCAAGGCTGCGTCCCGTGCATAGCAAGCGCTGAATGGCTTGGCCGCTGCGTGTTGGGCTCGAATGCTTGAATTTGAGCTTTCCCGCTCGGAATGCGGGTTGCAAGGCGTCTTGCGTTCATCCGCAGCGCGTTCGATCGGTCGATCGCCGACGAAGGGCCGCCGCACTCAAGGGCGCATAGCGCGCGAATCGAATTCCAAAATCTGCGTGGGCCGTGGAATTTGCACACTCGCGTCGGCAAGCACTCCGGCGCGAAGTCGACAAGGCCCGGAATGCTCAGCTTGCCTGCACGGATTGCTCGGAGATTCGGCGCGCGACCGACTCCAGCAAACGGATGGCCAGATTTGATGAGGGCGCGAGCGTGCGCCCGCGCAGCCAGATTGCGTGCAGATCCGCAAACAAGCCGCCTCTGCCAAAGATCCCGACCAATGGCCGGAGGACGGGTGCACTCGCCTGGGCATAGGCATTCGGCACGAGGGCGATCAAGTCTCCTTCCACAGCCAGCTTGACCACGGCCGCGAGATCGTCGCATTCGACGCGCAAGGGAAGCTCGCTCGCTTGCTCGAATCCGAGCGCCCTGGCGACAAAGGCCCTGACTTCGGCCGACATCAATCCCGACGCAAAGCCATAGCGCGAAAGTTCCGGCAAGGAGGGAGATGGGCCCGCCAGCAAGGGGTGCCCGGGCCGGCAGTAGAGAGATCCGTACATCCTGCCGACGGGCACGCTCTCGAGCTTCTCGCTCATCGAAAACATCCTCGGATCCGCGACGAAGAAATCGATGATCTGGGCTTCGAGTTTGTTCAGCAAGCCACGGGCGCCGCCGACCTGGACCCTCGGATGCACTTTGGGTGCGTGCTGCCTCAGCTCGGAAATGAACCGGGGCAGGAGCACCCCGGCCGCGAACGGGCCGACGCCGAACGCCAGGTCTCCGAACTCCCCGTCACGCATGAGCGCGGCATCGCGCTCCAGGCACTGACATTCAAACAGCAGTCGGCGTGCACGCTCGATCAGCACTTTGCCTGCGGGCGTTGGTACGACGCCCGTGCGCCCCCGCTCGAAAAGGTCAAAGCCGAAGTGTTTCTCCAAGGCCTGGATACTTCGGCTCAGCGCTGTCTGGCTCAGATGCACGCGCTCTGCGGCAGCGATAAATCGCCCCTCGTCCGCCAAGGCGACAAGGTGGCTCAATTGCCTCAGATTCACCGTTCACTCTCCCAATCTCTTCGAATTTTCCGCAAATTTACCTCCTGCCTTCAGGGTCTCACGGTGAAGCGGCCGATTTCGAAATCTGCACAAGCGACGACGGGCTTGCAGGAGGGTCGCACGATTCGGTGCAGGACGAAATCCGCCTCACACGGGTGCGACCCATGCCTTGGCGATCCGAGCCCGTCATCTCCCACGTCGCGGGTGGGCGGATTCAAGGGGTCATAGATGGATAGGCGCCGTGCCGCCCTGCTCTTTACATTTTTGTGCTCAAGTTCGGGCCGAACCTGCCGATACTTGGCTCATGGACATCGCCAACTCCCAAAGCGTCAGCATCGCCTCGAGCTATGCGCAGGCTGACACGGCCGATGCCGTCAGCATGCTGATGCTGCGCAAGGCGATCGACGTCCAGGCGACCGGGGCCCAGGCCTTGCTCAGCGCGCTGCCCCAGCAGCCGGCGCTGGCGGTCGAGGGCTCGCTGGGTCGGAACGTGAATACCTACGCCTGAACGGCAAGGGGTCAGCTCAGGACGGGACGTTGCGGGCCCGCTGGAGCGGTCAGCAATGGAGTCGCGCACCGGAACTGCGCCAGTCTTGATGATTTGCACCCATTCTTGGGTCGACCTCACAGCCGCAAGACTCGATTGCAGCACCACACGGAACACGCCGTGGATCGCTTCCGCACGCGCAAACCCGGCCTGATTGCGATACGGCACCGTACCCGGAGCATCGCGCAAGAACCCTATGTGCAAACCATCGCTCAGCGCGCGACTGATGTTCGATACGTTGCAGTTGCGAGTCCTGTACGCGCGTCGAGATGAACCACGTCTCGGCAACACCAGTCTGCATGACGGTCATCGCCAGGACGGAGCTGGCGCAGGTCGAAGTCCGAAAGCTGCGGGTCCAAGGCGGAGCGCCTTGGCGAAAGCGACGTGATCTGCGTGGCCTTCCATAACCGCGTCATCATCGACCTGGCGCGTTTCACCTCGAAGGCCGCGGAGAAAGCCGAGACGATGTCGGCCAGGACAATTCCCTGATGTGACTTCCAACGACCTCGTGAGAATCTTGTGCCCGTCGGGCTGGTGGGATACTTGGAAAGCGCCCCCAAATCCGACCGCCCGGGGAATTGGCATGAGCACGAGAACCAACGCACGCGCAGTTCGAGCTGTCGATGCTCTTCTCGCAGTTGCATTGGTCGCATCTTCGCCCATCGCGCTCGGATCCACAGCTGGGAATCCCACATGCGATCGCGTGATCGTCACGGCCGACCCCTCGTACCCGCCGTTTCATTGGTATGACGGACATAGGCTCCGTGGTGCCAGCATCGACTTGACGGAAGAGGTCTTGCGCCGGCTTGGCCTGCGGTACGAGATTCGTTACGTCGGACCTTGGATGCGCGTGCTCTCTAAGGCGCAAGCGGGCCAGGTTGATATGGTCGTCACGCTCAAGGACACCCCTGAGAGACGTGTGTACTTGAGCTACGTTCCGACACCCGCCTTCGACAACCGAATCGCCGTGTTCGTGGCCAAAAGCCGAGCCTTTCCGTTTGCGGGTGTAGACGACCTTGCAGCTCATCGAGGAGGCGTGTCTGCCGGAAATGAGCTGGGAGGTGCCCAAGGAAGGGCCATTGCCGAACGCCTTCATCTTGAAATTGGTCTCGATGCTCGACACAACTTCGAGAAGCTCAAGATTGGGCGCATAGACTATTTTTTGACCGGTTACTACACAGGCCAGGCCATCCTCGATCAGCGAGCCGACGGAGCAGAGTTCGTGGCCTTACGTCCGTTCCTTCTTAGCACACAGAACTATGTGGCATTCGTGAGTTCGAGTCCTTGCGCAAAGTTCGTTTCACAGTTTGACAGCGTTTTGGCTTCGCTGAATAGATCAGGCGCAGGCGAACGAGCGCTTCAGGACAATCTTGAGCTGTGGCGGAATCAGCTTCGCTCTGATCACTGACGGATTGACATTGTGCGATCGCCCTATGAAGGCGCGCCGAGATCACGCGCTTTCAGTCTTTTTGATGGCGTAGCCCACGGCAACGAGACGGACCATGCGCATGCCGTGTTCGGTGGATCACGGCGAGACATGCCCCCAAACGGGAATCGCCACCGCGCTCTTGTCATTGCCAAAACTCACCCGACGCTATTTCTCAAAACTGCGCACAGCCATGTTCCCTTCATCCATTCGAATGACGTGGCCCCGCTTGCCGTCATCGGTAGCGTACATATCCCAGAGAGTCCCCTGATTCGTGGGCTTCAGAATAGGATTGATCTTCAACGAACCACTGCAGTCTGCATCCAAAGTGTAGGTTCCAGACAGTGTTTCGCGGCCAATCTTCCCGCCACGGCTGGAGGATTGCTTGCCGACGAAACCGCCCCTGCCGTCAAACCGAAATACACCGTAATGCACGCGCTGAATTCCAGGCTCGGCAGCCTCAATGGACCCTCGGCCCGTGAATACGTATTGGCCCTTGAGCGTGGCAGCCGAACAAGATCCATCAGCAGCGTGTGATATCGAGGCAATGGACATGAGAAACAGCGCGCACGCAATCTTCATCGGCTTCTCCTGATGGACTTGTCTTGCAGCAGTAGGTCAATCGCGCTGACGCACCGGACGCCGTCGAATGTCAACGAAAATTTTCACCATCGGGCCATCAGACTCGCGAATATCCACAATGTTGTGGATGTATTGACTCTTTCGCGCCAGTAATGTGGTGCGCCTGTGAGATGGCTGCAACGCCCTTTCGCTGCGTTCAAGGTTTGTCGCAACTTCGCAAGGAGATAACCGTGAAAGATTCAGTGTCAGGAAGAGCACCCGAATTGGCCACGATCCCTGCCGCAATCTTCGCCGCACTCATGCTGCTCCCATCAGGGGTCTGGGCGCAGCAGCGGCAGACCGTGACCATCACGACACCAGCGTCAAACACTAAATACACTCAGCAGCACGCCATCGATGTAGGGGACGTCCCCGGCCATCAGGTGCGGGTCTATGAGATTCATCGAACCTACGGTGTTGATGGTCCTCTCATCCAAGGCGTGCGGCTCAGGGAGTCCTGGACCCGCGGCATTTCCGATTACACAGAGCTTAGCGGGCCAGGCTATGTGTACAGCGTCTTTGTGATGGAGAACGGCGACAAGTTCTATACGAAGGCTAACCTGATATCGCAGAGCATGCCGAACTTGGACGGTCCGGTGACTTCAAGAAGCATCGCGACGGCCCAGATCACCGGCGGGACGGGCAAGTTCAAGACCATCCGCGGCACGCTCCATAGCGATACTAGCGGCAACATTAAGACCGGGTTCAACCAGACCAAGGCCGAATTGGAGTACTGGACTGAGGAGTAGTCGGCGCAACGCGCCACAGGTCCGGTTGCCAATACAACCGGAAGAATTTCGCGATGAAGCCTTGCCGATGGGTAGTCAGCGCACATTTGCGCTGGCCCTTTATCGGCGAGAGCGCAGATGAATGTCGGCTGAAATTTCAGCCCACTGCGTTCGTTTGGGCATGCGTGCATGCGAACTCGCGCAGCACGGACCGGTCGTATTCCCTTGCTGCGGTGACCCCCTTGGCAATCTTGTCCTCCAGCAGACGATCCCGTTGGATCGTCCAGCACTTTCTCTCTGGTCAATGCGCAATGGCCTGGAGCAATTCGGCGGGTCGTGGGGGGAGTTCTAAGGCGTGGGCTGGTGCCGCTTCCGGAAGTTGCCCGACGTTGGACGTTCGGGGGCTCAGCTCATGCTGGGCGCACATGAAAAATCCCCTGTAAATCAATGACTTACAGGGGATCTCATAGGGCTGGCGGAGTCGGAGTACTTTGAAGACCCTTATTTGGCGCGCACTACAGAAGAGCCCAACAAACTTTCCCACCAACCTTCCCACCGCGCATTCCCGACAAGAACGTCACGTGTTGGCCTGAATCGCCCTGTCAATCGACTTGCGGCTCGCCGGGGGGAATTGAACTCTCCGAGCAAACGTCCAAGATTTCCAGCTACTTGCCCCCAAAGTTGCCCCCACGGCGCGATCGCAGAAGGCGATGCTGACAAGATGCTGCATTGACATGCCCTTCCCTGACTGCCTTACAGCCTGACGGCATCGCATGGTTTAGCTCAAACTATGGTTCGAGCTCCGCGCTGATTAGAACGTCGGTCGGCGGGAGCCCCACTAACTTCATCGACATTGGGAAATCGATCGTCAAGTCTGCGTTCTCGGTCGGTCGACGTCGACTGCGAGGCTCACGGTGTCGGCCGCCTCGCAGTCATTTGGGCGAAGGCGGCGTCGCCAGCGCGAGCTTCCGGTTTCGACCCGTTGCTGCCGTCGGCCCAATCCCAACGAGCGACAGCAACGTGCACGAAGCTGAAGTTCATTGAGCCTCTGCACCAGGCCGATCCGCGACGTTCTGCTGCCTGCCGTGAATGACTGCTATGGCAAACAGTCCTTTAGATTCAAGCCGGCCGAACTGTCCTGGCAAGCCTGGAGTGGACAATCTCACGAGCGTCATTGACGATTCGCTCGATGAGGTCCTTGACGCTAGGAATGTCTCGAACTAGCCCGGCCACCATCCCGCACGACCAGGCTCCGGCATCCATCTCGCCCTCGCGCATGATCTTTGGGTAGACGCCAACCACTTCATCGGCAATATCGTCAAACTTCAGAGCTGAGCCAAGCCGGCGCTCCTTCTCCAGTAGCCGCTCGACGGCGGTGTTGTTCAGCACGCGCTCTGTATTGCGCAGCGGACGCATCACCAGTCGAGTATCCAGTTCGGTCGCAGCCACGATGGCCTGCTTGACCTTGTCGTGCACCGGTGCTTCGCGCGTGGCGATGAAGCGCGTTCCCATGTTGATGCCGTCCGCACCGAGCGCGAGTGCGGCCACCAACGAGCGTCCATCGGCCATGCCGCCCGATGCGACGAACGGGATCCGCAATTCCTCTGCCGCCCGTGGCAGCAAAATGAAGTTGGGGACGTCATCCTCGCCCGGGTGCCCGCCGCACTCAAAACCGTCCACGCTGACGGCATCGCAGCCGATCGCCTCTGCCTTCTTGGCGTGGCGAACCGAGGTGCATTTGTGGATGACTTTGATGCCGTGCTCTTTCAACAAAGGCATCCACCGCTGCGGGTTGTTGCCCGCCGTCTCGACGATCTTGACTCCGCCGTCGACGATGGCCCGGATGTAGCCTGGGTAGTCGGGCGAGGTCACCGTTGGGAGGAGGGTCAGATTCACGCCGAACGGCTTGTCAGTCATTTCGCGGCAGCGACGAATCTCCTGGGCCAAAAGCGCAGGCGTACGTTGAGTCAGCCCTGTGATGACCCCCAGACCTCCCGCGTTGGAGACCGCAGCCGCCAGTTCTGCGAGCCCGACGTGATGCATGCCGCCTTGGATGATGGGGTGCTCGATGCCGAGCAGTTCGGTAATGCGCGTTTTCATGAAAATAGAAGCGTGTTCAGGGTTGATACAAGGGGAGCGACACGCTCCATGTAGGACGGCGTGCTGAGGTTATCGATCGGGTTGCGAACGGCTACGTCGTTCCGACGGCAGGAAGGTCCGTCATGACTTCTGCAGCCGCTCGCCCGTCGGCCAGCAATTTCGCCATGCGATTCATCGCCGGAGTGATGTGCCTGAAATACTTCAGGTAGCCGGCGCACAGGTAGTTGAGTCCGGGTTCGCCGTCGGCCGTTTCGATGAAGCGATTCTTCGGACATTCGCCGTGGCACGCGAAGCGGTACGTGCAGCGTCGGCATTGATCGGGCAGCGCATCGGCCTTGGCATCGCCGAAAGCGCGCTGCGCCGGCGACTCGATCAGCACGGCCGGGTCGTCAGTACGGAGATTGCCGAGCCGGTATTCCGGATGCATGAAGTGGTCACACGAATAGACGCTGCCGTCGTGCTCGACAATCGCCGCGCGCCCGCAGCGCTCGCTGAAGATGCATGTCGTTGCGGGCAACTGGCACCACGCGGCCAATGCCCATTCGAAGTTCATCACGTGCACGTCGCCAACGTCTTCACGCACCCACTCGTCGAACACGCCAATCAGAAAGTCGCCATACGCCTGCGAGCCAACGCTGTGCGAAGTGACCTTTCCATGCCCATCGGCGGCATTGCCCGGGCGCGTCCACTGCGGCGGCTTCGCAAAATGCAGCCCGATCACGCTCTCAGCCGGGCGCGCCATGCGCTCGACCACGGGATTGAACTGCATGAACTTGACGCCTTGCGTCTTCAAGAAGCGGTAGACGCCGCGCGGATCTCCCACGTTGGCGCTTGAAACGGTCACCAGGATGTTGAAGTCGACACCGTGGCGCTGCAGCGCACGCAGGCCGCGCTGCGTGTCGTCGTAGCTGGATCGGCCCTGCTTGTCCGGCCGGGCCGCGTCGTTGATCGCTTGAGGGCCGTCGAGGCTCAGGCCGACCAGAAAGCCTTCGCGCCTCAGGAACGCGCACCATGCATCGTCTAAGAACGTACCGTTGGTCTGCAGCGTATTGCGGATCGTCTTCCCATTCGCGTATTGCCGCTGCAGAGCCACTGCACGTTCGAAAAACTCCAGCCCGCGCAGAGTCGGCTCGCCGCCTTGCCAGGTGAACTCCACTTCGGGCGTCGGCTGCGCAGCGATGTAGCGTCGCACATAGGCCTCGAGCACCGTGTCCTCCATCAGGAATCGTTCGCGCTCGGGGTAGTAGCGGTCCTTCTCAAGGTAGAAGCAGTAGCCGCAGTCGAGGTTGCATTTGGCCCCGACCGGCTTGGCCATCAGGTGCAAGCCTTGCATCTCGCCCTCCCATCGCGGCGCAGGAAACGCCAGAAGATCACGGCCCAGGCGATATCCACCAGGCTCAGCGCAGCAAGGGGCCACGCCACCGTGCCCGCAGTCCACTGGCCCGTGACGATGGCCACGGCCAGAAACTTGGTGACGATGGCGATGGCTACGAACGGTCGATAGCGCAGATTGTCGCGCGCCACCATCCAGTACATCCCACCAAACACCGCGATGGCCATGCAGGCGAGCTGACCGTAGACCGTGGCGATCGGCGGTGGCGGCAGATCCAAGCGTTGCGCAAGTGCCGCAGGCATCAACAGCACGGCTCCGGCGGCCAACCAGTTGAAGACAGCTGCGGAGCGGAACAAGACCTTGGGCGACATCGTCATGCCTGAACGTGCTTGTCGTTGAGCAGGAAGTGCGACAGGGCTGGAATGAGCACCAATGCGCCGACCATGTTCCAGACAAACATAAAGGTCAACAGAATGCCCATGTCGGCCTGGAACTTGATCGGGGAAAAAGCCCAGGTGACGACGCCGGCGGCCAGCGTCACGCCCACCAGCGCGACCACGCGGCCGGTGAACATGACGGCATCGCCATAGGCACGCGCCAGTGTCAGTCCGCGACGCTGGCCAGCGAGCTGGACCGAGAGCAGGTACAGCGCGTAGTCCACGCCGATACCCACGCCCAGGGCAATGACCGGCAGCGTGGCGACCTTGACGCCGATGCCCAGCATCACCATCAGCGCCTCGCACAGGATGGATGTGATGGCCAGCGGGATGACCGCCACGAGCACCGCGCGCCAGGAGCGGAAGGTCACGAAACACAGCGCGATCACGGCGGCGTAAACATACAGCAGCATCGTGCGGTTGGCCCGCTTCACCACGATGTTTGTCGCGGCCTCGATGCCTGCCGGCCCCGCAGCAGGCAGCAGCTGCAACTGTGTAGCGTTGGTCGGGTGCTCGACGATGAAGCTCTCGACGGCGCCCAGCACCGCGTCCAGCGTCGCCGCCTTGTGGTCGGCCAGATAGGCGATCAGCGGCATCACGGAGCACTCGGTGTTGAAGAGCTCCGGATTGTTGACGGTGGCCTGCTGGGCCCCGTAGTTCAGAACGTCCTGGTTGCGGCTGATCGTCAGCCACTTCGGGTTGCCCTCGAAGCTGCCTGCCGTGATCTGGCGCACCACGTCGTTGAGACCGAGCGTGGCCTTCACCTGTGGAAGCTGCTGCAGCTCCCACGCGAGGCGATCGACATGCGTCAGCGTGTCGTACTTCAGGCACCCCTCCTTGGGCGTCCTGACGATCACGGCGAAGACGTCGCTGGACAATGAGTAGTGCTGGGCGATGAATGCGTCGTCCAGGTTGTAACGCGAGTGACGGCGCAGCTCTGGCGCGCCGGGGTCGAGATCGCCGACCTGCAGTTTCAGGCTGACGGCAAAGCCAGTCGCCGCCAGTGCCGCTCCTGCGGCGAGCGCGGCTGCAGCCCAACGTCTGCGCTGGGCGAATCGTTCCAGCCAGCGCCATAGCCAACCCTCCTGGCCTCGCGCCTGTTCGCGCTGGAGGCAGCGCTGCGCCGCGGACGCGCTGACCCCGCTGAAGCTCAGCAGCACAGGAAGCAGCAGCAGGTTCGTGAACACCAGCACCGCCACGCCCAGGCTGGCGGTCATGGCCAGCTCCCGGATCACGGGAATGGGAATCAGCACGAGCACCGCAAAGCCTACGGCGTCAGCCAAGAGCGCTGTCACGCCGGCCAGGAAGAGTCGGCGAAAGGTGTAACGCGCTGCGACAAGCCGGTGCGTGCCACGGCCGATGTCCTGCATGATGCCGTTCATCTTTTGCGCGCCATGGCTCACACCGATGGCAAAGACCAGGAAGGGCACGAGCATCGAGTACGGATCGAGTTCGAGCTTGAGTGCCGCGACTAACCCGACTTGCCACAACACGGCGATGAGCGAGCACGCCAGCACCAGCAGCGTCGAGCGCACGCAGCGCGTGTAGCCATACAACAGCGCCGCAGCAATCGCCGCGGCGATCGTGAAGTACAGCATCACCAGGCGCAAGCCGGTGAGCAAATCGCCGACGATTTTCGCAAAGCCGATAACGTGGATCTTCACCACGCCTTTGGCCTCGTAGCGCTGGCGGATATCTTCGATCGCCCCGGACAGCTTCCAATAGTCGAGTCGCTGTCCGTCCGGTGTCTTGTCCAGCAGCGGCAGCACGATGGCGCTTGACTTGAAATCATTGGCAACCAGGGAGCCAACCAGCCCAGCTCGCGCGGCGTTCAGGCGCAACCGTGCGATGCTGTCGGGCGAACCGTCGAAGTTGTCGGGCATCACCGGGCCGCCCTGGAAGCCTTCTTCCGTAACTTCGGTCCAGCGCACCGCCGGCATCCATAGGCTCTTGACCCAGGCACGGTCCACGCCGGGCGTTAAGAACAGCTCGTCGTTGATGCGCCTGAGCGTGTCGAGATAGTGGGCATCGAACACGTCGCCGTGCGGGTTCTCCATAACCACCCGCAAGGTGTTGCCCAAGCCTCGCAGATCGTCCTTGTTTTGCAAGTAGTTCTGAATGTACGGATGATCCGTGGGGATCATCTTCTCGAAGCTCGCGTTGAGCGTCACGCGCGTCGCAAACCACGCCAGCACCACGCTAGCCAGCACGCACAGGAAGACAGTCAGGTGTCGATGGTTGAAGACTGCGCGCTCCAGCGCATTGCCCGAATTCCGATCGAAAGCACCGAGCTCGCGCACCACAGGCATATGTTCGATGTTGTCGGTGGCAACTGCAGCCATCACGGTTCCTTCTTCAGATCGAGCGCGCGCGCGCCGCGCACGCCGCCGATGACAAGTGCGTCACCGGCAAACACGACTGCGGACAGCGACATCGGAGCGGGTGGCCCCGAGCGGAGAAAGCGTTCGCCCCCGTCCTTGCTCACCGTCAGAAGACCGGCCTGGTCAACGAGGGCCACGCGTCCGTCTGGCAGCGCGTCGCCGGCCGTGATGCTGGCCATGAGGCCGGTGGGCACGGCGCGCCAAGTCCCGCCTTCGTCGCGGCTCAGGTACGCGTTGCCGCGCATGCCGAAGACCAGTACACCGGCCGATGTCCCGGCCAGGCCAAAGAAGCTGCCGTTGTACGGTGAGGCCAACGCCTTGAAGTGCTCGCCGTCGAGCTTGAGCAGGAGCCCAGCTTCACCGGCAATGTAGAGCGATCGGCCCACAGAGCGGATCGCGTAGAAGTTCAGGAACCTAGGGTTGTCGGTGCGATCGAACCAGCTCTGCCAACTCCTGCCACCGTCGGCCGTGTGCAGGATCAGGTTGTAGGCGCCAATGACGAAGCCCTCGCGGTCGTTCGTGAACCAGAGGTCAAGGAAGGGCTTGTCGGGTCCCATCTCAGCGTTGCGCTTGGCTTCATCGAGCAGGCGCTTGTCGTGCTCTGTCCCACCTGCGTCGACGCGCGCTTGCATTTGTTCGAGCACAAGCCGATTCACCGCGCGCCCATCGAGCAGCTTGATCCATGTCGCACCGCCGTCCTCGCTCTTGAGAACGACGCCGTCATGGCCGGTAGCAAATCCGGTTCTCGCGTCGGGAAACTGCACCGCGGTGAGGTCCGACGACGTGGGAACCTTGGACTGCGTCCAGCGCCTGCCGCCATCGACAGAGCGCAGGATGTGCCCGCGCTGACCCACGGCGACAACCCCTGAGCCCGCCCGTGCCAGCGCAGTGATCGGCCGCGCCGAGGCGAGTTCGCTCAGACGTGCCGGAGTCTCCAGCGGATCGCTGCCGGCCAGCGCGCCGCCGGCGATCAGAGCGGCGGCGACGAAAAGCGCGAACTTCTTCATGCGCGGAACAAGCTCACCTCACGCCCGCACCGGCAAGCGCGTCAGCGGTCCATTGCGTTGCCGGCAGCGCGTCGATGAACTTCAGGCCCACGTCGTAAGGTCCCAGCAGTCCGATAACGTTGTAGCCGCCGGAGTTGAAGTCGTAGAAGGCCTGAGCGGTCGTGGCCGGTGCCGGCACGTCATACGCCGGGTTCGTGTACATGAGCCCCGCGCGGAACAGCGCCCCATGGGCGTCGTATTCGTCGGACGCGACCGCCACCCACGAGTCCTCATCGATATAGAAGGTGCGCTTGGCGTAGATGTGTCGCTTGCCGGCCTTCAACGTCGCCTCGACGACCCATACGCGGTGCAGTTCCCAGCGCACGTAGTCAGGGTTCAGATGCCCTGGCGTGGTGACGGCTGCAGTGTCTTTCGCGTAAACAAGCTTGAAGCTGTTGTACGGAATCAGCATCTCGCGCTTACCGATGAGCTTCCAGTCATAGCGATCCATCGCGCCGTTGAAGACCCAGGCGTCGTCATAGGTCGAGGCGCCAGCCGAGCCGGGGTTGGGCGTGTCATAGGCGATGTCGGGCGCCATCTTCACGCGCCGCTGTCCGGGCAGGTACTGCCAGGCCTTGCGCGGGCTCTTCGTCGGATTGATGTAGTCCTGCACAAGCAGCGCTTCGCCAGCACGCCGCGCGGGGGCCGTGTACGTGATCTTCGTGCGGAAATAGATGTCGCGGTCTCCCGACACGCCGCTGCGCTTGGCATCGTAGTACGGGTACTCGACAAAGATCTCGCCCGTCGTGGCGAGCACAGCCTTGCCCGCGGCGTCGACGTTGATCGAGTCGAACTTCGTGAATTGAGTCGGGCCGGTGTAGCGCAGCACGTGGTTCCACATCACCTCCTCGCCCGTTTTGGGGATCGGGAACGGGATGCCGGCGTAGGTCCCCTCCAGCGCCATGCCGGCGTCGCTCGTCTTCACGGACGTCGCGTTCTTTAGCGTGTTGTCGATGACGAACTTCGGGAACGCTGTCGAGCGATGCGTCGGATACACGTCCACGCGCATCGTCGGGTACTTCTTCAGCAGCTCCTTCGTGCCGACGGTGAGCTTGGAGTCGTACTTCGCAATGTCGGCCGCCTTGATGGCATACAGCGGTTTTTCGGCAGCGTAGGGGTCGGGGCGGATGCCCGAGCCCTTCTTGTACGCCACAGGCGGCGTCGTCAGGCCTCCGGCGTACTCGGGGATGCTGTTGTCGGCATTGCCGGCAGCTTCTGCGCCCATCGGCGTGAGAGTGGTGCCGAGCTTTTTCGCGTCGTCGGCGCTGACGGCTGCCAGCGCCGAGCCCGTGGCCAGCGCAATCAGCGAGGCGGCAAGGAGATGTCGTTTCTTCATGATCGTGGATCTCTTAGAACGTGGTCTTGAATGTCAGCAGCACGTGGCCGCGATCGGACAGTACGGCGTTCGTGCCGTTGGGCACGTTCATTGCGCCGCTGGCCGTGGTGCTGTAGCCGCCGTAAAAGCCGACATAGCGCAGCGCGACGTTGTACTTCTGCTGGATATCAGCAGAGAGGCCGGCCGAGTACGAACCGGCGCCCTTGTTGCCGCCGGACAGCACGGCCGAGTTGCCGACAATGCCGCCGGACCATGACAGCGGCATTGACAGGTCCACGCTCGGAAGAACCTGGAACCAGGTGGGCGTGATGTTCACGCCCAGACCCACATAGTCCTTGGTCACGGCGTCGACGTTGGCCGGGTTCGAGCGATAGGCATCGCTGCCCTTGAACGCCGCGGCGTTCTGCGTGACGGACAACCAACGGTTCCACACGGTTTCGGCCTGCCAGTTCACGGTGTCGAACAGCGCTGTCTTCGACACGATGCCGATCAGGCTGAGCACGCCGTGCAGCGTGTTGCCGCGCGCGCCTGGCGCGTCACCGTTCAGCGCTGCGAGTTGCGCGGGCGACAGCGCACCAGGCGTTGCTGCGGCGAGAGGCGCGGGCAGCACGCTGACGGGGATGCTTTGCAGCGGCATGTTCTTGCGATAGCTCAGCTCCGCACCGACGCTGACACCCACGATGTCCTTTGACAGGCTTAGGCCGTAGATGTCGATGTCGCGCCCGTAGTAGGCGTTGTATTGACCGACCACGCCATGCATCAGTTGCGCCAGCGACGCGGCCGACGGGTTGATATAGCAGGAGATCGTGCCATTGGACTGCGGCGCGCCCAGGTAGGCGCCGCCGGAGGTCACAGGACCGGGGGGACGACACGCGGCGAGCGGAACCGCGGCGGCGGCCGGCGTGACCGACAGCTGCGGCTGAATGTCGGCTGTGCGGCGAAGGTACAAACCTGCGGTGCCATCGAGCCAATCCGGGCTCCATCGCGCCGAGAGGCCAAAGTCACCAGTCTTCTTCGGCTCGCCCGCGGCGCCTTGCAAAAGGCGCTGGTTCGGGCCGGCGACCAGCGTATCGCCACCGTGCAGCAGCGCATCGTTGACGGTGAGATAGCTGCCGCTCTCGGGATAGCGCACGCTCTCCCAGTCGAAGAAGGTCTGTGCCGACAGGCTCAACTCCGGCGTGGGCTGGGCCTGCATGGTGAGCGAGTTGCGCGGGCGAAACAGCTCTTTCGCTTCAATGCCGGGCGTGGAGAGCGCCTTCCATAGGTCGAGCGAATATTGGCCGTAGGAGATGCCTTGGATGGCTCCGCCGCCCAGCAGGCTCTCGCCCCAAAACACGGTGTGCTTGCCGGCGCGCACGCTGAGCGGCGTGCCGCCGAGATCGACATTGGCGAAGACGAACGCATCGAGAAATTCACCCGAAGGTCCCTGAGCGTAGCGCTTAGCATAGGGCGACATCACCCCCGCGGCCGGTACTCCGTTGACGACCGTGTTGGCCGTCGCATTGTTGGTATTGGACAGGTTCGAGTACGCGCCATCAACCCATGCGGCGGCGCTCACGCGCGCGCCAATCTTCTTCTGCCAGACGATGTCCGCCTCGCTGAGCAGATCGAGCCGGTTGGCAACGAGCTTGCCCTTACTGAAGTCGCGATCACCGTCGTCGTAGTTCGGATTGGCCAGCATGGCGGCATCCTGAGCCTGCGTACGCACGCCCAGGTTGTAGCGCAGCGTGTTGTCCCAGCGCAGCGACAAGTCGGCGTTGCCGGTGTCGATTTCGATAGCGTACGCTGGCGCAGCAGCGCCAAGCAGAGCCAGCGCCGCAGCCGCGGCAGCCGCCACAGGCGTCGGGCGTCCGGAAGAAGTAATCAGCAATCGGAGCATATGTCCCCTCGTCGTGAGGAAGTTGATTTCGCCTTGATCCTAGGCAGCTGGGCATTGGGCGCCGGTCCAAAGCGCTGCTTCACCGGTCCGCCGGGCAAGACTGCTGGCAAACCCTGCCGGCGCCTCGAATTCGCCTTCGGGACCGCCTCGTCAGCCGACTTGTCGCTGCATGCCTTGCCAGTACTTGTCGCGCACGTGGCGGCGCAGCACCTTGCCGACGACCGAAAGCGGTAATGTGTCGACGAGTGTGATCGACTTCGGGGCCTTGTAGCTGCCGAGCCTGCTCTTCACGTGAACGATCAACTCGTCGGTCGTCGCGCTCGCGCCCGGCCGCAGCACGACTTCGGCATGCACCGCCTCGCCCCAGTCAACGTGCGGAACACCGACGACGGCCGACATCAGCACCGCCGGATGCGCAGCGAGCGCCGCCTCGACCTCGACGGCGTATACGTTGAAGCCGCCGCTGATGATCATGTCCTTCATGCGGTCGACGATGAACAAGAAGCCCTCGTCGTCGATGTAGCCCATGTCGCCCGACCGCCAGGCGCCGTCCACGAACTCGGCTGCCGTGCTTTCGGGATTGGCGTAGTAGCCCTGAATCACGGCGCGACAGCGGATGCGAATCTCGCCGATCTGCCCCAAGGGCAGCTCATTGCCTTGCGCGTCGGTGACGAACACCTCGACGCCTGGCGTCACGCGGCCGGCGGAGGTCATGCGCTTGAGCGCCTGCTCGCTGTCGGTGCGGTGCTCGGATTTGTCGAGCACCGACACGAACATCGCGACCTCGGTTGCCGCATAGCCTTGCGCGAAGACCGGTCCGAAACAACCGATGAGGTCTTCCAGCTTGGCTGCGCTCATCGGCGCAGCGCCGTAGAGGATCGTTCGCAGCGACGAAAAATTGCGGGGATTGGCACGCTGCATCTCCAGGAGCCGATACAGCGCGGTCGGCACAAGGAACGAATGGGTCACCCGCTCCGCTTCCGCGACACGGCACCACTGCTCGAGGTCGGGCATGTTCATCGTGATGTTCGTCCCGCCGCCGAAAAGCGTTGGGTAGAACATGATTTGCGTGCCGTGCGACAGAGGCGCCACGTGCAGCATGCGCACGGACGCGTCAAAGCCGAGTTCAGGGTTTGCGAACGCGCCATCCCGGCAGCTGAGCAGGCTATCCATCGAGTACATGGCGCACTTGCCGCGACCTGTCGTGCCGCCCGTAAAGCGCAGCAGCGTCGTGTGTGCGCTCGTATCGAGTGCGACGTCGTTGTCCTCGTCCGATGCAGCATTCACCACATCCCAGAAGCTCAAAACCCCTTCGCACGGTGATTCGAGCGGATCCATGGCAACGATCGTGCAACCGGATTCGCGCAGCATTTCGGCATGCGTTGTGAGCAGTCGGTTCTCGATGAACGCGACCTTGGGCTTGACGAGATCGACCTGCCAGCGGTGCTCCTGCAGCGAATCGCGCAAGTTCGTCATCACCGCGGTAGCTTCCTGCTTAAAGAACACCGGGAATTGCATCAGCGAGATGTTGTCGTTCTCGAGGATCAGCATGAACTTGTCGCCGAGGGTGACTCCCAGCGAGCCGCGCAGCGCGTTGGCGATGCGGTTGGTCAGCAGGTGATATTCGCGAAAGCCGTAGCGCCGGTTGCGCTCGACGTTGACCAGCGCCTCCCGGTCGCCGTAGCGCTGCGCCAGCGTGCGCATCACGCGGCTGAAGTTCAACTTCATCCTTGTCTCCTGCGTTCGGATGTGGCGAACACGTCAGCGAGCGCGCAGGCGCGAAGCGGCGTCGAGGCGAACCGTCTCGCCGTTGAGGTAGGCGTTTTCGAGGATGAAGGCGCAGCAGTGCGCGAACTCGCGCGTATCGCCCAGGCGCTTGGGCGCCTCGACTTGCGACTTCAGGGTGTCGAGCACCTTCTCATCCAACGCCGCGGCCATGGGCGTCAGGAACAGCCCCGGAGCGATCGCGTTGACACGGATGCCCACGGCCCCGAGCTCGCGCGCAGCCGGCATGTTCAGGCCGATCACGCCGGCCTTGGTGGCCGCATAGGCGCACTGGCCGATCTGCCCTTCATAGGCGGCGCCAGAGGAAATATTGATGATGACGCCGCGCTCCTCGCCGGCCTCGGGTTCGTTCTTGGCCATTTGCTCGGCGCACTGGCCCATGACGTTGAACACGCCGACTAGATTGACCATCGCCATCTGCGCGAACTTCGCAAGCGGCGTTGCCTTGCCGTCCTTGCCCAGAACCTTGCTGGGGCCCAGTATCGCCGCGCAGTTGATGCATGCGTGGATCGCGCCAAAGCGCGCCACGACGGCGTCCACCGCCTGCCGGACCGATTCCTCGCTGCTGACATCGGCGCGCATATACATGGCGCGGTCGCCGAGCTCGGCGGCGGCGCGCTGGCCGGCCTCGTCGTTCAGATCGAAGACGGCGACCTTGGCACCTTTTTCCTCGATCAAGTAGCGCGCGGTTGCGAGGCCGAGGCCCGACGCGCCTCCGGTGATAACGACAGTCTTGTCTTGAATTCTCATGGTTCTTGTCCTTGGATTGGGATTCAGAAGGCCGAAACGCCAGTCAGCGCGCGGCCGATGATCAGTTGCTGAATTTGCGTGGTGCCTTCCGGAATCGGAGTAACGATCGCCTCGCGTGCCAGCTTCTCGACGAGGAACTCGCGCGTCACGCCATTGCCACCGTGGATCTGCACCGCCTGGCGCGCGATCGTCACCGCCGCTTCGCAGGCGAAGTACTTGGCCATCGCAGCTTCCATTTCGGCGGGCACACCGGCTTCGATCATTTCGGCGGCGCGGTACGTCAAGAGGCGCGCAGCATCGACGTGGGTCGCCATTTCGGCAAGCATCCCCGCAATCAACTGATGGCCGGCGATCACCTTGCCGTGCTGGCGGCGCTCCTTCGAATAGCGCACCGCTTCTTCGAGCGCGCGGCGCGCCGTCCCCAGCCCCTGCGCGGCAACGAAGACGCGCGAGCGCTCGAACAGGGCCAGCGTGTTCTTCAGCGCTTCGCCCTCGCCGCCGATCGTGTTGGTGACCGGCACCCGCACGTCGTTCAGGAAGATCTGCGCAGTCGACTGGCTGTTCAGCGCGATCTTGTGGATGTCACGCACCTCATAGCCATGGTCTTTGCGATCGATCAGGATGTGCGTAAGACCGCGCCGCGGGTCGTGGCTCGTGCGGCATGTGCAGATCAGGAAATCCGAATAGCTGCCGTTGCTGATCCAGCACTTTTCGCCATTGATCACCCAGTGGTCGCCGTCGCGATGCGCACGCGTCTTGATTTCCAGGACGTTGGAGCCCACATCCGGCTCCGAGATGCCCATGCTGACGAAATTGTCTCCGGACAAGAGGCCGGGGAGATAGCGTTCCTTGAGGTGAGGCGGTGCGAGCTTCTCGAGCAGGTGCGCGCCGAAGGAGTTGATCAAGACGGGTACGGAGAGGTCCGACGAGGTCGTGGCGACCTCCTCGAACAGCATTAGCGTCGTGAGCCAGTCGAGCCCGAGGCCGCCGTTGGCTTCGCTGACGACGCCGGAGACGAGACCGAACTCGGTGAGCTTGCGCATCACCGCGGCCATCACGTCGCGCGGCACAAAGCGATCGCGATACTCCTTGTTGAACAGCGAATCGATCTCGGCGTCGAGAAAGCGCTTCAGCCCGTCGACTGCCATTTGCTGCTGTTCAGTGCGAAATACATGTCCCATTGCGCTCTCCTCAGGCCTTGGCGAACACGTTGACGGCGACCACGGCTTCTTCAATGCCGATCAGGCCGCCGCCGTTCTCTTGCACCGCGACCTGCGCGTCCTCGACCTGCCGCTTGCCCGCCTCGCCGCGCAGCTGGGTCACGAGCTCATGGATCTGTCCGAGGCCGGTGGCGCCGATGGGGTGCCCCTTGGACTCGAGGCCGCCTGATGGATTGATCGGCACCCGCCCGCCGATCGAGAATTCACCGCGTTCGGCCGCGGGGCCCGCCATGCCGAACGGAACGAGCATCAGTGCCTCGGCATTCAGCAGTTCGCCCATGGCAGTGGCGTCGTGCACCTCGGCAACGTCGATTTCTTCCGGCGAGATACCGGCACGCTCGTAGGCGCGCAGCGCGGCGCGATAGCCAAGGCCCGCTTCTCGGTCCTCGGGTGCATGTTCGAGGCCGGTCAAGACCACGCTGGATAAGACGCGCACCGCGCGTGTTCGCCAGCCCCTCAGCCGCTTCAGCCCGGCCTCGTTGCAAACCAGGGCGGCAGCCGCGCCGTCGCTGATCGCCGAGCACATCGGCAGCGTCAGGGGATACGTGATCGGCGGGGCAGACAGTATCTGTTCGATGCTCATCGCGTCGCGGAACTGCGCCAGCGGGTTGTGGACGGAATGCGCGTGGTTCTTTGCCGCAATCGCGGCGATTTGACGCTGCGTCGTTCCGTAGCGCTTCATGTGCTGGCGGCAAAAGGCCGCGTAGACGTCCATGAAGACGCTGTACGGCTTCTCGGACACGGTGCCCGGTGGTGCCTCGATGCCTGCACCCAGCTCGAGCAAGGTGCTCCGGTTCTGCGCCACCGTCTCGATGTCCCAGCCGCTGTCGAAGACGGCGAGCATCCGCGCCTTGTCAGCGACGTTCATCTTCTCGGCTCCGACCGCGAGTGCGATGTCGCACTCGCCCGCCTGGATCGCCTGCACGGCCAGGTGAAAGGCCGAGGAGCCCGATGCGCATGCATTCTCGATGCTAAACACCGGCACGCCGGAGATACCGGCTCGGCGCGCGGCGATCGGACCGGGGATCGAATGCTGCCCAAGCAGCGCACCATTGCAGGCCCCTGCGTAGTAAACGCCCTGAACCTGTGCCGTTTCGGCCCCGGCATCTTCCAGCGCGAGGCCAATCGCCTCTGTGGCCAGGTCGTAGACGCTCTTGTCGAGATGCCGGCCGAAACGCGTCACGCCGACGCCAGCAACGAAGATGTCGTTCATCGTGTCTCCCTTCAACGACCCGTGAAGCGCGGCGCGCGCTTCTCGGCGAAAGCCTTCAGGCCTTCTTGGAAATCGGCCGAGCGCTGATGCGCGCGCAGCATCACCTGCTCGTGCAGCAGCGCATCGGCGCGCGTCTTATCGGCGCTGGAACGCGCCACTTCCTTCATTCGGCGCAGCGCCGCGGGGCTCTTGCTCGCGATCAGTTGGGCAAGCGCGAGCGTGGCCTCCGCCAGCTGATCGGCTGCGTGCAATTCGCACACGAGGCCGAGCGACTTCATCTCGGTGGCCGTGAGGGTCTTGCCCGTGAACAGCAGGTACATCGCCGTCGGCAGTGGCACCAGGCGCGGCAGCACCGCGGCACCTCCGCCGCCAGGGTAGACGCCGAAATTGGCATGGGCGTCGCCGATCTGCGCGGTCTCAGCGGCGACGATCAGGTCC
Source organism: Roseateles sp. (assembly GCA_019234295.1). Lineage (GTDB taxonomy): Bacteria > Pseudomonadota > Gammaproteobacteria > Burkholderiales > Burkholderiaceae_C > JAFALK01. The sequence continues at coordinate 28,586 of JAFALK010000038.1, forward strand.
GCGCACATTGCGAGTTCGAGACCGCCTGCCATCGTCACGCCATTGAGCGAGGCGATGACCGGCTTCGGGAAGCTGGCCAGCATCTCAAGCACGGCCCGTGCGCGATCGAGGAAATCCGGCTCGCCGGGCTGAGGCGTCTGGCCCACCACCTCCTTCAGATCGGCGCCGGCGCAGAATGCGGGCCCGCTGCCGGTGAGGATCAGCACGCGTGTCTCTTCCCGGGCGGCCAGCTCGGGCAGCAGGCGCTCAAACGCGTCCAGCGTCGCGAGGTTGAGTGCATTCATGGCCTTCGGTCGGTTCAGCGTCAAGCGCGCGACGGGGCCGAAGGATTCGAGGGTCAAGGGAGCTTCGTTCATGGTGAGACGATGCTATGCAGCATGGGCGCCTCGCGGATGTCCCTGGAATCAATTCGCAAGTCCATCGGACATGCGGATTTCGTCAGTGGTCGAACCTCGCGGTGGCGCCTAAGATATTTGGCAAATGAGCACTCTTCCCGCCGTTGCACGCATCTCCGATCCGCCGACCGTGATTGCCGGATACGCGCTAGCGATTGAGCGCGCGTTGCAGCACAAGGGCGTGGACAGCGTCCGCGTGTTCCGCATCGCCGGGCTCACCGAAGCGGTCAGCAACGATCCGCTGGACCGGATGCCTTCGAGCCGGGTGGCTGCACTGTTCAAGGCCTGCGTCGAGGTCACGAACGATCCCTACTTTGGCCTGACGGTCGCACGCTTCATCCATGTTTCCAACATCCATGCCGTAGGCTACGCGCTGATGGCCAGCCGCACTCTGATGGACTTCTGCCTTCGGCTGGAACGCTATTTCGCCGTTGTCTCGCAGTCGGCGGTGCTGCGCGTCGAACGCAACGAGCGCGAGGTGACCATGCGATTTCGCCATCAGACCATGCTGTGCGGCGAAACCGAGGACGCTTTCTCCGCCTTCCTGATGCGCTTCATGCGCCTGCTGTATCGGCCGGATTTCGCCGCGTTGCGCGTTGAGCTGCATCATTCGTGCCCGCAGCCAGGACCTGGGCCCTATGTGGACGTATTCGGCGTTGCACCAACGTTCGACCACGATGAGTCCGCATTGGTCCTTCCGGCCGCGGCGATGGGCGAGACGCTGTCCGGTGCCTGCCCGGAGCTCGCACAATACAACGACAAGATTGCGGCCGAGTACCTCGCCAAGCTCGACAAAAAGGATGTCACCGCGCGCGTTCGGGCAACAATCATCGAGATGCTCGCCGCGGGCGACTGCACACGCCGCAAGGTCGCGCAGGAGGTGTGTATGAGCCAGGCCACGCTGCAATTGAAGCTCGCCCAGCGTGGTACGAGCTTTCAGGACCTGCTCAGCGAAACGCGACGCGAACTCGCGCTTGGCTACCTCGCACAGCGCAGTCTCTCGGTCACCGAGGTCACCTTCTTGCTCGGCTTCACCGACGCGAGCAACTTCACCCGAGCGTTCAAACGCTGGATGGGCACCTCGCCCACCTTGTATCGCGCCAAGCTGCTGCGCGATCAAGACGCCTGATCAGCGCCGGCGCGCCATCCAGTTGAGCATGTGCTTAGCTGCTGCCCCGTAGGGTGGGCGCAAAAGGGTGAGCGCATCCGCACGGGGGCTGCGAAAGACCGAGCGTGCGTGGCTGAAGGTACGGAAGCCGAATTCGGCGTGGTACGCCCCCATGCCCGACGCCCCCACGCCGCCGAAGGGCAGCCGGTCCTGGAGCACGTGAACCATGGTGTCGTTGACCACCGCGCCGCCCGAGATCGTTCCGGCGAGCACCGCCTCGGCCTCCGCGGCGCTGCCAAAACAATATAGCGCCAGCGGATGCGGGCGCGCGGTGATGTGCCCAATGGCATCGCTGAGGCGCTCGTAAGGCAACAACGGGAGCAGCGGCCCGAAGATTTCCTCTTGCATTACGCGGCTATCGCCCGGCGGCGCAACGATCAGCGTCGGCGCTAACTTGCGGGTGTCAGTGCGCGCGGCCAGGTCCTCGCAGCGCGGATTGATCTCGACGATGCGTGCCCCGCGGTCTCGCGCGTCTTCGACGTAAGCGCGAAGGCGTTGCATGTGGGCCGCGGAAATGATCGAGGTGTAGTCGGGGTTGTCGCCGAGGCTTGGGTATTGCCGCGCAACCTCGCGCTGCAGCGACTGGATGAAGTCTTCGAGCCGATCGCGAGGCACGAGCACGTAATCGGGCGCGATGCAGGCCTGCCCGGCATTGAGCAGCTTGCCCCAGACAACGCGGCGCGCAGCAAGACTCAGGTCCGCCTCTTGCCCGATCACGACGGGCGACTTACCGCCCAGCTCCAGCGTCACCGGCGTCAGGTTCGCCGCCGCCGCCTGCATTACGAGCGCGCCTACGCGGGTGCTGCCGGTGAACAGCAGATGATCGAAGGGCAGCCCGGCGAATGCGGCACCGAGCTCCGGCCCGCCGCACACGCTGGCGACTTCGCTCGCATCGAACGCTCGCGGCAGCAGTTCCTCGCAGAGCGCCGCGGTGTGCGGAGCAAGCTCCGAGAACTTGATCAGTGCGCGGTTGCCAGCGGCTAGGATGCCAGCCAGAGGCGCGAACATCGCTGCCACCGGGAAATTCCACGGCACGATGTTGCCCACTACGCCCTTGGGCTGCCACTGGATTTCCGCGCCGCCGCCCAGCACGTTGTAGGGGAAATTCGCGCGGCGCCGCTCCGGCGCCATCCAGCGGCGCAGATTCTTCCTCGCAAAGCGCAGCGCGTCGATCGAGCCGACGATGTCGACAATCAGCGTCAGCTCCTGCGAGCGGCCGCAGAAGTCGGCTGCCATTGCGTCGCCCCAATCACGGCGGTGGTCCGACAAAAGCGCGATCGCGCGGTCGAGCCGGTCGCGGCGCACGGCCTCGCTCGGGTCGCGTTCCGCGGCAAACGCGGCGCGCTGACGCGCGAATATATCGTTCATGCGCAACAGCGCCTCCTCGGGCTGCCCCGCGTCGCGCTCAAGGACGACGGCGTTCATGCGAAGTGGCCGAATCCGATCACCATCGCGGCGATGCCAAACGGTATCGCGCTGCCGGTGAGGATGATGTGGTGCGTGAGACGTGTCACCCGTGCGTCATCCCCGACCGCGTTCGTGCGCGCTTGCACCAGCGGGATGCACACGAGGTTGGCCAACACGCCAATCAGGCCGCAGACCACCTTGACCTGCAGCAGCGGCGACAAGGGCCATCCGCGGGACAGCAGCACCGCGCCCGAGACGAGAACGGTCAGCAGCAACGGGATTTCGAACACGCGATCGATCCAGCCGTGCGCTATGGCGACGAAGCGGCGCGACGCCTCGTCGCACGCGCTGAGTTCCATCACCGTTTCGGCGGCCACAAGGCCGAACCACGCGCAGACGGCGGCAGCATGCAGCTGAATCAGGTTCATGTTTTCATCTCCTCGGTCGGCGCCGCTTTGCGCGGCACATGGGTCATGGCGAGCTCGGCCATCGCGGTGATCGTCAGGCTGGGGTTGACGCCCGGATTGGCCGGCACCACCGAGCCATCGCACACCAGGAGGTTGCGATAGCCGAACGCCTCTTGGCGTGCGTTGACGACGCCACTGCCGGCATCTGCGCCAATGACCGCGCCGCCCAGGATGTGCGCCGTGGTCGGCACGTTGAACATCACGTCTGCCAGCGTCGAGCGGGCCACGCCGCCGGTGCGCTGCGCGAGCCATTCGGCGATGCGGTTAGCCAAAGGGTAGAAGGTCGGCAGCGGATTGCGCTCGTCCTGCTGCGTATCGATCTTCACGCCGCGGCCAAGACGCGTGCGCCGCGCGACAAAGCGGAGCGCGTTGTCTGCCGTCTGCATCAGGCCAACAAGCAGGGTACGCCGCGACCAGCCACGTGGCCGCACCAGGTGCCCGAGCGATGCAACCGGATGCCGAAACACGCGCGCCAGTCCGCGCAGCGGCCGCGTCAGCCGGTTTCCGGCGCCGACCAGAGGGCCGTAGTTGAGAACGAAAGCGTCCATCTCCGGCCCAAGTGTCAGTGCTTCTACATGCGTTTGCTCATCGGGGAAGATGCTCCCAGTGATGCTGACCGAGTGCGTTACGTCGGTGCCACGCGGCATCGTCACGGCGAGCATGCTTTCGCTGTTGGTGCGAACCAGCGCGCCAAGGCGTTCGCTCAAGCCAGGAAGGCTTCCGGCCAGCTTGCAGTGCGCCAGCAGTTCGTTGGTGCCCAGCGCGCCGGCCGCGATCACGACGCCGCGCACACGCAGCGTGCGGCGATCGTGACGCAACCAGGCACCGGTGCGCTCGTGCGTGACCAGGTAGCCGTCACGGCCATCCGGCGCGCCAGCCGGGCGCACGTCGACAGCGCGGCGCAGCGCCAGCACGCTCGCACCGCGGCGCTCGGCCAGGTGCAGGTAGTTGCGCACCAGCGTGTTCTTTGCACCGGTGGGGCAGCCGAGCATGCAGCTGCCGCAGCGCGTGCAACCGGTGCGCGCTGGGCCTTCGCCGTCGAAGAAGGGATCGGGGACCGTGCGGCCGGGCTCGCCGAAGAAGATGCCGACGCGCGTGTGCTGAAAGGTCTGTTCGCAGCCCAGCGATTCACCAATCTGCCGCAGCCAGCCGTCGGCCGGGCTTTCGAACGGCACGTCGCCGACGCCGAGCATGCGCTCGGCGGTGTCGTAATGAGGTGCGAGCAGGCGCTGCCAATCGGCCAGATCCCGCCACTGCGGGTGTTCGAAGAACGCGCGCGGGGCGCGGTATAGCGTGGCGGCGTAGACGAGGCTGCCGCCGCCCACGCCCGTGCCGCTCAGGATGTTGATGTGGCGCAGCCGCGTAATGCGCAGGATGCCTTGCAGGCCGAGCTTGGGCGCCCACAAGAATCGGCGCAGCTGCCACGCGCTTGTCGGCAGTTCGTCGTCGGCGAAGCGGCGGCCGGCCTCCAGCACTGCGACCCGGTAGCCCTTCTCGGCCAACCGTAGCGCCGAGACGCTTCCGCCGAAGCCCGAGCCGATGACGAGCCAGTCTTGATCGAAGCCTTCAGCCGCCGACGCAGTGCTCATGGCGCCGCCTTGTAGACAACGTGTACGTCGTCGATCGTGCCGTTGAAGGGGAACGGAGCGGCATCAAAGTAGGCCAGCGACACTGGCGAACCAAGATTGCGACCGACGTTGAAGGTGCCGGTCGCCGTGAACGCGAGCGGGGGCGTGAACGGCGTGGCGCCGGTGGCCACTACGCGCCCGTCCACGCGCAATGCGAGCTGGGCCGGGCTGCCAGGCTTGGGCGCTACCATCGTGGTCTCCACCTCGATGAGGTGCCGACCTGCGGGCACCGGCTGCTCGCTGCGAAGCTGCGCGCGGGTCAAGCCGACGGCGTTGTATTCGTAGACGAGATGGCCTTTGCTGGCGTACAGCGCCACGCCGCCGCTGGCGCCGCCCAGTGAGTACAGGACACCGTGGGCATCTTCCGGCAACACCGCATCTACCGTCACCACGCTGTTGCGCGAGCGCAGGTTCGGCGCGATGAACTCGGGCAATCGGGCGGTCTGTGCGTCGAAGTGCCACTCGGTGCGGCGCGTCCCCACGCGCGCCTCGGGATGGACGAATGGGTAGAAGCCCGCCCCCAGTGGGTACACGTGGTTGGCTTTCGCTTGCTCGTCAAAGCGGCGCTGCAGGGCCGCTAGCTTGTCGGGACGGCGCGCGGCGAGGTCGGTGGCTTCGGAGTAATCGCTGTCCAGCCGATACAGGGCCCAGCGGTCCTGCTCCGGGTTCCAGAGACCCATCTCCGGCCCGAGACCGATCCACGGCGTGACGGGCCCGAACACGGCGGCCACCCAGCCATCCTCGTAAATGGCGCGGCTGCCCATCATCTCGAAGTACTGCACCGGTTTGCGCCCCTTCGCATTCGCGTCGGCGAAGCTGTAGCGCATGCTCACGCCGTCAAGCGGCTCCTGTGCAACGCCGTTGACACTCTTGGGGGGCGTGATGCCGAGGATGTCGTACAGCGTCGGCGCGATGTCGTTGACGTGATGGAACTGCGGGCGAACCTTCGCGTCGGGCTTGATAGACTTGGGCCACGAGATCGCCAGCGGCGTGCGCGTGCCACCAAAGTAGCCGGCGGTTAGCTTGGTGCCGACGAACGGGCTCTCACCTGCCCAGGCCCACGCGGCGTGGTACATGTTCGACAACTTCGGCCCGCCCAGTGCGGACAGTCCGCCGTACATCGCCTCGAGCGCCTTCATCTGCTGTGCAGTCGACGACGGAATCATGTTGATGTTGAGAAGCTCATTGATCGTGCCGCTGCGGCCTTCGCTGGATGCGCCGTTGTCCGACAGGATGTAAATCACCAGGGTGTTGTCGCGCAGGCCTTCGCGCTCGAGCTCGTCTATCAGCTTGCCGGCCTGGGTGTCGGTGTGCTCGAGGAAACCGGCATAGACCTCCATCAGCCGCGCCTGGAACTTCTTATCCTCGGGGCTCAGGCTGTCCCACGCCGGCAAGGTACCCGGGCGCGGCGTGAGCTGCGTGTCCGCCGGGATCCAGCCGAGCGACACCTGGCGCTCGAAGGCATGCTGGCGATAGACGTCCCAACCCGCGTCGAACTTGCCCTTGTACTTGTCCGCCCAGGACTGGAATACCTGGTGCGGGCCATGCACTCCGCCAGGGGCCCAATACATGAAGAAGGGCTTGTCCGGAGCCAGTGTGTGGTGTTGGCGCAGCCAGCGCACGCCATCGCCCGCCAGGTCTTCGCTCAGATGGTATTTGGGATCACGCGGTGCCTCCACCGGCGTCGTGTTGCGGATCAGGCTGGGCGAGTACTGGTCGGTCTCGGCACCGAGGAAGCCGTAGAAGTACTCGAAGCCATAGCCGGTGGGCCAGGTGTCGTAGGGGCCGGCGGGACTGGTGGCTGCGGCAGAGGTGTTGTGCCACTTGCCGAACAGCGCCGTGTTGTAGCCGTACTGCTTGAGAACCTCGGTGATTGTGGCGGTGCTTTTCGGAATCTCGCCCGTGTAGCCATCAAAGTCGGAGGCGAACTCGGTCACGGTGCCGCTGTTCACGTGGTGGTGGTTGCGCCCGGTGAGCAGCGACGCGCGCGTCGCCGAGCTAATCGCCGTCGTGTGGAATGCGTTGTAGCGCACGCCGGTGTCGGCAATGCGCTGGAAGGTGGGCGTGTGAATTTCGCCGCCCACGGTGTCGGACTGCGCGAAGCCAGCGTCGTCCAGCATGATGATGAGCACGTTCGGCGCGTCCGGGCTCAGGTGGGCCTCGGGCTGGCGCCACTGATGCTTCGAGTCAGCCAGCGTCTTGCCCGCCACGCTGGCGGTCGGCGTGGGCCGGAATGGCAGCGACTGCTGTGCCGGTGCCAACGAGGGCGCCAGCCCGAGGCTCAGCGCGATCGCATTTAGCAAGGGTCGTTTCTGCATACCATCTCCACAGACATTGAAGCCGTTTTCGGGCAGTCTAGGAAGCGCCGCGGTGTTCGGCCGGTCATCGCAGCGATTTCGCCGGTCCGCAGGGTCTATGAGACGAAGCGTGGCAAATGGGTCAGGAGCTCGTTTCCTGAAAATCTGACTCTGGCGCGCGGGGGCGCCGCTGGCGTACCTGTACGGTAGGTCGCGGTCGTAGCAGTCGAGCCTATGCGTCAGTCAGCCGCGCGTCGCGCCGAGGTCGTGCGCGCGCCCTCTGCAGACGTGCGAATGTCCGCAACCCGATCGAGAGAGTGAGCCCCGAAGGCGATGGCCGCCGACGCAACCGCTGCTGTGCTGACCGTCGACCTTGCTCCTGTACTTCAGCTTTGTGCATCTTGCTGACGCTCATTTCGTTCCACCGAACGGCAGCAAGTGGCCGAATGCAGAGGTAGATCGCCCGTCAAACCGCTAGTTCAATCCTGCGCCTGAGGCCGCACTGGCGGGTGTGGGGGCAGGTCCGACATCCATGCCGTCATAGGTGCGTATCTCATACCTTCGGGCCAATGCCTCGAATTCGATATTTCGTGCATACAACGAGGCCGGCGTCAGGGTCTCGACACGCTCGACATGAAGCCAGTACTCCGCACCGCCCTTCCTTGGCGTAATGTCCACGAGTCGGTATCCGTGCGAGACGAGTTCGTTGGCGACGGCATCCAGCTTGCCTTTGTCAGGATCGACGAAGAAGAAGCCCCACAGAAGAGGACCGTCAACGTTCCACGGCGTCTTGGCTCTCATGTTGGCAAACATGGATTCGAGCTGACTCTGGCTGATGCTCGGTGCTCGCTGCGCCCACGAGGGGAGCGGTATCAATGCGAGGCATCCAGCGAGCAGCAAGGCGAGATTCAAGTCGCTGAGCTTGATGGTGCGGAAACGCTTCATTTCGTTGATCGCAATTCGAAAAATTTGTGGGGCACAAAGCCAGCACATATCCGCAAGGCTGACCGACCTTATGGCAGGGGTTCCATCGTTCAACGTCCCAGCTAGCCTACCGGAATGCCGACCTTCGCGACGGGCTGTTCTTGGCCGACTGGCGACCCAGCTGCCGCGCTTACTGGAGATCGCTGCGGGGAAGTTCTACCCCGAGCACATTTGTCAGATATAGATAGGGCTTTCCGTCCTCACTTAGCTTGATGACCCCATTCCAGTCGGAGAAAGGTTGCTTGTTGCAAAGGAAGTCTCGCTTTTCATCCGGCAAGCTCGAAAATGCCACGGTTAATGCGTGCTCAAGACCGCTATCTCGCAGGCTGCCAGCCCTAGATCGCGAGCCCGGATTGCAGTCGTCAACAGACATCTGGCCCATGACGCTCGCTTGGGCATCCCTGTAGGTGTTTGGATGCAAGGCCACATAGCCCGCATCGGGCGATGCAAACTTGATTGCGCGAGCATTCACATCGCAGCGACGCGTCTCTTGCAAGTAACGCAGCTCGGCCCTCAGACTCGTTTGCGTGCAGGTTGCGCTGTCGTCGTTCCGTCGGCATGCATACTGCTCTCTGCCCCATGCGTTCTGAATCGCTTTGAGTTCCAGCAGTTGCTGCTTTTCACACCTTAATGAGCGCGAGGCCGCCCCGACTTGGTCGGCCAGTCGTCGCACCTCCTGTGACCGGCAAGCAGGGGCAGTCCACCCATTCTGCTGCGCCTTGCATGTGAATTCTGCGAGCGCATCCATCGCAAAAAACGCCAAGGCCGCCGCGACCACCAGATTTCCAGAACGCATCGCCATCTCTCTTTGGTCTTCTGATCTAGCGTACCCGAAAGCCGACCATCGCAAGCGGCGGGTTTTGGCCGGGACCGTGAATATCCACGTCGGGCGGAAGGCAGGCATTGCTAGTCAAGCTGCGCACCTGCTCGCTACGAAATCCACCCGCCGCACTGTCTCTGGTCCATCGCCCATCCCTGCGGCGTCAAGGTAAAAAGGACGGCGCCACCGCTGCCGCAAAGTGCGCCACAGACGAAAGCGTAGCGGAGCGCGGCCGTTTTCGCAGTTGTATCCAACGCGACGACAGAAAGCGTCATCAGGCCATTGTTGATACCTTCTCCAACCGCGGAGTCGACCGAGCGCCCATGTGCCATAAGCTCGGCGGGATCCTTGGGCTTCCAGGTATCTGGGTTCACAAGGCGAACGTAGGAGAGATCAGCGAGTTGGCCGGCAAGGTCCTGGCCGCTCACGATAGACACCCATTTGTGCTTCCCGTCCGAACAGTCATCAAACACCTTGATGTCGTCGGGCGACAGTGGCTCCGCTCTTCGCGAAACGTTGACGGGTGTTTTATCTGAGCTAATCCAAGTGTTGAGAAAAATTCTGTAGATCTCGGATTGCACACCGGCAACAGATGGGGAGTCAGGCTCGACAGCCATAGATGGGGTCGCCAGTAAGCTCACAAAGAGCACCCAGGCCGCGCTGATTGAAACGCGATTCACGGTCAGCCTCCAGGCATCCAAAGCGCACCTCCGATTGTGAGTCTGGAGGGGGCGCCTCCGTAAAGGACAACAAATGACGAGTCGTACCTAGCAGAGCACCCTAAAGCTGACGCTCGACAGTGTCCGCAAGTGGCCGAGATTACCCGCTCGCGGTCAGCGCTGGAAGCAGCCGGCCATGCCAACCATCTCTCAAAGACTGCTTCCCAAGACCGAAGGCGGGCCTTGCCGACCCCTATGTATAGGACTCAACTATGTAAAGGTCGGCGGCGCCCGGCGGCGGCGTCCACTGGGATGGAAGGCGTCGTCGGGCTCGCCGTGCTTTGCATAGTTACAGGCTCCGCAGGAACTTCATCAGATCGTCGTTGGCTCGG
>JAFALK010000026.1 GCA_019234295.1 Roseateles sp.
ATGAATTGGGTGATGGCGAGTCAGTCGGGTTTCACAGCGTTAGCTCTCGGGGCACGACACATTGCTACCTATTTCCGGGGCCTTGGCGAGCTTGCCCTTTGGCTTCTCGCGCGGCGGGAAGATTTGTTCGCCCGACTGTTCGAAAGCCCGCACCACCTTCTTCATGGGGACTTCGAACGCAACGGCCAGCGCGACGATGCCGCTGATCAAAGTGCCATGCCTGCTGCGCGGACGCAAGATCGAGCGCGCCAACAAAACCTGGGCGATGGATATCACCTACATCCCGATCACACGCGGCTGGGTCTACCTGGCCGCTGTGATAGGCTGGGCCAACCGGCGCGTGCTCGCGCATCGCCTCTCTATCAGTACGGGCACAGCGTTCTGCCTGGGGGCGCTGGAAGAAGCGTTTGCGCGCCACGGCAAACCGGAGGTGTTTAACACCGATCAGGGGAGTCACCTCGCGGGTCCGGCGTTCACCGAAGCGCGCGTGAGCCGCGGCGTCGTCGTCAGCATGGACGGATGCGGGTCTGACGCGACACCGTGTTCGTCAAGCGGCTAGATGGGTACGACATCTGCTCCGGCCGCGTCACGAAGCAGGGCGAGGCTCTGGACCACAATCTTCCGATACCCGAGCCTGATAGCGCCGTTGGCTTCGAGCCGGCGGAGCTCGGTATTGACTCGTGAACGGCTGGCTCCCAGCATGGCGGCCAGATCGGTTTGAGTCACCCAAAGCTCGATGTCTGGATCGCGGCCAGCCGAAAGTGCCTGCCCGAGCAGGCGCCGCGCCAGGCGCCGTTGAAGCGGTGCATCAAGGAGATCGCCGTATAGATCGGCAATCGCCCAAACGCGCTGATAGATCAACAGCCTTCTGCATTGCTCGAAGCCTTTGTCGCTGCTGAACTCGAGCTCCAGTTGCAACACATCGAATACGGCCAAGCGCGTATCGCCAAGTGAATGCACCTCCGACTTGGCGCTGATCCCATCCTTCGCGAGCGCTCCCACCGCGTAATAGCTACCTTCACCAAGCACCGCGATCGTCCTTGCGCTACCGTCCGAACTCAGCACAGAAACACGCAACCCACCCGACAGGATCATCCAGAAGCGGTGCATAGGCCGCCACGCGGCGTAGATCAACTCCCCGTCCCCGTACTGCTCGACGCGCCCCAATCTTGCCAGCCGATCGAGAAGCTCACCAGGCATTGAACCGGTGTGAGGGCTGCGACCGAGAACGATCCGGATGCGCCGGTTATCCATGAGCCCGTCACGACGCATCGATGTGCTGCTGCTGGCATCACTGCGGGGACGCGCGGCGGACTGGACCATCTGAGCCTCTCCGGTTTTGAGCTCTCATGAAACCTGCATAGCTGTGCTCATGAAGGCCGAGAAATCTTAGGACATTGTTCCCAATTGAACAAAGTCGCCTCATCCGATCACTATTCTGGCGAGGGATTCTCCGTACCAAGAACTTTGACGAATTTGCGTTATGAATTTCGCCGACATGAAGCTCCGCACCCAGCTGCGAGGAGCCTTTTTCGCGATGGTCCTGCTGGTCGCTCTGCTGGGCGGGCTAGCCATCGATCGGTTGGCCAGGATCAATGCCAACACCGAAGATCTCGCCACCAATTGGCTTCCAAGCATCGAGGTGTTGGGGGAAATGCGCGCGATGCTCAACCGCATCCGCCGTGCGGAAGGAGACCTGGTCATGGCGGCCGGCAGTCGCGGATCGGAGTCCATCGAGATGCGGGTTGACGACTTCAAGAAGAAGTTGGGCAAGCACCAGGACACGTATGAACCCATGATCACGCCCGGAGCGGAACGACAGGCATACGAGCGGTACAAGGTGGATCGCGATGCGTATTTGGCCAGCCTTGCGGGGCAGGTTGCACTCGCGCATGCCGGTCAGGAAGCTAGTGCGCAGCTTCAGGCAATCTTCCATGGTGACTCGCGCATGGCCTTTGAACTGTTGCTCCAGGACGTGGACAAGCTCGTCGGCGTGAACAGGACAGGCGCGGACGTGGCCTATGGTGCAGCGCAGGCAACCTATACCCGCAGCAGGGAGCTGACGATCGGTTTGATGATCGCGGCCGTGGGCGTGGCGATCTTGCTGACCATGCTGATCATGCGTTCAGTCACGCGTCAACTCGGTGGTGAGCCAGCCGAGGCAGCGAAGCTGGCGAGTCACATCGCGGCTGGCAGGCTCGGCACGCCGATTGAGCTCGTCGCAGGCGACACGACCAGCATGATGGCTCAGATGAAGAGGATGCAGGAAAGCCTGGCGAATGTTGTGAACGGTGTTCGCCAGAACGCCGAAGGTGTGGCGACCGCAAGCGCGCAGATCGCGCAAGGGACGCAGGATCTCAGCCAGCGAACCGAGGAACAAGCCGCAGCGTTGCAGCAGACTGCGGCATCGATGGAGGAGTTGGGTTCGACTACACGGCAAAACAGCGATAACGCCAAACAGGCCAGCGTGCTGGCTAGCGGGGCGACCGAGGTGGCGGTACAGGGTGGAGAAGTCGTGGCGCGCGTTGTCGAAACGATGAAGCAGATCAGCGATAGCTCGAAGCGTATTACCGAGATCATTGATGTCATCGATGGCATCGCCTTCCAGACCAATATCCTGTCTCTTAACGCAGCCGTTGAAGCCGCGCGGGCCGGCGATCAGGGCCGTGGCTTCTCAGTCGTCGCTTCCGAGGTACGCAGCCTCGCGCAACGCAGTGCCGCGGCCGCCCGCGAGATCAAAGAGCTAATCACGGTCAGCGTAGATTGCGTCGAGCGCGGCTCGACGCTGGTCGACCAGGCTGGCGCGACAATGATCGAAGTCGTCAGGTCCATCAAGGGCGTGACTGCAGTGATGACCGAGATCAGTACTGCAAGCATCGAGCAGGATGCCGGCGTCGCGCAGGTCGGCCAAGCGGTCAGTCAGATGGACCAGACTACGCAGAGCAATTCCGCGTTGGTTGAGGAAAGCGCAGCAGCGGCAGACAGTCTGAAGCAACAGGCGAGCCAGCTGGCTCAGGCGATGTCAGTTTTCGAGCTGGTGCACGAAGCCTAGTCTGCCGCTGCACTTAAGAGTCCGTGAAAAGACCTTCGTCATCGTTGTTCGACAGGGACGGGACCTGCCCGATCTCAGCCTTCTTGGCGTCTGGCACGCGCAAATCTAGACCATTTCGGCCCTCATGGAGAAAGCCGGCAGCTGACCACTTTGTCACGACTTGTGGCTGCACAAGACATCAGGGCTTGTTGATTGGCGCGCTAGGGTCGCCACATCCCTACTGTGCCCTACTGTGCGCGACATCTCAGCATACCGCCCCCCACCCTTCATCACCCTGAGGATCCCATGTTGTCTACTCTCACCCAACTCAAAATCGGCGCTCGGCTGGCGCTGGGCTTTGCGCTGGTCCTCGTCCTCACCGCCGTGCTGGGACTGACGGCCATCACCGGTGTATCCAGGGTCAATGACTCCACGGCGGATCTAGCCAACAACTGGCTCGTGGCGACGCGGGAGCTGGGCGACTACCGCATGGAATTGAACCTGGTCCGACGCATCAGCGCGCAATTCATCATGAGCTCGAGCGACGATGAAATCTCACGCTGGGACAAGCGCATGGCCGAGGGCAAGGCCGCCGCGGCAGAGACGTGGAAGCGCTATCGCACCACGGTGGACTCGCCGGAGGAGAAGGCGCTCGCTGACCAGATCGAATCAGATCAGGAACGCTACTTCAAGGCGCAGGACGCCGTCTCTGAGCGCGCCCGGCAACAGAAGCAATATTCTGAGGAACTGCATCAGGCCTATCTCGGCGAAGCATTGACCAGCTTCAACGTCCTGTTGAACGACGTGGAGAAGGACGTAGCGCTCCAGACCAAGGGTGCCGATGCTGCCTTCTCGATATCACAGTCCATCTTCCGAAACACGCGTCTTGTTGTGCTCGGCCTGCTCACTCTGGCGGTCATTGCCGGCGCTGTGATTGCCCTGCTTGTCACCCGTTCTATCGTCAACCCAATCCGCGAAGCCTTGAAGGTTGCCGAGACGGTTGCCAGCGGCGACCTGACCTCTCACATTACCGTCAAGAGCAAGGACGAGACCGGCCAGCTGCTCGACGCGCTGCGCCGTATGAACGAAAGTCTGGTGGGCATCGTCGGCGACGTGCGCCAGGCCTCCGACTCCATTGCTACCGGCACCACCCAGATCGCTAGCGGCAACGCCGACCTCTCCCAACGCACCGAGGAGCAGGCCAGCAATCTTCAGCAGACAGCCGCCTCGATGGAGCAGATGACGGCCACTGTGCGTCAAAACGCCGATGCCGCCCAGCAGGCTCGCCAGCTCTCGGCCACGGCCAGCCAGGCTGCTAGCAAGGGCGGTGAGGTCGTGGGCCAGGTGGTCTCCACCATGGCGCAGATCAGCGAGAGTTCGCGCAAGATCAGCGACATCATTGGCACCATCGACGGTATTGCCTTCCAGACCAACATCTTGGCCCTGAATGCCGCCGTTGAGGCGGCTCGGGCCGGCGAGCAGGGCCGTGGCTTTGCCGTCGTGGCCGGTGAGGTGCGCAGCCTGGCGCAGCGCAGCGCCGAGGCAGCGCGAGAGATCAAGAGCCTGATCAACGACAGCGTGGAAAAGGTCGAGGCCGGCAGCGCCTTGGTCGGCGACGCCGGGAGCGCCATCGAAGACATCATGAGCCAGGTCAAGCGGGTGAACGACCTGGTGGGTGAGATCAGCGCGGCCAGCATCGAGCAGAACCAGGGCATCGGCCAGATCGGCGACGCGGTCAATCAGCTCGACCAGGTGACACAGCAAAACGCAGCCCTGGTGGAAGAGAGCGCGGCGGCGGCCGAAAGCCTCAAGCATCAGGCCACGCAGCTGGCTCAGACGGTATCCAGGTTCCGCATGAATGGCGACGGCATGCATGCGAACGCGTCCAAGCACACGCCCACGCCTACGCCCACGCTCGCCAAGTCCGTGACGGGAGCGCCTGCGGCCCGCAAGGTCGTGACCGGCAAGGCAAGCCAAAAGGCCGTCAAGCCGTCGGCCCGCACCGCCAGGTCCCAGTCCACTGCGGCCCCGGCTCGAGCGGCAGCGCCTTCGCATGCATCAGCTTCGGCCGACGCCGACAACTGGGAAACCTTCTGACCTACGAGGACCTAGCCATGAGCACTGATATTGCAACTGTGAACCCCGGCGCGAACTCCTTGGTGGCCGCGTCCAACTTGGGCCGACTGGACAGCGAGCTCAGCGAGTTCCTCACTTTCCGCCTGGGGGCAGAGGAATACGGCATCGACATTCTGCGGGTGCAGGAAATCCGTTCCTACGAGGCGCCCACGCGGATTGCGAACGCGCCGGACTTCATCAAGGGCGTGGTGAACCTGCGCGGCGTGATCGTGCCGATCGTGGATCTGCGGCTGAAGTTTGGGCTGGCGGACGCCGAGTACAACAGCTTTACCGTGGTCATCATCCTGAATCTGGGCCGGCGCGTGGTCGGCGTGGTCGTCGACGCGGTCAGCGACGTCGTGCAGCTCGCGCCCGCGCAGGTGAAGCCGGCGCCGCAGTTCAGCCAGGTGGTGGATGCGTCGTACCTGCTGGGCTTGGGCTCTATCGCTGGCCGGGACGGGCAGCCGGACCGGATGCTGATCCTGGTGGAGATCGAGCGCTTGATGACCGGCGCGGACATGGGGCTGTTCGACGTCGTGACTTCGCTGCAGTGACACCTGATTCGACGCTGCCGGCTCGCGCCGAAGCGCTATGTTTGAGAGTCGCTAACCCGCCTGAAAGTCGTCCTCGTCGACCGGCCGCATACGGCGGCGGGCAGTACCCAGCCCGGTTTTCACGAAGAGAATTCAACGCCGCCGAACAGACCCGCATCCGAGCTTGACAGCAGACGCTTGATATCAATGAGCATGAGCACGCGATCGGCCTGTCCGTCGAGCCTCGCAATCGAGCCGATGCCGCGCAGGAATGAGGCGTCGACCGTCTGGCTGAACTCGGGCACGGGCCTCACCTGCTCGGGCGCGAGCTGAACAACGTCGTTGACGCCGTCAACCACCATGCCGACCACATGTCGACCCAGATTCAGGATGATGACCACGGTGAGCGTGTCGTAGCGGACATCTGCAAGGCCAAGCTTCAGCCGCAGGTCCACGATCGGCACGATCACGCCGCGCAAGTCAATCACGCCCTTGATGAACTCCGGTGCGCCGGCGATGCGTGTTGGTGCTTCGTAGGAACGGATCTCCTGCACGCACAAAATGTCGATGCCGTACTCCTCGTCACCGAGTCGGAAGGTGAGGTATTCGCCCGCCGTGCTTGCGGGCTCAGCCCTCCGCCGCCCTTCGAACAGCACGCCTTCGCTTCTGTGGACTATGGTCATTTCAGTGCTGTTCATGGCTCATTTCCTACGTTCAAAAGGATTCCCAGGCATCCGTTCCCGCCATTGCGACCGAAGCCGTTTTGAGTGGACCAGAAGTCTTTGCGGCGTTCGCCGTGCGCTGGTCAGACGCTGCGACGCGCGCGCGCCCCGTGCCGGCTGAAACCTTGCGGGGGACGGTCTTCTTGAGCGATTCGCCGCCGCTCGTGCGGAATTGAGAGACGGTCTCCACCAGTTGCTCGGCCTGATGCTTGAGGCTCTCTGCCGCCGCAGCACTTTCCTCCACCAGGGCCGCGTTCTGCTGCGTAACTTGATCGAGCTGGTTCACCGCATCGCCGATTTGGCCAATGCCCTGGTTTTGCTCAATGCTGGACGCGCTGATCTCGCCCACCAGATCGTTCACGCGGCGCACCTGCAGCATGATGTCCTCAATGGCCGCGCCCGCGTCGCCGATCAGAGCACTACCGACCTCGACCTTCTCCACGCTGTTGCTGATCAGACTCTTGATCTCGCGCGCGGCCTCAGCCGAGCGTTGCGCCAACGTGCGCACCTCGCCGGCCACGACCGCGAAGCCGCGGCCCTGCTCGCCGGCGCGGGCCGCTTCCACGGCCGCGTTCAGTGCCAGGATGTTGGTCTGGAAGGCGATGCCGTCGATGGTGCCAATGATGTCGCTGATCTTGCGCGAACTCTCGCTGATCTGCGCCATGGTGGAGACCACCTGGCCCACGACCTCACCGCCCTTGCTAGCAGCCTGGCTGGCCGTGGTCGAAAGCTGGCGCGCCTGCTGCGCCGCTTCGGCGTTCTTCTGCACCGTGGCCGTCATCTGCTCCATTGAAGCGGCGGTCTGCTGCAGATTGCTGGCCTGCTCCTCGGTGCGCTGGGAAAGATCGACGTTGCCGCTGGCGATCTGAGTGGTGCCTGTTGCGATGGAATCCGAGGCCTGGCGTACGTCGCCAACGATGCTCCTCAGGCGCGCCACCATGGCCTGCATCGCACGCAGCATCTGACCGAGTTCGTCGCGGCGCTGTGTGGCGACCTCGATCGTCAGGTCTCCCGCCGCAATGGCGGTGGAGGCCTCGACCGCCATCCTCAACGGACGGACGACGGAGCTGACCACGGCACCGGCCGCCGCAAGACCAAGTAGGGCCACCAACGCCATCACCGCGAGCTGAATGCGGCTCATGCGCAGCTGAGCCTCCTGGGCCGTAGCCAGCGCCTCGGTGCGTTGAGAGACCTGCAACTGACCGAAAGCGGCCAGCGACTTCATGTACGTCTCGACTGCCGGATTGAGTTCCGTGTCGACGAAGGTTTGCGCCTGCACAGCATCGGCCGACTTGTTGATCTCCTTACTCTTGCTGATGGCCGCAAGCACGCTCTGGCGCCATTGCGCGATCTCGGCGAGTTGCTTCTGGTCAGCGTCCGTCTTCGCTCGGTCGACGACACGGCGCTGCGTCGCGGCGATGGCCTCCATCGTTTCAGCGATGGGGCGTTCGAAATTGTGGGCCAGCGCCGGGTCCTTGCTCACCACCAATGAGATTACGCGCTGGATGTTTGTCTCGACCAGGCGTCGCCACTCGATGGAGTCGGCAATGCGCGCGTCGCAGTCCTGAATCACGGAAATCGCCTCTTCCGAGGCTTTTTCCTCCATGCGCTCGGTGATCAAAGCGGTGGCAGTCAGCCCTGCGACCAAGGCGATTGTCAGTCCCCAGAGCTTGGTTGAGACGGACAGGTCATCGAAGAATTTCATAGGCATACCTCATTGGGTTTGACGGGGAGGGGAACCTCGGTTCGCCGGCAGGCTGGCAACCGGAGGCGAGAAGCTTGTAGGGCTTGAAAATCTGCGCCGTCTTACCGCTGCGGCAGAACTCATTGATCGCAGCCGAGAGCTGCCGGCCTCGACCCTCGCTACCTGGCTTTCTGACGAACGCGTAGGTATAGGAAAAGGCGCGGACCATGGCGACCTCGTGCAGACGCCGCTCGCCGGCGTCCGACATCTGCCATCGCGCCACCGCGTCGTTGACCAACGCGAGGCCGTTTTTCCCGTAGCGTCCAGCTTCCAGCTTGCGCACGACGATCTGGTGGTCAGGCTCAATCTGCGCCATGGTGCCCGGCATCGCGGCCACCATCCGTTGCAGAGTCCTGCTCGCCTCGGAAGGGCCAAACGCGGCGACCGTGCGCGAGGTGCCGTCGAGCTGCTGAACGCATCCGCGATCACACGAACTGCCGAGCAGAACGTAGCGGCCACGTACGACGTCAGGGCTCAAGTCATACTCGGCTCGTCTGTCTGGCGAATCGACGATAGGGAAGATGCCGTCGGCCTCGCCGATTTCCGCCATCCGATAGGCGCGCCGCCCTGGCAGGACGCTCACGCTGCATTCCATACCGGCCTTGGCACAAGCAGCGAACAGGAGTTCCACCATCGGGCCCGCAGCTTGACCGTTGGATCCGGCGTAGGCATAGGGCGGAAACTGCTTGGTGACGAAATGCATGGCCACGGGGGCGGCAGCTGCCGTCATCGAGCCAAAGCAAAGAGCCAATGCGAGCAACCGAGTCCGCCGGCCGGCTAGCCCATAAGGGTTGAAATTCCAGTTCATGTCCGTGCTCCCACGCGATGTCAGACGCCGCTCATGCCAGGGCTAGCGACGGGTAATCGGTGTAACCACGCGCCCCACTGCCGTAGTAGTCCGTGCGATCGGCTTCGACCAGCGGCGCGTCGAGGCGCAGGCGCTCGACCAGATCCGGGTTGCCGATGAATGGCCGGCCGAACGAGACCATGTCGGCGTGGCCCGACGCGATAGCTTCGACGGCCATCTGTCGGTCGTAGCTGTTGTTTGCGATGTACCGGCCACCGAAAGCGCGATGCAGGGCCTTGAAGTCGAAGGCCCGAGCCTCGTTGACGCCACGCGTCTGACCTTCCACGCAGTGCAGATAGGCCAAATCCAGCGCACCCAGGCGCTCGGCATAGCGGCCGTAGGTGGCCTGCGGATCGCTGTCGAGCGGAATCGCGCCGGCGGATCGGGTCAGCGGCGAAAGGCGGACGCCGACACGGTGCGATCCCCAGATCTTCGCCACGGCTTCCACGACTTCCAGCGGAAAGCGCAAGCGCTTGTCCAGTGAGCCGCCATAGTCATCGGTGCGCAGATTGGTGCTGTCGCGGACGAACTGCTCGAGCAAGTAGCCATTGGCAGAATGCACTTCGACCCCGTCGAAGCCCGCGTCCAGCGCACACAGCGCGGCCCGCCGGTACTCCTCGACGATCAATGGGATTTCTTCCGTCAGCAGCGCGCGTGGCATCGACGGTGGCGCCTGCGTCCGCGACTCAAGATAAATCAGCTCGCCCGCCTGGATCGCCGACGGTGCGACCGGCGCCTTGCCGCCATGAAGGTCGGCATGCGAGACGCGACCCACATGCCACAGCTGGCAGACGATCTTGCCGCCAGCGGCGTGCACAGCGTCCGTCACTTCGCGCCAGGCGCTGACCTGCGCCGCAGTGAAAATGCCCGGCGTGAAGGCGTAGCCGCGCGCCTGTGCGGAGATGTTGGTTGCCTCCGAAATGATCAGGCCCGCCGAGGCGCGTTGGCGGTAGTACTCGATCGCCAGGGGCGAAGGCACGCCTTCCGAACTGGCACGCGCACGGGTCAACGGTGCCATGGCGATTCGGTTCGCGACCTGGATCAGGCCAACGGACGATGGAGAAAACAGACTCGGCGTTGATGCGGTATTCATGGTCTCGATTCCTTCGTGATGGGTGTGTTGAGCAGGCCGGCGAGATCAGAGACCGCCGACGCTGAGATATTTCAGGCTGAGGTATTCCTCGATGCCATGCGTTGAACCTTCGCGGCCGATGCCGCTGTCCTTGACGCCGCCGAACGGGGCTTCGGCGGTGGTGATCACGCCCGCGTTGATGCCGACCATGCCGCTCTGGAGCGCGCGACCGACACGGAAGCAGCGCGCCAGGTCCCGCGTGTAGAAATAGGCGGCGAGGCCGAACTCGGTGGCGTTTGCCGCGGCGATGGCTTCCTCTTCGTCGTCGAAACGGAACAGCGCGGCAACGGGACCAAAGGTTTCTTCCTGGGCAACGAGCATGTCGGGCGTGGCATCGGCAATCACCGTCGGCTCGAAGAAGGTGGCACCGAGCGCGTGGCGCTTGCCTCCCAGCAGCACGCGGCCGCCCTTGCGCTTCGCGTCCTCGACGTGCGACTCCACCTTCAGGACCGCCGCCAGATTGATCAACGGGCCCTGCTCCACGCCTTCGTCGAGGCCGTTGCCGACCTTCAGTTGGCGAACACGTTCGGTGAAGCGGCGCGCGAACTCGTCGTAGATGCCGTCCTGCACATAGAAGCGGTTGGTGCAGACGCAGGTCTGGCCGCTGTTGCGGAACTTGCCGTTCACCGCGCTCTCGACGACAAGGTCGAGGTCCGCATCGTCAAAGACAATCGTCGGCGCGTTGCCGCCCAGCTCCAGCGAGAGCTTCTTCATGGTCTCGGCGGACTGCTTGTAGAGCAACTTGCCGACACGGGTCGAGCCTGTGAAGGTGAGCTTGCGCACCAGCGGATTGCGGCTGAGTTCGCCGCCAACTACCGCACCATCGCCCGTGACGACGTTGACCACGCCGGGCGGAATGCCCGCCTTCTCGGCAAGCACGGCATAGACCAGGCCGCTGTAGGGCGTGAACTCGGAAGGCTTGATGACGATCGTGCAGCCTGCGGCCAGCGCCGGCGCCACCTTGCGCGAGAGCATGGAGAACGGGAAGTTCCAGGGCGAGATCGCCGCGACCACGCCGACGGGCTCTCGCGTCACCAGGATCTGCCGATCCTTCCAGGGCGAAGGCACGATCTCGCCATTGACCCGGCGCGCTTCTTCGGCGAACCACTCGATGTAGTCCGCGCCGAGCTTGATTTCGTTGCGCGCCTCAGCCAGCGGCTTGCCCTGCTCGAGGGTCAGCATCGCGGCGAGCATGTCCAGGTTGTCCCGGACGATCCGGGCCATGCGATGGAGCTTTTCCGCGCGTTCGGCCGCTGTGGTCA
>JAFALK010000019.1 GCA_019234295.1 Roseateles sp.
AATCCCGAAGCAACGCATCGACGGCTTCAAGGTTGGCCGCTCATAGAGCAGGGCAACGGCGCGCCGCTGCCTGGCCGGCTCTTGTATTTGTCGTTCGGCGCAGCCAGTTCAGCAGTGCCTACCAATAGACAAAGACCCATAAGCTTCCGTAGCGCGCCAAATTAATTACTCTGGCGCGCAAGGCGGATCAATCACTTGGCGGGTCCGCCGCCACAGGGTCGGCGGGCCGTGCGCCAAAGTTAACGCGACTGGCCTACGTTCGCGCCACAGTTCCTGCGCAGGCGCAAAACCGGGTTCGCAACGAAGGGTCCTGGACCCTCTGCTCCGATCCCGAGTGCCACCAGCGCCAGCGTCGACGCACCTGGAAAAAGCACAAGCTGGCCACGGACCCGGACCTCCGGTCGAACCAGTTGGCGGCCGAGCAGACCTGGCAGGCCCGCCATCCAGGCCGCGCAGCAAAGGCCTGAAGATCGATGCTGCGGTGGAGTTTGTGCTCGGCCTGGCGCCAAGAGGAGACGTCGGTGTAACGTGGTGGCTTGACGCGAGAAGGGGACTGACGTGCAAACCATTAAAGTTGTTGGCAAGAGGGGTCAAATTTCGGTCGGTAAAGCGCTGGCAGGCCAGGCGTTCGTCCTTCAGGAACTTCCTGGCGGCGACCTCTTGCTCAAACGAGCTGTCC
Organism: Roseateles sp.; assembly: GCA_019234295.1. Classification (GTDB taxonomy): domain Bacteria; phylum Pseudomonadota; class Gammaproteobacteria; order Burkholderiales; family Burkholderiaceae_C; genus JAFALK01. Next base: position 680 of record JAFALK010000019.1, read on the forward strand.
TTGTCCCGTTCGATGAGCGCTGGCTGCACGAGCCAGCAATGAAGGCCAAGCTGGCCCAAGCGGAAAAATGGATGCAACAGAACTCGCCAACGTCCAGCGACCTCGCCGGCCTTGCAAAGAAACTTGGCACGTGAGTGGCCCGCGGCATCCTCTCAGGTCTGATCATTGACGCGGGCGAGGAGATGCCTTCGGCTGCGGCCTATAGCGGTCACCGGCAGCTTTGGCACCAGCGACCGGCATAGGACTGATGGCGCCCAGTTGTTCGGTGTGAAAATCCTCCCTGATAGCCGGCGGAGGTGAGTCGATGGACAAGGACCAACTGATCGACAGCGCAGCGAGGCTCTACGTAGCCCTCGAGGAGCAACTCAAGATCGCCGTCGACCGCCGGCTTGGCCCTGGCGCGTGGACCTGGGACGAGTTGGAGAGTCGTCTCAAAATCGTCAACCGGCTCGAAGACGGGCCCGGCGTGGATACGTACTACCTCGACCAAGAGCCGTTGCTGCGGGCACACCGCCTCGAGGCCGAAGGCCACGGCCGCGTCGTCAGATTTTCTCGTCGAATTCAGCACCTTTCAGCGAATAGCGACCCGCAGGCTCTCGCAGACTAGAAAGCTGCCGGCAGGTGATTCAAGAAACCTCTCGTCATCGCCTCCCATTGACTTGCCGGCCCGGACGTAGGCTCAACAAGCCGCCGCCGGCACCGAACTATGGACATCTGGACTTCCATAGGAACGGTCATGGTCCAAGTGGTTTGTGCATCGTGCAAACGCCTTTTCACGGTTCGGCCGCAGTCACCGGCACAGGCCTACTGCTCGGAGCTCGAATGTCAGCGCAGGCGCCGGCAAGCGTGGAATAAACACAAGCTGGCCACTGATTCTGACTACCGGGCAAACCAGCTGGCGGCCGAGCGGGCCTGGCATGCCCGCAACCCAGATTACTGGCATTTCTACCGGCTGCGGCGCAAAAACCCCGACGCCGTCAGCCCATCGGTGCCGCCCCGTGCAACAAGTGACGCGTCATTTTGCGGGGCGGACGTGTCGGCGGACCTGTGCTGGATCGAGATCCAGACACCCGGCGCCACGGGGCGGCCGCAGACCTGGCGCGTCGAACTCACGCTCAAACCGCACCTGGCGCGTGCAACAAGTGACGCGTGCAAATAGAGGACGTGATGGCCTCGAGCTCGTGGCGAGCATAAGGTTCGCAACGCGTTGCTTCGGGACGTCGCCGAGCATCCCTTAGCGCTCTTCCGCGCCCCGGGGCCCGTCGAGTTCACTGCAGGAGTAGAACAAGCCATGCAAGCAGAAGACCTACAAGCGGGCGATACACCGGCCAGCAAATTCCGGGCGGTCGAATATGTCCGCATGTCGACCGAGCACCAGCAGTACTCAACCGAGAACCAGGCAGACAAGATCCGCGAGTACGCCAGCCACCGCGGCATCGAGATCATTCGGACCTATGCCGACGCCGGCAAGAGCGGACTGCGCATCGATGGCCGGGAGGCCCTGCAGCGACTGATCCGCGATGTCGAGTCCGGCCAGGCCGACTTCAGCGTCATCCTGGTCTACGACGTGAGCCGCTGGGGTCGGTTCCAGGACGCCGACGAAAGCGCCTATTACGAGTACATCTGTCGACGCGCCGGCATCCAAGTCGCCTACTGCGCCGAGCAGTTCGAGAACGACGGCTCGCCCGTCTCCACCATCGTCAAGGGCGTCAAGCGCGCCATGGCCGGCGAGTACAGCCGGGAGCTGTCGACCAAGGTCTTCGCTGGCCAGTGCCGATTGATCGAGCTCGGATTCCGTCAAGGCGGCCCGGCGGGCTTTGGCCTGCGCCGGGTACTGGTTGACCAGGCCGGCAACGTCAAGAGTGAGTTGTCTCGAGGCGAGCACAAGAGCCTGCAGACCGATCGCGTGATTTTGGTGCCCGGGCCCGACTCCGAAGTCAGCGTCGTCCGCGGCATGTACAAGTGGTTCATCGACGACTGCCTGCAGGAGATGGAGATCGCGCGGCGCCTCAACGAGCACGGCGTGCGCACCGAGCTCGGCCGAACCTGGACCCGCGCGACGGTCCGGGAGATCCTGACCAACGAGAAGTACATCGGCAACAACGTCTACAACCGCGTGTCCTTCAAGCTCAAGAAGCTGCGGGTGGTCAATCAACCCGACATGTGGATCCGCAAGGACGGCGCCTTTGACGCCATCGTCTCCCCGGAAACCTTCTACACGGCCCAGGGCATCATCCGCGCCCGGTCGCGCCGCTTCAGCAACGAGGAGCTGCTCGAGAAGCTGCGCAATCTCTACGAGCGCCGCGGCATCCTCTCCGGGCTGATCATTGACGAGGCTGAGGAGATGCCTTCGGCCGCGGCCTATATCCACCGCTTTGGCAGCTTGATCCGCGCCTACAAGGCCGTGGGTTTCACGCCGGACCGTGACTACGCATTCCTGGAGGTCAATCGCTTCCTGCGCCACATGCACCCGGAGGTCGTGGCGCGAACCGAGCGCGAGATCCAGAACCTTGGCGGCATGGTCATGCGCGACCCAGCGACCGACCTGCTGGAGGTCAACCGCGAGTTCACAGTCTCCATCGTGCTGTCGCGCTGCCGGACCCACGATGACGGACGCCGACGCTGGAAAGTCCGCTTCGACACCGGCCTGGTGCCGGACATCACGGTGGCCGTCCGGCTGCGACCTGACAACCAGGCGGCGCAGGACTACTACCTGCTGCCGAGATTGGATTTCGGGCTCCCGCGCATCAGCCTGGCCGACCACAACAGCATCGAGTTCGAGAGCTACCGCTTCGAGACCCTGGACTACTTGCACCACATGGCTGAGCGTGCGCGCTTCCGGAGGGTCGCATGACTCGCCCGCAGACGCCGGGCGAGTTGCAGATGATCCCTATCGATCAGATCGAGGTGCTCAATCCTCGCGATCGCAACGAGCGTGTCTTCGATGAGATCGTCGGCAATATCCGCCTGCTGGGTCTCAAGAAGCCCGTCACCGTCACGCCCCGTGTGGAGGACAACGGCCGACGCTACTACCTGCTGATTTGCGGCGAGGGCCGCCTGAAGGCGTTCCGAGCCCTGGGCGAGACCACCATCCCTGCCATGGTGGTCCAGGTCGATGATGAGGACGCCTTCATCATGAGCCTGGCCGAGAACATCGCCAGGCGTCAGGCTCGCAGCCTCGAGTTGCTCGCCGGCATCGAGCAGCTGCGCAAGCAGGGCTACGACTGCAAGGCCATTGCCAAGAAAATCGGGCTCACGAGTGAATACATCCACGGCATCGTGCACCTGCTTGAGCACGGAGAGGAGCGGCTGCTGGTGGCCGTGGAGGGCGGGCGGATTTCGCTCAATGTGGCGCTCGCCATTGCCGGCGCGGGGTCCAACGACAAGGCCATCCAAGCCGCACTGCAGGATGCCTACGAGAAGAAGGAGTTGCGCGGCAGCCAGTTGCTGCAAGCGCGCAGAGTCATCGAGCGCCGAAGCACCCTGGGCCGATCGCTTTCACACAGCTCGCGCCGACGGTACACCAATGTGACCTCGGCCAGCCTGGTGCGCACCTACCAGCAGGAGGTCGACCGCCAGAAGCTCCTGGTGCGCAAGGCTGAGCTGGCGCAACAGAGGCTGCTCTTCGTGACCGAGGCGCTGCGCCAGCTGCTCACGGATGAGAACTTCACCAACCTTCTGAGGGCCGAAGGGCTCGACACACTGCCGAAATACCTGGCGGATCGGGTCTGGCCCATGGGGCGCGCGGCATGAGCAAGATCTCCCTGGGATTCATCCCCGAGCCCATTGTTATGCGACTCGACAAGCTGCTGCCGACCCGCCGGATCCCGGAGGGTCTCCCGACCTCGCGCAAGTTCAAGCAGGTCTCCGCGTTAGCGGGCTTGCAGAAACCGGGCTTCCAAGTCTTCGTTTCAGCCCTTGTTTGCAAGGACTACAACGAACTACGACAGCAGTTCGTTCTGATCAACAACACGCGTCCACTCCCAAAAACACTGATTTACGAGTTGCTGCCTGAAGTTGAAGGACTGCCAGAGCGATTCACAAATCGAAAGTTCTCCGCTCGCGTAGTCGACCGACTGAACTACCTGCGCGGCGGTGCGTTCTATCGCGAGATCCGCCAGCACACCAACCCGGCCGGCGTGCTGAGCGACGCGGCAATGCAGCGACTCGTGATGAACTCTGCGGCCCAAGGCGCGATACGAGAGTTCATCCGTTTTGACGACTACGAAGATCGATCCGTACAGTTGCTGAACGAGTTCTTTGAAGCTGTGCGGGCTGTCTTCGGTACGGAATGGGTCGGCATGAGCCCTCGTACCTCGCGCATTCGCCATGGAGCGGGGCTACCGTCAGCGACCTGGGATGGCTCGCCCAGTGGAACAGCGCCGTGCGCAAGCGTCCTGTCTCATCGGACGCATAGCCGCGGAACTGAAGTTCCTGGTCCAACTCTGCGGTCAACCTTGCCTGGTGGAAGCCCGCTGGCGGGAAGCGCCCCTCCTCGAACAACGGCCGCTCCAGTAGTGTCTTGCGCAGCACCTCGTTGATGAAGGTGCGGGGCCTAAACGTCCAGGTGTCGCCTGCCTTCAGTGCTGCCGCGGCCAGCGAACGGATGGCCGCCTCGTTGAACGGAAAAAGGCTGTGTCCACCCGCGTTGCGCCCGAAGGCGTCGAGTTGATCAGCCGCCGCAGCGTCAAGCGCCTCGTTGAAGCATGGCACCCAACCATAGAGGTCGACGCTATCTTGCGCCGAAGCCTTGAACGCTTGGCGAAGACTAGCCACGCCCCAGCGCGCCGCGTTCAGGTAGCGTCCGGTCAGGCTGACCAGCCGCTGCTGGATGATGCTCTCATCTAGGCCCTCGCTGGGAACCACCCATTCCTCCCGCGCGCGCGTCAGCACAGTCTTGCGCCCAGCCAGGAAGCCGTCCGTGACCGCAAGCACGGTGCGGATCGGCGCTCTCACGCGCACGCCTTGGTGGTCTGACTCTGCGATCACAATCTTGAGCAGGGGCTCCTGAATGCCAGAAAGCGCTGCCAAGTCTTCGATTAGAAGCACCAGTTCCTTGCCATCGCGCAGCAGTTGCTCGCGAATGTCGTTCACAAGGTCTTCGAGCGAACGCTGGTGCAGTGCATCCGTGAAACGGAATATTGTGCGCAGGGCCGGATCCAACAGTTCTTGCAAGATCTCCGCGGCCGTGGCGCGGTAACGGCCGTTAGCGTTTGCGAGAAAGGCCAGCGCGTCATTCACGGCCTTCTTCAACGGAATGGCCGCCGACTCGGGCGGCGGCTCCAGATCCTGCGGCTGGAACTGCCGGTCAGCCGGGTCAGCCGTGCCGCGAAGGCTGGCGCCAACAATTCGCCGCAATACGTCGTGCAGCCAGGCGTCGCGCACGTCGGGGTCGCGCAGCAAGGCGCGCAGGTGCTGAGCCAAACGGATACGCGGACCAAACTCAGTACCCAGACGCCGCGCGCGGATGTCTTCCTCCAGGACCTTGCCGAAAGACTCCAGTGCGTCGGCCAGCGTCGTTGCCAGCAGCTCTGCGGCCAGCACTGGATTCATGACTTCGGCTGCGTGCGCTAGCTCCTGTTGCAACGCTTCGTACTCGGCGTTTGCCAGCGGCTCCAGGATCAACTCCACGACACGGCGCAAGCTGGCCGTCTTCGGGATGGTCACGATCACGAGATCCTGTCTCCGCGGATGGCGCTCCAGTTGCGCCTGCAGCCAGCGCACCATGTGCGACTTACCCACTCCAGACGCGCCTGTGATGGCTACCAACACTGCGCTGCCGTCATCTGCCGGCCGCATTAGCGTGTGCAGCAATTCCATCTCGCTGGCCTGGATGACGGCGGCTCCGGACTGCTCCGGCCGACGCAGAAGCGTCACCGGTTCATGCACCGCGAGCAGCAGTGCCTGGTCAGCGGTCTCAGCCTCTGTGCGCAGACATTCGTCGATGCGCTCGCGGCCGGGCCAGTAGGCAAGAAGGGCGTCGTGGTCGTTCATCGGCTTTGTCCTACTGCCGGACGGGATATCCATTGGAAAGTCAGGTCGTGACGGGCACCCTGCGTTCCAGTAAGCATGACCGCGCTTCCGGTGTCGCTCTTTTGTGCCATTACGATGTCGCCGCTGGCACGCAGGTTCAGGAGCGCGCGCGACAGAGCCGTGGAGAGCTGACCCGGGTTGCGCGGCGCCAGCGCATTCGGGTCAACGGCGGCCAGCACCTCCCGCTGATAGCGACCACCGTCGAGTACAGGCAGCAGCCAGGCCAGTTGTGCCACAAAGTCAGCTGCGGGCATGCCTTGGTCGAGGTCCAGAATGTCTGGTAACGCATCGCGCACCGCCACCGTTGGATCGATAGCCGCATGCGGGTGGCGACTGAAGCCCAAGAATGGGGCCCAGTATTGCAACCCGTTTCGACGCGTGCTGTTGCGCATGAGTAGTCGTTCAGGGTCGGCAATCTGCTGTGCCTCTTGCGCCTCAAATTCGGAGAACGAGGCGCGGTACACGTCCTGCGCCAACATCCAAGCTAGCGAACGCGTCAAGTCTGCGGCGCGTGCGCTTTTGACGGCCCAAAGGTCGGTGTTGTTCTCTTCCGCCAAGGCGCGCTTGCAAGCGACACGCCGCGTGAACCGCATTAGTTCCAGCCCCGCGATCTTGCTATCTACGGGTCTCTCGTCCACAGTGATGGCATTGCCCTCCTGCCGGAACAGGCCCAACTCGGTCCAGGTTCTAAGCGTTTGGTGAGCCATCTCACCGCCATCGTCGACCACCGAAGCGGGGGCTACGGCCTCTAGCAGATCCTCACGCGCAACCGGCTTGCCGGCGCGAAGCACGGCAGCATGGAGCATGGCCAGCACGTTGGGGAGGCCATCGTTGGTGAGATTGAGCAGGCTCATGAGGCAAGTGCGCGCAAGGCGGTGTCTTCGTCAGCGTGAGGCAGGACACTGGCCCAGGACCGGTCAGGACGCAGCGGGTCGGTGATGGCAGAGGTCATGAGAACAACGGTCAATGAGCAGGATGCACCGGTCAACTGTGAGGCAGCAATCGGGAGCATCGTGGGATCAGTCCAGAAAACGAGGCGAATCTCGCCGCTGGCTCCGTCCAACGCGTCTCTGTCGAAGCTGTCGAGGAACGCATCCGAGCTCACGCGCCGTAGGCTGTTGCGCAGCCCCTCAACGTCCGGCTCTCCCGCGCCGAGCGGCAGCAGCACGGTGTGTGGCTGCAGTCTGTTGATCAAGGCGTCGACCAGGCCGCTCGGCGAGGCGCGAAGCAGGCGGCGCACGTCATCCACAACGACGAATATCAGGTTGGACTGTGCACGCGGCAGCGTGGGCAAAAGGACTTCTGGGTCGCACCGCTCCTCGAACAGACTGAGCCGGGCGACGAACGGCTTCGGAACATAGTCGCGCAGGCGTGGTGCGCTCCAGTGGGCTGGACAGCCTCCGCAGACACTGGCCACCGGCACCCAGGCGTTTGGCAGCGCGAGGCGGTACAAACGTGACAGGGCCTCCTCCATGACCGCGCGCCCTTCCGCCACGTCTAGCATCAGATTGAAGGCTTGGTCTGCGGCCTGCTTGGCCTGCTGCCGGGCCTCGTGCATGCGCGCATCGAAAACCGCACGCTGCCGGTGGCCCGCATCGAGAATACGCACGGCGGCGAAATGCGCCTGCACATCCGTAATTTCTTGTGATTCGTCTAGGTTCTTGCCGTCAGATGAGGGCGCAAGGCGACTCAAGCCCGCGACCTCGATGAGTCCCGCGGCGGCCATGAGGTTGAGCGTGCGCAAGTTCCAAGTTCGGTTGCCCCGGCCACGTGTGCGCAGATCTGGCCGCAGGCGGTCCAGGTCAAGCCAGACCTCAGCTCGGCTTGGCGATTTGGCCACCGGGTTGTCGATCATTGTGGTCCAGCGGTCAAAGCCAATCTCGTTGCCAATGAAGCTTTCGCCGGCCATGCCACGCGCCCGGGTGACATCCTGTGGCGTGAATAGCAGCAGGCTTGCAGCGGCCCGGCCGTCACGGCCACTGCGGCCCACTTCCTGGTAGAAGCGGTCAAGCGATTCGGGCAGCGTCGCGTGCACGATGGTCCGCACATCCGCCTTGTCCACGCCGAGTCCGAATGCCGACGTGGCGACCATGCCGTCGAGGCGGTTGTGGCGCCAGTCGTCCAGTAGCGCCTGCCGCTCGGAGGGCGGCGTCGCCCCGGTGAACTGACCAACGCGCAAGAATCCTTCTTCGCGCAGCAAGTCCAGCCACTGCTTCGCTTCTTCCGGACGCGTGACGTAAAGGATGAAAGGGCGCGGCGCCACCTTCAGCGCTTCAACGGCTAGTCTCTGCTTTTCTACCTGGTCCGCACACCGCCGTACCGCATAGCGCGGCTCGGGCCGTAGGTATATACCGCCTACGACCAGCGCGCGCTCCGGGCCACCGAACGCGTGCTGAAGAAAACGGACGGTGTGTGGTGTCAGCGTCGCAGAAGCGAGCACTACACGGATGCTACGGCGCACGGATTCGTGACTGAGATGACGCAATCGCTCAACAAGCGCAGGCAGCAACTGAAATGCCGGCCTGAAGCCATTACCCCAACTCGATACCAAGTGCACCTCGTCCACTACGACGTGCGTGATGCGACCGTTGCGGGCGCCGTCCTCTAGCGCCTCACGCAACGTGCTGGTGGCGGCCTCCGGCGAGGTAAAGAGTACAGGCAGGCTGCCTTCGCGCAGCCCTTGGAAAATCTGCGCTCGCTGTGCCGTTGTGAGCCCGCCGTGGTATGCCAAGGGTCGGTCCTCCCAGCGCGGGTCCTTGCGGCGCAGCAACTCCGCCATGCGAGCACCCTGGTCGATGCTCAATGCAACTGTGGGAACGATCACCAGCGTCAGGTAACCCTCTCTCCGCAGGAGGGCAGGCAATTGCGCCAGCAGTGACTTTCCACTGCCCGTGGGTAGGTTGGCGATCAGCGTTACCTGCGGCGGTAGGTGCAGCAGCGCCCGTACTGCCTCACGTTGGCCGGGGCCGGTGAAATTGGATAGGCCCGTTGCCTGTGCGATGCAGGGTTCGGCCAGCACCCAGTCCGTTCGACGCACCTGAACTTCGTCGAAAGCGTCGTCGAGTAAGTCGTCCTGTGCACCTAGCCAGGGCAGGCGCGGGTGCGCGGCGCTGATCTCGATTCCGCCGTCCACCCCAGCAGCGTCGAATCCGGCGCTGCGCCACACGGCACACGAGGGCCAACCGCCGCTATCGGGTACTCGAAGCCAAGCAGGCGCGCCGCGGCTGGCGCGCCGCAGTTGCCACTGGCGAACGAGGGACAGCAGGTCGAGCCTTGCCGTACCCTTGTTTTGGCGCTCTAGGGCGGCTAGCACCTGACGCAGTCGCTCCAGTAGCGCATCCGGCGCGCACGACTGCGCCATTGCGGCACCCCGGGTTTCCCAATGTGCCAGCGCGTCCGCCATAACGTCATCATCCAGCACGGCGGCGCTCATGCGTCGAACGGGGTGTCGTCCGCCACAAACACCGCCCCCACCACGTCAAGCAACAAGAGAGGCTCAGACAGCGAGGCCTCCAAGGCGGCATAGAGTCCCTCATCGCGCGCCATCTCCCGCCGCTCGCATTCACGTGCTGCGCCGTCAAGCCGCGCCAGGCGCGACGCAGCCTGAGCGCGGCGCATGCGCGTCTCCTCGGCGCAGGCCTTGAGCGCCTTGCCGATATGGTCTCGATACTCCGCCGAAGCGAGCACAGCCGACTCGGCATTCCCGCGGCGTTGTGCGCACAACGTAGGCCAGTCGCGCATCCAGGCCGACTGCACCTGTGACGGTAGCTGGCGCCAGCGCTGCGGATTGAGATTGAAGTCGCGCCGGGTGCCTACCCATGCATCGCTGTAGCGCGCAGTGAGCTGCGTCGGCGGTTCGTCCACGATGGCGCCAGTGCCATCAATCCATACGCGCAAGGCTACGGGCGACATCAACACACCCGCCTTGCGCGCGAACGCGTGGACGTCAATTTCCTCACCGAGTTCCGCCCTGGACAGTCTCGGTCGGACCACAAAATCGAAGCGGAAGTAGAGATCGGCCCCGCACGCATTGTTCGCAACATATTGGCGGTCCACTCGCCACATGGCGAAGGCTCGTCCTCGATCGTCGCGCTCGCACAGCCGTTCTAGGGCCGTCACCAGCGAATCGCCGACGCGCAACGGATACACCTGCTGCGCGAGCGCCGCGCGCAAGACGGCGTTCTGCCGGCGAAAGGCGTAGAGATGCGTCATCGGTGCTCGCGAAGTGCTGTGCGTGCGGTCCACGGACTGCAGGAACACGCGCAGGTACTCGGGCAGTGTGATCAGTGTGGGACGACCGCGATCGTTGTGGACGTAAGCGAGGCGGAACACCGGGTCAATGGTCTGTACGCCACCGCTAGGCAGTCCAGTTTGCTCGAACGAAAGCATGTCCACTGCGAAGCGCTTAAAGGCATCACGCCAGGACTGCCAGTCACCTTCGCATTCCTCAAGCGCTTCCAGAGTCGTCTCTGGCACCGCACCCTGCGCGTCAAGCGCGTCCTGGATGCTGATGTTGTGCAATTCACGCTGCACTAGACCTTCATCGCCAGCCAACTGCTGTGCGTGGTCCGATAGCGCCTGCGTGCCTTGGCCCATCCATTCCTGCGCGAGGGGGCGTGCCGTTGACTCGATTAGGTACTGCAGGCTCGCAACGGAGCGATTGAACACGCGCCAGCCGGCATCGAGCACCCGCAGCCAGGCGACCTCGTCAGGCAGCCCTTCGTCCACTAGTACATACGAGCCAATGGGATCACCCGTACCGTAGCGATCCAGACGGCCCAGGCGCTGCTCGATGCGGTTGGGTGCCAGCGGGAGGTCGAAGTGCACGGCCAACTTCTTACCGCCGTGCAGATTGACACCTTCCTCAGCCCGTGCATCGCATACCAGCACGCGGATTTGCCCCGGCGCGCTGAGGAATTGGCGCCAGGCGGGCGGTGCAACATCGTCATCCTCGTCCAATGGCGGCATTTCAGGCTCGTGTCTGGAAACGCGTCCTGGTAGGGCCTGCTCCAGGGCGTGCGCTGCCTGCTTCGCGTCGCTGCACTGGTCGCAGAACACAACCACCTGTACGCCGACGCTCTGCAGCAGCCCTTGCACCAAAGTCACCAGGACCTTGAAGCGCTCCGGATCAGCACGCAGCCTCTCGCCCGCCGCATCAAGTTCTTGCGCAAGTGCCAGGATTTGCGCGTCATGCACCCCCGCCGCGTGCAACCGACCGTGCAGCGGCGCCGCATTACGCGGGTGCACTGCGGCCGATAACAAAATCGCAGCCACATCATCTGACAACGCCGCGTCGGCGTTCAACTGCAATCGCAACCGTTCCAGCAATTCGCTCCAGCGCTGCGCGCTTTGGCTGCGCATCGGCACGGCTATTAGGCCGTTGCGGCGCGGAGTAGCCCAGGACACCGTGGCGCGCCGGTTGCGCAGCAATCGCCGATGAAGCCGGTAGGTTTCGACTAGGTGTACGCGCAGATCCGCCAGCGAAGCAATGAAACTCTCATCCTCTTCTTCAGGAAACGTCTCGAGTACCGCGCGCAGGGCATTCACCTTTTCCATCAGGAGCCGGTCGTCGCTGTAGACCTCTTCCAGCCGGTCTAACTCCGGCACCAGACTCCACTGGTTTTCCGGCGATAGCATGGCCACAACTTCTGCGACGACCTGACGCGACGCAATGCGCCGACGCAGTCCCTCAACGTCGTCTTGTGGGAAGACGACGGGATCGAGCAGGTGAAGCACACGTAGGAAACCTGCTTCGTCGCCTAACACAGGCGTGGCCGACAGCAGCAGCAGTCGGGGCGTCGTTCGGACATGCTCCTGCAGCATGGCGTACAGGTGCTCACGTGTTGTGCTGCCCTGGTGCGAAAGATGATGGGCCTCGTCCACCACGAGCATTCCTGCACCCGCTTCGAATGCGGCGTTCAGCGCATCGAGATCTTCATGCCCTACAACGTGCAACCGGCGATCCAGCAATCCTTCTAGGCCAAAGCGCACGGACAGTTCAGAGCGCCACTGCTGCACCAGCGTGGCAGGCACCACCACGACCGTCCGCGCATGCTCGGGTTCATCGAGGAAGTACTGCCGGATGATGATTCCAGCCTCAATCGTCTTGCCCAGGCCCACCTCGTCGGCCAGCAGGTAGCGCTGTACAGGATCAGTCAGGACCCGGCGAACCACTTCAAATTGATAGTCGACCAGATCAATTGCCGAGCTAAGCAAGGCCGTTATACCCATGGCCGCGGCACGCTGTCGCGACACTTGCCTCACGAACTCACTGCGCGCGTCGGCCAGGAATGGAGTCTCGGTGGTCTCAACTGCCAGCAGCGGCAATGGATCTTGCAGTGGCCGCCCCCAGCGCACCTGCAGTTGCTCAGCTTCGATCGTCAAGCGATCATTGTTCGGAAACTGGACCAGGACCTCGTTGTCCTCGTCGTGTAGCACGCGTCCCACTTGCCACCGGCCCGCGGCGTGCCGACGGTACACGCGCGTTTGGATTGGTAGTCTGACCCACTGCAAACAGGCCATCGGGCACTCGACGATATCGGGCAGCGGCGCCCCCGGAGCGTCGAAATACTGGACACGTGCCACGCCACCGGTAGCCCCTACGAACTTGCCGACGCCCCAAGTGCTGTAGGGCGTCAACTTCGCTTCAACGAAGGAGCCTGGCTTGATGCTGATCGGACGCATCAATAGGAGCGCCAGCGCCAGCGAAGCACGGACGCATCACACGGCTCATGCGAGTGGTAGCCGCTGAAGAACTCGGACAGCCACAAGCTGCACTGGCGCCCTAAGACAGGGCTATCTAGGTCGACCATTTCCTCACCTCCTCTGCAATCAAACGATGAACTCGTGTGCCCAAGCTTCTTCGTAAGTGCTCTGAAATCGTGCCGCTATCTCATAGGTCAGTCGCAATAACTCTGGCGTTCAGTCGCGTTTAAGTGGCGCCAGTCGCAATTAATCTGGCGCCCTACGGCTTCTCAACTTATGGGTCTCAGATTCTCATCTCATGGGGCGCTCTACACCACTCTCAAACGTCAATATTCCCCGCCCGGAGCGCATTCGTCTCAATAAAATCGCGCCGAGGCTCCACCTCATCCCCCATCAGCATCGTGAACACCCGATCGGCCTCGATGGCGTCGTCGATCTGCACGCGCAGCAGGCGGCGGACGC
>JAFALK010000015.1 GCA_019234295.1 Roseateles sp.
TCCCGTCAACGGGAGCACTGCGTAATGCTGCGAGCCGACGGACCACTGGTAAGCCGTGTGCGGGAAATTCGCACGCACGGTTTGAATGGGGGTGTTGGCTCTGTTTTAGACCTACTGGCCTTCGAAAGGGCCAACATCTACCAATGATCGAGCTGCGCAGTCTTCGCCAATTTGTGGCCGTGGCCGAGGAGCTGCATTTCGGCCGGGCGGCCGAGCGCCTGCACATGACCCAGCCGCCGCTGACCCAGGCGATCCGCAAGCTGGAGGCGGAGCTCGGTGCGCTGCTGTTTGAGCGCAGCAGCCGGCGTGTGGTGTTGAGCGCCGCGGGCCAGGCCTTGCTGCCGCAGGCGCGCAAGCTGCTGGCCGATGCGCAAGGTCTGCCGACCCTGGCCCGCGCAGCGGCGGCCGGCCAGCGGGGCAGCCTGCGGCTGGGCTTCGTGTCAACGGTCGGATACGGCGAGCTGCCGCGCTGGCTCAAGCGATTTCGCGACGCGAATGCCGAGATCGAGCTGCACCTGGCCGAGGCCACCCTGGACGTGCAGCAGCGCGCCTTTGCCGCCGGGGAGTTGGACGCCGGCTTCATCATTCACGCGCCGCGCAGCCTGCCGGCGGGATTTGATGCGCTGACGGTCACGCGCGAGCCCATGGTGCTCGCGCTGAGTGCGGACAGCCCGCTGGCGGCCCGGCCCCGGCTGCGCGCCGCCGAGGTGCTGGCCCAGCCCCTGGTGATCTTCCCGCGCGACATCGCCCCCTCGCTCTACGACGCCGTGCTCACCTTCTACCGAGCCAAGGGCGGAGCACCGCACATCGCGCAGGAGGCCATCCAGATGCAGACCATCGTCAACCTCGTCTCGGCGGGCATGGGCGCGGCCTGGGTGCCGGCCAGCGTGATGAGCTTGCAGCGGCCCGGTGTGGTCTATCGGAAGGTCGGCGATGCGCCCGTCAGCGAAACGAGCCTGATCTGGCGTGCTGGCTCCGCACCGGCTGTGCAGCGCTTCGTCGAGCACGTGCGGGCCCAGCTCGGCGCAAAAGGGCGCAGGCTCCTAGCTATGATGCCGGCCTCCGTTCCGAGGCCTTGCTGACCCGTGCTCGTCCACCCTCAATTCGACCCTGTCGCCTTCCATATCGGCCCCCTGGCCGTGCACTGGTATGGCCTGACCTATCTCGCGGCCTTCGCGCTCTTCGTCTTCCTGTCCGGGCGCCGACTGCGCCAGCCGCAATGGGCGGCCAGTGGCTGGAAGCGCAGCGACATCGACGACCTGCTGTTCTATGGCGTGCTCGGCGTGGTGCTGGGCGGTCGGCTAGGCTACGTGGTGTTCTACAGGCCGGATTTTTACGCCAGCCATCTGCTGGATGTCTTCAAGGTCTGGGAGGGCGGCATGGCCTTCCACGGCGGGCTGCTGGGCGTGATTGCGGCCATGGCCTTGTACGGACGCTTCAAGGGGAGGCCCTTTCTCGAAGTCACCGACCTGATCGCGCCCTGCGTGCCCACGGGCCTGGGCATGGGCCGTATCGGCAATTTCATCAACGGAGAGCTGTGGGGACGCGAGGCCTCGCCCGATCTGCCCTGGGCGATGTTGTTCCCGCAGGCACCGGATCATGGAACCATGCCGCGCCATCCTTCGCCGATCTACCAGTTCATCGGTGAAGGCGTGCTGCTCTTCGCCTTCCTGTGGCTCTACTCGCGCTACCCGCGCAAGACCGGCCAGGTGTCGGGCATGTTCCTGATCGGCTATGGCTTCGTGCGGTTCACGACCGAGTTCTTCCGCCAGCCCGACGACTTCCTGCCGCTGGACAGCCGTTGGCTGCACCTGAGCCAGGGCCAGTGGTTGTCGCTGCCAATGATCTTGGTCGGCGTAGCGATCTGGGCGTGGGCCTCGAAGCGAAAGGCGGTCTGACATGCGTCAAGTCTTCTTCGACACCGAAACCACCGGCCTTTCTGCTGAGGGCGGCGACCGCATCCTTGAACTCGGCTGCGTGGAGATGGTCAACCGCCAGCTGACGGGCAACTACCTGCACCGCTACATCAATCCCGAGCGCGCCAGCCACGAGGACGCTCTGCGGGTGCATGGCATCACCGAGGCCTTCTTGGCAGACAAGCCCAAGTTTGCCGAGATCGTCGATGAGTTCGTTGCGTTCGTGTCGGGCGCCGAGCTTGTGATCCACAACGCGGCCTTTGACATCGGCTTCGTCAATGCCGAGATGAAGCGCCTGGGCCGTCCGCCGATCAACGACGTCGTCAACGGCGTGCGCGACACCTTGTTGATGGCCCGTGAGATGTTCCCTGGCAAGGCCAACTCGCTCGACGCCCTGTGCCGACGCCTTGACGTCGACAACTCCAAGCGCGAGTTGCACGGCGCCCACATCGACGCGGAGCTGCTGGCCAAGGTCTACATCAACATGACCCGCGGCCAAGATGCCCTGTTGATGGATGAAGGCGCCGAGAGCGGTACCCGGGCCGGGGAGGCGCAGGTGCTGAAGCAGGACCTGAGCGCGTTCGCGCTGCCCGTCATCGAAGCCAGCGAGGAGGAGCTTGCCGCTCACGCCAAGGTGCTGGCCGAGCTGGACAAGGCCAGCGGCGGCAAAAGAATCTGGCCCAGCGAGGAATCCATGGCATAATCGCAGGCTTTCCCGGATAGGGATGAGGCTTGGGCGGTTAGCTCAGCGGTAGAGCACTGCCTTCACACGGCAGGGGTCGCAGGTTCGAACCCTGCACCGCCCACCAAGCACTCATGTTTTCCCGGTCCGAGACACCCGAGATATCGGGCGGTTAGCTCAGGGGTAGAGCACGTCCTTCACACGGACGGGGTCGGGGGTTCGAAACCCTCACCGCCCACCAGGTCCCACCTGGAAAATTTGATCTCGTGAAGCGCACGCTTGCGGCGATTTTTCAAGCCGGTCACGGCAGTGATCTTTGGAGAATCGAGTGCGTAAAGGTATCGATCTTTCTGCTGCGCTAGCAGCCGCTGAGCATCACGAAGCTCAGGAACTCATCTTCTTCGAACTGGTCCGCGCCTGGGGCACTGTTGTCCTGGACGGCTCGGACTTGCGCCTGCGCGGGTGGGTAGCAGCCCGTGGCGACCAGTCGGCCTGGGCCAGCGAGAACATTGACCTGTAGACCCGTGCGAAGTCCTTGGTGGAGCGGGGGTGCAAGTCCTCTGCCGCGAACTGGGATCTGTCCGCCCTGAGCTCGGCCTGTCGCTGGGCCAAGGAGCGACGTCTCAGCTCCCATGGATTCCGTTCGCCGACGCCGGGTACGCCACGCATAGTGGTGGCCATCAAGCGCGCCAGGAGTAGGCGAGGGCGATCAGCTCACGCAAATTGCAGTGATCAGCGCGGCGCGCGGGTCGCGCGCACGGTAGAGGTAGCTGCCGAGGACCGCCTGCGGACTTTTTTCTTTGGCCACAATGGCTCCATGGATCGTGTGGATGCCGTGGTAATCGGGGCAGGTGTGGTGGGCTTGGCCATCGCACGCGCGCTGGCGCGCAGCGGCCAGGAGACTCTTGTGCTGGAGCGCGAGTCGGCCATCGGCACGGGCGTGAGTTCGCGCAACAGCGAGGTCGTTCATGCGGGCCTCTATTACCCGCCAGGGTCGCTGAAGGCCATGCTTTGCGTGCGTGGCCGTCAACTGCTGTATGCGCATTGCGAATCGCATGGCGTGGCGTGTCACCGGGTGGGCAAGCTGGTGGTGGCCACCGAACCGACACAGGTGGCGGCGCTGCAGGCGCTGGCCGAGCGGGCGGCTGCCAACGGAGTGAGCGACCTGCGCCCGCTCAGCAGCACCGAGGCCGCGCGTCTGGAACCGGCCTTGGTCTGCGAGGCGGCGCTGCTGTCGCCCTCGACGGGCATCGTCGATACGCATGCATTGATGCTGTCGCTGCAGGGCGATCTCGAGCGCGCAGGCGGCCAGGTGGCGCTGAATTCGGGCGTTAGCGGTTTGAAGCGAGAGGGAGGGAAGTGGGTGCTCGAATGCGCCGGACTGCAACTGGGGGCCGGCCTGGTCGTGAACGCGGCAGGCCTTTGGGCTCCGTGGCTTGCCGCGCGCACTGAAGGCTTGAGCGGGGCGCCGCAAGCGCACTGGTGTAAGGGCAGCTATTTTTCGCTGGCAGGGCGTTCACCGTTTTCGCACCTGGTCTATCCGATGCCACAGGACGGCGGCCTCGGCGTGCATCTGACGCTGGACCTGGGCGGCCGGGCGCGGTTCGGACCGGATAGCGAGTGGCTCGACAAGGTCCGCGATGCCGCACAGCTCGACTACGCCGTGGAGCCAGCCAGGGCGGATCGCTTCTACGCGGAGATACGTCGCTACTGGCCCGCCTTGCCCGATGGGGCGCTGCAGCCAGCGTATTCCGGCGTTCGACCGAAGATCGCCGGCCCTGGCGAGACCGCGGATTTCCGCATCGACGGTCCGGCCGTGCATGGTTTGCCGGGCCTCGTGAACCTCTTCGGCATCGAGTCACCGGGGCTGACGAGCAGCCTGGCCATCGCTGAGGAAGTGCTGCTCAGGCTCTGACCCAAACCCCGTCGCGCAACGTTTCATGCGGCCGAAAATTGGCCTTGTAGGCCATCTTGCCGCTCTGCGCGATCCAGTAGCCGAGATAGAGGTGGGGCAGGCCCAGCCGCCGAGCCTGGGCGATCTGCCAGAGCACGTTGTAGGTGCCGTAGCTCGCGCCCTCATCGGGTTCGTAGAAGGTGTAGACCGCCGAGACGCCGTCGGAGAGCAGGTCCACGATGGAGGCCATCTTGAGCTTGCCATCGGCGTCGCGGAAATCCACGAGCCGCGAATTGATGCGACTTTGCAGCAGGAACTGGGTGTACTGGTCCACGCTGTCGTGGTCCATGCCGCCGCCGGCATGGCGACCGTTCTGGTAACGCAGGTAGAGCTCGTAGTGCTCGTCCGAGTAACCGAGGGGCATGACCCTCGTCTGCAGATTCTGATGCTGGCGTTGGGCCCGGCGCTGGCTGCGGCTGGGCTCGAACAGGGCTACGGGCACCCGCAAGGGCACGCAGGCGCGGCAGTTGTCGCAGTAGGGGCGGTAGGTGAACAGGCCCGAGCGCCGGAAGCCGGCGACGACCAGGTCGGAATAGGTGTCGGTGTGGATCAAGTGGCTGGGCGTAGCCACCTGCGAGCGCGCCAGGCGGTCCGGCAGGTAGCTGCAGGGGTAGGCCGCAGTTGCGTAGAACTGCAGTTGCGCCAGAGGAAGGTCCTTGGGATGCGTCACGGCCGTCGCTGCTCAGGAAGGCTCAATGATACGGGGCGAGCCCGTCAACGCAGCACTTCAAGCCAGGCCCAGTCCGCGGGCTCGAAGCGCCAGTCGGTCGGCGCGGCCAGGTGGCAGGCTTGGGCGAGATGGGCCTCGAAGATCTGGCGCGGGACTTCGTGGGCGCCCAGGGAGGCGAGGTGGCGGGTGTTCTGCTGGCAGTCGATCCAGGTGATCCCGTGCTTTCTGCACAGGCACACGAGCGCGGCCAGCGCGATCTTGGAGCCATCGGTTCGGCGCATGAACATGGATTCGCCGAAGAACATGCGACCGATATTGACCCCGTACAGCCCGCCGACCAGTTCGCCGGCCACCCAGGTCTCGACGCTGTGTACCGCGGATTCGAGCTCCGCCCAGCGCAGGTAGGCCGCCTGCATCTCAGGCAGGATCCAGGTGCCGTTCTGACCCTCGCGGGGGGCGCTGGCGCAGGCCCGCATGACGGCGGCGCGGTCGCTGTCCACTCGGATTTCGTGCTCGGCCGCGAGCGCGAAGCGGCGCAGCGTCTTGCGCAGGGAATGGCTGGGCTTGAAGTCTCTCGTCTGCAGCACCATGCGTGGATCCGGCGACCACCACAGCGGCGGCTGGCCCTCGCCGTACCAGGGAAAGATGCCGTGGGTGTAGGCCTCGCGCAGACGCTGGGGCTGCAAGTCGCCGCCCGCGGCCAGCAAGCCCGGCGCCTCCGTATCCGGGCCGAGGGCGCGCCCCGTGCCGGGAAAGGCGAAAGAGTCCTCAGCCAGCCATTCGATCATGCGGTCATGGTAGCGTGCAGGCATGAAGACGATTCTTTACGGCATTCCCAACTGCGACACGGTCAAGAAGGCGCGTGCCTGGCTGAGCGAGCATGGCGTGGAGCACGAGTTCCACGATTTCAAGAAGAGCGGTGTGCCTGCCGAGCACCTCACTGCCTGGACGCGCAGTGTCGGCTGGGAAAGGCTGCTCAACAGAGCCGGCACGACCTGGCGCAAGCTCGATGCGGCCACCCAGGCCGCCGCCGCCGATGCGGCAGGCGCCAGCGCTCTGATGCTGACTCAGGCCAGCGTGATCAAACGGCCGGTGGTGGAATGGGCCGACGGGCGCATCACCGTCGGCTTCAAGCCCGAACTCTTCGAGGAGCACGCCTGATGTTCACCGGCATTGTTCAGGGCGTTGCCCGCGTCGACCGCGTCGAAGACCTGCCGGGTCTGCGTCGTTTCACGCTGGAGTTCCCGGCGGGCTTCGCAGCCGGCCTGCAAATCGGCGCCAGCGTGTCCTGCGATGGGGTTTGCCTGACGGTCACCGATTTGCATGACGATACGCGAGCGTACTTCGATGTCATGCGGCAGACGCTGCAGCTCACCACACTGGGCAGCTTCCAGAAGGGCGACCGCATCAACGTGGAACGGGCTGCCAAGGACGGGGCCGAGATCGGCGGGCATCCGCTGTCGGGCCATATCGATTTCAGGGCACATCTTGCTTCCGTGCGAGAGCCCGAGAACAACCGTGTCCTGCGCATTGCCGTGCCTCCCCAATGGATGCGCTACATCTTCGCCAAGGGCTACATCGCGATCAATGGCGCCAGCCTCACCGTGTCGGATGCCGACAAGAACGAGAACTGGTTTGAGGTCTGGCTGATTCCCGAGACCCTGCGCATGACCACCTTCGCGGCCAAAGCGGCCGGGGATGAACTCAATATCGAGATCGAACGCCAGACCCAGGTCATCGTGGACACGGTGCGTGCTGCGGTGGACGAGCGGCTGGGACCCCTGATGCCGGCCATCGACAAGCTCCTCGCCGGGCAGTGACACTGTTCTCGCCAGATTGCAAATCGTCGCCCCTTTCCACTTGATTTGGCAGTAATGTCACGAGCAGGTCTGATGCGGACGATGTCCGCGGGGAGCGAATGTGCAGGTGGCACAGGACGAGCAGGCCTTGCAGCGTGTTCAGCGCCTGCAGGCCTGCGTGGCCTCGCGGCTGGGGCTGAGGGTCGAGGAGTGGCGTCTGCCGCAGTTGGCGCAGATGCTGGATCGGCGCGCCCACTTCGGCGATCTCGATGATTGGCTGGCCTCGCTGGAGCGAGCGTCGGGGCGGGACAAGCTGCATGCGCTGGCCGACGATCTGGCCGTCGGCGAGGGCTATTTCTTTCGCAGTGCCGAGCAGCTTCAGTTGCTCCCGGGCTTGGTCGAGGCCCGCGGCGGCCGGGCCTTGCGCGCACTGTGCATTGGCTGCGGCGGCGGTGAAGAGGCCTACTCGCTGGCGATCGGATTGGCGGACATCAGCCCAGACAGCCTCATCGAAGCCATCGACATCAGCCCGCTCCGATTGCAGCAAGCTACCGCGGGCTGCTATGGGGACTGGAGCATGCGCAGCACGCCGGGCTCGCAGCGGCGGCGCTGGTTCAAGCGCGACACCGCCTTCCATCTGATTGCGCCCGAGTTGCGCCATCGAGTGCGCTTCGAGCAGCGCAATCTCTGCGAGGCAGACCCGGCCTTCTGGGGCGCATCACGTTACGACCTGGTGCTGTGCCGCAACCTGCTCATGTATTTGGAGCCGCCGGCCGTGGAACGGGCTTTGCAGCACATCGCTCAAGTGTTGGCTGCGGGGGGCTATCTGTTTCTGGGGCGCGGTGAAGGCTTGCGCGGCTGGACCGATGTGTTCACGCCGCGAGAGACTGCGCATGCCAGCTACTTTGAGCGCAGCGAGGTCGGGGTCGCTACGCCGACGCGCCTGCAGGCCGGTCGACTCCGACCCGGCCCCAGCCCCCTGTGGCTGCGCACCGGTCGTGACACGGTGTTCGAGCTCTGGCGCCAGGGACGGCTGGGTCAGGCCCTGCATCTGGCGGACTCGCTCCTGATCCAGGACAGAAGCGACAGCGAATTGCTTCTCGCCCAGGTCATGCTGCTGCTGCGAGCCGGCCGCATTCAGGAGGCGCAGCGCGTGGGCACGCGCTTGCTGGATCAGGCGACCACGCCGGCGATGGGCGCGGCCGCGCGATTTGCCAAGGCACGCGGCCACGAGTTGCGCGGCGAGCACGAACGCGCTGAAGAAAACTATGTGCAAGCCATCAAGCTCGACGCTGGCTTCGCGCTTGCGCATCTGCGCCTGGCTCAACTGCTTCAGGCGCAGGGCGCGCCGGACCGGGCCGCCGAGCAGCAGCACCTGGCGTCAGGCTTGGTGCAATTCGAGGATGAGCGGCGCTTGCTGATGCTGGGAGAAGGGCAGGGCCGTGCGGATCTTGCGGCCCTGTGCGTGGAGGCAGTCCCTGCCTGAGCGGACCCCGCTCAGGTCGTGGCGGTGTGGATCATCCGCTGCAATCCGAGTTGATCCGGGATCTGGATCTGGATCTGGCGCTGATTGCCCATCATCAGCCTTCGTCCTGGAACTTGGAAAAGGTGCGGCCCACGGTTGCCAGCTTCAGTCCGAGGTAGCTGCCGTTCTCCTCGCGCGTGATACACAGCACGAGGCCGGAGGCGGAAACGCCTCGGGCCTGGTGGCTCTGCGTCAGGTTGAGCAGGTTGAGCAGGTTGAGCAGGAAGGCGGCCAAGCGTTCCTCGGCGCGCACGGAAGCCCAGCAGAATCACGCCATGGTCGCCACGCCCCCGCGGCTCATGATTCTGTGGACCTGGCGCTGCAGGTCGGCTGGGGCCTCCGACCCCATGACTCAGGTCAGTCGAGGAAACGGGTGGCAATCTGCATCCCGTCACTGAACGTGTTTCCAAGTTATCCGTTCGCGGGTTCTCCAGGGGCTTGGGCTGCGCACGCGGCATGTGGCTTACACTTCGGGATTCCCCGGTATTTACCACCCTGCTCAGTAGCGGAGACGACGACTCATGTACCAGCACATCAAGGTGCCCGAAGGCGGGCAGAAGATCACCGTCAACAAGGACTTTTCGCTCAACGTCCCGAACAATCCGATCATTCCCTACATCGAGGGTGACGGAACCGGTTTCGACATCACGCCCGTGATGATCAAGGTGGTGGACGCTGCAGTGGCCAAGGCCTACGGCGGCGCCAAGAAAATCCACTGGATGGAGATCTACGCCGGCGAAAAGTCGACCAAGGTGTACGGCCCGGACGTGTGGCTGCCCGAAGAGACCCTTCAGGTCCTGCGCGACTACGTGGTCTCGATCAAGGGCCCGCTGACCACGCCCGTGGGCGGTGGCATCCGCTCGCTCAATGTGGCGCTGCGCCAGGAACTGGACCTCTACGTCTGCCTGCGCCCCGTGCAGTACTTCGACGGCGTGCCCAGCCCGGTCAAGGAGCCGCACAAGGTGGACATGGTGATCTTCCGCGAGAACTCGGAAGACATCTATGCTGGCATCGAGTACGAAGCCGAGAGCGACAAGGCCAAGAAGCTCATCTCCTTCCTGCAGAACGAGTTCGGTGTCAAGAAGATCCGCTTCCCCGCGACTTCGGGCATCGGCATCAAGCCGGTGTCTCGCGAAGGCACGGAACGCTTGGTCCGCAAGGCCATCCAGTACGCGATCGACAACGACAAGCCCAGCGTCACGATCGTGCACAAGGGCAACATCATGAAGTTCACCGAGGGTGGCTTCCGTGACTGGGCGTATGCCTTGGCCCAGAAGGAATTCGGCGCCGAGCTGATCGACGGCGGCCCGTGGTGCAAGTTCAAGAATCCCAAGACGGGCAAGGAAATCACCGTCAAGGATTCGATCGCCGACGCTTTCCTGCAGCAGATCATCCTGCGCCCGGCCGAGTACTCGGTCATCGCCACGCTGAACCTGAACGGCGATTACATCTCCGACGCCCTGGCTGCACAGGTCGGTGGTATCGGCATCGCTCCGGGCGCCAATCTGTCGGACTCCGTCGCCATGTTCGAAGCCACGCACGGTACGGCTCCGAAGTACGCGGGCAAGGATTATGTGAACCCCGGTTCCGAGATCCTTTCTGCCGAAATGATGCTGCGCCACATGGGCTGGACGGAAGCTGCCGATGTGATCATCAAGTCCATGGAGAAGTCCATCCTGAGCAAGAAGGTCACCTATGACTTCGCGCGCCTCATGGACGGTGCGACGCAGGTGTCTTGCTCCGCCTTTGGCCAGGTCATGATCGATCACATGTGAGCGGCTGGCGCTCCTTGAAAAACGAAAAGGCCCCGCAAGGGGCCTTTTTCATGGCGTGAGGCTTCTTCAGGCGGCTGGGTGACCCGCGTTCGAAATTCCCTCGAGTTGCACGATGTTTTGTGCCAGCTGGCCTTTTGGGCCTTGCACCAGATCGAAAGTCACTTGGCTCCCCTGCTTGAGGGTGCGGAAGCCTTCCATCTGAATCGCCGAAAAATGGGCGAACACGTCTTCGCCGCCCGCCTCCGGTTCAATAAAGCCAAATCCCTTGGCATCGTTGAACCACTTCACCGTACCGTTTGCCATAACACCTCCATCCCTCATGGCGACTACACAACTATGAATTGTTGAGATTTGTCAAATGGAAGTCAAATTAGGGGGTCCCCGGAACGGGTCTTCCCGGATTTCTTGATTTATGTCCCGATTTGGGCTGGTTCGGAGACTGTGGATTTTGTCCGGCACAAGGGCTTGCAATCGCTTGCGCAGGCTCCAGGTGGGGTGATGCATTCAGGCGCTCTCAAGGGGCGCTCAGTAGAATTGGCACATGCCCGATACCCCTTCCCAGCCGCCCATTCCTCCCGGACAGCCTCCGGGCCAGGAAGAGGGTGGCGGCGCGACCACGGTCGAGCGCCAGACTCAGAAAACCGAACCGCCGCGCCTGTATCAGGTGTTGATGCTGAACGACGACTTCACGCCCATGGAGTTCGTGGTGATGGTTCTGCAGGAATATTTCCGGCATGACCTCGACACGGCAACTCAAATCATGCTCAAAATCCACCATGAGGGGCGTGGAGTCTGCGGAGTCTTCACAAAAGACGTCGCAGCAACCAAGGTGGAACTGGTTTCGGCCGCTGCCCGGCGAGCCGGACACCCCCTGCAGTGCATTATGGAGGCCGCATGATTGCGCAAGAGCTTGAAGTCAGCCTGCACATGGCGTTTGTAGAAGCGCGCCAGCAGCGCCACGAGTTCATCACCGTGGAACACTTGCTGATGGCCTTGCTGGACAACCCCTCGGCCGCCGAGGTGCTGCGTGCCTGCTCAGCGAACCTGGACGATCTGCGCAAGTCGCTCGCCCAGTTCATCCGGGATAACACGCCCACCGTTGGCGGCACCGACGAGGTGGATACCCAGCCGACGCTCGGTTTCCAGCGCGTGATCCAGCGCGCCATCATGCACGTGCAGAGCACGGGCAACGGCAAGAAGGAGGTGACCGGCGCCAACGTGCTGGTGGCCATCTTCGGCGAGAAGGACTCACACGCCGTCTACTACCTGCACCAGCAGGGCGTGACTCGGCTGGACGTCGTCAACTACATCGCTCACGGCATCAAGAAGAGCGAACCGCCCGAGCCTCCCAAGGGCCAGGATGGGGCGCCCGGCAACGAGACCGAGCGCGAGGAAGCGGACACCGGTCAAGGCAAGGGTTCACCGCTGGAGCAGTTCACGCAGAACCTGAACCAGCTGGCCAAGGATGGCAAGATCGATCCGCTGATCGGCCGTGAGCTCGAAGTCGAGCGCGTGGTTCAGGTGCTGTGCCGTCGCCGCAAGAACAACCCGCTGCTGGTCGGCGAAGCCGGCGTGGGCAAGACAGCGATCGCCGAAGGCCTGGCCTGGCGCATCACCGAGGGCGACGTGCCCGAGGTGCTGGCCGATTCGGTCGTGTACTCGCTGGACATGGGCGCTCTGCTGGCCGGCACCAAGTACCGCGGTGACTTCGAGCAGCGCCTCAAGGCCGTGCTCAAGCAGCTCAAGGATCAGCCCCACGCCATCCTCTTCATCGACGAGATCCACACCCTGATCGGTGCGGGCGCGGCCTCGGGCGGCACGCTGGACGCGAGCAACTTGCTCAAGCCGGCTCTGTCCAGCGGCCAGATGAAGTGCATCGGCGCGACGACCTTCACCGAGTACCGCGGCATCTTCGAGAAGGATGCGGCGCTGTCTCGCCGCTTCCAGAAGATCGATGTGGCCGAACCCTCGGTCGAACAGACCATTGAGATCCTCAAGGGCTTGAAGTCGCGCTTCGAGGAGCATCACAGCGTGAAGTACGCGCTCGGTGCCCTGCAGGCCGCTGCGGAGCTTTCGGCCAAGTACATCAATGACCGTCATCTGCCCGACAAGGCCATCGACGTGATCGATGAGGCGGGCGCCGCCCAGCGCGTGCTGCCCAAGAACAAGCAGAAAAAGACGATCACGCGCAACGAGGTCGAGGACATCGTCGCCAAGATCGCGCGCATCCCGCCGGCGTCGGTGTCCAGCGACGACCGCAGCAAGCTCAAGAGCCTCGACCGGGACCTCAAGAGCGTGGTCTTCGGCCAGGATCCGGCGATCGACGCGCTCGCCGCGGCCATCAAGATGGCTCGCTCGGGCCTGGGCAAGCCGGACAAGCCGATCGGCTCCTTCTTGTTCAGCGGCCCCACGGGCGTGGGCAAGACTGAAGTCGCCAAGCAGCTGGCCTACATCCTGGGCATCGAGCTCATTCGCTTCGACATGTCGGAGTACATGGAGCGCCACGCCGTCAGCCGCCTGATCGGCGCGCCGCCGGGCTATGTGGGCTTCGACCAGGGGGGCCTGCTGACCGAGGCCGTGACCAAGAAGCCGCATGCGGTGCTCCTGCTCGACGAGATCGAAAAGGCGCATCCGGACGTATTCAATGTCTTGCTTCAGGTCATGGACCACGGCTCGCTGACCGACAACAATGGACGCAAGGCCGACTTCCGCAACATCATCATCGTCATGACGACGAATGCAGGTGCGGAGACGATGAACAAGGCCACCATCGGCTTCACGACCCAGCGCCAGCAGGGCGACGAGATGGCTGACATCAAGCGGCTGTTCACGCCCGAGTTCCGCAATCGGCTGGACGCCATCGTGTCCTTCCGTGCGCTGGACGAGGAGATCATCCTGCGCGTGGTCGACAAGTTCCTGCTCCAGCTCGAAAGCCAGCTGGCCGAGAAGAAGGTCGAGGTCACGTTCACGGACAACTTGCGCAAGCACCTGGCCAAGAAGGGCTTCGATCCGCTGATGGGCGCTCGCCCCATGCAGCGCCTGATCCAGGACACCATCCGTCGCGCCCTGGCCGACGAGTTGCTGTTCGGGGATCTGGTCGACGGCGGCCGACTGACGGTGGACGTGGACGAGGCCGGCGAGGTCAAGCTCGACATTCAGCCGGCCAAGCGCGACAAGCCCAAGGCAGAGCCTGCAACGGCTGACTAAGCCGGGTCGTAGTAGGACGAGAGCAGCCGGTACAAAGCCGGCTGTTCCTTTTGGAGCGCCTCGGGCGCGACGAAGAAGGCTTCGCTGGCGACAGCGAAGAACTCCTCGAGGCTTTCGGCACCGTAGGCATCGATGCAACTGGCTGCACCGCGATCCACGCGGCGGCAATAGCGCTGCCATACGGGCTCGATCACATCGATCCATTGCTGGCGCGCTGCGCTGCTGGGCAGCAGCGGCACTCCGTCGGCCACGCCATCGCGCATATCCAGCACATGGGCGAATTCATGGATCACGACGTTGAAGACGACGCCCGATTCAGCTCCACCTTCCTGCACGGCTGACCAGGCAAGCATCAAGGGCCCGCCATCCATGGCTTCGCCGGCCAATTCCTGCACATACTCGTGGACGATGCCATCCTCGTCCACGAACTCGCGCTCAGCCTGCACCTCACCGGCGTGCATGACGATGCCCACGAAGCCGTCGTAGCAGGAGAGACCAAGCTTGAGGATGGGCAAGCAGGCCTGGGCGGCCACGGCCAACGCGACCTCGTCGCTGACTTCGAATCCGCGAACGCCGTGGAATTCCTTGCTCGCCAGAAAGAGTGAAGACAGACGGCGCAATTCGCTCAGCTGCGTCTCATCGCGTCTGGCCAGGAAAGGATAGCTCTCCAGCGTCCTTTGCCACAGCGCGTCGGGAATCGCATGGCGCTCCAGGGCTTGCGCCTCCCGGCGCTTGCGCAGCCAGCCGAACATCTAGGCGAGCGGAATGCGCCGCAGTCCCGCTTGGCGCAGTCGGAGGACCTCAGCCCGCGGCGGCTCGCCCTCGCAATCCCAGTCGCTGAGCACATGGCGCGCGAGGCCGGGCGCCAGATCGTGCCGGCCCGGCCGGTGGGTGTGGCCGTTGATCATGACCTGGCTGCGGCTCGCTTCGAGCCATTCGATGCACGCCTTCGCATCGAGATCGGCCCACAGCTCTTCCGAAGCCTGCTTCATCCGGCTGGCCGCCCGCATCTGCTGGCCAATGGCGCGGCGCTCGGAAAGTGGCTTGGTCATGAGGCCGGCCTGCCACGCAGGATGACGCACCTGGGCGCGAAAGGCCTGGTACTTGCTGTCTTCCAGGCACAGCGCATCGCCGTGCGTCAGCAGCCAGCGCTGACCGAAGGCCGTGAGCACGGTGGGATCCGCGAGGCCCTGCATGCCGCAGTCGGCCAGCATGTCTGGGCCGACGAGGAAGTCGCGGTTGCCCGCCATGAAGAAGAGCTTCAGGCGCTCGCTGGCCTGGCGCAGCATGGCCACACACTGCGCCTCGAAGGGGTCGAAGCGCGCGTCGTCGCCAACCCAGACCTCGAAGATGTCGCCGAGCAGCACCACCGCTTCGGCAGCAGTTTCCTCAAGGTGGGCGGCCAATGCCGCCAAGGTCTTGGGCGTATCCGGCGAAAGATGCAGGTCCGAGATGAAATCGATGCGCCGCCATTGGGGCGGCGCGACGAGTTCGCCGAACTCAGGCAAGCTCAACGGCCTTCTCGATGATGACGGCTTCCAGCGGCACGTCGTCATGGAAGCCCGATCGGCCGGTCTTGACCTTCTCGATCTTGTCCACGACGTCCTTGCCTTCGACGACGCGGCCGAAGACGGCGTAGCCCCAGCCGGAAGGGCTCTCGCTCTTGAAATTGAGGAAGCCGTTGTCGGTGCTGTTGATGAAGAACTGAGCGGTGGCCGAGTGCGGCGCATTGGTGCGTGCCATGGCGACCGTGTAATGGTCGTTCTTCAGCCCGTTGTTGGCCTCATTTTGGATCGGAGCATCGGTGTCCTTCTGGCGCATGCCGACTTCCATGCCGCCGCCCTGGACCATGAAGCCCTTGATCACGCGGTGGAAGATCGTGCCGTCGTAGTGGCCCTTGCGGACATAGGCGAGGAAGTTCTCGGTCGAGGCCGGCGCCTTCTCATCGTCGAGTTCGAGCTTGATCAGGCCATGGTTGGTATGCAGTTCGACGAACTTGCTCATTGCTGTTTCTCCACAGTGGCTTTGTTGATGATGACGGGGGTCGTCGGCAGGTTTTCGAAGGCGCCGTTGGCGACGGTGGGGATGTCGCGAATCTTGTCGATGACGTCCATGCCTTCGATGACCTGGCCGAAGACGGCGTAGCCCAGACCATCCCGCGCGTTGGCGGCGTCCAGGAAGGGGTTGTCCACCACGTTGACGAAGAACTGCGCCGTGGCCGAGTTCGGGTCGCCCGTGCGCGCCATCGCGATCGCGCCGCGCACATTGAGCAGGCCGTTGTTCGACTCGAGAGGAATCGGCGCCTTCGTCGGCTTTTGCTTCAAATCTCGCCCGTAGCCACCGCCCTGGACCATGAAGGTCGGGATCACGCGATGGAAGACGGTGCCGCTATAAAAACCGGCCTTCACGTATTGCAGGAAGTTGGCCACCGTCTTCGGTGCTTTCTCGGCGTCCAGTTTGACCCGGAAGTCGCCCTCAGAGGTCGAGAACTTGACGACCTGGGCTTGGCTGGCCGCGCCGACCAGCAGTGCAGCGAGCAGCAAAGAGATCTTTTTCATCAGGGAGCGGGGTTGGGGGAGGGGATGAGAACCAGCGCCTGTGTTGCCTTCAGTTTTTGCGCGAGGGCAGCGCTCGGCGCGGGCAGGGCGGCTTGTGAGCGTTCATAGGCGCGCAGGGCCAGGCGGAGCAGCAGATCGCCCAGGTTTTCCTGGGCCTGTGCGTGGTCGGGCTGCAGTCGAAGGGCCTGCTCCAGGTCGGCGCGCGCCTGGTCGAGCTGGCCTTTGCCGGCATGCAGGACGGCCAGATTGTTGTACGGATCGGCCAGGTCTGGGAAATCTTGGGTGAGCGCGGTGAATATCTGCTCTGCGACATCGGTCTGGTGCAACTCCATCCGATAGACGCCCAGGGCGAACCGCAGCTTGAGATCGTCGGGCGAGCGTTTCAGCTCGGCCTCGACCGTGGCCACGGCTTCCTGGCGGTGCCCGGCGAGCCACTGGCCCTGGGCCTGATCCAGCGGCACAGTCACAGCTTGCGCCAGAGCGCTGAAAAGCATCGCGACGGTGAGGAGAAGAGGGCGGTACATCATGGTGGAAAGCCTGTGTCGCGCCGAATCCGCGCGACCTTGGCGGCAGGGGCCTGCCGCTATACTGGCCCGCATTCTAAGGTCGGCCACAAAGCCCCCTTCTCTGCAGTTCTCTCTCTGCTGTTTCGCGTGCGCATCACGCGGCGGCTCTGCCTCTCCGACATGTCCCTGCGCATCTACAACTCGCTGGCCCGCGCGGTTCAGCCCTTCGCTCCCATCGACCCAGGCCATGTGCGCATGTACGTGTGCGGCATCACGGTCTACGACCTCTGCCACATGGGGCATCTGCGCATGAACATGGCCTTCGACGTGATCTACCGCTGGCTGCGTGCCGCGGGCTTCGAAGTCAACTACACGCGCAACATCACAGACATCGACGACAAGATCATCAAACGCGCGGTCGAGCGCGGCATCACCATTCGCCAGCTGACCGACGAGATGTCGGCGGCCATGCATGCTGACTTCGCCGCGGTGGGGCTGCTCAAGCCGACGCACGAGCCTCGTGCTACGGACTACGTGCCGCAGATGCTCGACATCATCGGCAAGCTCGAAGCCAAGGGGCTCGCCTACCGGGCCAGTAGCGGCGACGTGAACTACGCCGTGCGCAGGTTCCCAGGCTACGGCAAGCTCTCGGGCAAGAGCCTGGACGACTTGCGCGCCGGCGAGCGAGTGGCAGTGGACGACGGCAAGCTCGATCCGCTGGACTTCGTGCTTTGGAAGTCCTCCAAGACTGAGGAGCCGGCCGAGGCCAAGTGGCCCAGTCCTTGGGGGGAAGGCCGCCCGGGCTGGCATATCGAATGCTCGGCCATGAGTTGCGCCCTGCTTGGTGAGAGCTTCGACATCCACGGCGGTGGCGCCGACCTGCAGTTCCCGCACCACGAGAACGAAATCGCCCAGAGCGAGGGCGCGGGCTTTGGCTTCGCGCGCTACTGGCTGCACAACGGCTTCCTGAATGTTGACGGCGAGAAGATGTCCAAGAGCCTGGGCAATTTCTTCACCATCCGCGACGTGCTGCAGAAGTTCGACGGCGAGACGCTGCGCTTTTTCATGCTGCGTACGCACTACCGTCGGCCCTTCAATTTCAGCGACGCCCACCTCGAAGACGCTCGCACGGCCTTGACCCGCCTGTACACCGCGCTGGATGCCGTGGCGCCCGCCGAGGTGATGCTCGACTGGAGTCAGCCCCAGGCCGCCGCCTTCAAGGCCGCCATGGACGAAGACTTCGGTACGCCCGGCGCGCTGGCGGTACTTTTTGATCTGGCCAACGAAGTCAACCGCGACCGCTCGCCAGACAAGGCCGGCCTGCTCAAGGTACTGGCCGGCGTGCTGGGCTTACTCCAGCAAGAGCCCCGCGCCTATCTGCAGGCGGGCTCCGGCCTGGATGCCGCCGCGATCGAGGCGCAGATCGCCGCACGCGCCGCCGCCAAGGCCGCCAAGGATTTCGCCGGCGCCGACCGCATCCGCGCAGAACTGTTGGCCCAGGGCATTGTCCTCAAAGACTCCGCCGCAGGCACGACCTGGACGAAGGCCTGACGTGGCGCGCGCAAACGAAGCGGGCGCTTCGCCCGATGGCTTCACGCCGGATTACTGGGACGAGGCCTGCCGTCACCTGATCAAACGCGACCGGGTGATGAAGAAGCTCATCCCGCAGTTCGCTGAGGCCCGGCTGCAGAACAAGGGCGACGCTTTCACGACCCTGGCCCGCGCCATCGTCGGTCAGCAGATTTCCGTCAAGGCGGCGCAGGCTGTTTGGCTGCGCTTCGTCGGCCAGCTCAGCGAACCGAACGACAAGGTCCTGCCTGCCGCGGTGCTGACCCAGACCGTCGAGGTCCTGCGCAGCGCCGGGCTCTCCGTGCGCAAGGTCGAATATCTCCAGGATCTGGCGCGGCATTTCGAGGCCGGCAACGTCCATCCCAAGCAGTGGGCCAGCATGGACGACGAGGCGATCATCGAGGAACTCGTCGCCATCCGCGGCATCGGCCGTTGGACCGCGGAAATGTTCCTGATCTTCCACTTGATGCGCCCGAACGTGCTTCCGCTGGATGATATTGGCCTGATCAAGGGAATTAGCGACAATTACTTCTCCGGAGAGCCGGTTTCGCGTGCAGAAGCGCGTGAAGTGGGGGACGCGTGGGCCCCCTACCGCTCGGTGGCCACATGGTACATTTGGCGCAGCCTCGATCCCCTACCGGTGGATTACTGAGCTCTTCCTGAGCACCCATCCAGATGAGCAAAAAACATTTTCTCGAATTCGAGCAGCCGATCGCTGAGCTCGAAACCAAGATCGAAGAGCTGCGCTACGTGCAGAGCGAGTCTGCCGTCGACATCACTGAAGAGATCGACCGGCTCTCCAAGAAGAGTCAGCAGCTGACCAAAGAGGTCTACGCCAACGTGGCGCCTTGGCAGGTCTACCAGATTGCCCGCCACCCGCAGCGCCCGCAGACCCTGGACTACTGCGCCGAGGTCTTCACGGAGTTCCAGGAACTGCACGGCGACCGTCACTTTGCCGATGATGCTGCCATCGTCGGCGGCCTCGCCCGCTTCAACGGCCAGCCCTGCGTTGTCGTCGGCCATCAGCGCGGCGCAGACGCCAAGGAGCGCACGCTGCGCAACTTCGGCATGCCCCGCCCGGAAGGCTATCGCAAGGCCTTGCGCCTGATGAAGCTGGCCGAGAAGTTCGGCCTGCCTGTCTTCACCTTCATCGACACGATGGGTGCCTATCCTGGCATCGGTGCCGAGGAGCGTGGCCAGTCGGAGGCGATCGGCCGCAACATCTTCGAGATGGCGCAACTGGAAGTGCCCATCATCGCCACCGTCATCGGCGAAGGCGGCTCGGGCGGCGCCCTGGCCATCGGCGTTGCCGACCAGGTGCTGATGCTGCAGTTCTCGGCCTATTCCGTCATTTCTCCCGAAGGCTGCGCTTCCATCCTTTGGAAGAGCAGCGAACGTGCAGCCGATGCTGCCGACGCCCTGGGCATCACCGCCCATCGCCTCAAGGCCATGGGCCTGGTGGACAAGATCGTCAGCGAACCGGTGGGTGGTGCCCATCGCGATGGCAAGCAGATGGCGTCCAACCTCAAGCGCGCTCTCGGCGAGGCGCTGCGCCAGGTCAGCGACCTGAAGCCCGCCGCCCTGCTGGAGCGCCGTTACGAGCGCCTGCAGGCCTATGGCCGATTCGGCGACACCAAGTCCCGCTGACAAAAGGCTTGCCGTCGCCTTCAGCGGCGGTCGGGACTCCACTGCGCTGCTGCACGCCGCGGCGAAGTCTGCCGATGGCGCGCAGGTCTTCGCGCTCCATGTGCATCACGGCTTGTCGCCGCAGGCGGACGTGTGGCTGGCCCATTGCGAGCGCTTCGCCGCGGACCTTGGCGTTCGCTTTCTTTGTCGTCGCCTGAGCGGCCGGCCTGCTGCAGGCGAGAGCATCGAGGCCTGGGCCCGATCCGGGCGGCATGCAGCTCTGCAGGACATGTGCGGCGAGGCGGGCACCGATCTGCTGCTGCTCGCTCATCATCGGCGGGACCAGGCCGAAACCTTCCTGCTCCAGGCCTTGCGCGGCTCCGGCGTGGCTGGCCTGGCCGCCATGCCGGCGGCCCAATGGCGCGATGGCATTTGCTGGGCTCGTCCGTGGCTCGATCAGCCGCGCGAATCCATTGAGGCCTATGTGCTTGCGCATGGCCTGGTCTTCATCGACGACGCCAGCAATGCCGACACCCGTTTCGAGCGCAACAGGCTCAGGCTCGAGGTCTGGCCGAAGCTGGCGGCGTCAGAGGCCGCCCTGGCGCGGTCAGCGCGCTGGGCGCAGCAAGCGCTCGATCTGCAGCGAGAGATGGCCGAAATCGATCTCCCGGTGCTCCTGCGTGGCGCCGCGCTCGACATGAACGCGCTGCGCCAACTCTCGCCCGCTCGCGCCAGCAATGCACTGCGTGCCTGGCTTGCTGAGCAGGCGGGCGTGCCGGCCCCGGCGAGCCTGGTGCTGCGTCTCCTGGCCGAGGCTGAAATGCATGGCCAATGGCCCTTGGCCGACGGCGAACTCCGGCTCTACCGCGGCCTGCTGCGATGGAATGCCGCGCCCGAGGTGCATTGCGGTCCTTCGCAATCGGTGAACCTGGCCTCCGCTGGCATCCATGAACAAGCCGATTGGGGCGGGCGATGGCGCGTCGAGAGGACGCATGGAAACGGACTGAGCGCGGCGATCCTGGCGCGGCTGCAACTGCGCAAGCGAAGTGGCGGAGAGCAGTTTCAGCGTGCCCCGAAAAGCGCTCTTCGCTCTCTGAAAAAGGCTTGGCAGGAGACCGGTGTGCCGGCCTGGGAAAGGTCGGGGCCGCTGCTCTTTCACGGTCAGCAACTCGTCTTCGTCCCGGGCCTGGGAATCGATGCCCGGGCGCTGGCAGCGTCCGATGAAACCCGCTTCTCGCTGTGCTGGGAGGCGAAGGCTTGACCGAGCCTTTGCGGTGCTGTCGACCCTAGAATCAAAAGCTCGACCTGGATTTGCACCCCCCACCATGGCCTTGATTGTTCACAAATACGGCGGAACCTCCATGGGTTCCACCGATCGCATTCGCAACGTTGCCAAGCGCGTCGCCAAATGGGCGCGCGCCGGCCACCAGATGGTCGTCGTGCCCTCGGCCATGAGCGGCGAGACCAACCGCCTACTGGGCCTGGCCAAGGAGCTCTCACCGGCTTCCGTCACGCCCGAGACCATGCGTGAGCTGGACATGATTGCCTCCACCGGCGAGCAGGTTTCGGTCGGCCTGCTGGCCATCGCCTTGCAGGCCGAAGGCATGGATGCCGTCAGCTACACCGGCTGGCAAGTGCCCGTGTCCACGAATTCCGCGTATACCAAGGCCCGCATCGAGAGTATCGATGACGCCCGCGTGCGCGCCGACCTGGCCGCCGGCAAGGTCGTCGTCATCACCGGCTTCCAGGGCGTGGACGAGGACATGAACATCACCACGCTGGGTCGTGGCGGTTCCGACACCTCGGCCGTGGCCATCGCCGCCGCCATGAAGGCCGACGAATGTCTGATCTACACCGATGTGGACGGCGTCTACACCACCGATCCCCGCATCGTGCCCGAGGCGCGCCGCCTGCACACCATCAGCTTTGAAGAGATGCTGGAGATGGCCTCGCTGGGCTCGAAGATCCTGCAGATCCGCTCGGTGGAATTCGCCGGCAAGTACCGCGTGCCGCTGCGTGTGCTCTCGAGCTTTACGCCCTGGGACATCGACCTTGAGGAAGAGGCCAAGTCCGGCACCCTGATCAGTTTTGAAGAGGACGAGAACATGGAACAAGCCGTCGTTTCCGGCATTGCCTTCAACCGCGACGAAGCCAAGGTGACCCTGCTCGGCGTGCCCGACAAGCCCGGCATCGCCTTTCAGATTCTGGGCCCTGTGGCCGATGCCAACATCGACATCGACGTCATCATCCAAAACGTCTCCCAGGACGGCAAGACCGACTTCTCCTTTACCGTCCACCGCAACGACTACGCCCGCACCATGGAGCTGCTCGAAAAGCAGATCGGCCCTTCGGTGCAGGCCGCCAAGGTCATGGGCGACCCGCGCATCTGCAAGGTCTCCATCGTGGGCATCGGCATGAAGTCGCATGTGGGCGTGGCCTCCAAGATGTTCCGCTCGCTCAGCGAAGAGGGCATCAACATCCAGATGATCTCCACGAGCGAGATCAAGACCTCGGTCGTGATCGACGAGAAGTACATGGAACTGGCCGTGCGCGCTCTCCACAAAGCGTTCGAGCTGGACCAGGAAGTCGCATAAATTTCCAGGGTGCCTGGATTCTTGTTGTAGAATTCAAGGCTGTGCTGGAGTCGTGACCGAGTGGCCGAAGGTGCTCCCCTGCTAAGGGAGTATGTGGGCAAAACCTGCATCGAGAGTTCGAATCTCTCCGACTCCGCCAAATGACTGTCCCGTACAGTCCAGAGGCATCCAAGGAAACCCCGTAAATCGTTGATTTACGGGGTTTTTTCTTGGGAGAATCATCCCGTAAGGTCTTCGGCAGTCCCAGGACATCCGTGCAGTCTGGTGGGAAGCCTGGTGGGAAACCGAAAGGCCGGTGGGAAAAAAGAAGCGCTTGGTGGGAAAATGCCTCCAACCATGCGGAACACACTTTCTCCAGCGGGACTGCAGTCGCAGTACAAGGCGGCAGTGGCTCTTGCTGAGTCGAGCGGCAAGTCCGTCCAGATCAGCGACGGAGAAGGGCTCATGCTTGTCGTCCGAGCAAGCGGTGCGTCCTGGGTACTGCGTGTGCGAGTCAAGGGTCAGCGCAAGGACATCACACTGGGGCGTTGGCCAACTCTGAGCTTGAAGGACGCACGCCAACTAGCCGACGATGCGCGCAGGAGTACTACGCACGGTGTGGACGTCACGGCGGTGAAGCGTGCAGCGCGGCAGGAGATCAAAGCTCAAGCGGCCGCCAAGGCGGACAACGTGCGCAAGCTGTATGAGGACTGGTTGAAGCTCAGAGGCTCGACCATCAGTGACATTTACCGCGGCAACATTGAAGCGGCCTTCATGAAGGACGTGCTGCCGGCGATTGGCACGAAGGCGCCGCACGAAGTGACTAGGGCCGATTGCATTGCGATCTTAAGGACGGTCGAGCAGCGTGGCGCCACGGTCATGCTTCGCCGCGTGCGGATGTGGTTGCGCCAGATGTTCGAATTCGGCATCGACGACGAGCGGCGGCCGCTGCTCAATACGCTGCCGGTGCCGACTGGACACCTCACGAGTTTCAAGCAGGACAAAAGGGGCAACTATCCTGCGATCACCGATCCGGTCGAGGCCCTCGAGCTAATGAAGAGGATTCGCCGCCTTGGGAAGTACATCAACCGGGCTGCGTTGCTGCTCTCCGCCCGCACATTCCAACGGCCGACTGAGACCCGGGAAGCCGTCTGGGAGGAGTTTGATCTCGATGCTGGCATCTGGAGAATCGCCGCAGATCGCATGTGGTTCGAGACAGAGCACTGGGTTCCGTTGTCGAGGCAGTGCGTTGAGGAGTTGAGGGCACTCCAAGGCGTGGTCGGCGACACCGGTCTGCTGTTCCCCGGCATCAAGCCTGGCAAGCCCATCAGCGAAGGGACGCTTCGCTCACAGCTGATCAGCATGGGCTACGAAGGTAAGCACACCCCTCACGGATTTCGCGCGATGGCGCGCACGATCATTGTGGAGCGCTTGCGCTTCAACAAGGATTTCGTGGAGAAGCAGCTCTCCCACGAGACCGACGAGAGTGGACTTCGTGGCGCATATGACCGTGCCGAATACTGGGAAGACCGCGTGAAAATGATGCAGGCCTGGAGCGACTTTCTCGATGGTTCGACAGGCCGCGCCCGATAAGTGATCCTGCTGTCGCGATGAATTTGCTTAGGCGTGCAAGACATGGGCGACCGGACCGGCTGCAGCGCAGCGGCTGCGGTCTCTCACTTCCGCGAGTTTGAGGACCGAAGGCCGCCATCCGTGCTGCCGGGACACCTCCACAATCAAGATACCGCCCGCTTTTTGGAGCTTCCCACTTTTCATCATGGACAAATTCTTGCTGCAGCAGCAAGTACTGGAACGGCTCGCCGAAGACCTGCTGCATGTCGAACGCGCAGCTCTCGCGGCGCATGAAACGGCGACTCACGAAGAGAGCATCGCCGAAAACAAGTACGACACACTGGGGCTCGAAGCCGCTTACCTGGCCACCGGCCAAGCTCGTCGCGCCGAGGCCATCCGCCAGGCGATGGCCAATTGGCGCCAATTCCGCCCGAGCCCCCACGACGCCAGCAAAGGTATTCGGCTCGGCGCGCTGGTCTGCCTGGTCGACCTCGACGGCAAGCAGCAGCATCTTTTCCTCGGCCCGGACGGGGGCAGCATGACCTTGGCGATCGATGATCAGCCCGTGCAGGTCATCAGCAGCGAAGCCCCGTTGGCCAGGGCCCTGCTGGGCAAGTGCGAAGGCGATGAGGTGTCGATACAGATTACTTCCGTACGGCAGCAGTTCGAAGTGCTGCGGGTTCATTGAGCCGCAAGCAGACATTGCAATGAGCCAGCACATGCAAGCATCGACACCCATGCTGCAGGCCGCCCTCTCTCCCCCCGGTTCACAGTTGCCGCGGCTCTACACGTTTCGCCGCTGCCCCTACGCAATGCGTGCACGGATGGCCCTGCTGCAAGCCGGGCGGGAATTCGAGGCGGTGGAGGTCAGCTTGCGCGACAAGCCGGCAAGCCTGTTGGCCTTGTCTGCCAAAGCGACCGTGCCCGTGCTTCAGCTGCCGGATGGCAGCGTGATCGATGAGAGTTGGGACATCATGCGCTGGGCACTCGCCGCGCCCGACGCGAAGGACTGGTGGGTGCGGGCGCAATCGCCCGAGAACCTTGACTTGGTGCGGCGCAACGATGGTGGCTTCAAGCATCATCTGGACCGCTGGAAATACCCTCAACGCTACGCGAGCGAGCCGCTCACTCCGGACGCGCACCGCGACAGGGCGGTGGATGTGTTTCTGCGACCGCTGGAGGCACGGCTGCTCGACGCGCCCAGCCTGGGCGGCGCCACCCCATGTGCCACCGACTTGGCCGTGTTGCCCTTCGTCCGCCAGTTCGCCTCGGTAGAGCCGGGATGGTTTGCAACGCTGGACTTGCCGTCGGTACGACAATGGTTGAACGGCTGGCTGGTCAGCCCGCTGTTCGTCGCTTGCATGTGCAAGCTGCCCGCAGAGGGTGCAAATCGCTTCCCGCCGCTCTAGCGAGCCCTTTGCGGGCTGTCTCAAATCTCGACCTGGCGACCGGGGCGGCCGCTCAGACCTTGGCGAGGAAGGCTGCCGCATCACCTGCTTCACACTGCCAATCTGCGAATACGGCAACCAGATTGCATTCCACGCAGTGGCAAGCGATGTAGTACCAGCGCACGTTATGCGTGCCCGCGTGCACCGAGACGCCGGACATCAGCTCGAACACCTCGTTCTCGCACACGCACTCGTGCGTCTCCGGCGCGGCTCCTTCAACGTAGTCCGCACTGTCGCCCATCAGGTGTTCCTGCCCGCAGTCGGTGCAGGTGCGGATGGCCACACCGGCCTCTTCATCGGTCTGCAGCGCGAAGGTCCGGCACCCGCAATCGCATTTGGACGCAGCAAACCTGACGGCCTCATGGCGATTTGCAATGCTGTAGCTGCGCAGCTCGGCTTGGGTGTCGCCGGACGTCGTCCCGTACCAGAACTCGCCCTTCTTCGTCAGTGCCATTGATGCTGCTCCATCTCCCAAGAAGGGATTCCTGGCCGGCCTGACGCCAGGCCCGCCTCGTTGGTCGGGATTTTGCCTGGCGGCTCGGCGACTCGGCGTCAATGGGTTGGGTCAAGGTGGTCGCCGACAGGAGCTGCGGACATCTTTCAACGCAGATGCTTGGAGCTTGCGGCCATCGGGCTTCTCAGAATCGAACGGCTCCTATCTCCCATAGCCACTGACCAGGGGAACTGCAGCAGTGCAGCGGTTGCGGCCGGTCGCCGCAATCAGCTCTACTCACGCTGCTCGACATAAAGCAATGGGATGGACGCCCCCACCCGTAACGGCATCAAAGTGCCAAAGTGGAAGTGTCATCAACCACTTGAACCGAGAGGGGCGTCCACCATGAAGATTACGACTGTTGGTATCGACCTGGCAAAGAATGTGTTCCAGGTTCACGCTGTTGATGAACACGGCAAGGTCGCTCTGCGCAAGCAACTGCGTC
Source organism: Roseateles sp. (assembly GCA_019234295.1). GTDB lineage: Bacteria > Pseudomonadota > Gammaproteobacteria > Burkholderiales > Burkholderiaceae_C > JAFALK01. The sequence continues at coordinate 26,319 of JAFALK010000015.1, forward strand.
GCGACCAGATGACTGCGTTCTTCGTGAACCTGCCGCCTTGCCTTATCGGCATGGAGGCCTGTGGCACCGCCCACCACTGGGCGCGTACGCTGCAGGGGTTCGGTCACACGGTGCGCCTGATGTCGCCTCAGTTCGTCAAGCCGTACGTGAAGAGCAACAAGAACGATGTCGCCGACGCTGAGGCCATCTGCGAGGCCGTCATGAGACCGAACATGCGGTTCGTGCCGGTGAAGAGCGTCGAACAGCAGGCCGTGCTGTCGCTACACCGAGCGCGCCAGGGCTTTGTCATTGCCCGCACAGCGCAGGCCAACCAGATACGAAGCCTGCTCGGCGAGTTTGGTCTCATCATGCCGAAGGGCATCTCGCACGTCGCCAAGCAGGTGCCCAGCTTGCTCGATGACGCGAGCAATCGACTTCCAGCGACGTTCCGTCAACTGATTGCTCGCCTGACCGAGCACCTCAAGGACCTGGACACACTGGTCGACGAGCTCGAGGATCAAATCAAGGCATGGCATCGCAGCAGCGAGCTGAGCCTGCGGCTCGAGAAGATTCCCGGCATCGGCCCACTGGGAGCCAGCGCGCTGGTGGCCTCCATTGCCGACGCGAACAGCTTCGCCAACGGTCGCCAACTCTCGGCATGGCTCGGCCTGGTGCCCAGGCAGCATTCCAGCGGAGGCAAACCGACGCTGCTGGGCATCAGCAAGCGCGGCGACGTGTACCTGCGAACGTTGCTGATTCACGGCGCTCGCTCGGCTATCGTCGCGGCCCAGAGGAAGGTCGTGAACACGAACGTGTGGTTAGCCGGCTTGCTCAATCGACGACATCCGAACGTGGCGGCCGTCGCGTTGGCCAACAAGAATGTGAGAACGGTGTGGGCGTTATTGGCTCATGGGCGTGAGTTCCGGCCCAACTATGTGCCGGCGCAACTTGCCGCATAGCGACACAACCAGTCAAGCGACACTCAGGAGAACGAACCGCCGATTGCTCAGGCAATCACGCAGTGATGGCAAGACAGGTTAGACCGTGGTCGGCGAAGCCCAGAATGACCGGAGCACCTTGAGTGCGAAAAACCGATTGAGGAGCCGACCAGCAAATCCCATCAGGGACAGCGGTGACAAGCCGCAGCAAAAGTCCGAATGTACGGGTGCAATCGAACCTTCATGCCGTCATCAACTGATTGCTTGGCAAACCGGGGGCGTCCATGTACGGATCATTCGGCGGTGCCTGCACGGGGCCGCCCTGTGGCGCATGCTGCGAGCCGCTCAGCGCCGCCAGAACGGGATCCTGATCCCCTGGGCCGGCGCTGCTCGTTGGCGTCATCGCGCCGCTGTTCTTCAGCCCTTGAAACGTGTCCGCCACCTTGCCCACATAGCTCTGGGTCAGTGGGCCCCAGTTCTGCGGATCCGTGCCACCGTGATAGGCCGCCACGGCAGCCTCGAGGTTGCCCTGATAGCGATCCAGGTTCTGCCGAATCAGCGAGGCGGCGCCGAAGATCGACTGCGCGGGGTCGGTCGGATCGATACCCAGTGCTTTGGCCGTGTCTGGCATCATCTGCATCAGGCCGATCGCGCCCTTGGGGCTGACGGCCTGCGGGTTGAAGTTGCTCTCCACGTGCGCCTGGGCCCGCAACAGATCTGGATCGATGCCGAAGCGCTGCCCCGCGGCCTGGAAGACGGGATCGAGGGTATCGGTGCTCATTGAATCCATCCTTGCTGCTTGGCCAACTGGTACTTGTTCAGGAGTGCTGCGCGATCAGCGGCAGACATGTTCTGCGTGAACTGCGCGAGGCGTCCGGGATCGAACTGGCCGATAGCGGAGAGCTGGTAGACGCGGGGATCGAAGCCCTGGCGCCAGCCTTGTTCGAACTGGGCCTGGTTCATCGGTGAGTTGCCCGGCTGCTGAGCCCACTGCTGCTGGGCTTTGGCCTTGGCCTGTAGCGCGAGCTCGGAGCCCTTGTTCCAGAGCGCCACGTCCTGCACGGCCTGGGGGAACATGCCCTTGTTGACGTTCGCCGCGATCTGCGCATCGAGCTGGGCGTCTGTTCCGGTGCCACCGGCTGCCTGCCAATTCCGATTCGCGTTCTGCTGCATGAACTTGGTGATCTCGCTGTAGCGCGCCACGTCGGTCCTCGGGTCCATGCCCACCAGGCCCGCCAGCCGAGCGCCGATCGCGGTGTCGGCAAACGCGCCCTGCATCTTGTTCTTCCAATCCTGGTTCGGTCCGGTGGCCACGCCGCTGCGCGACAGCGCCAGGATGTTGTCGAGCACGTTGACGCGCGTTGGACTCTCCGAGGCCTGCCGCTGCAGGTCCGTCATGCGCGCCGCGCCGGCCGTCCCCAGGTCGCTCTCGCCAGGGCCGAGCTTGGTTGTCGGTGGTTGCCAGCCCGGCGCCGTATAGCCGGCGAAGCGCCCCGGGCTGAGGCCGCCCTGGCCGACTTGAGCGGGGGCCCCTTGCGGGCCAGCTGCCGGGCCGAAGAACTGGCCGCCCGGCACCATCGTCTCGCGCCCAGTCTGCTTGTCGATCGACGGGAACAGCGTGCCGCGACTGCGGCCGCCGGCTTCGGCTTCAGCCTGGGTCTGTGCGACGCCGGCCGCGCCGGCCATCGGCCGCACGCCGATCATGTTGCCGTTCATGTCGAAGACCGGCTCAGCTCCTTGGGGAACTGCTGGATTGAAGCGCCGCGACCCATCCGGATTGAGGGTCCAACTGCCTGGCCGCGCATTCTCCGGGGCGATGTAGGTCTGCTTGCTGATCCAGGCGCCCATGATCTGGCGCCCGACCTGCGAATTCGGATCGATGCCCATGGAGGTCAGCGACTTGCTGAAGTCCGTGCGGTTGTCGGAGCGCTGGATGAACTGCGTCATGTAGGCGTTCGGGTCCGCCATGTAGGCCATGTACGCCTGCTGCGGCGACATCCCAGGCATCTGCAGCGGACCGCCCTGGGGCGAGGCATAGGCCTGCGGAGGAAAGCCTTGAGGCGCAGAGGCTTGCGATCCCGATGGCGGAGGCATCTGTTGACCCTTGCCTCCTGCCAGGCCACTGCCATTGGACACAGGTGCCGCGGGTTGCGCGTTGGGGCCGGCGGGATCGGTCGGACTCGGCTGTTGAGCCTGCAGCGGCGCATCGTTGGCGTGCAGCGACTCATGACCAACGTCAGGGCCCAGCGCAGTCGACGTGGGCGAAGTGTGTGCACCGGGCGCCGCACCGGCCGGCACCGTAGGTGCGCTGGGAACGCCCTGGGCGCCACCGGTTCCGGGCGGGGAGAACCCAAACTGCGCGGCCATCGCTCGGTTGCCCGTGGCCATCGCGTTGGCCTGGTCCTGAATCGACTGATCGCCGAGCTTGGCGCCCTCGTAGGCCTGCAGCATTTTCGCGAGTCCCTGGGTCCAGGAGACACGGCCGCGCGGGTCGTAGTCGATCGGCGCCATGCTCTGGCCCATCAACGCGTCGGCCAACTTGGCGCGCCGTTGCGCCTCTAGCTGCTGAAGGACGTAGTTGGGGTCTTGCGCGGCGACTGGATTCATTCCGCCGGGCTGGAAGTTCTGCACATTGGCCATGTGATTGCCCTCAGTTGCTCGGCGTAGTCCAGCCCTGCTGTAGCGCGAGCGCGCCGAGCGGATCCTGGCTCGTGTTGGCGTTGTTCAGTGCGGCCTGCGGAACGCTGCTGCCCAGCTGGAACGGCTGCGGCTGTTGCTGCTGATTCCACAGTCGCGCGGCCACCATGGAATTGGCCAGCGTGCCCAACCCCTGAAGAGGCGAATAGGCGCCGCGAGGATTGACCTGCGGTTGCTGACCCATCAGCATCATCGCCATCTTCTGCTGCGGCGTGAGCTGCTGGGACTGCGACGGGTCCGGTTGCTGAGGATCGCCGTAGGAGCCAGGCAACGTCGGCGTGGAGTTGATGTTCATGGTTACCTTTCGGTCGGCTTGTGGATCAATTCATCGACTCGCCAACCGTGTGCCACGGCAGCATCGTGAGGTGGGCGGCAAGTTGCGGGACAGGAATCCGGGTGCCGTCGGGCAGGATCACCTCCAACGCCCCCGGGAAAGCCGAAATGAGTCCGCCCGCGGCCTGCACGATGGGCAGCAGCCAGGGCATCTCGCTGGCCACGACCTCCGCGACGAACCAGCGGAAGCGCTGATCGCAGAAGGCGTTTTGATCTGAGGTCAACCCATTCGAAGCCGCCGGATCCTGGTCTTCGAAGCAGGTCCACGGCGTGAAGATGGGCACGGTCGCGCGGCTGGGCCGTTCACCGTTCTGGGAGAGCTCTTGCTGGGCCTGCATCACGCCGCCTCCAGGCGATGGCGAATGAGGCCGGCAACCGCCTGCACGTCGTCTTCCCGGTACGCGGGTTGGCCGTCAGACAGGATGGGCGTCAGGCCGGCGCGGCCCGCGCTGCTGTAGCCGGCTAGCGCTGCGGCCTCGAGCAGTTGGAAGGCAGCGGCCCTGGGCGAGAGCAATCGGCCGGCGAGTGGCTTGGGAGCGGGAGCAATCGCTGCATGCATGGCGTCAGTCCTCAGAAATTTCCCGCATGGTCAGCTGTCTCACGATGCGGCTGCAAGCCTTCCCGGAACTTTGGGCGGTGCCGCTCTGCGGTGCACACGGTGGAAGTTCCGGAACGGCTGTGAGCCGAGGCAGCTTCAGCGCGGCCGGCAGCGTCCAGCGCATCCGGTCTCCGCCGAGCATCTGCGGCGCCGGGAAGCGATCGGCCCAGGCCATGCGGATCAGCGCGAGGTCGATCAGCTCCTGTTGCGAGCGGCCGGGGTGCAGCGCACGCAGCACCTGCAGGGCTTCCTGTGCGGCCGGGCCAGGAAGCCACTCCACGCGAGGTTGACGAGGCTTGCGCGACATTGGCGTCCAGTCAGCTGCTGCGGATGCCCGCAAGGTCGAGCATGACCGCATGCCAGCGCTGCACGACTGCGGTGTCCGGCGACGGCTCATCCAAGTCATTAGCCCCGATCGCAGCCCGCAGATACCGTCGCTCGCGGTCTTGCGCCTGGTCGATCACCTTCAGCCGGCGCTCCACTTCGGCCGCAGCCGCAGTGTGGTGATCGCGCAGGTAGCGCAGCAGCGGCTCGCGCTCGTGCATGTAGGCGGTGCAGTGCAAGCAGTCGAGTGACGTCAGCCCATACGCGTACTGGGCCGGGATGGGCACGTCCTCCCGCTTGAGGTACTCGAACACCTGCAGCGCCGTCCATTCCTGAATCGGCAACACGATGCTGGCATTGATCTCTCTGACAATCGAGCCGTGACGGTATGCGGAGTTGCGTAGACGCTCGTCGTCTCGCTGGCCTCGAATGAGCGCCTTCACGCCTGCGGCGGCCAAGGCCTTGTGCATCGGCAGCCACACGTTGTGGGCGCAGCATTCGTACCGTCCAACCAGCGCGGGATGTTCCTGGTCGGGGTCCAACATACGCCCCAACGGGGAGGAGCCTGCTGGCACCATGTCCACCGGCCAGCCTGCAGTCTGCTGCGTCTGCACGGCCTGCCCCTGAACCTCGTGAAAGTGCGGCACCATGGCCTTGATGGCATCCATCTGCGCACGCGTCTCTGGCACCGTGTCGCCGGCGTTGGCCCAGACCACATGGATCCGATCCCACCACGGCCTCGCCAGTTGAAGGCAGGCCAGGCTGTCCTTGCCGCCCGACAGCTGCAGCGCGACCAGATCGAACTGCGCGACGGCTTCCTCGATCCGCGCCTGCGCTTGGTCGATTCGGGCACTGAGGCCCTGGCTATCCACGGTCGACCTCTTCGCTTCCGGTCTGCCGCCGCTCGACGATCACCAGCACGTATGTGCCGGCGGGCGCCTCCCGCGTCGCGCGGTCCATGAAATCGGTCTCGGTCTCGTCCGGCAGCCGATCCCACGAGGGCCCTGAGCCAGTGATGATCCGCGCCGCCTCGCCGTCCTCACGCTGCCCAGCAGCGCCGAAGCGACTGAGGCTGACGAAGTGCATCTCGCGCGCCGGCGCCAGCTTGCACTCCAGCGCGTCGAGGCGCCTCCTAAGGTTCAGGTTTTTGGCCATGCGCCCTCTCCATTGCTGCGATCCGCTTCGCGAGGTCGTCGGTTTCGATCAGGCCGGCCAGCGCCGACAGTCCCGCCAGCATCTGCGCGGCCTGGCTTGGTGCGAGATCGCCGGCACCGGCGGCCTTGAGCACCGCCCTGCCCTGGTCGACCAAACTTCCGTCGGCCGGCAGGCTGATCGGCGCAGCCAGCTCCACCGCCTTGACCGGCGGCAGCACGCGCTCGAGCAGCAGGCGCGCGGCCTGGGCGTCGCCGGCCAGCGCGAGCTCGACCTGCTTGGCGATGATCTCGGGCAGGTGCTTCGCGATCGCCGCACGCAGCTTGCCGATCTCGCCGCTGCCAGGCTTGCGGCCCGCCGGATTGCCGGACGTGCCGCGCGTGAATGGCTTCCCAGTACCACGCGTCATGCTGGCTGCACCCTGGCTGCTGTTACAGGGAAAAGGTCGGCTTGATGATCCGGGACCCAGGTCATTCGAATCCGCCCTTGCTCTTGTAGGTGCCTTTGACCTTGCCGGCGTCCTCGCTGATGTCGGCCGTGCTCACGGCCCAGCGCTGGACGTCGCCGTCAAAGTCCAGCCCGAACGCGCCGCACCGGCCCTGGCGGTTCTTCTCGACGGCCAGGCCGATGATTTGGCGCTCGCCGGCTGTTCGCACCCGCCATAGGAAGGCGACGACGTCGGCGTCCTGCTCGACAGCGCCGGAATCGCGCAGGTCGCTGAGTCGCGGACGCTGGCCATTGCGGCTTTCGACAGCGCGGTTGAGCTGCGAAAGGCTCACGATGGCAATGCCCATCTCCTTCGCCAAGGCTTTGAGCCCGCGTGAGAGGGTCTCGATCTCGGCATTGCGGTTGTCGCCGCTGCCGGCGCACAGCTGCAGGTAGTCGAGCACCAGCACTCGCAGGCCCTTGACCGATCTGGCCTTGGCGCGGATGTCGCCGATCGACAGGGCGGCCTGGTCGTCCACGAACAGCGGCAGCCGGGCGCCGCGGTCCACGGCTTCCGAGAGCGACGACCACTCGCCGTCGCTGAGCTGCGCGGTCTGGATCTTGCCGAAGCCGATGCGGCCGAGGTTGGCGAGCGCGCGATCTGCGACTTCGGACCCGGGCATCTCCTGCGACAGGTACAGCGTCGGAAGCCCCTGCTCGGCCAGGACCAGCGCGAGCTGCTGCGAGAAACTGGACTTGCCGACGGCCGGGCGGGCGGCGATCACGTAAACATGCCCGGGGCGCAGCCCCCCGTTGAGCATTTCGTCCAGTGGGCCGCAACGCGTGGACCAGCCCAAGTCGGCTGCATTGCCCTCCGCGACTGCGTTGACGTGATCGATGCGCTCGACGATGAGATCGGCGAGTGCCTTGGGCTGGCGGCGTTGGGTGCCACGCTCTAGCGCCGAGACGCTAGCGGCGATGCGGTCCAGCCGATCGCTCATGGGCAGCCCCGGGGCCCATGCTGTCGCTGCGGCCGCGTCGACCAACGCAATCAGCCGGCGGTGCAGCGAATATTCGCGGACGATCTCGGAATAACGGCGCAGATTGGCGGCGCTCGGCACACTCTGCGCGAGCGCGTTCAGGTAGCTGAGGCCGCCGCCCTCGGCCTTGCCAATCGAGGTCAGCTCCTCGAAAACCGTCACAACGTCGGCCGGCTTGCCGGCGTTCACGAGCCTGCCGACGGCGGCGAAGATCAACTTGTGCTCGTAGCGGTAGAAGTCGCTGTCGGTCAGCAGGTCGGCGGCCTTGTCCCAGGCCGAGTTGTCGATCAGCAGGCCGCCGAGCACGCTTTGCTCGGCCTCGACCGAATGCGGCGGCACGCGCAGGCCGGACTCGTCGGTCGGGATGTCGGTAGGTGCGTTCACGCGACAGCCTCCGCAGTCTTCTCGATGACCTGTTTCATGCCACGCTCGGTCAGCAGGAAGTCCAGGTCGCATTGCCAGCCCTCATGGCCGGCGCCGCGTTGAGTCCGGCCCATCAGGAAGTCGTTGTCGCGGGCTCGCCCGAAGTAGCTGCGAATCCACTCGAGGGCCTCGGCTGCAGTGGTCGCACGCCGGCTGCCATCGGATTTCGCGCTCGTGAGCACCCAAGCCCAGACCTTCGGAATGCTGTGCTTGCGATCCTTCGTCATGAGGCGAACGCGCGGCAGCTCCGGAAGAACCTCGTGGTACAGGTCGACGATGGCCTGACTGGGACAGGCGGGAACGCTGTCGGCAGCTTTACGCTGGCGACGAGGTTGCGCAGCAACTGACGTATCTGACGGTTCCTGACGGTTCAATGACGGTTCGGGTGCAAGCCCTTGCAGGGGTTTCGCGCAAGCCTTTGCACCCCTCCGCGCAAGCCTTTGCACCCCTGCATTCCTTTGCACCCCTGCAAAAGCTTGCACCCCTTCGGCCAGCGTGATGCGGTACAGATTCGTGCCGCGGGGCCCCTCGTTCTCGCGCACCTCGAGCTCACCGGACTGCCGCAGCGCGGCCAGGAGCACCTGGGCGTTGCGCAGCTGCATCCGGCATTTCTCGGCCAGCGTGCCGACCGCTGGGTAGGCAACGCCGTCGTCGTCGGCGAAGTCGGCGATGGCCAGCAGCATCAGCAGGTGGGGGCCGCTCTGCGCTGACTCGGCCCAAACACGGGTCGAGGTTCTGACGCTCATGTGGCCATCCCCTCGGGCCAGCACCCCTTGAAATTCGCGGCCTGATCAAGCCGGCGGCACGCGTCGATCAGGCGCAGCTGATCGGCAGCCTCGAAGTCGTGCAGCGGTGCCCAGTAGTCCCCGCGTCGGGTACTCCAGACCACGGCGAACACACCAGCGCACCCGACCGCGCCAGAGGGCCGCCAGGGGCCGCGAATCTGACCAAGGGTAAGGAGATGCCCGCGCAGCGGGTAAAAACGCCGCAGCGGCCGGTCTGGCACGTTCTGGCCGAACTGGCGGCGGTATGTTGACGACGCATTCATGCCGGCGCCCCCACGATATTCAGAAACCGCTCGACCTCTTCGTCGTCGGCCAGTGTGCGGAACTGCCCCCAGCGCGATGCCAGCCAGGTGCTGTCGGCCTGCCGCACCAGCTCGAAGCCGGCCAGCGCAGCTCGAGCTGAGAGGGTTGCGTCCTGCTTGGCTTCAGGCGTCTCAGCCGCCTGCACGACCTCGACCCGATCGCCGCGGAGCGCCGCAGCGACGATCTCGGCGAGCTTGTGGGCCAGAGCCGGCGGCAGCGGCATGCCGGAGCGGGCGCGGGCGATGTCGGCGAGGTCGTCGGCGCTGAGCTCGATCGCCTTCGGTTGGCTCAGCTTCGGCTTATGCGGCATGGCTCACCTCGGCCTGGGCGGCAAGCCAAGCGGTCACTTCACCGGCCCGCCATCGCGTGCACCTGCTGCTAAGGCGAATCGGCTTCACGAACTCGCCGGCCGCGACCTTGCGGTTGATCGTGGTGGGGCTCAGACCTACCAGGGCCTGGACCGTCCGGATCGTCAAAAGCGCTTCCGGCACGCGCGCAGCCTCGATGGGCTGATGCGCAAGGGCTCCGCGCGAACGGACTTCAGATTGATGTTGCGGCTTACTGGGGTGCATTAGGGCCTCACTTGATGAGCGAGGCCAATGTCAGGTGGAAGCCCTGGGCCGTACAACCTTGGGCCTTGGGCCAGTTTGGCCCAAAGGCGCCGCCTAGGGCGGCGCGTCTTTGATAGCTCCTTCTTTCCGCAGACGCTGCCATGCCTTGTTCATGACGTCGACGGAATATCGCAACGCATCCATTACCTTGCTCTTGGGCTCAGAGACCTTGCCGGCCGGAGGCCTTGGAAGTGCCAATGGGTCGAAGCCCAGTTCCTTCAACTTGAGCAGAATCGCCTGCTCCTGCGCTTGATGCGCTGGCACGCGCTTTGTGGCGCCGGCCGCGCCATCTACGACGGGTTCGCTGCCAAGCAACGCCTTCGTGAGCGCACGGACGTCAACAGCTCGAACGAAAGCCCCTTCGACAACATCCGTGCGAGCCTCGAGGACCGGATCCAGCAGGGTGAGCCTCCCGGTACGCACCGCATCGTCAAGCCGTCGCTGCGCCTCTCGGGCCGTCACGATCCGAAGAAATTCAAGCGGCCCAAATCGCCGCTCCGCACCCACGGCGTCAGCCACGGTCGCCGCGTTGAATTCGGCCGCCAACTCTTGTCGGCGATAGATCAATTCCCGCGCCCACTCCGTCGGAGTCGCATCGGGGTGAAGTTCCCTGGCTAGGATCAGCGCTGCCCCTTCCAGATTCCAGATTTCGTCGTCCATGCGCTCCCTCGCGCCCCTTGATGCGGGAGCCGCGCCAGCCCGCCAGGGTCGCGGGTTTTCGGGGATCAGCCTAGGCGCGGCAGAACGGTCAAGCAGCTCGGAATGGAACGACCTCTGCCCCTTGGGCCAGGCGCTGCAGATACTCGGCCCACAGATTCATCATCTGTCGGCGCTGCTCCATGAACTCGGCACGGTCGTAGGCCATGCCCAGCGGCCCGCTCTTGCCGTGAGCGAGCTGGGCCTCGATGACGTCCGGGTGCACATTCAAGCGCTCGACCATGAGCGTGCGCGCCATCGCGCGGAAACCGTGCGGCGTCATCGTTTCGTTGTCGAAGCCCATGCGACGCAGCGCGGTCCGCAGCGTGTTCTCGCTCATGGGGCGCTCGCCGGTGAGCAGGCTGGGGAAGACGTAGCGGCCGTGGCCGGTGAGCGGCCAAAGGTCCTTGAGCAGTTCGACCGCCCGCGGCGCCAGCGGCACGAAGTGTGGCCGGCCGTTGATCTTGCCGGCTTTGACGCGCTTCATCGATTCGGCCGGGATCGTCAGCATGGCCGCGTCGAGGTCGATCCAGGCCCACTCCATTGCCCGGACGTTGCCGGGCCGCTGGAAGATCAGCGCGGACAGCTCCAGGGCTGTGCGCGTCGTCGGCTGGCCCTCGTAGGCCTGGATGGCGCGCATGAGGTCGCCAGCTGCCTTGGGCTCGAGGACCGCGGCCATGTGCTTGGTGGCCACCGGCTTCAGCGCGCCGCTCAGCGTTGCCGCGGGGTTGTGCTCGCAGGCACCCAGCCGGTTGCCGTGCTTGAAGACCTGGCCGCAGGCCTCGCGCAGCGAGTGGGCGAGCTCTTTGACGCCTCGGCCCTCGACCCGGCGCAGCGTGCTCAGCAGCAGCGGCGCCTTCACCTCGGCGATCGGCAACTTGCCGATCCAGGGAAACACGTCCTTTTCGAGCCGGGCGAGCCAGCGTGCGCCGTAGTCGTCGCTCCAGTCGGCCGCCTTGAGCTCGTGCAGGTCACGGGCCACGGCCTCGAAGGTGTTGACGCTGGCGGCCTTGCGCTGCAGCTTCGCGACGATACGCTCTTGCGCCGGGTCGGCGCCCGCCTGCTGCAGCAATCGAGCCTCGTCTCGCTTCAGCCGAGCGGTCTTCGGCGGGACCTCGGGATACGAGCCGAGGGCCAGGCGTTTCTCCTTCCCGGAGAAGTAGTACTTCCAGAACCAGCGCTTCGAGCCGTTGCTGGCGACCTCAATGTAAAGACCTCCGCCGTCGACCAGACGGACCCGGGTTTTGTCGGGGGGACAGCTCGCGTTCTTGCACTCCAGATCGGTCAGCGGCATAGGGGAACAAACCTCGAGGATTCGCCGGAATCGGCCCTTGTTCCCCGAAGTGTGCCCCTTGTTCCCCTGGGCTGCAACGCGTCAACATGGTCTTCAACGCCATGAAAAAAGCCCCAAGTCATTGATTAACTTGGGGCTTGTGGTGCCTTATGCGTCAACATGAAGGCTTATCTTGGGGTGGCTAATGGGACTCGAACCCACGACAACCAGAATCACAATCTGGGACTCTACCAACTGAGCTATAGCCACCGCTGAAAGTCGAACATTATAGCCCGGATTCCACCGGCTCATTCGAATTATTTCACTCCGACGCAGCAGATGCCGCCGGGGCCGGGGCCTTGATCACGGCCTTGTAGCGCGCCTTCATGGCGCTGTAGTAGGCATCGCTCTCGGCGCCGTTCCAGGCGTTCGCGTAGCTGCTGGCCATGCGTTTGATGTCGATGACGGCCGGGTCGCGCGGCAGCACTTTGTCGACTCGGACCACGGTGTAGATGCCATCACCGGCATCGACGCCGACAAAGGCCGGCTGCTTGGACGATTCGGCTGACATCACGCCATCGAGCACCTTGGGCGCGAAGGGGCCGGGCTTGGCGCGCGAAACCACCAGCGCCTCGCTGAGGCCATCCGCCTCGCCACCCTTCTGCAGTGCCGCCAGACGCTCCTGACCTGTCTTGAGTGCCAGGGCCTTGGCCAGCTTCGCGACCAGCAGCTCACGCACGTGGTCCTTGATCTCGGCCAGCGGCTGCGGCTGAGCGGGGTTGTACTTCACCACGCGTGCCGAGACGAGCTGGCTCGGCGCCGTCTCGATGGCTTCGGTGTTCCGCTTGCTGCGCAGCGACTCAGGAGCGAATACCGCATCCATCAGCTTGGCTGAGGCGAGCACGCCGCTGGCCGTCAGCGCCGGCTTGCGCGTCACGGTGGCCGTCACCACGGCGAGCTTGAACTTGTCGGCCACGGGCTGGAGCGAGTCGGGCTGCTCGTAGACCATGTTGGTGAAGGACTCGGCCAGTTCGGTGAAGCGCTTCTGGGCGAGTTGCTTGCGCAGCTCTTCCTCGATCTGCGGCTTCACTTCCTCGAAGCTCTTCTTGACGCCGCCGCGAACACCCGCCAGCTGGATGATGTGATAGCCAAACTCGGTCTCGACGACGTTGCTGATCTCGCCTGCCTTGAGTGCGAACATTGCGTCTTCGAAGGGCTTGACCATGGCACGGCGGCCGACCCAGTCTAGGTCACCGCCGTTGGGTGCCGAACCTTCGTCCTGGGAGTTCTTCTTCGCCAATTCGGCGAAGCCGGCAGGGTTCTTGCGCGCCTGGGCCAGCAGCTCCTCGGCCTTGGCTTTCGCCCTGGCCTTGTCGGCGGCGGGGGCGTCCTTATTGGCCTTGATCAGGATGTGGCTGGCATGGCGCTCTTCGGCCACGGTGTAGCGCGAGGCGTTTTCGTCGTAGTACTTCTGCAGCTCCTCGGCGTTGACGCTCACGCCCGTCTTGAGCGCGCCGGCATCGAGCACCACGTATTCGATCTGCGCGTTCTCGGGCTGCTCAAAGAGCTTGGCGTTGGCCGCATCCTTGTAGAAGGCTTCGATCTCTGCGTCACTCGGGTTGAGCTTGCCAGCGAAATCCTTGGCCGCAAAGGTCTGAAAGCGCACCTCGCGCTGCTGCAGCATCGCATCGAAGGCCACGACGGCGACGGCCGGAGCGGCAAAGCCGCTCTCGATCACGCCGACCACGGGCTGCTGCTGCGAAAGGCTCTGGCGCACCTTGGCCAGCAGTCCACTTCGCGTGAGGCCCTGAGCGGCCAGCAGTGCATCGTTAATCTTTCCGTTCGAGTCGTAGATCGCGGCAAAGCTCGGATCGGTCTCGATGAGCTGCTTCGTACGGCCTTCGCTGGCCTCAAGCATCTCCTTCTCGGCAGCAGTCTGCAGCACCTTCTCGCGCACGAGTTCGTCGAGCACACGCTTCTTGAGCTCGGGCGTATCGAGCAGCTTGGGATCGATGGTCGGATTTTGCGAACGGATGCGCTCGATCTGCTGGCGCTCGGCGGCGGCCCACTGGCTCTGCGTGATCTTCGCGCCATCCACCGTGGCGACGGCCGCGTTGGCACCGTCGAGCAGGCTCGTGTAGCTCTGCACGCCCACAAGGACGAAGGACGGCAGGATCACCAGCAGGAGCAGGAACTGGAACAGCCGGTTGTGGGTGCGGACGAACTCAAACATCGGGAACCTCGGGAAACCTCGAGAAGCTCAGGAAAAAGGGGCTCAACATGACAAAGGCGAACCTGGAGGTTCGCCTTGGCAGCGCGTGCATTGTAGTGGTGGGTGCTAACGGACTCGAACCGCTGACATGCTGCGTGTAAGGCAGCTGCTCTACCAACTGAGCTAAGCACCCGGAATTTTCATGCCGGACAGGTCCGGACTTTAGTTCACGGCGTCCTTGAGGGCCTTGCCGGGGCGGAACTTGGGGACTTTGGCCGACTTGATCTTGATCGCCTCATTGGTGCGCGGGTTGCGCCCCGTGCGCGCCGCGCGCTTGGTCACGCTGAAAGTGCCGAAGCCCACCAACGAGACGGTGCCGTTCTTCTTCAACGTCGTCTTGACGCCGCCGATCACGGCCTCCAGGGCACGACCAGCGGCCGCCTTGGAAATGTCGGCTTGCTTGGCGATGTGCTCGATCAATTCGGATTTGTTCACTTAAGTACCCCCTCAAAAGGATTGCACATGAGCGTGGATTCGGTCCGCGAGAGGCTGCCGGCCCGATGGTGAGATCCGGGGACAGATTCGACGCATGAAGAGCCGTCGAGCAAGCGCGGGGAAGCGGATTCTAGGCCCATTCTTTTTCGCGCATGAGCAGGGACAAGTCCCGATACAAACAAGACCGGCCCAAGTCCGTTCTTACTTGGCACGCGCGCGGATTTCGGGCAGGGCTTTCTGCATGTAATACACCATGGACCAGATCGTCAGCACCGCCGCCAGGTAGATCAGCATGGTCCCCCAGAGGTGCGTATCGATGAGGCCAAAGAGGCTGCCGTTGAAGAGCAGGAAGGGGATGGCCACCATCTGCACCGTGGTCTTGAGCTTGCCCACCATGTGCACGGCCACCGAGCGCGAGGCACCGATCTGGGCCATCCACTCGCGCAGCGCCGAGATTGTGATCTCGCGGCCCACGATGACCAGGGCCACCAGTGCGTCAACCCGCTTCAGGTAGAGGAGCACAAGCAGCGCGGCGCAGACCATGAGCTTGTCGGCCACGGGGTCGAGGAAGGCGCCGAAAGACGAGGTTTGGTTGAGCTTGCGGGCCAGATATCCATCGAGCCAGTCCGTCAGAGCGACAACGACGAACAGCACGGTGGAGAAGAGATTCTGGGTCTCGGGCCGCCAGTCCAGGTAGTAGACCCCCACGATGGCCGGGATCGCGACGATGCGCGCCCAGGTGAGCAGCGTTGGCACGGTGAAGAACATGGTGCGGGGATTGTGCACCAGCCAAGGCTCAGCCTCCGTCGAGAGTTCTGGGCTTGAACTTGCGGTCGTCGTTGAAGAGGAAGGTCTCGATGAAGGTCCAGGGCGTGGGCAGGTGCGAGACATCTCCAAACGGCGCGGCGCGATGCAGGGCTTCGATCGCGATTTGCAGCGTTTCCGGTGCCTGACCAGGCCTGCGCAGTACGTTGATGCGCTTGATCGAACCGTCGGCATGCAGCTCCACCTCCAGGACCGGGATGGCCAGCAGGATGTCCTGCGGCTTGCCCATGTAGCTGTGCGTCGGGTTGGCGGCCACCATGCGCTCGGCGGCTTGCTGGCGCAGTTCCGCCGCGGTTCGAGGCGTCTTCGGAAGCGGGAGGCCATTGACGCCGAGCAAAGGGGCCGGTGCAGGGACGGGAGCGGGCGGAATCACGGGTCTGGGTTCCTGGCGAGGGAGGGGTGCCGGTCGTGGCGGAGGACTCAGCGGGACCGACGTGCAAGCCGCCAGTAGCCCGAGCATACCGAGGGTCAGGCAATGGCGACGGCGCTCAGCGCAAAGCACGGTAGATCTCCTCGGCCAATTCTCGGCTGATGCCCTTGACGCTGGCGATCTCCTCCACGCTGGCCGCCGCAACGCCGCGCACGCCGCCGAAGCGCTGCAGCAGCTGCGCGCGCTTCTTGGGCCCGACGCCCGACACATCCTCCAGTCGACTGCCGCCCGTGCGCACCGAGGCGCGCTTGGCGCGCATGCCGGTGATGGCGAAACGGTGCGCCTCGTCGCGGATCTGCGCCACCAGCATCAGTGCGGCGGATTCGTGGCCCAGGTAGACCTTGGGACGGCCGTCGGCGAACACGAGCTCCTCCAGCCCGACCTTGCGTCCCTCGCCCTTCTCCACGCCGACGATCAGCGAGAGATCCAGGCCCAGCTCCTCGAACACCTCGCGCGCCATGCTGACTTGGCCGCGGCCACCGTCCACGAGCACGAGGTCGGGCAGGCGTCCGGTGCCCAGCTGCGCGGCTTCCGCGAGCTTGCTGTATCGGCGTTCGAGCACCTGGCGCATGGCCGCATAGTCGTCACCACCTGTGACTCCCTCAATGTTGTAGCGGCGGTATTGGCTGCTTTGCATCTGATGCCCTTCGAACACCACGCACGATGCCATGGTCGCCTCGCCTGCGGTGTGGCTGATGTCGAAACATTCGATGCGAAAGGTATCGGGGTCGGGGACCTGCAGGTCGAGGGCCTCCACCAAGGCCTGCGTGCGGGCCCGCTGCGAGCCCTCCTGCGAGAGGATGCGCGCCAGGGCCAGCTCGGCGCCCTTGACGCACATCTCCTGCCAGATGCGGCGCTGACCGCGCGGCTGGGGCTGCACGGTCACCTTGTAGCCGGCCTGCGCGCTCAGCGCCTCGGCAAGGCCGGCGCCGACCTCGTGACTGACAACCAGCAGGGCCGGCACGGGCGCTTCCAGGTAATGCTGGGCGATGAAGGCTTCGAGCACCTGCTGCTCTGGCGTGATGCCGACTTCTTCGTCCTCGGTCATCAGCACGGCCGTGGCCTCGTCGACGCGCCGAGGGAAGAAGGCTCGATCTCCCAGGTGCCGGCCGCCCCGCACCATGGCCAGGTTCACGCAGGCACGCCCGCCCTGGAGCTTGACGGCGAGGATGTCCACGTCGCGGTCGCGGCCCGTGGAGCTGCTCTCGTCGACTGCCTGCTGCTGCAGCACCTTGGCCAGCGCCTGGATCTGATTGCGCACCTCGGCCGCATCCTCGTAACGCTGCACTTCGGCGTAGGCCATCATCTCGGCCTGCAGGGCGTCCAGGACCTCCTCGGTCTCGCCGAGCAAGAAGCGCTCGGCATTGCGCACGTCGCGCGCGTAGGCCTCGCCCTGGCCTTCCGGCACGCAGGGCCCCGAGCAGCGGCGGATCTGGTACAGCAGGCAGGGCCGGCTGCGGTTGGCGAAGACGGTGTCCTCGCAGGTGCGCAGACGGAAGACCTTCTGGATCAACTGGATCGATTCCTTGACGGCCCAGGCGCTCGGGAAGGGGCCGAAGTATCGGTGCTTCTTGTCCACAGCGCCGCGGTAGTAGCTGACGCGCGGATAGGCATGGCCGCTGAGCTTGAGATAGGGGTAGCTCTTGTCGTCGCGGAAGAGGATGTTGAACTTCGGGTCGAGCGCCTTGATCAGGTTGTTCTCGAGCAGCAGGGCCTCGGCCTCGGTGCGCACCACCGTCGTCTCCAGGCGGGCGATGCGCGCCACCATCATGCCGATGCGCGTGCCACCGTGGTCCTTCTGAAAGTAGCTCGACACCCGCTTCTTCAGCGCCTTGGCCTTGCCCACGTACAGCACCTGGTCCTGGGCGTCGAAGTAGCGGTAGACGCCCGGCAGCATCGGCAAGGCGGCCACCTCGGCGAGCAACCGCTCTCGCACCTCGCGCGCGGCCTGTTCCATCTCGGCCACGCGGCGGGCCTCGGCGGCCTCGGCCGCTTCGCGCTCGGCCGCCCATTCGGCCACCTGATTTCCGCCGAGTTCGCGATTCGATTCGTTCGTCTCCATAGCAGCTGATGATAATTTCGGGATGAGATGGGATCTGTTCTGCCGGGTGATCGACAACTTCGGCGATGTGGGCGTGGCCTGGCGGCTGGCGAGCGACTTGCGCGCGCGCGGCGAAACCGTGCGCCTGTGGCTCGACGATGCGAGCGCCCTGGCCTGGATGGCGCCCGAGCGCGGCGGCGTCGAGGTGCTGGACTGGAACGCCGTGCCCGAGGAATTGGGCGATGCCGTGATCGAGATGTTCGGCTGCCAGTTGCCTGACGCCATTCTTCAGCGCATGGCCCAACGCCCTCCCCGCTGGATCAACCTGGAATACCTGAGCGCGGAAGACTACGTTGAGCGCAGTCACGGCCTCGCGTCTCCGCAGTTCAGCGGGCCGGCCCAGGGCCTGGCCAAGAACTTTTTCTATCCCGGCTTCACCAGCCGGACCGGAGGCTTGCTTCGGGAACCGGGCCTGCTGGATGAGCCTGCAGGCCTGCCCGCAGGCTTCGAGCGGCGCGAAGGCGAGCGTCTGGTGAGCCTCTTTGCCTACCCGCAAGCGAACGTGCAGGCCCTGGTGAACCTGCTGGCCGATGCCCCGACCCTGATCCTCGCCAGCCCCGGCCATTTCGCGCGGCCTCAGCTGCCGCGCGCTGTTCGCTGGCACGACCTGCCCTACCTGACGCAGCCCGCCTACGACTGTCTGCTACGGGCCTGCGACCTCAACTGCGTTCGCGGCGAAGATTCCTTCGTGCGCGCCCAGTGGGCCGGCAAGCCCTTCCTCTGGCAGATCTACTTCCAGGACGATGGCGCTCATGGCCCCAAACTCGAGGCCTTCTTGGCACGCTACCAGCCCGACGAAACAACGGCCGCGCTGTTCCGTGCCTGGAACGAGTTAGGCGATTGGCCCGCCGCCCCGCCTTCGCTCGACGCATCGCACGCCCTCGCTTGGCGTTCGCAATTGGCGATCCAGCCCGATCTCACGTCCCAGCTCTTGGGCTTCGTGGGCAAATCAGGCTAAAATCAAGGGCTTTGCCGCGCCACGGGAAGATTTTGGGTTTTCAGGCGCGCCAGGTGTTTGGCTTACCCAGGCACCCGCATCCCACCCAAGGAATACTCGGAATACTCTTATGAAGATCGCTCAAGAAATCCGCGCCGGCAACGTGATCATGCAGGGCAAGGACCCCATGGTCGTGCTCAAGACCGAATACAGCCGCGGCGGCCGCGGCGCGGCCACCGTGCGCATGAAGATGAAGAACCTGCTGAACGGCGCCGGTTCGGAGGTCGTCTTCAAGGCCGACGACAAGATGGATCAGATCGTTCTGGACAAGAAGGACTGCACCTACACCTACTTCGCCGACCCGATGTATGTGTTCATGGACGGCGACTACAACCAGTTCGAGGTCGAAGCCGAGAACATGGGCGACGCCATCTCCTACCTCGAAGACAACATGACCGTCGAAGTCGTGTTCTACGACGGCAAGGCCATCTCGGTCGAAATGCCCACCACCGTGGTCCGTGAAATCGAGACCGAGCCGGCCGTCAAGGGCGACACCTCGGGCAAGGTGCTCAAGCCTGGACGCCTGAAGGGCACCGGCTTCGAGATCTCCGTGCCCCTGTTCGTGGAGAACGGCGACAAGATCGAAATCGACACGCGCACGCACGAGTACCGCAAGCGCGTCTAAGACGCCCGAGGCGCCTCAGGCGCCTCGGCCTCGATGCAAGCAAGGCACCCACCCGGGTGCTTTTGTTTTTTTGGCATCATGGGCCGATGGACGAACAACACCACACGCGCCCGACTCTTCATGCCTTGATCGGCGCCGTGCAGGGCTTCGCCCTGTGGTCCCTGCACGAATCAGTGGACGGGGATTTCTGGCCAGCCGGTTCGGCGCCCTGGATCTGGTCGCTGGCCTATTTCATCGCAATGACGCCGCTCGCCTGGCAGTTGCTGCCAGGTGTGTTCGAGCGCGGCGCGCAACGCCTAGCGTGCGCACTGTTGCTAGGCCTGGGCTACGCCCTGCTGGGCGCCCACGCGGGCTGGCAGAACAGTGTGCCGGATATGCGGGCGGACTTCAGCTACGTCTTCGTCGCCGTCGTGCTGGCCTTCGTGCTGCTGGGCCTGATCGGCGGTTGGGATGCGAAGGCGCGACGGCTCGACTACTCGCGCCACTTCGACGCGGCTTGGCGCAACGGGCTCTTGATTCCCTTGTCGATCGGCGTCACCGGTCTCGTCTGGGCCTTACTCTGGGCCGGCGCCCTGCTGATGAAGGCCATCGGCCTGCATGGGCTGGGGGAGTTGCTGGAAAAGCATCTGCCGCAATACCTGGTCACCGCCACCTCAGTGTCCTGGGTCATCGGCACCGGTCTGGCCCGTCCGGGCACCCTGCTCGCCCTGCGCCGCTTCGTGCTGACGCTGGTGAGCTGGCTGCTGCCGCTGGCGCTCTCGCTCGCCCTGTGCTGGGTGCTGGCCCTGCCATTCACGGGCCTGGACACGCTGTTCGCCACGCGCAATGCCGCGAGCTATGCGTTTTGGTTCACTGCCCTGGCCGTCGGCCTGCTCAACGCTGCTGTGCAGGACGGCCGCACCGAACCGCCGTACACGCCCAGGCTGGCCAAGGCTCTGGCTTGGGTCTGGTTGAGCATGCTGCCCATCATCGCAATCGGTGACATCGCCCTGGCACGCCGGGTCTCGCAGCACGGCTGGACGCCCGATCGCGTCTGGGCGGCCTATGTGGGCCTGATGCTGACGCTCTATGCCTTCGGCTATGCCAGCTCACAGTTGCGCAGAGAGCCTTGGATGGCCCGGGTGCGGGCCGCCAACTGGGCGGTGTGCGCTGTGGGCATCATTGCTGCTGTGGCCCTGATCAGCCCCATCGCAGACAGCCACCGCATCTCCGTGAAGAGCCAGCTTGACAGGCTAGAAAGCGGCGCCGTTGCCAGCGAGAAATTCGATTGGAGAAGCATCAGCCGAATGGGACGCTACGGTCACGCGGCCTTGAGCGACATCGACAAGCAAGGCGGCGCGCACGCCGCCCGCGCCCGGCAGGCCTTGCAAGAACTCCAGCTCTCTGCGGGCGCGCGTCGCCCCATCACGGCGTCCGAGCTGCACCAGCACCTTCTGGTGCTCCCGAAAGGGCGCGAGGTCGATGCCGCCTGGCTCGACGCAGTCACGAGAGACAAAGCTTGGCAGATGAATCGTTGCAGGTCCGTTGAGCTTAACTGCCTGGTCTGGATCCAGGACCTTGACGGGGACGGCGTGGATGAGATCGTCTTCATCAGCGGCGAAGGTCCAAGCGCCGAGGTGACGCTCTATGTGCGGCAAAGCGGCGCGTGGCAGGAGGCCAGCAGAGCCTGGGCCATCGACCCGCGCCGTGGCAAGCGCTCCCTGGAAGACTGGCGCAAGGCCATCGAACAAGGACGGGTTCAACCCGTTAAGCCTCGCTGGCCCGATCTGCAGATCGACGGTGAGCGTATCGAACTGCGCTGAATCAGGGTTTGCCGCCCGGTTTCCACTGCGGCACGAAATCGCTGTTCACGAGCCAGCGCGCGGACTCGATCACGGACTGGATCACCGCCGTCATGAAGGGCAGGTCGAGGTGGGCGATGTCATCGTCGGCCGAGTGATAGGTTGGCGTCGTGGCCCAGCCCGAGACGGTGTGGGCCACGATGCCCATTTGGGCCAGCTGATAGTTGTCGGAGCGCTGGAAGAACTGCTGCTGCGGGTAAGGATCGGCCGTAACGCGGAAGCCCTGGCGCTGCAAGGCCTCGCCGAAGTCTGAGCGCTCGAATCCCGTCATCATCAAGGTCTGCTGCGGCAGTTGCGGATCCTGAGCGCCGATCATCTCGAACTCGAGGTTGGCGACGATCTCTTGGAGCGGCACGGGCGGATGCTCGGTGAAGTAGCGTGCCCCGAGCAGGCCCATCTCCTCACCGCCGTAGCAGACGAAAAGAATCGAGCGGCGGGGCTTCCCCCCCGACGCCAGCGCGCGCGCCAGCTCCAGCACGGCCACCGTGCCCGAGGCGTCGTCATTGGCACCGTGCATGACGGTGCCGTCGGCCTTGCCGCCCAGGTGGTCCAGATGCGCGGTGAAGAGCAAGGTGCCCGCAGCACGATCGCTGCCCGGCAGATAGCCTATGGCGTTGGTTGTCACGAGCTTGGCGTCGACGACGGGCGGCGGTGTGAAGCTGAGCGTCTGCCCCTGCGCCGCGGCGAGCTGGACGAAGATCATTTCTGGAACCGTGATCAGGGCCGCCCGCTGGCGCGGCTGCGCGGGGTTGGAGCGCAGCAGGCGCGGCTCGCCGCCCATCTCGGCGTAGCCAGCGCGGGTGGCGTCGCTTTCGCGCGCGATCACGAGCTTGGCACCGACCTTGCCGGCCGCGCCATACCAGGCCATCAAGGGCGCGGGACCCGTTACCAGCAGAACATCCCCCTGCCCTGACGTGAGAGCCTTCGGATCTTCCGTCCCCGCCTGCACGATGCGCCCGCTCAGTGGCTGGGAGTTGGATACGAACAGGGTCACACCCTTGGCCACCTCCTGGGCGCCGAAGGCAAGCTTGGGTTCGCCCTGGAAACGCTGCCGCGTGATCTCCGCTCTTTGCAGCCAGCCCTTCATGCCCGGGGCCGGCTTGAGGCCATAACTCTCGAATTGAGCCGCGATATACGTCGCCGCAATGAGTTCGTCGCGCGTGGCACTACCGCGGCCCTGCAGCACGTCGGAGGCCAGGAAGTTCTCGTGGGCGCTGATCCACTCGGCGCGAACCACCCAGGGATCAGCCTGGGCCGCCCCCGCGAAGATCAGAACCGATGCAGCGAGGGAGCGGATCAGGGCCATGGCTGTGTTCAGTGCGTTGCTTGTTGGGCGGCGGATTTGCGGGGCTTCTTGGCGCCCTTCTTCTTGCTCTTGCCGTGCTTCTTTGCCGGCTTGTGCTTCTTGACGCCGGCCTTGAGATGCGGCTTGGTCGTGACGGCAAGCGCCTCGGGTTGAGGGTTCTGGTGCACACCCGCCTGGGATGCCAGCGGAACAGCCGCGGCCAGCAGGAAGGCGCAGCTCAGGGTCAGTGTTTTGAGTTTCATCGTTACTCTGGTTTGTTTATTCGAATCGGCCTTCGCGCAGCCATTTGGTTGCCACCCATTTCTCGCCGGCGAGCACAGGGGCGCCGCCGTGAAGGGTCATCGTCATCGGGTGCGGACGGTCGTAGCTGAAGAAGACGGCATTGCCCTTACACGGCATCACCTCGAGCTTGATGTCGGGAAAGGTCGTGGCGCCGCCGGCTTCGGGGGTGTTCAGGTACATCACGAGCGTGCCCACGCGCTGGCCGCCACGCTTGAGGATGGTGGGCGTACTGACATGCTCGGGCTCGAAATAGTCGAAGTGTGGCTGGTACTCGGCGCCCGGCTTGTAGCGCAGGATCTGCAGGCCTTCGCCATTCTCCAGCGGCCAGTCGAGCAAGGCAGCGACGCGTGCCTCCAGCTTCGCGATGACCGGATGCTCCCCGCGCTCGAAGAACATCCCGTCGCTCGTGCGGGCGGCGTTGACCTCGCTGCCGTCGCCGACGGTGGCCACGGTCTCGGAGCGTGCCAGTCGCTTGCTCGCCAGTGCAATGATTTCATCGCATTCCGCGTCGGACAGCAGGCCGCCGAACACGACGACCCGAGGATGTTGCAGGGTCATCAAGACCCTGACCTCGTGACCGTCCGCCATCAGCACCGACTTCGATCCGCCCAGGGCAGGCTCGGGGACGGCCTTGGACTTCGGCAGGGCGTTGGCGTTGGCCTTGCCCTGGCCTTGCAGATGCGTCTGCAGCGTCTCTTCCAGCGCGCGAATGGCCACCGACTCTTCCCAGCCGCTCGTGCGCATGGCAGCCAGCACAGCCTCAGGCTTGTGACC
Source organism: Roseateles sp. (assembly GCA_019234295.1). GTDB lineage: Bacteria > Pseudomonadota > Gammaproteobacteria > Burkholderiales > Burkholderiaceae_C > JAFALK01. The sequence continues at coordinate 49,785 of JAFALK010000015.1, forward strand.
GGCCTGGGCTTGTTCGACGATCCATTTGCGCAGCTCGGGCGTGATGGCTTGGGCACTCAAGGCAACTTCCTCCTGAACACCATTTTCTCCGCCGTGGAGGCCTCGGGCGAAAAGACATAGCCATCCATGTCGAAGCCGCGCAACCCTTCGGGTGTGACGATGCGGTGCTGGATCGCGTATCGAGCCATCAGGCCGCGCGCGCGCTTGGCGAAGAAGCTGATGATCTTGTACTGCCCGTTCTTCCAGTCCTCGAACTGGCACTCGACCACGCGCGGCTTGAGCGCCCGCCGATTAGCAGCACGGAAGTATTCCTGCGAAGCAAGGTTGATGATCACCGGCGCGGCCTCGGCCTTTGCGCGCTTGTTCAGGTGCTCGGCCAAGCGGTCTCCCCAGTAGGCGTAGAGCGTTCCACCGTGATCGCCGGCCAGGGCCGTGCCCATCTCCAGCCGATAGGGCCGGATCATGTCCAGCGGCCGCAGGACCCCGTACAGGCCGGAGAGGATGGCCAGGTGCGACTGCGCCCACTCCAGCTCGTCGAGCGAAAGCGAGGAGGCATTCAGCCCGCCATACACATCACCATCAAAGGCGAGCACGGCCGGCTTGCTGTCGGCGGGCGTGAAGCGCGCGCGCCAGGCCTTGCAGCGGGCAACGTTCACCTCAGACAGCGCGGGCGACAGAGTCATCAACTCGCCGATATCGTCGGCGCTGTAGCCGCGCAGCAGCTTGATCAGCTCGGAGGAATACCGGGTGAACTGCGGCTGGGTGGCACGCTCGAGGACCCCGGGCGGCGTGGGCGTTTCGTAGTCGAGCGACTTGGCGGGCGAGAGCAAAAAAAGCATGGGGCGGATTCTCGCAGCGAGCAGACCGCGCCGCCGGGGTCACTGTCGCATTCGCATCGCCCCCGGGGCCGCCCCAAGGGCAATGCGGTACTGATGTTGACGTGGGTCAACGCCACACACCGATCGGCGTCCTCTCAGGGGACCGCTCGAACGCAAGGCGGCTGAGCGAGGGGCTTCATTTCGCAAGCAACTGGTTCACCGCCGCCACATCATCGGCACGCAGCGAACCGTTTGCCTGGCGCAGGCGCAAGCCCGTCAGCAGGGTGTCGTAGCGGGCCTTGGCCAGGTCGCGCTGGGTCGTGTAGAGCTGGGTCTGTGCGTTGAGCACGTCGATGTTGACGCGCACACCGACCTTGTAGCCAAGCTGGGTGGCCTCCAGGGCCAGCTTGCTTGAGGACTCGGCCGCCTCGAGGGCCAAGACCTGCGCCCGCAGGGACTGCACGCCGAGGAAGGCGCTGCGCGTGGTCTGCGTCACCGTGCGGCGCGCGTATTCGAGGTCCTCGCGGGCCTTCTCTTCGAGCTTGGCGGTTTCCTTCTCACGACCGGAGATGGCGCCACCCGAGTACAGCGGATAGTTGATCGACAGGCCCAATGTGGCCGAATTCGCCGTGCCGGCACCGAGACTGGCCGACAGCGGGCTGGGCAGATTGTTGGTGGCGTGCTGGACGCCCACGGTGCCCGTCGCATCCACGGTCACGCTGTTGGCAGCGCGCGCCTTCTTGTATTCGAGACTGGCGATCTCCAGACCGAGACGGGCCTTTCGCACGAGCGGGTGTTCCTCGGTGCCGCTGACCCAGCCCTCGATGTCGTCATTGGGCAGGGCAGGCAGAGCGACCGGCTGCAGCAGGGGTTTGGGCGCCACGCCTTTGCGGCCGACCAGGGTGTCGAGCACGACCTGCTTGGTGCGCAGGTCGTTGTCAGCCGCAATCTCCTGGGCGGTGGACAGGTCGAAGCGGGCCTGGGCCTCGCGGGTGTCGGTGATGGTCGCCGTGCCGACTTCGAAATTGCGCTTGGCCGAGGCCAGCTGCTCGGCGATGGCCTTCTTGGCCGCCTGCGCCGTCGACAAGTTGTCCTGCGCGCCCAGCACATCGAAATAGGCCTGGGCCACGCGCACGATCAGGTCTTGCTCCGCGGTTTCGAGATCGGAGGCATAGACCCCCAGCGAACGGCGCGCCTGCTCAATGGAGGCCGAGTTGGCCGGGTTGTAGAGCGCCATGCGGCCATTCAGCCCAGCTTGCGTGGTAGTCTGGTTCAGACGATTGACCGGGTAGGTTCCCGCGGGAACGCTGCTCGTCTGGTATTGCGCGCTGGCGCCCAGGCCCAGGCTCGGGCGGGCCAGGGATTCGGCCTGCTCGAGCTTGGACTCGGCCGTGTCGGCCAGGGAGCGCGCTGACAGATAGGAAGCGTCGTAGGCTCGTGCGGCTTCGTAGACATCCTGCAGGCTCTGGGCCTTGGCGGTGCCCGCGAAGGCAAATGCCAGGGCCGCGGCGAGTTGGCCGAGGCGGAGTGCGCGAGATTCAGACATGGGCTTCCTTGGTCTTGATCGTTGGGTCTTGCGACAAACAGCCGTGGTTATAGCTGCCCCGGGATCGCCCTGACTCCAGAAAAGCGACGAGTTGCAGCCTGCGCGGCCCCTGATGGCGTTTTGCGGCGACAGGCCGCACGACGCACTGAGAACTTAGAACGCGAAAGCAGGCTTTTCCGCAAAGCCGATCAGGCGTGGCGCCACGGTCTCGAACAGGGTCCGGGATTCGTAGTCGTTCTCGGCCTTGCGGGTGATGAGTTGAGCGGCCATGACCGGCTCATTGCCGACGATGGCCACGAGGCGACCACCGATCTTGAGCTGCGCCAGCAGGCCGGCCGGCACCTCGCCGACCGAGCCGGACAGCAAGATGGCGTCGAACGGCGCTTCGCCCGGCAGGCCATTGGCGCCATCGGCCTGGTGCACGCGCACGTTGGACAGGCCAGCGCGCTTGAGCTTGGAGGCTGCCTGCTCGGCCAGCTGCGGGTCAATTTCCATGGTTTCAACGCGCTGGGCCTTATGGCCCAGCAAAGCCGCCATGAAGCCCGAGCCGGCGCCGATCTCGAGGACCTTTTCGTGGCGGGCGATCTTCAGCTCCTGCAGCAGACGGGCCTCAACACGGGGAGCCAGCATGCATTGGCCGCCATGCAAGGGCACTTCCACGTCCATGAAGGCCAGGGCACGGTGCTCGGCGGGCACGAAATCCTCGCGGCGGATCACGGCCAGCAGTTCGAGCACCGAGGCATCCAGCACGTCCCAGGGGCGGATCTGCTGTTCGATCATGTTGAATCGGGCTTGTTCGATGTTCATGGCTTCTTGCTGAATTTCAGAGGGACAGCCGAAGATTTTAGGCCCGACTTCAAACCGTTCAGCATGAGGTCCAGCTGCGTGCGCAACACGGCCGGCGCATCGACGGCCAGGCAGTGGCCGAGCGAATGTTCGGACAGCATCAGGTGCAGCAGCGGGCCGATCAGCACATGGACGGTTTCCGGCACGGGCACCGCGCGGAACTCGCCGCTGCGGATTCCGCGCTCGATCAGCGCGCCCAGCAGCTCGTGAGTGGGCCGGATGACCTCGTCCAGATAGAGCTGGGCCAGTTCGGGCAGATTGCGGCCTTCTGCCAGCACCACTTTGGTCAGCCCCCCCGCAGGGCCTTGGCCGACGCGCTCCCACCAGCGCGTCATCAGCAGGGACAGCAGCTCGCTCATCGAACCCCTGTGCTCATCCATCAAGGCCATGCCGTCATGGATGGTGGCCGAGAAATGTTCGCGCACCACGGCCTGGAACAACTCTTCCTTGCCAGCGTAGTAAAGATAGAGCGTGCCCTTGGAGACACCGGCACGCGCGGCCACGTCTTCGGCGCGCGTGGCAGCGTAGCCCTTCTCGACGAACAGAGACAGCGCCGCATCGCGCAGCTCCTGGGGACGGGCATCCTTGCGACGCTGCCGTGCGGGCGGAACGTTAGGGGTCGAAGTCTTGGTGGCTCTCATGCTACTGACTGTTCGGTCAGTAATATAGGGAGCCGTCCTTGCATGGTCAAGCCGCCGGCACGGCCGCGCAACAGTCGCGGATATCATGCCCCGCTTCGAATTCGCACCGCATCACCCCATGGACTACCTGCAAATCCTGATCCTCGCCGTCATCCAGGGCCTCGCCGAACTGCTGCCGGTGTCGAGTTCCGCCCACGTGATCACGGCAGAGAAGCTGATGAAGCTGGACCCGACCACGCCCGAGATGACCCTGCTGCTGGTCATGCTGCACACGGGCACGATGTTCTCCACCATCGTGTACTTCTGGTCGGCCTGGAAGCGCAGCTACTTCTCGTCGATGCAGGGCTTAAAGACCAACGCCCTGTGGCTGGTCGTGGGCACGGCGCTGACGGGCATTGTCGGCTACGGACTCATCACCATCATCAAGCATGTGTTCATGGCCCACCAGCCGGACTTCGAGATCGAGCACCTGTTCGGCAACGCGCGCCTGGTTGCCACGGCACTGGCTGCAGCCGGCGTGCTGATCATCGTCTCCTCGCGCATCCGCGAGAACCCGCGGGGTGAGTTGAGCATGGGCCGCGCCGCGCTGATCGGCGCCGTGCAGGGCCTGTGCCTGCCCTTTCGCGGCTTCTCGCGCTCGGGCGCCACGATCTCCGCCGGCCTGATCGCCGGTGTGGCGCGTCGCCGCGCCGAGGAGTTCAGCTTCGCGCTGGCCGTGGTGCTGACGCCCGCCGTCATCGTGCGCGAGGGCTGGCGCGTTTACAAGGCCGAGGTGGCCATGAACGTTGAGCAGGCTTCGCAGTTCCTGCAGCTGTTCGTGCCGGGTCTGGTCGGCATGGTGATGAGCTTCGCCGCAGGCCTGCTGGCGCTGCGCTGGCTGTCGCGCTGGCTCGAGGGCGATCGCTGGCACCTGTTCGGCGGCTATTGCCTGGTGGCGGCGATGGTCGTGTTGTACGTCGGCTAAGGGCTTCGTCCCCGCGCCTTAAAATCCGCCCATGACCATCACGATCAAGACCGCCGCCGACGTCGAAGGCATGCGCATCGCCGGCCGCCTCGCCTCCGAGGTGCTGGACATGCTGACACCCCACGTCAAGCCCGGCGTCAGCACGGAGCAACTCGACAAGCTCGCCCACGACTACATCTTCAACGTGCAAAAGGCCACGCCGGCCCCGCTGAACTACTGCCCGCCCGGCTACACGCCCTACCCCAAGTCGATCTGTACCTCGATCAATCACCAGGTCTGCCACGGCATCCCCAATGACCGGCCGCTGAAGAACGGCGACATCGTCAACATTGACGTCACCGTGATCAAGGATGGCTGGCATGGGGATACCAGCCGCATGTTCATCGTCGGCGAAGGGTCGATTGCCGCGAAACGCCTGTGCAGCTTCACCTACGAGGCCATGTGGAAGGGCATCGCCAAGGTCAAGCCCGGCGCGCGCCTGGGCGACATCGGCCACGCGATCCAGACCTTTGCCGAAAGCAACGGATTCTCGGTCGTGCGCGAGTTCTGCGGTCACGGCATCGGCCAGGTCTTCCATGAAGAGCCGCAGGTGCTGCACTATGGCCGCCCGGGCACGCTGGAAGAACTGCAGCCCGGCATGATGTTCACCATCGAGCCCATGATCAACGCCGGCCGCCGCGAGATCCGTGAGACCGGTGACGGCTGGACCATCGTCACCAAGGACCGATCTCTCTCCGCCCAGTGGGAGCACACGGTGCTGGTCACCGACACCGGCTACGAGATCATGACGCTCTCCGCGGGCAGCCCGCCGCCGCCCGCCTTCATCACCGGATGAACGCCTCGCTGCTGGCCGAACAACGTCGCGCGCTAAAAGCCGGCAAGCAATCGCTGATCGAGGCCTTCCGCGTCGCTCCCCCTAACGTCCCGCTTGCGCGGCGCCTGCTGCGCGACCTGGCGGCCCTGGTGGACAGGCATCTGCAAGAGCTCTGGCAGCAGGCCCATCTGCCCGCGGGCAGTAGCCTGCTCGCTGTGGGTGGCTACGGACGCGGCGAACTCTTCCCTCACTCGGACGTGGACGTGCTTGTCTTGCTGCCCGAAGGCACGGACACCCATGGCGAGGCAAAGACCGGCATCGAGCGCTTCATCACCGCCTGCTGGGACATCGGCCTGGAGATCGGCTCCTCGGTGCGCACGCCGGGCGAGTGCGTGAGCGAGGCCAAGGGCGACGTCACGGTACAGACAGCCCTGCTCGAATCGCGCCTGCTGGCCGGCGACAAGCTCCTGTACCAACGCCTGGAGCGACAGTTGGCCAAGGCCATGGATGCCAAGGCTTTTCTGCGCGCCAAGACACTGGAGATGCGCCAGCGGCATACCAAGTTCGAGGAAACGCCCTACGCGCTCGAACCCAATTGCAAGGAAAGCCCCGGTGGACTGCGTGACCTGCAGGTGCTGATCTGGATCGCCCGCGCCGCGCGCCTGGGCAAGACCTGGAAGGCGCTCGCCAGCAAGGGCCTGATCACGAGCTTCGAAAGCCGCCAGCTCCAACGCAACGAAGGCATCCTCACGCTGATCCGTGCGCGCCTGCACGTGATCGCCGGCCGGCGCGAAGACCGCCTCGTCTTCGACTTGCAGACCGCCGTGGCCGAAAGCTTTGGCTATCAGGCCAGCGCCGGACAGCGGGTCTCGGAAGTGCTGATGCGTCGCTACTACTGGGCCGCAAAGGCGGTGACTCAGCTCAACCAGATCCTGTTGCTGAACCTGGAAGAGCGCATCATGGGCTCGCAGCAAGCGCTGACACAGCCGATCAACGAGCGCTTTCTCGAGCGCGCCGGCATGCTCGAGGTGGCGAGCGACGAGCTCTACCAGCGCGAGCCCCACGCTATCCTCGAGACCTTTCTGCTCTACCAGCAGACGCCCGGGATCAAGGGCCTCTCGGCCCGCACCCTGCGTGCGATCTACAACGCCCGCGGGCTGATGAACGGTGCCTGGCGGCGCGACCCTGCCAACCGCGCGATGTTCATGAAGATCCTGCGCCAGCCCGTCGGCCACACGCATGTGTTCCGCCTGCTCAACCAGACCTCGGTGCTGGGCCGCTACCTCTGGGTCTTCCGCGCCATCGTGGGCCAGATGCAGCACGACCTGTTCCACGTCTACACCGTGGACCAGCACATCCTGATGGTGCTGCGCAACGTGCGGCGCTTCTTCATTCCTGAGCACGCCCACGAATACCCGTTCTGCTCGCAGCTCGCCGCGCAATGGGAGCGGCCCGAGCTGCTCTACATCGCCGCCCTCTTCCACGACGTGGCCAAAGGCCGCGGCGGTGACCACTCCGAGCTCGGCGCCGTGGAGGCCCGCCGCTTCTGCCGCGAGCATGGCCTCTCCAAGACCGATGCCGAGATGGTCGTCTTCCTCGTGCGCGAGCACCTGACGCTCTCGCGCGTGGCGCAGAAGGAAGACCTCTCCGACCCAGAAGTCATCGACGCCTTTGCCCAGCGCATGGGCGACGCCCGCCACCTCACGGCCCTGTACCTCCTGACCGTGGCCGACATCCGCGGCACCAGCCCCAAGGTCTGGAACGCCTGGAAGGGCAAGCTGCTGGAAGACCTCTACCGCGTGACCCTGCGCCGCCTCGGCGGCGCCAAGCCCAACTTCACCGCCGAGATCGAAGCCCGCAAGCAAGAAGCCCGACAGACCCTGGCCCTGCGCTCCGCCCTGCCCGGCACCGAGAAGCCGCTATGGGACACGCTGGCCGTCAGCTACTTCGCCCGCCACGAGGCCGGCGACCTGGCCTGGCACGCGCGCGAGCTTTGGCGCCACGTGCAGTCCACCGCGCCGGTGGTCCGTGCGCGCCCCTCGCCGATCGGCGAAGGCCTGCAGGTGCTGGTCTACGCACCCGACCAGAGCGATCTGTTCGCTCGCATATGCGGTTATTTCGACGGCGCCGGCTTCAACATCCTCGATGCCAAGGTCCACACCACGGACAAGGGCTACGCGCTCGACACCTTCCAGGTCATCAGCCCCGACCGCGAGGCCCAGCAGCGCGACCTCGTGAGCCTGGTGGAGAGCCAGCTCGGCCAGGCACTGGCCAGCCAGGGCCCGCTGCCCGAGCCGCGCCGCGGCCGGCTCTCCCGCCGCGTTAAGTCCTTCCCCTATACGCCACGCGTCACGCTGCGACCCGACGAGCGCGCTCAGGCCTGGCTGCTGTCCATCAGTTCCAGCGACCGCGCTGGCCTGCTCTACGCGATCGCGCGCGTGTTGGCCCGCCACCGCATCAACCTCCAGCTCGCGAGAATCTCGACACTGGGCGAGCGCGTGGAAGACACCTTCCTCGTCGACGGCCCAGCGCTGCAACAGAACAAGCTGCAGCTGCAGATTGAGAGCGAATTGCTGGACGCAATCTCCCTGCCGGCCTAGTTGAAATCACTAGAGTGCGGCAGCCCAGCCGTGGCTATACTTTTTCAGTCCGTGGGGGAGTAGCTCAGCTGGGAGAGCGCTGCGTTCGCAATGCAGAGGTCGGGAGTTCGATCCTCCTCTTCTCCACCATTCAGATGATCGCGACCATTCTCATCGTGAACCGCTACGCATAAATCTGCTGGGATGGCAGGCTTATGGATAAGTTTCTCGGGTGGCAGGTTTATGGATGCCTAGCCGCGCGTCGACCCGCATTGATGACAGTGGCACCCACGAGCTGCGTGCTGGGGTCGAACAGGTCACAGTTCACCTCGCTGCGGCCCGCTCGCGAACGGTGCGCAAACAGCGGCGCCAACGACGCCTCGGTTTCGTTCCTGGGCAGCCGCGTGGTCAGCACCGCCAGCGGATGGCGCAGTCGATAATCAGATCTAGCCGGGCGCGAAAGAAGTCGTCGGTGGACACGAAGCGCAGGTCCAAAACTCCCGGAAACTGACATCCATTGCACCTGTTGCTGGGAGTTCTGACGATCGTCATCTGCCTCGCAACGTCAACATTCATCCAGGTTGTGGCGATATTGCAAGGCCGACCACGTAGAGCATCCCGCGCAAGCAAACGCGCCCAACACTCAGTGCTGCAAATGTCGGATCGCGAGGTCCGCCAGGTCGCGGCTGAGCGTCCCAACTGCCAGTGAACGTTGCAAGGCCTCCTGGCTCTCTGCCCGGTGGCCTGCCGCTTCGAGCGCCAGGCCCAAACCCAACCAACCCCGGCCATCGTGCGGCTCCAGCCTGACGGCGCGCTGGAACTGCGCGACTGCTTGGGCGTTTTGTCCCAGCTTCAGCTTCACGTGACCGGCGAAGTCGGCAAATTCGGCGCTACTGTCGGCGAAGGATTGGTATTGGGCGAGCGTGCCATCGGCACTGCCGAGCTTGCCCTGCTCGTATTGGACCCGTGCCAGCGACAGGGCCCAACTGACTTGCCCGGGCGACACAGCCAGACCTTGCTGCAAGGCGTCGACCAGCTCATCCCACCGCTGAGCCTTCGCCAAGCGACGCAGCAGCAGTTGGCGGGCCGGCACGCAAGTCGGCTCAATCTGAAGGGCCGTGCGCAAATGAGCATCCACGTCAGCGTCCATCCCTGCCTGCTCCTGCAACTGCTCGGCGACGGCGAGTTCGGCCATGGCGCGATCGTGAGGCGTTTCGGGCATCGTGCTTCTTTGCACATCGGGCTTTGTCGGCGGCATCGCCTGCTCTGCCGCGCTCGATGCACCTCGGAGTGTGGCATTGACACCCGAAGTGCGCCTGAAGGCCTGGGCGCGGTTCTGCGCAGGTTCGGGCGATTTCGCCACCTGAACGGTCGCATGTTGAAGCTGCCCTGGTGACATCTGCGCAGCCGACGGCTGGCTCGGCGCCAGCAGCGATGCCGGTGTCGCGACGGGCGAAGGCGCGGCCGCAAGCGACAGCGATACGGAAGGGCTGGGGCCAGGGCCGGGAGCGGCACCGCGAAGCGCTTGCCAATGCGTCAAGGCCCACAGGCTCGCGGCCAGCGCCAGGACAAGCAGCACCAGCAATCCTCGCCAGCGGCCTGGTCTGCCGGACCGCGGTGGGGTCGCCGCCACGCCCGCAGGCGGCGTGGCCACCACGCCGCTCTGAAGGGCTGCGCGCCCCGGTACATCGGGGCGCTGGGCGTCCAGATTGCGCAAGACGTCGTTGATCAGGCTCATCTCACAACCATCCTGGTGCTGCCGTGCCTTCGGTGTCCTTGGCTGCCGCCCGGGCGTGGCGGACACCGACGACATGGCGCCCCTCGCCATACACCGCAAGCAAGGCCTTGTGGGCAAGGATATTGATCAGGCGGGGCGTGCCGCGGCTCGCACGGTGCAGGCAGCGGACCGACAGCCCGCCGAACACGGACGCACCACGGTAGCCGGCCTTGTGCAGCCGCTGCTCCAGATAGTGAGCGACCTCGGCCCGGTCGAGCCCGACCAGGCGATGGTGGAAGGCAATGCGCTGGCGCAGCTGCCGCACGGTGGGCTCGGCCAGGCGCTCATCAAGCTCGGGCTGTCCGAAGATGACGATCTGCAGCAGCTTGCGCTTCTCCGTCTCGAGATTGGACAAGAGCCGCAGGGATTCCAATGTCTCCAGTGGCATGGCCTGGGTTTCGTCGATGCAGACCACGACCTGGCGACCGGCCGCAGAATGCTCTAGCAGGGCGTTGTTGATCTTTTGCATGAGCTGATAGTCGTCGGCCCGCGTTGCCACCTTCAGTGACAACTCCTTGGCCAGGGCACGCAGCAGATGGCGTGGCGACAGTTGTGGATTGGGCAAGTAGGCCGACACATGGTGCTCGGGAAGCACCTGCAGCAGGCGCCGACACAGCAAAGTCTTGCCGGTGCCGACTTCGCCGGTGATTTTGATGAACCCCTCGCCGCAGGACAGGGCGACGAGCACCGTGTTGAGCGCTTCCTGGTGACTGCGCGTACCGACGATGAAGCCCGTGTCCGGCGTGATGCTGAAGGGCGGCTCGTTCAATCCGAAATGGTCGAGATACACCGACGCCCCTTGCTCACTGCCACCCCATGACGGGCCGCCGCTGCGAGGAAAGTTGTTCGACGCGCTCGCGGCTGTCCGCCAGCCCCTCTTTCCATGAGGAGTCGCCGACGATCACGGTGGAGCGGATCAGGATGACCAATTCGCTCTTGTTGTTGAGCCCCGCCTTCTGGCCGAACAGCGCGCCGACACCCGGCAAGGCGCTCAGACCGGGCAGCCCGGAACGATTGTTGGTCTGCTGCTGACTCATCAGGCCGCCGATCGCCACAATGGTGCCGTCCTGGACCCGCACGACGCTGTCGGTCTCGTTGATATTGCTTGAGGCCAAAGGTAGTGTGAAGTTGCCGAACTGACCGAGATTGATGTTCTGGTGACGCTCCTCCACCACGCTGACCGAGGGGTGTACGTGCAGGATGATGTTGCCGTCGTCGTCGATCTGCGGCGTCACGTCCAGCGCAATGCCGGAGAAGAAGGGTTGCAGCTTGATATCCGGAATCGAGGGCGCCACGGTGCCACCCGGCAGCGCCGAACTGGTCTGTGTCGCCGAGCCGCTGATGCCGGTGACGAAATAGTCGTCGGTGCCGACCTTGAGCACGGCCTTCTGGTTGTTGGTGGTGGCGATGCGCGGGCTGGACAGCACCTGCACGTCGCCCTGCCCCTCCAGGAAGGACAGGACGGCCGCGAAATCGTTGGACTGGAAGGCCAGGCCGGCAAAGCCATTGCCATTGCCGTCGGTACCCAGGCTGCGCGCTGCCCCGCCGGCCGACACCGTGGTGCCGGCGGTGAGGGTGCTCGGCAGGCCGCCGAGTCCGCCGGCCTGGGTCACCATCGACCCCGTCAGCCCTGCCGTGCTGCCGACCAGCGTGCCGGTTGCGCCCAGCGTGGCTCCAGGTGCCACGACGCCGAAGCTGAGCTTGCCGAGCTTGCTCCAGTTGATGCCGGTCTGGTAAGAATTGGACAGCGAAACCTGGATGATCTTGGCCTCGAGCATCACCTGCCGTTCGACCACCAGTTGCGTGGCGTGCAAGTAGTCGTCGACTGCGCGCAACTCGGCGGGCATGGCCCGCACCAGGACGACGCCCGACTCGGGGTTGATGATCACGCGACGGCCATCCAGTTCGCCGACGATGGTGCGCAGCGCGCCATCAAGGTCCTTCCAGAAATCGAATTCCGAAGACGTGCGGACGCGCGAGCTGTCGTTCATCACGGCGCCGCTGCTGGCCGACGTGCCGACGGCACTGGTCGAGCCAGCGGCCGCCACCGGTCCCGCGCCGTTGGGAGAGACGCCACTGGTCGGCGAACTGCCGGTGACGCGCGTTTCACTCAGGCCCGCCCGGCGACCGGCCAGGTAATTGATCCGGAAGATGCGGTTCTGAATCGAGTTGGGACGTACGGTGACGCGCTGACCGCGGAACGCGAAGTCATAGCCGTACAGTTCGCGCAGGGCATCGAGCGCTTCATGCACCGTGACGTTCTTCAGATTGAGGCTGACGCTGCCCGTCAGTTCAGGCGGAATCAGCACGCTGTAGGAGCTGTCCAGCACGATGGCATTGAGCACCTGCGAGATCGGAGCGTTGTCAACCGCGAGGTTGAAGCGCAGTTCAGGCTTTTTGACAACTGGCGCCTCGAAGTTCAAAGGCGGCAACATTGCCTGGCTGAGCGCATTCGAATCCCCTTGATTGCGATGCGTGCTGCTCGCCGCGGCATCCAATGCCTGGCTGATCGGTTCGGCTGCGCCAGGGCGCGTGCCGTGCGGAGCGCTGCATCCGGCCAGCCAAAGCCCTGCCATGATCAAGGCGCAAGTCGACCTCATGGTTGGTCCTCTTTGTGATGGGTGCTCTTGCGCTCGTGTGCGGGCGCTGCCACAGGCTGCTTGACGACGTCGGGGGTCAGCCGCAGATGCGATTCACCGCCCGGCCCGCTCAACACGGCTTCGCGTTCGTCCAGGCGCACAAGGCGTGCCGCGCCGATCCGATCGCCGACACTGACGAGCCGGCCGTCGATCACCGCCCGCGGCCGCCCCCCCTGGCGAGGCTGAAGCACGGTCTGCAGGCGTGGTCCGCCCACGGTTCCGCCCTCGGCGGCCGAGGCGGCCGCGCTCGCCAGCCAAAGGGCCGGCGGCTGCGTAGGATCGGCTGCCCACCCCTGCGCGCCGAACAACAGCAGGCCGCAGCTCAAAGAGAGGCGAAGAGCGCCAGGAGTTACAGCGATAGCCACGCTTGATCCCGGCTCAAGGTATAGGCCCTCAGTTTCATCTCTGCCCTCGGGAATTCGAGCACTTGGTATTCTAGGTCGCCCCATCCTAGGCGCGGCCCGAGCAATTCCAGTTGTCGCAGATAGGCACCGAGTTCGTCGTAACTGCCTTGCAGTCGAATCTCGACGCCATGCCGATAAAGGCCGACCGCGTGTTCACTGGCAGCCCGTATGGGGCTCGAGGCTGCGTGCCCCGGGTCGGCCGGCAGCACCCTTTGCGGCGGCAGCGTCTGCAGGCTCATCAGCCGCAAGCCCGGTTGCCGCGCCAGCACTTGGCGCAGCAGGCCGTTCATTTCTCGCGGGGTGATCAGGGAGCGGTCGATTTCTTCAAGTTGACCGTCCAGGCGTTGCCGCTCAGCTTGCAGAGCGCTCAGGGCCGCGCGCGCTGCGGCATCCGGGTCAGCCTGGGCTTGTGCATTCAGGGCCGCCAATAGCGAGGACTCATTGGCAAGCTGCGTACGCGTAGCATCGATGTGGGCACGAACCGCACTGGCGCGCAAGCGCAGCGGGTCAAGCCACAGGGCGTTGACGATCAAGGCCGGACAGATCACCAGGGCCGCGGCGACCATCATGCGCTCGCGCCGCGACAGCGCACCGTAGCGGGTCGCCCAGCGACTGAAAATCGAAGGCAGGCGCAGCGTCATGGCGCGGGCTCCTGCCGTCGGGTCGTCATGGCGTGCAGATGGAAGTCGACGTAGCGCATCCGCGGTCGGGGCCCCAGTCCGCTGCCAGAGGCGCCCTCATGGGTGTCGACCGCCGGATCGACGGCTTTCATGTCCAGCGCAGCAAAACGCTTGCCCGCAAAGGCCGTGTCGCCATTGAGCCCGTCGATGTAGGCCGGAAGCAGGGCCGGCTCCAGCGCACGTCCCTGAATATCCACCCCATCGGCACCGAAGGCGAACCCCACCAACCACAATCCGTCCAGCGTGTGTCGGGCAAAGCCGCCCATCATGCCGGCATAGTTCGGCACGGAGGCCGCGCGCTCCCTGCTCTGCGCGAGGAAGGCCAGAACCTCCCTGCGCTGGCTCAGCTCAGACTGCGTGGCCTCGATGGCGTGGCCCAACGTGTCATCGCCCTTGCGTGCGGCCAGGCGCAGTTTCAGCGCCTGGCTGTTGGCCTGCTCGACGGTCAACTGGGCATCGACGCGCGAAGCCTCCTGCTGCAAGCGCGCGAGCTGAGTCATTGCCAGGCCAGACAAGGCCGCCACCGACACCGCAGCCAGCACGGCCGCGGCCACCACCACAGGCAGTGCGAGAAGATCGAAGCGCGGTCGCAGCGCGGGCAGGACGAGGTTGATGTGCTGCGTCACGCCGCGCCCCGCAGTGCCGCGCCAACGGCCAGCGTGACTCCGACCCGGCGCGCCGGGTCTTGCTCCTCGGGCGGTGTCGTGAAGTCGACCACACGCGCCAGATCCAGTGCCTCGACGGGCAGATAGAGGTTTTCCTTGAGCGCGGCAACCAGACCCGCTTCGCCGGCATCACTGACCACCAGCAGCCTCGACACCGGCACCAAGCTGTGCTGCCGATCGAAATTGTCCAGTGTGCGCTGCATCTCGAGCACCAGGCGCTCGATGGGTGACGTCTGAAACTCGGCCGGCGTGGCCGACAAGCTCGCTGCCGTCGCGTCGAACCGGCGTGTCAGGCACAGCGCGCCCTTGAAGGTGATCACCAGCAGGCTTCCCTGTTGTCCGGCCAGCAGGCAGGCCACGCCCCGATTGGGCTCCTCGAACAGCGCCGCCACGTTGCGCAGCGCCAGCTCGGCAATGTCGATCGCTTCGAGTCCGATGCGGGCCTGATGACAGCGCCGCATGTGGCGCGCGATAACCGATTCGGCCGCCGCCACGGCGAACACGCTGGCTTGGCGCGCCGCCTCGGGTGGCAGGTCCACAACATCCACCGCGGCCGATTCAATCGGAAAATCCACCGCATCCTTGAGACGCCAACGCAGTGCCTGCTTGGCCTCCTCGGAGGGCACGGCCGGCGCTTCAGTCAGGACCAGGCGATAGTCGCTCTCTGGCAGCAGCGTGGTGCAGTTCGCGCGCTTGAGGCGTTGTGCCGTGGACAGGCGGGCCCACGCCGCGTCGGACTCCGCACCCAGCGCGACGCTGCCGAGGCCGCGCACTTGAGGGCGCTGTCCCGACGGCCTCAGGACCCGTACCCAGTCGAGTTGCCCACCTTCTTCGACGAGGGCCACCCACTCCTCCTGCGGTCGATCGTTCTTCCACAGCCACTTCAGCATGGCATTGCGCTTCTTCGGTTGAGCCTATTGACAATCATAGGGGGCCGAGGTGATGGTGGGATCACGACATTTCTCCACGGTGGCGGTCACCTGTCGTTCTATGCCAACGGGCCAGCCGTTAACGGCCGTAGCGGTAGCGGTGATCTGCATGATGCGCACCGTCCGGCCGGCCTCGGCATAGCTGCTGGCCGAACTCGGCGTGGGATACCGCGTGCAGCTGACGGTCACGGTGTAGTTGGTGAACTGGGACAGAGTTGTGTTGCCGAAACAGTCCGACAGGGCGGCGTTGCTACCGTTGGGATCGAGCTGGTAGAGCCCCCAGTCGACGCCTCCCTGGGCCGCCTGATAGGCCTGCGCGCCCAGCGCGTCTTGCGCCGAGGTGGCGTTGCCGCTGCTCACCAGCGTGCTCATCAATCCCGCCAGCGATGCGAACAGCAAGAGCAGCACGATGGCCAACAAGATCGACACCCCGCGCTGGCGCGGTGCCGGGCTGCATCGGCGTGGACGGCTGTTCATGGCGTGTTCAAGACATTGACCTGGTGCAGCAGAGTCACGCTCTCGCCGTTCTCGGTCAGCGTGAGACGCAGGGTCATCAAGCCATCGCGCTGCTGCACGCCGGCGGCATAGGAGAACGTGCAGGCCGTGACGTTCGAGGCCAGCAGCGACGAACTGCCGCCCGTCGGCGGCAAGGGCTGGCTGCTCGAGAACGCATAGCCCCAGTAGCGCCGCACGACGCCCGCGACCAGATCGCACTGGTAGCTGACCGGACCGGAGACGGTCTGGAAGCGGCTTTGCGGCGACGCCAGTGGAAACTGCGAAGCGCCGACCGTGTAGCTCAGGTTGCTGAGGTTGCTGCCGATCGAGGTCAGCGCCCGCCGGTTGGTGCCGGCGTAGACGTCCGAGCCCGGAATGCCAAGGTTGTAGATGACCAGCCAGTCGCCCGCGTTGACCGTCACCGGCGGACCGAACACGTCGAAGGAGTTGTCGGTGGCGCTGGTGAAGTCGAGCGGATCGTCGCTGCTGCCCCCGCCGCTGGCCGCGCGATAGCGCCCGGCCTGGCTGATCGGCACGAACTCGACATAGTCGCCCGCTACAGAGACGCGCACGCTGTTGGGCAAGGCATTGTGCAGATCGCGCGCCAGATGGCGCAGCGCAGTATCGGCCGTGTCGGCCAGGTCGGTGCGTGCTGAGACGGCGAAATAGTTCTGGATCTGCGAGCTCCCGAACAAGGCCACCAGCGCCACGGCAATGCCGGCCACCACGATGGCCACGATCATCTCGACCAGGGTGAATCCGCGCTGCAGCAAAGGCGCGGCGGGCGGGTGCATTGGCGAGCGATCAGTTGCGCGGCGCATAGCGGAAGCGATAGCCCGTGAGCGAATAATCGTCGAGCCCGGCATGGCTGACCGTGACCGTCACGGCCAGGGCAGCGTCGTTGGATGCACCGAAAGCCGTGCCGGTACGGTTGACGGCAATGCTGGCGGTGTAGCCGGGCACGGCGAAGTTACCGGTGATGTCGTCGATCGGGTTGTGCAGACCGCCGCCAGTGCTCGAGGCCCCGCCGTAATCGGCGACATTGTCGAACACCTGATCGATGCCACTGCCGTAGCGGGTCTTCGCGCTGGGGGTCGGCGAGGTCAGGGGAGCTCCGCCCTTGTCTTCCGAATTGGCCGCGCCGCCCGTGCACGACGCCAAGCTGGTCGCCGTGGAAAAGTTGGCATCGTTGGGGTCGCAGAAGGTGAAGGGCTGGTTGAGCACTTCGGAGAGCAGGGACTCGGCGACGGCCATCTGCTGCTTGCGCAACATCGGGTCAGGGCTGCGCCGCAGCGTCGGCCCCATCACGCTGACCAGGCCGAACACACCCACGCTCATCACGACGATGAAGACGATGACCTCGACCAGCGTGAAGCCGCGGTCTGCGCCCGGTCGCGGCGCATGGCGCGCTGGTCCGGGGGCGCTCAATACACCTCCTTGCGGTTGACGACCGATGCCTTGCGCAGGCCGAAGGTGGCTTTGCCAACTTCCAGCGCGGTGCCGAACCAGGGCACGCCGGCTGTCGCATTGTTGATGTTCACGTTGACGCTGCCGCTGTGGCCCGTGCCTGGCGGTGACAGGGTCAGGGTGCCATGGCCACTCGCCAGGGCATAGGGCCCCATCGGTGAGAACTGTGTGTTGCCGGCGCTCAGATTTCCCTGGTAGGAGCTGGCGTCGAGCGTCACGCCGGCACTCAGCAACGTGGTGCAGCTGTCGGCGCCGTTGGCGGCCCAGTAGCCGCCGGCGGCCCAGTAATCAGCCTCGAGCTTCATGGGCAGCGGCAGCAGTTCGGCCCCATAGGCATTGCGCAAGACGAGGCTGCCGCTGCGCAG
This sequence comes from Roseateles sp., assembly GCA_019234295.1. Lineage (GTDB taxonomy): Bacteria > Pseudomonadota > Gammaproteobacteria > Burkholderiales > Burkholderiaceae_C > JAFALK01. The sequence goes on from JAFALK010000015.1 coordinate 67,414, forward strand.
CGGTACCGTGCCTTCGGTGAAGCCGGCCGAGCTGATGCCGTCCCCGCCGATCGACTCGGTGCTGCGGACCGTGATCGTCGTAGGCACGGTCTTGGCCGTGGTGAAAGTGTAGGCAGGCGTGGTCAGGGTGGCCACGCCGGCGCTGAAGGCGCTGGCGGCCACCGACGCAGTGCCGCCAAAGCTGCCGACGCCCGCGTTACCGGCGTCGCTCAGTGTCTGCGCCTTCGCGAAGTTGGGCGTGGTCGTGGTGCTGCCGTCGTAGTTGCGGGTCTTGGCTGGCGTGGTCGCGCCGTTCCAGGCCGTGATCAGCAGCGTGAAGGGCTGGCCCGAGTAGGTGAAGCCCCCACTCGCGCAGCCCTGAGTGACCTGGGTCGTGAAATGGTCCGGGCTGAGGCGCACCGCCCCTGTGGCTCCTGTGCTGCCGTTGGCCGTGAGGCCCGATCCGAGGTAGCTGCCGCTTGTCAGCGTGGCGTTCAGGTCGATCTTGCCGACCTCGCTGTAGTTCAGGTTGCTGCTGGTGGCCACGCCGCTGGCGAAGCTGCCGACATTGCCCGTAAAGCTGCCGGTCACGGCTCCACTGCCCGTCGGCTGGTAAGCCGTGAAGAACAGGGTCACGCCCTCGGGCGAGGCTTCGCGCCCGAAGTTCGGCGCTGTGGCGCCCGTGCTGGTCCGCGCCGTGACAGTGGCGCCGAAGTTGTTGCCGGCCTTGACGGGTGAGGCTGTGACGTTGCTGAACCCGAAGGACGCCGGCGCCACCACGAAGGGGCCCGAGTTCCCTGTCAGGGTGGTCAACAGCGCTCCCCCAGCCAGCTTTTGCGCATAGAGCGTGACTTGGCCGACATCGCTGTAATTGAGCGTGAAGGGCGCACTGCCGTTGCCCACGTTGTCGAAGGTCATGTTGACGCTGGCATAGCTACTCACACTGCTGGCCGGATTGCCCGGTATGGCCGTAGGCGTACCGCCGTTGACACTCATGAGGTTGCCGCTCGAACAGGTCGAGGGGTTGTTGCACGCGTAGGCCAGATTGACGGTGGTGGCACCGCTGAGCGCCGCCGTGCAGGCGCCGGTGGTGGTGTTGGTCTTGATGGCTCGCAGGTAATAGGTGCCGGACGAGGTGCCTGCGACTTGCGACGCCACCGTCGTGGCTCCACCGGTGCTGCTGCTCGACACGATGAAGCCTGCCGTGTTGACGGTCACGGCGCAACTGTGGCTGACGCTGCAGGCGCCGCCGATGCAGCAGGTGTCGGCGTTGTTAGCGGCCGCGGACGTCGCCGTGATGGATTCGGTCGCCGTGGCGCCATTGCTGGCATTGCCATAGCTCAGCGTGGTCGAGGCTGTGCCGGCGGCGTTGAAGGTCAAGGTGTTGGCCGCCAGGCTACCGGCCGACGTGCTGAGTGTGGCCGTCTGCCCGCTCACGGTGGTTGCCAAGCTCGTACACGGGCTAGAACTGTTCGCACAGGCATTGACGGTGATCGTGCCGGTCTGGCAGCTGACCATATTGGATGGCACGCTCAGTTCGTAATGGTCGATCGTGGACGCCGCGCCGGCAGCAATCGCCACGGTGTAGCCGATGTTCTCGCTGTTGCTGTTGCCGGTGGAATTCCAGGCCCCCGTGGCACCGGCGCTCGCCTGCGTCGCGTGCATGGAGGCGAGGTCGACGCCGTTGGGGCCTGCAGCAGTGGCAACGTCCAGGTCTTTCGTCATGCCCGTGGCAGCGTTGATGCTGCCATTGCCATCGGGCATCGCCATCATCACCAGCACCAGATTGTTCGTTGTGCTGGTGGTCACGCTGGGCGCCGTGTAGCTGCTGCTGGCAGTGTTGTTGATCTGGTTGGCCTGCGCATTGACCGGCTGGCTGGTGTTGGCACCACGCACGGCCAGAATTAGTCCCGAGGTGCGCGACTTGCTTCCTTGCAAGGTCCAGGTAAACGTGGCCGAGAGATCGCCGGATGCTGCCACCTTGGTGTAGACGTTCATGCCCAGCGAGCTGTCGCCGGTCACGGGCGACCCCAGCAGCGTCCATCCGGTGGGTGCCGACGTGACGATGGGCAAGGACGACGCGTTTTGCGCGATCACGGCGACCATGACATCGTTCACGGCCAGGCCCGCTGGCGCACCGATGGCGATGGAGCCCGCATTGTTGCCGGCCGTGGCGGTGGTCGTGCTCGCGATCGTGGGCTGGGCCAGCGCGCCCTGCCCGCTCGCGACCAGTACCACGAGCAGCAGCAGGCGTACCAGCTGCGACATCCACATCGACTCAGTGCACATACCCTGTCTCCGCCTCGACCGTGATCGACAAACTCGCGGGCAGATTGCTGATGCTGATCGAGGCCGCCGCATTGGGCCGGCCATTGCCATCAAACACAATGCTGGCGGGCGCGGAGCTATAGCTCACCGAACTCGCGGCGGTCACGGAAAGTGCTTTGCCATCCGGACCGATCAGCGCTGAACCGACCGAACAGTCGCTGGCGCCATTGGCCGAAGAGATCTGCAAGGCGAGCGAACGAGGCGCGGTGAAGGTGGCGCAGACGGTGCGCCGGGCCGCAATGGCGGACTTCTGCCCGTAGCGCAGCGCAGCGACAAGCTGATCGTGGAAACCGCGCTCCTCGAAGCCCGTGCGACCCGTCATGCGCGGCAGCGCGACTGCGGCGATGATGCCGGCCACCACCAGCACGGCCAGCAGTTCCGGCAGGGTGAAGCCGCTGGAGCGACTCCGCGCACACGCCAGCTTCATCGCTCACCCCTTCACGTCAGCGCACCGGTCCGCCCGGCCGCCTGTCCGGCACTTAACAACCGCTCGTCGTCTGCGCGTAGGTGGGATTGCCGTTGGCCACGGCCGGCGGCGTGTAGCTGACCGTGCAGTTGGTCGCCAGGGTCCAGGTTGCCGTGCCCGAAGCCGTGGCAAACGTGGCGCCGGCTGTCCCCTGCATGAGGCTGTTCACCCCCGTGGCACTGGCATCCGGCCACCCGTAGGCGACGTTGACGGTCGCACCGTTGATCGTGACGGTGGTCGATGCCGTCGAGGTGACGCCGGCCGCGGCCGCCTTGGCATAACCCAAATTGGCGGCCGAGGTGATGGCACCCTGCAAGCCATTCAACGACGCCGTACGGGCGTCGGAAGACAAGTTGACAAACTTGGGCAAGGCGGTGGCCGCCAGAATACCCAGAATGACGATCACGACAATGAGTTCGATCAGCGTGAAGCCTCGTTGTTTCATCTTACCTATCTCCTGATTAATGAGTGCTGAAAAGCAAATCAACAGCCAGTCACGGTCAAGCCGCTGATCGTCGAGGCTGCATTCGGCGCGGCGGGTTGGGAATAGGTGAAATAACAATTGGTCGGATCGGTGGCACCGACCACACCGAAGGTGGCTACACCGCCATTTGAGATATAGGTATAGCCTTCGGCCTCGAGTTGTGCCTGGGTAGGTATATAGATGCCGGTCAGGCCCGCCGACGACAAGATGCCCGGGTTGCCGCCGAATCCAGTCACTTGCGGATATCCGAAGGTGATGAAAACCAGTCCGCTTTCCGTGCAGACGGTGCCTGAGGCACCAATGTTATTGTCGGCCTGCAGGCCAGTGCCGGCGCAGGTCGAAGCGTCAGGCACACCACTACGAGACAGCGCAGCAGCATGAACCAAGGCCGACGAAGCCGAGACGCTGCCGCGTGCCGCTTGCAGCTTGGCGACGCGCGCATCGCGCTGCAGGCTGATGAATCGAGGCAAGGCCACGGCGGCCAGGATGCCGAGAATAATCACCACGACGATCAACTCGATCAGCGTGAAGCCACGCTGGGATAAGCGCAAACGTGCGGGGCGATTCATATTTAGATTGTGATAGAAAAAAACAGTTTCAGGAGGATTCGTCGGCAAGTCGTTGCAAACCCACACCAGCCAGGGCACCGGGCCGGTCGCCCGGCCCCGCCTGTCGAGTCAATCGGAACCTGGCCGTATGCCCATCGCGAAACCGATAGACCAACAGTTGGGAGCGGTAGTCGAAGTACCAGAGCGAGCGAGCGGCGGGTATCGCATCCAATTCACCCGCATAGTGGCGCAGTGGCATGCCCTGAATCCACGCCATGGGATTGGCGCTGGTTGGCAGGCTGCCCCCGATCATCTCGTGGTGAACGACGATTTCCAGTAATTGGGTCCTGAGCGTGGAGACTTCGATCTGGAAGTCAGCCTCGTCTGCGGCCTCTGCCATCGTATCGAGCGCCCGCAGCAATTGAATGAACAGCACACTGAACACCAGCACGACCACGGCGAATTCAAGGTGGCGCCGCATGGTGCCGATCAGTGCTTCAAGGCGACCCGACCCAGGTCCCACATGGGCAGGAAGATGCCCAGGGCCAGGACCAGCACCAGCGCGCCGAGGCAGACAATCAGGATCGGCTCGATCTGCTGCCCCAAGGTCTTGAGCTCGTACTCGACCTCGCGCTGGTACATCTGACCGACCTCTTCCATCATGTCGTCCAGCGCACCCGACTCCTCGCCCACGGCGACCATCTGCAGCACGATGGGTGTGAAGAACTTGGCCGAGATGGCGGCGCGCAGCACACTTTCGCCGCGCTCGATGTGCTCGCGCATGGTGTCGATCTTGGTGGCGATATAGCTGTTGTCGATGGTCCTTACTGCATTGCCCAAAGCCTGCGTCACGGGCACGCCGCTGTGCAGGCCCAGCGAAAAGCTGCGCGAGAAGCGGGCCAGCGAGGCCTTGTGGATGATCTTGCCGGCCAGCGGGAAACGCAGTGTCGCGGCCTCCCACTGCATGCGTCCGGCAGGCTGGCTCACCCAGACGCGGAACACAAAGAACCCCAGCACCGCGCCCCCCAGAAGTGCCGGCCACCAGGTGACCATGAACTGCGAGAAGCCCAGCAGGATCTGTGTCATCAGCGGCAGGTCGGCGCCAAAGCCCTTGAACACCTTGGCGAAGGCCGGGATCACGAACAGATTGACGATCAGCAGCGCGATGGCCATCGCCACAATGACGAAGGCCGGATAGCGCAGCGCCGCTTTGACCTGCTCACGCATCTGCCGCTCGAACTCCATGTGCTCAAACAGGCGCAAGAAGATTTCCTCGAGCTGGCCGGTGGCCTCGCCCACTCGCACCATCGACAGGTAGAACGTGTTGAACACCTCGGGGTGTTGGGACAGCGAGCTTGACAGGTCGCGGCCACTCTCCAGGCCGGTCGCCACATCGGCGATGACCTGCTTCATGGCCGGGTTGCCAGCCGATTCACCCAGACCGCCCAAGGCCCGCATGATGGGCACGCCGGCCTTGAGCAGTGCATGCAACTGCCGCGAGAACAGGAGGATGTCGACGTGTCGCACCTTGCTGCCCAGGCTCGGCAGCAAGGCGCCCAGGTCCAGCGCCAAGCCGGCCCCCGCCGCTGACGCCTCGCCGATATCGACAGGCACGATGCCCTGGCCGCGCAGTTCGTCGACCACGCCAGCCGTCGAGGGCGCTTCGAGCACGCCGCTGACGAGTTGCCCTGCGGCATTGCGCCCCCGGTAGTTGAACCTGGCCACGCTAGTCCTCGATCTGGTTGCTGATGCGCATGGCTTCTGCCACCGTGGTCACCCCCTCGAGGGCGAGCCGGACGGCGTCGCGGCGCAGCGTCTCGCCGGCCATCTGCTGACGGGCCACCTGCATGAAGGTGCCTGGGTCGCCGTGATTGATCGCCTCCACCACGCGTTCAGTCATTTCAAGTACCTCGTAGACGCCGGTGCGCCCCTGGTAGCCGCAGTCCTTGCAGTGCATGCAGCCCCGCCCGTGCTGGAGCGCGCCCCGAGCGAGCCCCTCGCGCAACTCGAGCTGCAGCCATTCGTGTTCAGCCGGCGTGGGCTCGTAAGGCTCGCGGCAGTGCTCGCAGATCATCCGGACCAGCCGCTGCGCGACCACCAGGTGCACCGACAGCGCCACCATGTAGCGCGGCACGCCCATGTCGAGCAGGCGGATGGGCGTTGACAGTGCATCGTTGGTGTGCAGGGTCGACAGCACCAGATGGCCCGTCATGGCCGCGCGCATGCCGATTTCAGCGGTTTCCTGGTCACGCATTTCGCCGATCAGCACGATGTCGGGGTCCTGACGCAGCACGGTGCGCAGCACTCGCGAAAAGGACAGGTCGATCTTCTCGTGCACCTGCACCTGGTTCAAGCCGGGCAGGCGGTACTCCACCGGATCTTCGACGGTGATGACCTTCTTGCCCGGATCGTTCAACTCATTCATCGCGGCGTAGAGCGTGGTGGTCTTGCCGGAACCGGTGGGGCCGGTCACCAGCACCATGCCGCTGGGCCGCTTGAGCGCCTGGCGCATGCTGGTAAGCACGCGCTCGGACATGCCGATCTTGTCGATCGACAGCAGCCCCGTGTTCTGGTTGAGCAGGCGCATCACGACCGACTCTCCGTACTGCGTCGGCAAGGTCGAGATACGCACATCGACGGGCCGCCCGCGCACATTGAAGGCGAAACGGCCATCCTGCGGCAGGCGCTTCTCGGAGATGTCGAGGCCCGACATCAGCTTCAGGCGCAGCGCCACCGCCGCGGCGATCTTGCTGTCGGCCTCGGTCTGCACATGGAGCACGCCGTCGATGCGAAAGCGGATGCGCAGGCAGCTCTCCTGCGGCTCGACGTGGACGTCCGAGGCCCGCAGTCGCAGCGCCTCGTCGAACACGGTATGCAGCAGGCGCACGACCGGCGCATCCTCGGCCCCCGGCGTCAGTCCGAGCAAGTTGCCGAACTCGACCGGCACCTCGCCCAGCTCCGCGGTCAGCTCCTTGGCCAGGCCTGAGATCTGGTCGCTGTGGTGGTAGATGTTGTCGATCAACTCGAGCAACTGGCTCTCGGTGACCGACACAAGGTCGATATCGCGCCGCAAGATGCGCACGATTTCGTCATAGGCCTGCAGATCGGCCGGGTCCGACATGCCCACGCGCAGGCGGCCGTCGGCGCCCTGGTCGAGCACCACGGCACGAAAGCGGCGCGCGGCCGCCTCGGGCAGCAACTTGATCAGCTCCGGCTTCGGGCTGTGGTGCCGCAGATTGACATAGGGAATGTTGAGCTGGCGGGCGAGCGCTTCGGAAATCTGCGCCTCGCTGACATAGCCGCCCTCGACGAAGACCCGGCCGAGCTTGCGCCCCGTGCGACGTTGTTCTTCGAGCGCCAGCGTCAACTGCTCCGCGCTCAGCAGTCCCTGCTGGATCAGCAGGTCGCCCAGTCGGACCTTCACGGGTGGTGGCATCCCTCGCTCCAAAGGTGATGGCGTGATGTGGCGGTGGCCGATCGGCTCCACTCAGGCTCAAGTGTCACCCAAAGATGGGGTCATCCATCGCCGTGTCGCACCACCGACACTTTATGTCGACGGGGCGCATCTCCACGACGGGGGACGCGCTAGAGGTTGCCGAAGTCCGTCGCAAGTTCAACGACATCGCCTTCAGTCTGATGGCACTGCGTGGTGCTGAGGTACAGATTTGCGTAAAGTGCTGACCCTCTCCTCTCCTCTTCTCCACCATCTAAGCATCAAGACCTTGTCCCGCAAGGTCTCCATTTTGCTTTCTAGACCTGCGGTGCTCGAAGCGATCCGAGCCCGATCCAGGAACCTCAGGCCGCCAGCGGCTCCGCTTCGTTGGGCAACAGCTCGCCGGCCGCCAGGATCTGGTTGCGGCCGGCCGATTTGGCCCGGTACAGCGCCGCATCGGCACGCCTGAGCGCATCACCGACGGGGCCGCCGCCGAGTTCTGAAACCCCGCCGCTGATCGTGACGCGCAACCCGTCCGAGATCAGCGCGGCCACCTCCATTCGCAGCTGCTGCACACGCCACACCGCATCCTGCAAAGGCGCGAACGGCAGCACGATGGCGAACTCTTCGCCCCCAATGCGGCCGACGAGGTCGCTCTCGCGCAGGCCGCCACGCAGTGCCTGAGCCACCTTGCGCAGCACCGCGTCGCCGGCCGCGTGGCCGTGCTGGTCGTTGATGCGCTTGAAGTGATCGACGTCGACGATGGCGATGCAGACCTCGCCCTGCTGCCGCCCCACGAGCTTCTGCAGCTTCTCGGCCTCGTGAAAGAAGGCCCGGCGGTTCAGCAAGCCGGTGAGGTCGTCGATCGTCGCGAGCCTCGTCATGCTGTCCAGAGCAGCGGTCAGGTCCTTTTTGGCCTGGCGCAGCGAGAGCAGGTTCATTGCCTGGCGCGCCAGCCCGCGCAGCAGGTCGAGCTGCTCCGCGCTGAGCTCGCGCTTGACATCATCGGTGATGCACAAGGTGCCGAGCTTGCGGCCATCATCGGTCTTGATCAGCGCACCGGCGTAGGTGACGATTTTCGAATCCCCGCGCCGCGCGGCGATGCCACGCGTGCGCTCGTCGAGATGCACGTCCTCGGCCACGAGCACATCGTCCTCGTGCAGGGCCGCACTGCAGTAGCTCTCCTCCTGGCCCCGGATCGGCGGACTGCTGGAATCGGCCAGGGTGACGAAGGCGTTGGGCAGACCCGTGGCGAGTGTGGCCAGGCGTGCCAGCACCTGCAGGTCGGCGGCGACGGGTTCCTCGAGTTCGTCCCAGGAGCTCGCGATAACGGGCGGGTTCAGCGGACCTGGACTCATTGGAAAACTCCTTCTTCTTCCTCGAACAGTTGCGGCCTTTGCTTCGTGGGACAAACGCTTGCACTGGTCAGCGTACTGGCCTGGCGGCGCAAAGCCACGCCGTCCACCGCCGTCCAGGCCGCGTCGCTGGCCTCGCGCATGCAGCTGAGCACGCCGATCGTGCGCCCGTTGTGGGACAGGGCTGCGTGCAACCAGCGCTGCTCGCCGGCCGACTCCACCAGCCATCCGAGCGCCCCGATCCGATCGAGCAACGGCGCCACACCAGGATCGGTGCAGCGGATCAAGACCTGGTGCGAATCCATGCGCCGACGCAGGTTGCTCTGCAAGAGGGCATGGAACTGGCGCCGGTCGATCAGGCCCGCTCTGAAGTCGAAGCAGAGCTCGCGCAGCGGCAGGTCGGGATGATCGGAATGATTGGGATCATCGGATGGATACATGAGTGCTCCTCCGGTTTTCATGTTGAAACTGTAGGGACCAGCCTGCCGGCGAGAAAGAGGGTCCAACGCAACGCGGCATTTGAAAAATTGCAACGGTCCGCGCCACGAAGGCTGGCACGACGCACTAACCTGCGACGCGCGCCACGTCCTGGACTGCGTCGGCGAAGGCCTGCGGCGCTTCCTGGGGCACGTTGTGCCCCGCCTCCACGACCCGGTGCGACCAGGGGCCGCCAAACCGGGACGCAAAGGCCTTGCCGTCGCTGGCAGCGACGATGCCGTTATAGGCGCCGTCCAGCGTGATGGATGGGACGCCAATCACGGGGCGTGTCGTCAGGCGCTCCTCGAAGCGCTCGTAGCGGCGCTCGCCCGGTGCGAGGCCCAGTCGCCAGTGATAGTTGTGGACCACGATGTCCACATAGTCCGGGTTGTCCCAGGAGGCCGCGGCGCGTTCGAACGCGGCATCGTCGAAGCGCCACCGCGGCGAGTTGTGGGTCCAGAGGATGCGCGCAATGTCGCGCCGGTTGGCAGCTAGGCCCGCCCGGCCGTTGTCGGTGGCGAAGTAGTACTGGTACCACCAGCTGTACTCGACCGCGGCCGGCAGCGGCTTTCTGCTGTTCGCGAGGTTGGTGACGATGTACCCGCCGGCCGAAACCATGCCGATGCAGCGCTCGGGCCACAGCGCTGCGAGGATGCAGGCGGTGCGCGCCCCCCAGTCGAAACCGGCCACCACAGCGCGCTCGATGCCCAGAGCGTCCAGCAGCGCGATCTGATCCAGGGCCACGGCGGACTGCTGGGCATTGCGCGGCGCGGCGGCGTCGAGGAAGCGCGTGCTCCCGTGGCCGCGCAGGTGCGGCACGATGACGCGATAGCCTCGCGCAGCCAGGAGTGCGCTCACCTCGGCGTAGCTGTGGACGTCGTAGGGGTAGCCGTGCATCAGCAGCACCGGCAAGCCGTCGTCGGGACCGGCTTGCGCATAGCCCACATCGAGATCACCGGCGCGGATTTGCCGGATGGGCCCGAGCGAAGCTTCGCCCTGCGCAGCAGCCATCGAGGGCAGCGCCAGTTGCGCCGCCGCGAGGCCGGCGCCGCCGAGCAGCGCGCGGCGTTGTGGATTGAAAAGGTCAGGCATGGTTCAGGTCCTCGAAATCGGTCGAACGAGACACAGGGTCCCGGCTGGTGCGCTCGGCAGCGCGGACTGCAGGCGCCTCGTCGAGCAGGCGCAAGGCGCCTTCCCCCAGCACCAAATGGCGCTGCGGCGCGGCGGCGCGGCGGCGTCGATCAGCGCGAGCAGGGCCTGGGCGACCCGCACCGGGTCGCCGGCGTGGCGATCTGCTGTTCGATCTCCTCGGGCGTGAAGTCGACGAAGGGCTTAGGCAGGAAGATCCCGGCGTTGTTGACCAACAGGTCGACCCGCCCGAACTGCTCCAGTGCCGCGCCAAGCACGCGCTTTGAGGTGTCGGGGGCGGTGATATCGCCGGCCACGCCCACGAAGCGCGCACCTGCGCCGAGCTGTGCCGAGGCTTCCTTCAGCCGGTTTTCGCTGCGCGCATTGCCCACGACGTTCCAGCCCTGGGCGAGCAGCGCCTTGGCCACGCCCAGGCCGATGCCACTCGATGCGCCGGTCACGACGGCAGTCTTGATGTTGCATGCACTCATGACGATTTCCTTTGCGGTTCGCGGCGCTCGCCGAACGCGGCGCCCTCGTGCTGGTAAATCTAGAGTCGTGCAGGCGAAGATTGAATAGCCGAAATGCGGCAATAACTCTTCCGCAAAACGACCGACTGAACTCAACGGCCGCGCTTGGTGGTGGGCTCGTCCGGCCCACTGCGGGCCAGGGCATGAGCCTGGAAGTTGTGCCGCAGCCGGGCCAGCGCGAAATCGACGAAGGCCCTGACCTTGGGCACCGACAGCCGCCCATGCGGCGAGACCAGGTGCACGGGCAGCGGCTCGTGCTCGTCCTGCTCAAGGATGACCTTCAGGCGACCATCGGCCACCTCGTCGGCCAAGTGGTAGGAGAAGAGGCGCACGACGCCTCGGCCCTCGACGGCCGAGGCCACCGCGGCGCGGATGCTGTTGACGACGAAGCGCGGCGCGAACTGCACGCTGCGCGGCACCGTCGAGCCGTGCAGGGGCGGGAAGCTCCAGGAGTCGATGCCGAAATGCGTCATCGAGACGATCTGATGTTGCGCGAGATCGCCCACCTCGGTGATTCTCTTGTGCCGCGCCAGATAGCGCGGCGACGCCGCCAGGACGCGGCGCACCTCACCCACGCGCAGCGCAACGAGCGTGGAGTCGGCCAGGTGCGCGATGCGCAGCGCCACGTCGATGCCTTCGTCGATCAGGTTGGCAGGCCGGTCCAGCATGTGCAGACGTACCGACACATCGGGGAACTTGTCCATGAACGCGTCGAGCACGGGGCGCAGCATCTTTTCTCCGGCCGCCACCGGCGCCGTGATTGTCAGCATGCCGCGCGGCGCGGATCGTTCACCCGCGGCCGCCATGTCGGCTTCCTCGAGGTCGGTGAGGATTCGCCGGCAGGCCACGGCATAGCGCTCGCCGGCTTCGCTGAGCTTGATGGACCGCGTGGTCCGGTGCAGTAGCTCGGCGCCGACATGGGATTCGAGGAAGGCGATGGCCCGGCTTACGGCTGCCGGCGACTTGCCGAGCTTGCGCCCGGCCCCCGAAAGGCTGCCCTCGTTCAAGGCGGCCACGAACACCTTCATCGCATCGATCCGGTCCAAGATTCTTCCCCGCTACGGAACACTGAGTGTCGAAGCATAGGCATTCATCCGAGACTCGGCAATTTGTAGCATCAGGCCATGAAGATCGATGCACAAGACGTGCCGTGGCGGGCGGCAGTTGCGGGGCTCAGCGCCAGCCTCGTGGGGCTGGGCCTGGCGCGGTTTGCCTACACGCCGCTGCTGCCGGCCATCGTTGGTGCACATTGGTTCAGCGCGGCCCAGGCCAGCTACCTGGGCGCCGCGAACCTGGCCGGCTACTTGGCCGGCGCGCTGGTCGCGAATCCGATGGCACGGCGTTGGTCTGCGCCGGCCGCGCTGCGCGCAATGATGACATTCACGACGCTGGCGCTGTTCGCCTGCGCCTGGCCCGTGGACTTCGCCTGGTTCTTTGCCTGGCGCTTCGTCTCAGGCCTGGGTGGCGGTGCGCTGATGGTGCTGGCGGCGCCGACCGTGCTCTCCGTTGTCCCAGCGGCCCGGCGCGGCACCGTCAGCGGATTGATCTTCATGGGCGTCGGCATCGGCGTGGCGGCCTCAGGTACGCTGGTGCCCCTGATGCTGAAGCAGGGCCTCACGGCCACATGGCTGAGTTTGGCCGTACTGGCGCTCTTGCTGACCGTGCTGTCCTGGGGCGGCTGGCCGCAGCGAGCCGCTGCTGCACCTACGAGCAACACTTCCACCGAGGGGCCAACTCCGGCGCTGGCCCTGCGCGCGCTGTTCGCGACCTATGCACTCAACGCGGCGGGCCTGGTGCCGCACATGATCTTCCTGGTCGCCTACATCGCCCGCGGCCTTGGCCAAGGTCTGGCGGCCGGCTCGCGCTACTGGCTGCTGTTCGGTCTCGGCGCCACGGCTGGCCCGGTGGTCAGCGGCCTGCTGGCAGACCGCATCGGCTTTCGGCGTGCGCTGAGGCTGGCCCTGCTGGCGCAGGCCCTTGCGGTCGCGATTCCGGCCCTGGGCCAGTTCGGCGCGGCCGGGCTCGTACTGTCCAGCGTCGTCGTCGGCGCATTCACACCAGGTATCGTGCCGCTGGCGCTGGGCAACGTGCAGGCGCTGCTGGCTGATCAACCCGCGCTACACCGCTGGGCGTGGAGCCAGGCAACGACGGCCTTCGCGGTGCTGCAGGCGGCGACGGCCTACGGCATGTCCTTCCTGCTTGAGCGCAACGGTGGCGACTACGCGCAGCTGTTCGAGATCGGCACGGCGGCATTGCTGGCAGCACTGATCGTGGACCTCGGCGCAACCAGGTTGCGGCCCGGTGGCTCGGCGAAGCGGCTGTCGTAGTTCGCACCGGCCACCCAACTGATGCAAACCCACTCACCGGATCGGCGACGAAAGCACAAACATCAGCCGGAAGCATCGAATCCGGTGACGGTTTCAAACCCCTGGGCTTTCCCGGCCAGGAGGCCTTCGGCGCCTCGGAGAAAATCGTCCGATGCATATTCCGAACCTTCGCGCGATCGCGCCCATCCTCGCCCTCGTGGCCGCCGGCACCGCCCAGGCCGCCGACATCTCCCTCGAACGCCTCGTCGCAGATCCCCCCCTCTCGGGCGGCACGCCGCGTCAGGTCCAGATCTCCAACGGTGGCAACTGGATCAGCGAGCTGCGGCCCGCCGCGGGCGACAGCCGCCAACTCGAACTCTGGGCGCGGCCCGTCAAGGGCGGCGAAGCGCGCCGCCTGGCCTCAGCGGCCGAGCTGCTCGGCGGCCGCAGTGAATCTCTCAGCGAAGCCGAGCGCATGGCGCTCGAGCGCCGGCGCATCAGCGAACGCGGCGTCACCAGCTACCAGTGGTGCGGCAAGCACGACGACCAACTGTTGCTGCCGCTGTCTGGCGATCTCTACCTGGTGCGCATCGGCCAGGGCGCCCAGCGTCTTACGAACGATCCCGAGGTGCCTGAGCAGGATCCGAGCTGCTCGCCCGACGGCAGTCAGATCGCCTACGTGAAGGGCGGTAATCTGTGGGTCCAGTCCGTCAATGGCGGCGCGGCCCGCCAGCTCACGAAAGACGGCGGCGCCAACAACGTGACGTGGGGTCTGGCCGAATTCATCGCCGCCGAGGAGCTGGGACGCTTCAACGGCTACTGGTGGTCGCCGGACGGCAAGAGCCTGCTGGTCCTGCGCAGCGACGAGAGCGAAGTGCCTCTCAAGACGCGCGCCCGCATCTTCTCCGACCGCACTGAGATGTTCGAGCAGCGCTACCCGGCCGCGGGCACGCCGAACGCCAAGGTCACGGCCTGGCGCATCGAGGTGAACGGCAGCGCCATGGCGCTGCCGCTGGGCCCCGAGGCCGAGTACATCTCCAACGCCGGCTGGTTCGCCGACGGGACCCCCTGGCTCCAGTGGCTGACGCGCGAGCAAAAGCGCATGGCCGTCACCGAGTTCGCGCCGGCGCCGCGCATCGTGATCGACGAGCGCGACCCGGTATGGGTGGACGAGCACAAGGATCTGGCCGAATTGGCCCAGGTCAAACGCTCGGGCAAGCCGGCCCTGCTGTGGAACAGCGAGGCCTCGGGCCGGCATCAGCTGCTGCTCGTAGACCGCGTGAGCGGCGCCCGCGAGGCGCTGACCGACGAGCCCGAGGCGGTTGAGGGCGCTGTCTGCAACGACGGCCTTCAGGTCGTGTACGCGGCGGCGCGTGACCGCGGCCGCTCGCGCGAGCTCTTCGTCATCGCCCCTGGCGGCAAGCCGCGCCCGATCGACGGCGCAGCACCGCGGCAGTGGCGCTCGGCCGTGGGCGACCACGCCTGCAAGCAGCTGATCGTCAGTCGCTCAGCCTGGGGCCAGCCTGGGCAGCTCTCGCTGCAGGCGGTGGCAGGCGGTGCGGCCCAGGCGCTGCCCGGCGGCGGCGAGCCAGATCCACTGCTGGCCGCCATCGTGCCCGAGGTGCAGGCGCTCGACGTGACGGCCGCTGACGGCAAGACCATCCTCAACGGCTTCTACCTGCGCCCGCTGGCCGGTACCGGCCCGCGCCCCGTGATCACGCTGGCCTATGGCGGCCCGCATGCTTCGACCGTGCATTTTGGCTGGTCGCGCGATCTGCCGCTGATGGCGCATTGGCAGCGGCTCGGCTATGGCGTATTCATGATCGATACGCGTGGCATGACTGGCCGCGACCGCGCCTTCACCCATGCCCATGACCATGCCTTCGGCGTGACCGAGGTGGCCGATCTATTCGCCGCCGTTCGCCAGTTGCCGGCACTGGTCGCGAACAAGGGCGAGGTTGACCCGACTCGCATCGGCTTCTGGGGCTGGTCGTACGGTGGCTTCCTGGCCGCGCGCGCGATGCTCGACGAGAACACCCCGTTCGCCAGTGCCGTGGCCGTGGCGCCGCCCACAGACTGGACTCTTTACGACACGGCCTATACAGAGCGCTATCTGGGCATGCCCGAAGGCGGCAAGGCCCCGGCCTATGTGCAGGGCAACCTGGTCCAGCGCGCCAAGCTGCTGCAGCGCCCGCTACTGATCGCGCATGGCACGGCCGACGACAACGTGCTGTTCGAGCATTCGCTGCGCCTGATCGAAGCGCTGCAGAAGGAAGGCAAGGTCTTCCAGACCGACATCTATCCGGGCCTGGCCCATGGCCTCGCCGGCGGGCCGGGCGTAAAGCTGCATCTGTACCGCACGCTCGACGACTTCTTTGCGCGAACGCTGAAGCCGTGATCCGCGGAATCAAGCGGCCAGGGCCTGCGCCTTCATGCGCTCGCGCAGGGCCACCGCATCGCGCTCGGCGACGCTACGCTGGCCTGTGCGGATCTGGAACAGCCCCAGATTGCCCTCGAAGCTGGAGATCGGCTGCAGCATGTTGTGTGCGGCAGCCGCCAGTTGCTCGACCATGGCTGCGTTCTGCTGGGTGATGCCGTCGAGATGGCTGACCGCATGATTGACCTGCAAGATGCCCGCCTGCTGCTCCTTGCTGGTCTGGCTGACGCCGTGGAGCAGTTCGTGCATCTGCTTCACCACATCGGCCAGCGCGAGGATGCGATCCTGGGTCGCGGCGGTCTGACGGTTGCCCGCGTCCACGCGCTCGACGGACTCCTGGATCAGCCGCTTGATCTCGTTGGCGGCCTCACTGGTGCGGCGCGCCAGCATGCGCACCTCCGAAGCCACGACGGCGAAGCCGCGGCCCTGCTCCCCAGCTCGCGCCGCCTCGACGGCTGCATTCAGCGCCAGGATATTGGTCTGGAAGGCCACGCTTTCGATGACCTGGTTGAACTCGCTGATGCGCCGCGAGGACTCGCTGATCTGTGCCATGGTCAGAGCCATCTGGCCCACAGCTTGCGCGCCCGCGCGGGCCGCAGCGTCGGCCTGACCGGCTCGGCGCGCGCCCTCGTCCACCGACGAGACCGTGCTCTGCACCGTGCCGTTGATCTGCTCCATGGACGCGGCCGTCTGCTCCAGGCTGCTGGCCTGCGCCTCGGTGCGGGCCGACAGATCTTGGTTGCCAGTAGCGATCTCGGTCGCCACCGCGCGCAGGCCCGTGACCTCGCCGGAAATATCGCCGATCAGGGCGCGCGTTGTGACCGCCACTTGCTGCACCGCGATGGCCACCTCGCCCACCACGCCGGGCAGGTTCGCGCTCACGCCGTGGATCAGATCGCCGCTGGCCAGCACATTGGCTTCATCACGAAGCCGGCGCAGTGGTGCCAGCGTCAGGTGGCGTTGCAAGACATGGCAGCCCAGCGCCAGAAGCAGCGCCATGGGCCATAGCAGGGCCGCGCTCAGCGTCGTACTCAGCGAGATCGTGGTGGCCGCAGCAACAAGCAAGGCCAGGCCGCCCCAGCCCAACCACTGCCAGGCGGTGGCAAGAGACTGACGAATGCGGCCAATGCTATCGGCGCGGCGCAATTGGCCAGCCTGCAGGAGGTGCGTCAGCGCTCCCTGCTCCGCTTCGGCACGCATCCGCGCGTAGAGTGCCTCGGCCCGATCACGCTCGTCGCGCGGCAGCGCCGTGCGCACCGAAAGGTAGCCGACGATGTGCCCATCGCGCCGCACCGGCGTGGCGTTGGCGCGCACCCAGTAGTGGTCGCCGTTCTTGCGCCGGTTCTTGACGGCCGCCGTCCAGGGACGGCCGGAAGCCACCGTGGCCCACATGTCGCGAAAGGCCTCGGCCGGCATGTCGGGATGGCGAATGATGTTGTGCGGCTGGCCCAGCAGCTCCTGCTCCGTGAACCCGCTGACCTCGACGAAGGACGGATTGCAATAAACGATGCGGCCCTTGACATCCGTGACCGACACCAGGACCTGCTCGCTCTTCAGCCCAAACTCATGACCTGAAACCGGACCATTCACTCTCATGACTCACTCCTGCTTTGTGCATCGAAGGCAGGCGCCGGAATGCGCCTGCTCTTGCGTCTAGCTGCAAGTCTTGATGAGCGTCAATTCATATGTTTGATGGAAATCAACTTATCGGGCAAACCCGAGCACGCCGTTCGAAGTCCGTGATCTATTCCCGGCGGGCTCAACGCGCCTGGAGGTAAACCGCCGGCTCCGCCGAGAGGCCCTTCTTCACCTGCTGCGTGATCTCGTCCGCCAGCACCTCCTCGGCGCCGGCCTCCAGCGCATCCAGCGCGCGCTCCACGATGGCCTCGGGCGTCGATTTGGGCATGTCGATGCCATGCGTCAGATCGGTGTCCACGAAGCCCATGTGCAGGCTCAGCACCTGGGTGCCCTGTTCGCGCAGATCGTTGCGCAGACCGTTGGAGAGGCTCCAGACCGCGGCCTTTGACACCGCGTAGTTGGCCAGCGCCGGTCCGCTGATCCAGCTCGCCACCGAGGCCACGTTGAGGAACGCGCCGCCGCCGTTGCGGGCGAGCACGGGCGCAAAGGCTTGACTCACGCGCAGCACGCCCAGCACATTGGTCTCCAGATGGCGGCGCAGCGTCTCCTCGGCGTCTGCCGTCTTGAAGCTGCCCATGGCGGCGATGCCGGCATTGTTGATGACCAGGGTCACGTCGCCGGCAGCTTCTGCGGCGGCAGCGATGTCGGCCGGCGAATTCACGTCCAGGCGGATTGGCGTGACGCCGTCGAGCTTGACGCTGGAGGGGTCGCGTGCGCCGGCGTAAACCTTGCGGACGCCCCGGGCGAGCAGCGCCTTGGCAAAGGCCAGGCCGATGCCGCGGTTGGCGCCGGTGATGAGGACAGTGGCGTTCTTGAGTTTCATATTCAACCTTTCAGATGATGATCATCATATTTAAGAACAAGCAAAGATCGGCCGCCGGCACGGCGGCCTCAGCCGGAGACTTGGGAGGAAAGCAGGAATTTTCGAGTGCGGGTTAGCAGGGACTTGCCGGCCTGCCCGCCAAGCGTGCGCGCCAGTTGCAGCGCGCCGACCAGGGTCGCGGCAATCGCATCGGCCTCGGCGTTGTCGGCTCCCGCGGGCAAGGCGCCGCGCACGGCCTGGATCAGGGACAGCACGCGCAGTCGAGCTTCATCCCGCACGGCCTCGCCCTGACGCGGCATCTCGGAAGATAGCGCGGCCACGATACAGCCGCAGTCGATATTGTCGAGCTGCTCGTCACTCAAGTAGCCATTCACCAGGGCCGCAAACGGATTCTCGCCCCTTGCTTCCTGTGCGGCAATGTGCTCCGCCATCAGTCCGGTGCCAACGCGACCCGCGCGCTGCATGGCCTCGACCAGCATCTGTTCGCGCGACTCGAAATGAGCATAGAAGCCGCCGTGGGTGAGGCCGGCTTCCTTCATGATGTCGGCAACACCCACCCCGTGGTAGCCCGAACGCCGGATCGCGCGCGCAGCAGCTTCGACGATGCGCTCGTGGCTCAGTTCCTTGCGGCTGCGGGCAGTGCTCATGATGTTATAAATATTATTATCATCATATTATCTTGTCAAGCCGTGCGGCTCGACGAAAGCATGCCTACCAGCCCGACAGCGCGGGCGGCACGAGCAGCACCAAGGCCATCACGAGGTAGATCGCCTGCAGCGGCAGCATCCAGCGCACCCAGCGCGTGTAGCCGACTCCTGCCAGCGAGAGCACGCCCACGGTGATGGCAGAGGTCGGGATGATGGGCGTGCTCAGCTCGCCGAACTGGAAGGCCAGGATGGCCGTCTGGCGGCTCACCCCGACGAGGTCAGACAGCGGACCCATCAGGGGCATGGTCAGCGCCGCCTGCCCCGTGCCACTGTGGATGAAGAAGTTGATGACGGTCTGGATGCCGAACATCTTCTGCGCCGCCAGCATCGGGCTGCCCGACTGCACCCAGGGAGCCAGCGCGTGCAGCATGCTGTCTATGACATGGGCGTCGCGCATGAGCACCACCGTGCCCTTGGCCAGTGCGATGACCAAGGCCGTGCTCACGAGGTCGCGCGCACCACCCAGGAAGGCCGCCACCCATTCGTCCTGCTTCAGGCCACCGACAAGACCGGCCACGATGGCCATGGAGAGGAACAGGGCGGCGATCTCTTCGATGTACCAGCCCAAGCTCACCACGCCCACGATCATGCCCGCGAGCGACAACGCAAACACGATCAGCACGGCCTGCTGGCGGCCGGTCATGCGCTCGCCTGTGTCCGCGGCCTGCAGTTGCTCTCGCTTGACCTGGTCCATCTCGAAGGTCGAGCTGAGCTCGGGCCGGGCTCGGATGCGGGCAGCGTAGAACATCAGAAAGACGATGGTCACGGCCGTGAACAGGGCCCAGCACATGAAGCGATAGCCGAGGCCCGAGAACAGCGGCAGCCCGACGAGGCCCTGCGCCACGCCGACATTGAAGGGATTGAGAAAGGCCGTGGCGAAGCCGATCTGAGAGCCCACGAAGGGGATGGCCACGCCCACAACCGTGTCGTAGCGTAGGGCCAGCGCCATGGGGATGAAGATCAGCACGAAGGGGATGGCCTCCTCGGCCATGCCAAAGCTGGCGCCACCCAAAGAGAAGAGCGCGAGGAAAATCGGGATCAGCCCGGCACGGACAAGGGACGAGTGTTCGTGCGCGGCGGCCACCGAACGGATGAAGGCAGCGATCGCCTCGGTCTTGTGCAGCACGCCGAACACGCCGCCGACGATGAGCACGAAACCGATGATCAGTGCCGCCTCGACGAAGCCCTTGAGCGGGGCCACGAGCAAGGCCACCAACCCTTGGGGATGGGCATCGACGTAACGGAAGGTCGCGGGGTCGATCACCGCCTTGCCGTTCACCACGTGGGTGTCATAGTGGCCACCGGGCACGAACCAGGTGGCCAGGGCGATCAGGCCCAGCAAAGCGAACAGGAGGATGAAGGTATTGGGCAGGCGCCGGGTCTTGTTCTCGGTACTCATGGGCCCTCGGAGGATGATCGAATCGCCGGCGATGCTAGCTCGCGCGGACTCGCATCGGCCATGACCAGGGTGAGTGGCTGCGACGATTTGAGAGACAAGGAAGTGTCCAATGCTGCCGAAAACATCAAGAAGATCATCGACTCGATGACCGAGTCACTGTAAACGCTTACAATGACCACCTCGACGCTGCGCCACAGTCTTGCGCAGCGTTTTTTTTCGTGAGACTCCTCACGCGCCATGCGCGAAGAGTCGAATGAGCCCACGCACGCTGCTCTCGTGACCTGAAGACTGGCTCGTCGTTGTTGACGGTGCGGTCACGCTGACCCGTAGCGTGCTCACTCCTCTGCAGATGTCTTTCGATTCCCTGGGCCTGGCCGCCCCCCTTCTCAAGGCCATTGCCGACGCCGGCTACACCTCCCCCACCCCGATCCAAGCGCAGGCCATCCCCGCCGTCCTCCAGGGCGGTGACCTGCTGGCCGGCGCGCAGACCGGCACCGGCAAGACCGCCGGCTTCACCCTGCCCTTGCTGCACCGCCTGGCAGCCACGCCAGCGGTCAAGAACGCCCGCGGCAAGCACATGGTGCGCGCCCTGGTGCTCACTCCCACCCGCGAGCTGGCCGCCCAGGTCGAGGAGTCGGTGCAGACCTATGGCAAGTACCTCACGCTCAAGAGCATGGTCATGTTCGGCGGCGTGGGCATGCAGCCGCAGATCGACCAGCTGCGGCGCGGCGTCGACATCCTCGTCGCCACCCCCGGTCGGCTCCTCGACCACCACGGGCAAGGCACGCTCGACCTCTCGCACGTCCAGATCTTCGTGCTCGACGAGGCGGACCGCATGCTCGACATGGGCTTCATCCACGACATCCGCAAGGTGCTCGCGGTGCTGCCGCCCAAGCGCCAGAACCTGCTGTTCTCGGCGACGTTCAGCGACGAGATCAAGGACCTCGCCGACCGGCTGCTCAACAAGCCCCTGCTCATCGAGGTCGCGCGCCGCAACCAGGCCGCCGACCTCGTGTCGCAGAAGGCGCTGCCCGTCGCGCGCGACCTGAAGAAGGAGCTGCTGGCGCACCTCATCACCACGCAGGACTGGCACCAGGTGCTGGTCTTCACGCGCATGAAGCACGGCGCGAACCGCCTCGCCGAATACCTGAACAAGCACGGCGTGACCGCGATGGCGATCCACGGCAACAAGAGCCAGTCGGCACGCACGAAGGCATTGGCCGACTTCAAGTCGGGCGAGCTGCGCGTGCTGGTGGCGACCGACATCGCCGCGCGCTGCATCGACATCGACCAGCTCCCGCACGTCGTCAACTTCGAGCTGCCGAACGTCCCCGAGGACTACGTGCACCGCATCGGCCGCACCGGCCGCGCGGGCGCACAAGGCGAAGCCATCTCGCTCGTATCCGTCGACGAGAACGGGTTTCTGCGCGACATCGAACGGCTCATCAGGCACGAGATCCCGAAGGAGGTCGTGCCCGGGTTCGAACCGCCTGCGCACGAGAAGCCCGAGCCGATCGTGCTGGGTCGGATGGTCATCGGCGAGGGCGCCGGCCGCGGGCGCGGCAGTGCGCGCGGAGCGCCGGGCGGCTTGCGACGCGAGCGTCCCGCAAGCGAGCGGCCACGCGCCGACCGGCCCGCGTCCGATCGGGCGCGGTCCGAGCGAGGTGGATCCGCTCGGCATCACGGCGAGCGCCCGCGTGGCGGATCGGCCCCGGGCAGCGCCTCATCGAGGCCGCGCACGAAGCGCTGAACCCGCCGTGGCGTGTCGCGGGCGCTAAAGTCCCCGCATGGCCGCCTTGCTGACGGA
>JAFALK010000028.1 GCA_019234295.1 Roseateles sp.
GGCGGTGGCGGCTACGGCGGCGGCGGCAGCCGTTCCGGTGGCGGCGGCGACGGCGGCGGCGGCGGCCGTTCGGGTGGCGGCGGCTACGGTGGTGGTGGTGGCGGCGGCTACGGCGGCGGCGGTGGCCGCTCGGGTGGCGGCGGCTCCGGCGGCGGCGGCGGCCGTTCGGGTGGCGGCGGCTACGGCGGCGGCGGTGGCGGCAGCTACGGCGGTGGCCGTTCCGGCGGTTACTGATCTCCCGGATTCCCTACACAGCGCAAGACGCCCCGAGGATTTTCCCGGGGCGTTTTTTCATTCCGTACCGCGGTGCTTGCGTTTGCGGCCAGCCAGGATGCGGTCGTAGAGCCAGTTGGGCAGCACGCGCAGAAGCTTGGCCACCACGCCCATCTGCCACGGAATCACGCGGTAGCTGACGCGCGCCGAGATAGCCTTGAAGGCCCGGTCGGCAAAGTCCTCGGGCTGCAGCAGGAAGGGCATGCCGTAGCGGTTCTTGCTCGTCAGCGGCGTGGCCACGTAGCCGGGGCAGATTGTGCTCACCTGCACGCCAAAGGGCCGGCATTCGCCACGCAGGCTCTCGCAATAGCTGACCACCGCGGCCTTGCTCGAGCAATAGGCGGCATGGCCCGGCAGGCCGCGGATGGCCGTCACGCTGGCGATCCCCACGAGCGTGCCGCTGCGCCGCTCGTTCATCGGCGTGATGAAGGGCTGGAAGGTGGCGGCCAGGCCGATGTTGTTGGTGGCGTACATGCGCTGCATGACGGTGAGGTCTACGTAGATCGCGCTGTCGATGCCGATGCTAAAGCCCGCATTGGCGATCACCACCTCGGGCAGGCCCTGCGCCTGGATGCAGGCGCGGCCGGCAGCCGTGATCGATTCGATCTCGCTGACGTCAGCGGCATAGACCCCGCAATCGGCCGCGGACAGGCCTTGTTCGGCGGCCCAGGCCCGCATCACTTCAGCGCGCCGCGCAACCAAGGCCAGGCGCCAGCCGGCGCGCGCATAACGCAAGGCCAGGGCCTGGCCGATACCGCTGGAAGCGCCGGTGATGTAGACGAGAGGCTTCACGGCTTGCGAGGCTGGAACCGGCCGTGCGCGGGGCCGCCAAAGTACAGCTGGCCCTTCAGGTGCTCGTAGACGAAGTCCGGCACCTGCAACTCGCTTCCGGGCAGGCTGATCTGCACGGGCAGGTGCGAACGCAGGATCTCGCCTTGCGCCTCGGCCTGGAGAAAGTCACCGCGCACGACCAGGCGCGGCTGGCCGGTTTCTGGCGTGGCCGCGTCGAAGGAGCGCACAAGGACGTCGCCCAGCAGCTGTACCTGGCTCCCGTCGCCGTTGGAGAGCGCGCGCCTGGCGGTGGCGACGATGAGGCGGCCGTCGTTGCCGTAGGCGCGCACCTCGGCGGTGTCGATTTCCATGGTGTCTGTATCGGGGTAGTGGCGCAGGGCCTCGCCCTCCACGCGCATGCGCAAGCGCCCGTCCGCGCCCATGCGGTTGAGCTCGAATCGGCGCATGGTGTAGTCGGGCTCGTGGCGCAGCGGCGCACTCACCGTGGGGCCGCCGAACAAGGGCGCGTTCTTGACGAGCCACCAGGTGCCGGCCGCTAGCAGCGCCATGAGCAGGAGCGGCAACCAGGCAGAGAACCAGCGCCGCGCGCGCGCCGCCACACTCAAGCCGAGCCGGGGAGCGGGCCGCACTCCCGCAGCCGCGGGTGCCAGGGCCATCAGGCGCGGCCTCCGTCGAGCGTGTCGAGATGCCCGGCGAAGAGGCGCGCGTAATGGCCGCCGGCCGAGAGCAGCAGGTCACAGCATTCGCGCGCCGCACCGTGGCCGCCGGCCGCGGCGGTCACGTATTGCGCCACGGCCTTGACCTCGGCGTGGGCCTGGGCCGGCGCGCAGGCGAAGGCGGCTCGCGTCATCAGGGGCAGGTCGGGCCAGTCGTCGCCCATGGCCGCCACCTCGTCCCAGTGCAAGCCCAGCTGCGCGAGCAGCGGCTCGGCCACTGCCAGCTTGTCCTTGGCCCCGAAGACCGCGTGCGTAAGGCCCAGGTCGGCCACGCGGCGGCGCACGGCGGCAGAGTCGCGACCCGTGATGATGAGTGGCGTGATGCCGACCATGGCCAGCAGCTTGAGCCCGTGGCCGTCGAGCGTGGAAAAGGCCTTGAAGACCTCGCCGCTCTCGCCGATGTAGATGCGCCCGTCGGTCAGCACGCCGTCCACGTCGAAGATGGCCGCCTTGAGGCCAAGCGCTGGGCCCTGCGCTTTGAGCAGCAGCTCGGGTGGGAATTTGAGCGAGGGCTTCATCAGATGACCTTGGCGCGCATGAGATCGTTGATGGAGATGGCGCCCTGCAGGCGACGCTCACCGTCCACCACGAGGACCACGGTGATGCGCGCGTCTTCCATGAGGTCGGCCGCATCGACGGCCAGCGCCTCAGCGCCGATGGTGCGCGGCTTCGGGTGCGCCACGTCAACGGCCTTCAGGGCGCGCAGGTCCTGCCCCTTCTCGATCAGGCGGCGCAGGTCGCCGTCGGTGAAGATGCCCTCGACCCGGTCTTGGGCGTCCACGAGCACGGCCATGCCCAGGCCGCCGGCCGACATCGCGCGCATGACTTCAGTGAAGGGCGTCTCGGCCGTCACGCGCGGCAGGGCCTCGCCGCTGCGCATGAGGTCGCGCACATGGGTCAGCAGCTTGCGGCCCAGAGCGCCGCCGGGATGCGAGCGGGCAAAGTCCTCGGGCTTGAAGCCGCGCGCATCGAGCAGGGCCACCGCCAGCGCATCGCCCAGCGCCATCTGCGCCGTGGTGCTGGCCGTGGGCGCAAGCTTGAGCGGGCAGGCCTCCTCGGCCACGGCGCTGTCGAGCACGTGATTGGCGTGGCGGGCCAGGCTCGAATCGGCGCCACCCGTCATCGCGATGATGGGGACGTGCAGACGCTTCAGGACCGGCAAAATGGCGTTGAGCTCGTCGCTCTCGCCAGAGTTCGACAGGGCGAGCACCACGTCCTCGCCCGTCACCATGCCGAGGTCGCCATGGCTGGCCTCGGCCGGGTGGACAAAGAGCGCGGGCGTGCCGGTCGAGGCCAGGGTGGCCGCGATCTTGCGTCCCACGTGACCGCTCTTGCCCATGCCCATCACGGCCACGCGGCCGCGGCATTGCAAGATGGTGTGCAGGGCGGCGGTGAAAGCCTCGCCGAGGCGAGGCCCCAGCTCGAGGAGGGCGCTGGCTTCGATGCGCAGCGCCTCCCGGGCCACTTCGAGCGCACGGGCGCTCATCGGTGCAGACTGTTCGGACGGTTCGGACATCCCGCAAGTTTAGGGGCTGCCGCCGCGCCCCACGCCCGAATCAGGGGTACAGACCGCGTTCCTCGCGCGCCTCCAGCACCCGGGTGCACGCAACCACGAAGGCCGCCGTACGCAGGCTGATGCGGTGCTGCTCCGACGTTTCCCAGATGTGCTTGAAGGCGCCGGTGATGATCTTGTCCAGGCGGACATTGATCTCGTCTTCGGTCCAGAAGAAGGACGAGAAATCCTGCACCCATTCGAAGTACGAGACCGTGACGCCGCCGGCATTGGCGATCACGTCGGGCACAACGCGAATGCCACGGTCAGCCAGCACGGCGTCGCCGTCCGGGGTGGTCGGGCCGTTCGCGCCTTCGAGCACGATGCGGGCCTTGATGCGCTGGGCGCGGGCCTGCGTGATCTGGCCTTCAAGCGCGGCCGGGATCAGCACGTCGGTCTTCACATCCCAAAAGTCTTCGTTGTCGATCTTGTCCCCACCCTTGAAGCCGGCCACGCCACCGGTCTTGGCCACGTGGTCGAGCAAGTCGGCCATGTCAAAGCCCTGCTCGTTGAGGATGGTGCCGGTGTGGTCTTGCACGGCGACGATCTTGGCGCCGCTGGCTGCGAAGAGCTTGGCAGCAATCGAGCCCACGTTGCCGAAGCCTTGTACGGCCACGCGCGCGCCTTCCATAGGCACGTTCATGCGACGCATGGTCTCGCGGCCGATCACGAACACGCCGCGGCCGGTGGCAGCCACACGGCCCAGCGAGCCGCCCAGCGGGATGGGCTTGCCGGTGACGACGCCGGTGGCCGTGGCGCCAGCGTTCATCGAGTACGTGTCCATCATCCAGGCCATGATCTGGCCGTTGGTGTTGACGTCGGGGGCCGGGATGTCCTGCTGCGGGCCGATGATGATGCCGATCTCGCTCGTGTAGCGGCGCGTGATCTTCTCGAGCTCCTTCATGGAATGAAGCTTGGGATCAAAGCGAATGCCACCTTTGGCGCCGCCATAGGGCAAGTTCACTGCGGCATTCTTGATCGTCATCCAGGCCGACAGGGCCATCACTTCTTCCAGCGTGACGTCAGGGTGGTAGCGCACGCCGCCCTTACCCGGGCCGCGGGTCAGGCTGTGCTGGACGCGGTAACCCTCGAAGTGGGCAATGCTGCCGTTGTCGAGCTCGATGGGAATGTCGACGATCAGCGCGCGCTTGGGGCGGCGCATGGTCTCGACCCAGCGCTGCAGGCGACCCAGATACGGTTCGACCGCATCGATCTGCGCCAGATACGTGCCCCAGGGGCTGTTTCGGGAGGGCGAAACAAACGAGAGGTTGGACATGCTTGACTCCTCAAATTTCGGTGAGGCGAACGGTATCGCGAAGCCTCGCTTCGCGCCCGAGAAAGTGCAAGCCGTGTATTCATGCCCTTATGCGCCTTGCGCATAAGGGTGGGTATTCCCCAGGAGTCCACGTCGCCACGCCCGACGTTTGTCCCGGGGGGACGGGCCATTACCATCGCCTCATGATCACCTCGCTTGAGCTGGCCCTGCTCTACCTCGTCGCAGCCGTGCTGGGCGTAGTGGCCTGCCGGCTGGCCAAGCTGCCGCCGATGCTGGGCTACCTGGTCGTGGGCGTGCTGATCGGGCCGCACGCGCTGGCCCTGGGCAACGACAGCCCCGGCATGCACTACCTGGCCGAATTTGGCGTGGTCTTCCTGATGTTTGTCATCGGGCTGGAATTCAATCTGCCCAAGCTGCGCAGCATGCGCACCCTGGTCTTCGGGCTGGGGCTGGCGCAGGTGATCCTGACCGTGTTGGGCTCCATGGCCGGCAACGCGATGCTGCAATTCGGGCTCGCCTGGGCCCACCTGCCCTGGGACCTGGACTGGCGCGGTGCCCTGGTACTCGGCGCGGCCATGGCGATGAGCAGCACGGCCATCGTGGTCAAGCTGATGGCCGAGCGGCTCGAGCTGGACAGCCCGCATGGCCGCGCCGTCATGGGCGTGCTGCTGTTCCAGGACCTGGCCTTGGTCCCGCTGCTGGTGGTCATCCCGGCCCTGAACAGCGGCGCCTCGGAAATGGCCAGCTCGCTGGCCTGGGCCGGGCTCAAGGCAGCCGCGGTGCTGGGCCTGCTGCTCATGGGCGGCCAGAAGGCCATGCACTGGTGGCTGACCCTGGTGGCGCGGCGCAAGAGCGACGAGCTCTTCATGCTCAACCTGCTGCTCGTGACCCTGGGCCTGGCCTGGCTGACCGACAAGGCCGGCCTCTCCATGGCCCTGGGCGCCTTCGTGGCCGGCATGCTGATCGCCGAGACCGAATACAAGCACCAGGTGGAAACCGACATCCGCCCTTTCCACGACGTGCTGCTGGGCCTGTTCTTCATCACCATCGGCATGCAGCTCGACGGCCGCGCGCTGATCTCGCAATGGCCGCTGGTGATCCTGTTGTCGCTCGTGCCTGTGCTCGTGAAGTTCGCCCTGGTCGCGGGCTTGGCCAAGGTCTTCAAGGAGCCCACGGGCGTGGCACTGCGCACCGGCCTGTACCTGGCCCAGGCCGGTGAGTTCGGCTTCGTGCTGCTGACCTTGGGCGTGCAGCAGGGCCTCCTGCGCGATCCGTGGATCAGCCCCGTGCTCGCCAGCATGGTGATCTCCATGCTGGCCACGCCACTGCTGATCACCTACAGCAACCGCATCGTGATGAGGCTCTCCAGCAGCGACTGGATGATGCAATCGCTTCAGCTGACGATGATCGCCAAGAAGTCCATCAAGACCGAGGCTCACACCGTCATCTGCGGCTATGGCCGCAGCGGCCAGAACCTGGCGCGCCTGCTGGAAAGCCAGCGCATCCCCTATGTGGCCCTGGACCTCGACCCCGACCGCGTGAGCCAGGCCACGGCGGCGGGCCAGAACGTGGTCTTCGGCGATGCGGCTCGCCTGTCCAGCCTGATGGCCGCCGGCCTGGCACGCGCCGCGGCCGTGGTCGTGACGTACCACGACACGCCTTCGGCACTGAAGATCCTGCGCCTCACCCGCGCCCATGCACCGCAAGTGCCCGTGATCGTGCGCACCATTGACGACAGCGACCTCGAGCGGCTGCGCGAGGCCGGCGCCGCCGAAGTGGTGCCCGAGGCCATCGAGGGCTCGCTGATGCTGGCCAGCCACGCGCTGGCCCTCGTGGGCGTGCCCATGCGCCGCGTGATCCGTGTGGTGCAGCAGGCGCGCGAGGCGCGCTACGGGCTGCTGCGCGGCTACTTCCACGGTGCCGATGACGATGGTCTGGAGGAGCGTGGTCAGGCTCGGTTGCGGTCCGTCACGCTACCCGCGAACAGCCCGTTCACGGGCATATCGCTCAATGAGCTGGCACTGCACTCGCTCGAAGTCAGCGTGCTGTCGATCCGGCGCAAAAGCGGGGCCGTCGTGCGCAGCAGTGATGACTTGCGCCTGAACGGGGGCGACACGCTCGTGCTCTCGGGAATACCCGAAGCCTTGACGATGGCGGAAGAGAAGCTGCTGAGTTCAGCCTGAATTCGTCTTGCAGCTCAGACCCCTTGTTCGGGTGGCTTGTGGGCGAGTACAGGACAGTCGGGTAATTTTCCTATGGCACCGGTCAAGCAGCGCTTGAACAATCGCCCCGTCTTCTTAAAGGGATGCGCCACAACAATGAAAAAGCTTGTCATCGCGAGCCTAGCTCTGATCAGCAGTGCATGGAGTCACGCCACGCCCGACGTCGTCTTGAGTTTTACGCAACCAACGGCCGCGCCGATCGGAGCTCATGACCCCATCCCCCTGTGGTTGACCGTATCGGTCCCTGCAGGTCAGTCCGATTTCGTTTTCGACCCGAACGCTGGCTTTCCCTGGGGCTTCGCTGCGAGCGACATCCCGACCACAGGCTTCGACAGCAGCTTCACCAATCGAACTTTCACGAGCTATTCCAGCGCTTCCATCGGCTTCGGCGAAACGTGCACGGATGGTGCTGCCACCACGATGGTTTGCAACACCTCCCCCTATGGAATAGCGTCCGGCCCCGGATTCCAATCGATCGCCGATGCGAACGGCCTGGTTCACATCAGTGCCGGCAGCAGCGTGAGCGTGCTGGCAGGCACCTTCTACCCGAGCGCAGCCGGCGCAGTCCCTGGCCAGACCTACAACCTCTTCAACGCCGAGCTCGCACTGACGGTCACGGGCACCGGCCTCGACGGCTCGGGCAATACGGTGGCCCTGACGGGCATCTCCTTCTTCGACGCCACCTGTCCCTCACTGGCCCCTTCCTGCACCTTCACCCGCACCATTGCCGCGGTACCTGAACCTGGGAGCTGGGGCCTCCTCGCGCTGGGCCTGGGCGGTTTGGCCTGGGAGTTGCGCAGACGTCGCATCTGAATTCAACGCCAGTCCCTCCCCGGCCCCTGAAGACGCCTTTGCGACACCGGCGGCGCGCGCTTGAGCGCACACTTGCTGCCATGAACTTCGACTACAGCCCCAAGGTCCAGCAGATGCGTGAGCGCCTGCTCGGCTTTTTCGACGCCCACATCTATCCCAACGAGGCCCGCTACCTCGCTGAGATCGAAGCGAACCGGGCCGCCGGCAATGCCTGGCAGCCGACGCGGGTCATCGAAGAGCTCAAGCCGCTGGCGCGAGCGGCCGGGCTGTGGAACCTCTTCCTGCCAAAGTCCCAGCGCGCGCCCGAGGGCCTGTCCAATCTCGAATACGCACCGATGTGCGAGATCATGGGGCGTGTGGTCTGGGCGGCCGAGGTCTTCAACTGCTCGGCCCCGGATACCGGAAATATGGAGACTCTGGAGCGCTACGCCAGCGAGTCGATCAAGGATCGATGGCTGGAGCCCCTGCTGCGCGGCGAGATCCGCTCAGCCTTCCTGATGACCGAGCCCGACGTGGCCTCCAGCGATGCCACCAACATCCAGTGCAGCATCGTCCGCGACGGCGATGAGTACGTGATCAACGGCCGCAAATGGTGGTCCTCCGGCGCGGGCGATCCGCGCTGCGCCGTGTACATCGTGATGGGCAAGACCGACCCCCAGGCGCCGCGCCACTCTCAGCAGTCCATGATCCTCGTGCCCGCCGACGCGCCCGGCATCACCGTCGAGCGCGCGCTGAGCGTCTTCGGCTATGACGACGCGCCGCACGGCCACATGGAGATCGAGCTGAGGAACGTTCGCGTGCCGGCCGGCAACATCCTGCTCGGCGAGGGCCGCGGCTTCGAGATCGCGCAGGGCCGGCTGGGCCCGGGACGCATTCACCACTGCATGCGCAGCGTCGGCGCCGCCGAGCGCGCGCTGGAGCTGATGTGCGCCCGCGCCGTGGCCCGCACCGCCTTTGGCAAGACCATCGCCCAGCAGACCGTCACGCAGGAGCGCATCGCGGAGGCGCGCTGCATGATCGAGCAGGCGCGGCTGCTCACGCTCAAGGCCGCCCACATGATGGACACGGTGGGCAACAAGGCCGCGCAGGCCGAGATTGCCATGATCAAGATCGTGGCGCCGAACATCGCGCTCAAGGTGATCGACTGGGCCATTCAGGTCCACGGCGCCATGGGCATCTCACAGGACACGCCCCTGGCCATGATGTGGGCCCACCAGCGCACGCTGCGCTTTGCCGACGGGCCGGACGAGGTGCATCGCAACGCGCTGGCCAAGCTCGAGCTCGGCCGCCACATGCCCAAGGCCCCCTAAGATCCGCGGCATGCCGCGCCGCCTCACCGCCCTCCTGTTGTGCGTTCTCTTGCTTGCCGCTTGCGAGCGCACCACCCAGCCGGAGCGCGCCATCGACGCCGCGTGGCATCGCGAGGCCATGGCGAAGCTGCTCGAGCACTGGCTGCAAGTCAGCCCCAACCCCTCGGGCCTGTTTCGCACCGCAATCAGCCGCGACTGGAAGGCCGAAGGCGGCCAGGGTCCGGCGCGCCTGGAGCTCACTATGCAGGGCCGCATGATCTATTCCATGGCCATGGGCTACGAGCTCACGCGAGACCCTCGCTATCTCCAGGCCGCACGGCGCGGCACCGACTTCCTCCTCGAGC
Organism: Roseateles sp.; assembly: GCA_019234295.1. GTDB lineage: Bacteria > Pseudomonadota > Gammaproteobacteria > Burkholderiales > Burkholderiaceae_C > JAFALK01. The sequence goes on from JAFALK010000028.1 coordinate 9,299, forward strand.
ATTTCCATGACCCCGTGCAGGGCGGCTTCTTCAACGTGGTGTCGGAGGATGGCCAGGTCGTCGCCGATCGCAAGCGCGCCTATGGCCAGGCCTTTGCGCTTCTGGCGCTCTCGCACATGGCGCGCATCACCGGCGAAGCCCGCTACCGCCAGGCGGCCCAGCAGGCCTGGCAGGAGATCTCGGGCGGCATGCGCGACGCCCAGGGCGGCCTGGTCGAGGTGACGACGCGCAGCTTCGTGCCCGAGTCGAAGAACCGCACGCAGAACCCGGTCATGCACATGTTCGAGGCGCTGCTCGCGCTCGGACAGGTCACGGACGACCCCGGCGTCAAGAAGGACACGCGCGCGCTTGGCGACTTCGTCGTCAACCGGCTCATGCAGGGCCTGCCCGACGGCAGCGCCTATATCCCCGAGTGGTACGACGAAGGCTGGAAGCCCCTGCCCACGCACGAGGCGGGCGGCTATGTGGAAGTCGGCCATCAGTTCGAATGGGTACACCTGCTCTACTCGGCCCAGGCTCAGGGCGTCTCCGACATCTACGGTCCGGTGGCCGAGCGGCTGCTGCTGTACGCGCTCAGGCAGGGCTACGACGAGATTGACGGCGGAGCCTTCGAGCGCATCTACTCCGACGGCATGGAGCGGGGGAAGGTTTATTGGCAGCAGCTTGAATGCCTGCACGGCCTGATCGCTGCGGCCGGCGCCGAGCCGCGCCCGGATCTGTGGCGCCGCATGGACCAGACGCTCGGCTTGGTGCGCGCGCAGTTCATGGACAGTCAGCATGGCGGCTGGTGGGACCGCGCCTGCCCGCGCGGCGGCTGCGACGGAAAGCAGCCCGAGCCGTATCACATGGCGAGCCTTCACGCTGCGGCGCTGAAAGCGGCTGGCGCTGCCTCCGCGCCCCGCGCGCGCTGAGCGGCCGGCCCGTCAAGCCTCGGTCGACGGCGCCGTGACCTCGGGATGCCAGAGCAGGCGGCAACCGCGGGCATCGGCGACGACGGCCGCGAACTGCTCGTACTCGCGCAGCCATTCGCCGGCCAACGCCTCGGCCAAGTCCAGCACGCACAGGCCCGGCTCGGGCGTCCAAAGACCCGAAGGGTCACAGCCGCGCGCGGGCAGGTGGCGCAAGCCCGCGGCGTCCACCGCCCGCCTCAGCTGCTGGAGCCGGGCCAGGTTGACGGGCTCAGGGAGTTCGCGGCTGAAAGGATTCCAGGCCGTGATCAGGGTGGCGCTGTGCGCACCTCGGTGTTGCAGCCAGCTCAGCGGCACGGCGGCGCCGATGCGCAGGACGAGGGGATCATCGCCGGCCACTTCGTAGAGCGCGTTGCGATAGGACGCCTCCAGGGAGAGCGTGGGCCGGGGCGGTTTCGGTTTTTCGGTCATCTCGGTCATCTCGGTCATCTCGGACTATCGTTGCACTGGACTAGGATACGAAGCACCCCCCTCCCATCCAAGCACTTTGACCGCATTCCAGCCTGCCCCTGATCTGTTGCTCAAGGTGACGCCACCGCGCGTGTCCAGGCAGCTGTTGACGCGCCAGGCCTTGGCGGCGGGCAGGCCCTGGCTTCGCGAGACGCCAATCCTGCTGCTGCAGGCGCCCGCCGGCTTCGGCAAGACTTCCCTGCTGGCGCAGTGGCGGCTCGATCTGATCGCCCGCGGCACAGCCGTGGGCTGGTTCGCCTGCCAGCCGCATGACGATGGCGCGCGGCTGCTGCAGGGCCTGACGCTCGCGCTGCGCGGCGGCGCCGGCTGGCCCGGCTTCGGCCAGGCGCTGCTGGAAGATCTACTGGGCTCCACCCGCGAGCAGCCGCTCGAAGGCCTGACCCGCTGGCTGGCCGAACTCGCCCACCTGGCGACAAATGTCGTGCTCGTGATCGACGAGGCGGATCGCCTGCCAACCAGCACGCGCGAGTTGCTCGCCTACCTGCTGCACAATCAGCCGCCCAATCTGCGCTGCATCGTCGCGGCGCGCAGTGATTGCGATCTGGGCCTCGGCGACCTCATCGCCTACGGTCAGGCCCGCACGCTCGGGCCGGCTGAGCTGCGCTTCTCCCTGGAAGAGACCCTCGCCCTGATGCGCCTGCTGGCCAGCGGCGAGGCCGACCTGGACCTCGCCGCTCAGCTGCACGAACTCTGCGAAGGATGGCCGCTGGGCCTGCAGCTGCTGCTGGCACCCGCCGCCGCGGGAGCGGACCTGCGCAGCCTGCGCGAGCGGCACGACGATTTCGGTACCGGCCAGAGCCCGCAGCGCGAGCGCCTGCTCGAGCTGCTGCTGCGCCAGCTCTCCAGCGAAGACCTGCGCCTGCTCGAAGACGGCTCCATCGTCGACCACCTCCATCCCGCGCTGTGCCGCCGGCTCAGCGGCGCCGAGGACGCCCCCGCGCGCCTGGCCAGGCTGGCGCGCGACACGCCGCTGCTGAGCCAGGCCGAGCAGGGCGAGTGGCTGCGCCTGCACGCGCTGGCGCGCGAGCAACTGCGCGAGCACGTGCAGCAGCGCCCGGTGGCCGAACGCGCCGCGCTGCATGCACGCGCGGCCGCCTGGTTCCTGGAGCAGGGCCAGCTCGAGGCTGCGGCCCGCCACGCCTGGCAGGCCGGCGAACGTACCCAGGCCCTGGATCTGGCCGAGCGCAGTCTTTACGAGGCGCTGACCCAGCGCGGCCGCCAGGGCGAAGTGCGCGAGTGGTTGGACCGCCTGCCGCCCGAGGCGCTAGAGCAGCGGCCCCGACTGCAGCTGGCCGCCGCCTGGTCGCTGGCCACCAGCGAGCGTCATGCCGAGGCCGGCGAGCGTGTCGAACGCCTGCTGGCCGGCGGCGGCGCCGATGCCGCCCTGCGCTGCGAATGCGCCCTGGTGCTTGGCAGCGCTGCCATCTTCGCCGACGACCCCGACCGCTTCCTCGCCCTGCACGATCCCTGGGTCGAGAAGCCGCCCCTGAGCGACCCGATGCTGCTGGCCGTGCACGCCAACCGCAACGCCTTCCGCGCCTTGCTGCTGGGCCAACCGGCCGCAGCCCGCCAGAGCCTGCCTTCGGGCGGCGGCCAGGGTCTGCGCTATGTGGGCTTCTGGGCCGATCTGATCCAGGGCCTGTCCTATGTGTGGGAGGGCCAGGTTCGGCTTGCCGAGGCGCAGCTGCAGCCCTCGCTCGCCCGCGCCGAATCGCAGCTCGGGCGGCGCAGCCCCTTCGCCTGCATGCAAGCCGTGCTGCTGGCAAGCTGCCTGTGGGAGCAGGGGCGCCCCGAGGAGGCCGAGGCGCTGCTCGCGCACCGGCTCGACGTGATCGAGCGCAGCGGATTGCCCGACATCGTCATGCTCGCCTATCGCACCCTGGCCCGAATGGCCTCGGCCGCAGGCGTCGAGCACCGTGCTCTGGAACTTCTCGCCGCCCTGGGCGCCGTGGGCGCCGCGCGCGGGCTGCCCCGCCTCATCATTGTCAGCCTGGCCGAGCAGCTTCGGCTGCACGCGAGCCACTACCGCGGGGAGACCTGCAAGGTCCTGCTCGAACAACTCGAGGCGACCGTGCGCGAGCACGAGCGCACCTGCGGACCGATCTGGCAACGCGGCGTGCGCATGCAACTGGCACTGGCGCGCGGCCACGCGGCCCTGGCCGCCCGCGAGTGGCGGGCGGCGATCGGAGCGCTTGAGCAGGCCGCCGGCGGCGCCCAGACCCTGCACCTTCAGCGCTTTCGCATCGAGGCCCTGGGCCTGCGCGCCTTCGCCCTGGACCGCTGCAGCGAGCGCGACGCCCTGCCCCTGATGCAGGAGGTGCTGGGGCTGGCGGCAAGCCTGGGCTTGCAGCGAGTGTTTTCCGACGCACACCCGGACCTCGGCAACTGGGCCAGCCAGGCCAACCCGCCCGAGGCAGTTGCGGTGCTGCGGCCCTCGGCGACACCCCCGGCGGGCGCCACGCCCGCGCCGGCCCGGGCCGGCGCGGCCAACGTCACCGCCCTCACGCCCAAGGAGCGCGAGGTGCTGGAACTGCTCGGTCGCAACCTCTCCAACAAGGAAGTGGCGCTGGCGCTTCAAGTGGGCGAAGAAACCGTCAAGTGGCATGTGAAGAATCTCTTCTCCAAGCTCGACGCCGGCACCCGCAAACAAGCCGTGGCGCGGGCGCGCATCCTCGGAATCCTGCCCCCGCTTGTCTAGGGTCTTGTGGGCGGCCGACCCCCTCTGCAATGGGGGGGAAATCACCCCTCCCGCTCCTTACTCTGCATGGCATCGGCCCCTCGGCCTCATCCCCTGCACTGACAAGGAGCACGCCATGAACTTCCTCGACGGTTCCCTCTTCCCTGAGAACCAGGACAAGCTCGTCATCACCGCCGCGCCCTATGGCCCCGAATGGATTCCCTCCGATTTCCCCGAGGACATCCCGGTGACGATGGAGGCCCAGATCCAGAAGGCCGTGGACTGCTACAACGCCGGCGCCACCGTGCTGCATCTGCATGTGCGCGAGCTGGACGGCAAGGGCAGCAAGCGGCTGTCGATGTTCAACGAGCTGATTGCCGGCGTGCGCAAGGCCGTGCCGGAGATGATCATCCAGGTCGGCGGTTCGATCTCCTTCGCGCCCGAGAACGAGGGCGCGGCGGCCAAGTGGCTGTCCGACGACACGCGCCACATGCTGGCCGAACTCGACCCCAAGCCGGACCAGGTGACGGTGACTGTCAACACCACGCAGATGAACGTGCTCGAGCAGATGGAAGCGGCCGACATCGCCGGCACCTCGCTCGCCTTGCCCGAGAACTACCGTGCGTACACGGAGATGATTGTCCCGTCGCAGCCCAGCTTCATCGAGGAACACGTGCGGCGCCTGACCAAGGCCGGCATCCAGAGCGCCTTCCAGTTCTACAACATCAACAGCTTCGAGACCGTCGAGCGGCTGATCCGCCGCGGCATCTACAAGGGTCCGCTGGTGTGCAACTGGGTCGCCATCGGCGGCGGCATGGACCAGCCGACGATCTACAGCCTCTCGAACTTCCTGCGCGCCATCCCTGACGGCACGATGCTGACGGTGGAGAGCAGTATGCGCAACGTGCTGCCGATCAACATGATGGGCATTGCCATGGGACTGCACGTGCGCTGCGGCATCGAGGACAACCTCTGGAACCAGTCGCGCACCGAGAAGATGACGACCGTGCAGCAGATCGAGCAGCTGGTGCGCGTCTCGCGCGAATTCGGCCGAGAGGTCGCCAACGCCAAGGAAGCACGCGAGATCTGCAAGATCGGCGTGTTCTACGACACCGTGGAGGAGACCCTGGCTGCCAATGGCTTTGCGCCCAATCGCCGCGGTGCCCAGCAAGGCTTCCTGCACAAGGCCGCGTGAGTCGGGCGATGGATGTCACTGTCCTGATCGTCCCGGGCCTGCGGGAGGACGTGCCCCAGCACTGGCAGCAACTGCTCGCGCCAAAGCTGCCTCAGGTGCTCAGCGTGCCGCCCATGGGGCGCGAGGATCTGGACTGCGCACGCCGCGTCGCGGCGATCGAGGAGGCCGCGCGTTCCATCATCGGCCCGCTCGTGATCGTGGCACACAGCGGCGGCTGCATCATGGTCGCGCACTGGGCGCAGCAGACCCAGCGCCCCGTCCTCGGCGCGCTGCTGGCCACGCCGCCGGACTTTGATCGCCCCCTGCCGGCCGGCTATCCGACCCTCGCGCAGCTGCAAGCCGGCGGCTGGCTGCCCGTGCCGCGCCAGCCGCTGCCATTTCGCTCCCTCGTTGCGGCCAGCCGCGACGACCCGCTGGGCAGCTTCATGCGCGTGAGCGCCCTGGCCCACGATTGGGGCAGCGAACTCGTGGACCTCGGCAAAGTTGGTCACCTGAACCCGGCCTCGGGCTATGGCGACTGGCCAATGGCGACGGAGCTGATCGAGCGGCTGAGCAGCCACTGATGCTCCAGCGCCCCGGCCTGCATCGGCCGGCCGAAGTGATAGCCCTGGCCGATGTCGCAGTTCTTCCTGCGCAGCAGCTCGGCCACCTCGGCCGACTCCACGCCCTCGGCCACGACCTTGAGCCCGAGACCCTGGGCCAGGCCGATGGTCCAGCGCACGATCAGGCGATTGGCTGCGTCGCCGATCAAGTCGGTGGTGAAGCTCTTGTCGATCTTGAGCACGTCCACCGGCAACTTTTTCAGATACCCCAACGAGGCATAGCCGCTGCCGAAATCGTCGATGGACAGGCGCACGCCCAGGGCGCGCAGCTCGCTCAGGCGCGCCAGAGCGGTCTCGGGGTTGCGCATCAGCGCGCCCTCGGTGACTTCCATCTCGAGCAGCTCGGGAGCCACACCGTGTAGCTGCAGCAGCTCCTGCGTGCGGGTCACGAAGGCGGCGTTCATCAAGTTGTTGACGCTGACGTTGACGGCCACCGGCACGCGCCAACCTGCGGCGAGCCATTGCGCGCACTGGCGCAGCGCCAGGCACAGCACCTGCTCGGTGAAGGGATGGACCAGCTCACAGGTCTCGGCCAGGGGCACGAATTCGGCTGGCGAAACGAAGCCGTGCTGCGGATGCTGCCAGCGCGCCAGGGCCTCCACGCCGCACAGCTGCCCCGTGGCCAGCTCGACCTTGGGCTGGTAAACCAGAGAGAGCCCTTCATGGCGCAGCGCCTGCGCCAGATCCACCTTGAGCGCGAGCAACTGCGTGCTGAAGCGTTCCTGGGACGGCGCGTAGCGCAGCTGCTGCAGACGCGTGCGCCGTGCCGCGTGCATGGCAATGTCTGCAAGGCGCAGCAGCTCGCGCGAATCCGTGCCGTCCTCGGGGTGCAAGGCCACGCCGGTGCTGGCGCTCAACTGCAGGGCGATGCCGTCCACGACGATGGCCGAGGCCAGGGCCTCACGGGCGACGAGGCAGGCTTGCTCGACCTCCTCCATGCCGTCGCCGAGCGGCAGGCTGACGGCGAACTCGCTGCCGCCCACGCGCGCCAGCGTGCAGCGCTTCGCGTCGAAATGCGCCTGCAGGCGTTCTGCCACGGCCGCGATCGCAGCATCGCCCACACGATGGCCGAGTGTGCCGGTGATCTCGTTGAACTGATTGATACCGATCAACAGCACGGCGAAGCGGCCCAGTCGTTCGCCTTGCACACTGCGCTGCAGCGCGCGCTCGAAGGTGCTGCGGTTGAGAAGGCCGGTGACGTCGTCGTGGCTGGACAGGTATTGCTGCCGGCGCATGTAGGCACGCTCGGCGCGGCGCGCGCGCAGCAGGCGCAGGCCCAGGAAGGCGATGCTGGCCGTGGCCACGAGCAGCAGGGCCAGCGGAGCGGCGGCGCGGGCGCGCCAGGCATCGTCCACCATGCGCCGCGGCACGCCCACCGCGGCGATGAAGGGCTGCCCGAGCGCACGCGAGTAGCCAAACAGCGTGGGCTCGCCGCTCAGGCGCGCGGCGGCCTCAAAGGTGCCGCGTTCACCTTGCAAGAAGCGCTCGTTGACCGGGCGCGCGTCGCAGCTGATTTCGCGGCGGCCGGCGTCGTACTGAAAAAGGCGCTGTCCGCTCGGCGTCGCGAATCCCACATAGGCGCCGGCCACCATGCGCACGCTGTCTTGCGTACCCAGCAGCGCCCGCACGGCGACCAGGGCCACCACGCGCCGTCCCTGCCCCTGCATGATCAGGGGCAGGCACCAGTCCCGGCAGTTCGCCGAGCGCAGGGCCGGCAGGAACTGGAAGGGCTGCTCGGGAGAGGCGCGCACGCGCCGCTCGAGCTCGGCGTCTGTGATCTCGGCACCATCGGACGCGACCATGACCAGGCCGTCGTCGGAGAGCACGCCCAGCGCGCTGGAGAGCGAGTCGTAGCGCATGGCCTGGCGCAGCGCGCGGATCTGCTGCGAGCGGCCGGGCGCATAGGTACCCACCAGATCGGCCTCCACACCGCGCAGGCTGAATTCGGATTGCTCCAGCAGGGCGCCCACATGGGCCCGCAGGCTCTCCGCCAGACGCAGCGTGTTCTCCTGCTCGACCTGAAGGGCCACGGAGCGGTCGTTGAGGATGCTCCAGAGTGGCAGCGCCACCAAGGCCAGCAAAGCCGTGCCCAGCAGCAAGGCCTGCGAGGTCCGCAGGCGCTGCCAGGAGTCGGTGAACGAATCGCTAGCCGACCACACCGCGTTCCCCGCGCAGCAGCCAATGCGACAGGGCAGGAATCAGAAGCACCGCCCCCACCATGTTCCACATGAACATGAAGGCCAGCAGCAGGCCCATGTCGGCCTGGAACTTGATCGGGCTGAAGGCCCAGGTCGCCACGCCCGCGGCCAGGGTCACGCCCACGAGCACGACCACCTTGCCGGTGAACTGCAGCGAGCGACGATAGGCCTCGGCCAGCGTCCGGCCGGCGCGCTGCTCGGCCAGCTGCACGGAGAGCAGGTAGAGCGCGTAGTCGATGCCGATGCCCACGCCCAGCGCGATCACCGGCAGTGTGGCCACCTTGACGCCCAGGCCCAGCCCCACCATCAGCGCCTCGCACAGCACCGAAGTGATGACCAGCGGCACCACGGCCACGACCACGGCGCGCCAGGAGCGGAAGGTCAGGAAGCACAGGCCGACCACGGCCGCGTAGACGAGCAGCAGCATCTGGTCCCAGGCCTTCTTCACCACGACATTGGTCGCAGCCTCGATGCCAGCGCTGCCGGCGGCGAGCAGGAAGTGGCGATCGGCCGTGTCGTGCTCGCGGGCGAAGGCCTCTGCCACGGCCGAGACCTCGGCCAGCGTGTCGGAGCGGTGATCGGCCAGGTAGGCGATCACGGGCATCACCGAGCACTCGGTGTTGAAGAGATCCGGGTTGTTGACGCTGGCTTGCTGGGCCGCGTAGTTGAGCGCGTCCTGGTTGCGCGCCAGCGTCATCCACTTGGGCGAGCCCTCGTTGGCGCCGGCCGTGATCTGGCGCACGGCATTGGTCAGCGCCAGCGTGGTCTGCACGCCGGGCAGTTGTTGCAGCGACCAGGCCAGGCGATCGGCCTCGATCAGGGTCTCATATTTGAGGCAGCCCTCGGGTGGCGTCTTGACCATCACCGCAAAGGTGTCGCTGGAAAGCGTGTAGTGCTCGGTGATGTAGGCGTTGTCGCGGTTGTAGCGCGACTCGGGCCGCAGCTCGGGGGCGCCGGGGTCGAGGTCGCCGATTTGCAGGTGCCGGCTCGCCGCGAACGCGCCGCCCAGCAGCAGGGCGGCCACGGCCAGTGTCGCGAGCGCCCAGCGCCGCTCGGTGAAGCGCGCCAGCTTCGCGAAGAAGCGATTGGTGGGGGCCTCGGGCGATTCGGCCGCCAGGGCGCGCGCCGCGGCAGCGGGGCTCACGCCCACATAGGACAGCAGCACCGGCAGCAGCAGCAGATTGGTGAAGATCAGCACGGCCACGCCGACCGAGGCGGTCAGGGCCAGGTCCTTGATGACGGCAATGTCGATGACCATCAGCACGCCGAAGCCCACGGCGTCGGCCAGCAGGGCCGTGAGGCCGGCCATGAACAGGCGCCGGAAGGTAAAGCGCGCCGCCACCAGCCGGTGCGCGCCGCGGCCGATGTCTTGCATGATGCCGTTCATCTTCTGCGCTCCGTGGCTCACGCCGATGGCGAAGACCAGGAAGGGCACGAGGATGGAATACGGGTCGAGCTCGAAGCCCATCAGAGCCACGGCGCCGAGCTGCCACAGCACCGCCACCAGGGAGCAGGCGATCACGAGCACGGTGCTGCGCACGCAGCGCGTGTAGCCCCAGAGGATGACGGCGGCCACGGCAGCTGCGATGCCGAAGTACAGGGCCACCTGCTGCAGGCCCTTGATCAGCTCGCCGACCAGCTTGGCGAATCCGATCACGTGCAGGTCCACCTTGCCGCGGACCTCGTGCTTGGCGCGCAGCCCGTCTAGCGCCGCAGTCAGGGCGCGGTAGTCGATGGGCTGGCCGTCGGCGTCCCGCTCGAGCAGCGGCACGACGAGCATGCTGGACTTGAAATCCGTGCCGACCAGGCTGCCGACGATGCCGGCGCGCGCGATGTTGGCGCGCAGTTGCTCGGTGGTGACGGGCGAGCCGTCGAAGTTGTCGGGCATCACGGGGCCGCCGCGAAAGCCCTCTTCCGTGACTTCGTTCCAGCGCACGCCCGGTGCCCAGAGCGATTTCATCCAGGCCCGATCCACGCCGGGCATGAGGAAGAGCTCGTCGTGTATCTCGCGCAGCTCCTGCTCGTAAGCGGCACCGAAGATGTCGCCTTCGCGCGCGGCCACGACGACGCGCAACGAGTTGCCCAAGCCGCGCAGCTCGGCCTTGTTCTCCAGGTAGGCCTGGATGTAGGGGTGACTGCGCGGGATCATCTTCTCGAAGCTGGCGTTCAGGCGCAGCTTCGACACGGCCGCCCAGCCCAGCAGCAGGCTCACGAGCAGGCACAGCACGAGGAAGAGGCGGCGGTTGTTGAAGACCAGACGCTCGACGGCGGAGCCGGTGCGCGGATCGAAATGTTCGAGCGCGCCGGGCGGCGCCTCCTTGGACGACGGAGCGAGCATGGGAAAAGCTTGTTAGGGTTGGACCAGCACGCCGCGCGGGCCGGCGGTGACGAGGCCCTGGGGCCCGGCCAGCAGGGCCGAGACCGGCTGGGTGCGCAGCAGCGGAGCGAAGCTGTGCGCGCCATCGCGGCTGACCAGCACATGACCGGCCTGGCTGGCGAGCAGCCAGCGGCCATCGGGCGTGCGGCTGCTGGCCGTCAGGCCGACCTGCAAGCCGGTCTCAAGCGGCTCCCAGCTGCGGCCAGCGTCGGAGGAGCGCAGCGCGTGGCCGCGCAGGCCGTGAATCAGCAGCGTGTCGCCGTCCCCGCTGATGCCGAACAGAGTGCCGGCATAGGGTTGGGACAGGGCCTCGTAGCGTCCCTTCTCGCTCAGGCGCAGCAACAGGCCTTGCTCGCCCACGACATAGACGCGGCCACCGATACCGCGCACGCCGTAGAGGTGCAGCTTCTTGGGGTTGTCGCTTAGACCCTCCTCAGACAGCCAATGCTGGCCGCCGTCGCTGGTGTGCAGCAGCAGGCCGAAGGCACCGACCGCCCAGCCCTCCTCGGCGTTGGCAAACCAGATGTCGAGCAGCGGGTTCTCAGCTCCTTGCGGGCCGAGCATGCGGCCGTCGAACTGGTGGTGCCAGCTGCGACCGCCGTCGCTGCTGTGCAGGATCACGCCGTCATGGCCGGCGGCCCAGCCGCTGTGTGCATCGGGGAAGCTCAGCGCCACCAGGTCGGAGCTCACCGGCACGCTGGCCTGGTGCCAGCTCGCGCCGCCGTCCTCCGAGCGCAGCACATGGCCGCGGGAGCCGGCCGCCACGAGGGCGTTGCCGGCGCGGGCCAGGGCGGCGAGCGGCGTGTGCGCGGCCAGCGCGCTCTCGCGCGCCGGAGTGTCGAGCACGTCGCGAAACGCAGCCCCCTCGGCAGCACCGGCCGCGGGCAGGGCCGCGGCCAGGGCCAGGGCCAGGGCCAGGGCCAGGGCCAGCATCAACAGCGTGGCACGCATCGTCTTCAGCGCACGCCGGCGCCGGCCAGCGAGTCAGGCGACCACTCACGCTCGGACTGCGGCTTGGTGTGGCGCAGGCCGCCGGTCTCGGCGGTGAAGCCGGTCAGCGAGTAGATACCGCTCACGAGGTCGTAGATGCCGAACATGTCGGTGTAGGGCGCGGGCAGGTCGTAGCTTGGAGCCATGTACGCATAGCCCGTGCGGTAGAGCTGGCCGCGCGCGTCGTAGGACTCGGCGGCCAGGACGGCCCAGGAGTCCTCGTCGAGGTAGAAGGTGCGCTTGCTGTAGACATGGCGCTTGCCTTGACGCAGCGTCGCCTCGACGACCCACACGCGGTGCAGCTCCCAGCGCACGAGGTCCGGGTTCAGGTGCTTGGGCTTGAGCAGATCGTCTTGCTTGGCGCCGTAGACTGCCACGTAGTCGTTGTAGGGAACGTACATCTCCTTCTTGCCCACGAGCTTGAAGTCGAAGCGGTCCATGGAACCGTTGAACAGGAAGGTGTCGTCAAAGGTCGACGCACCGGCCGTTCCCGGGTTCGGCGTGTCGAAGGCGAGATCAGGTGCCACCTTGACGCGGCGCTGGCCCGGCAGGTAGGTCCAGGCGCGGCGCTCCTTCTGACCCATGTCCAGCGGGTCGACGATCAGCACACCCTCGCCGGCGCGGCGGGCTGGGCCGGTGTAGTTGAGCTTGATGCGCCAGTAGGTGTCGGCGCTGGTCTTGGAAGCATCCCAGTACGGATACTCCTGCACGCTCATGCCTTCGGTGGCGAGCACGGCGCGACCGCTGGCGTCCACGGTCAGGTTGCGGTATTTGGCCTCGTAGGCCTGGCCGTTGAAGCGCAGCAGGTGGTTCCACATCGCCTCATAGCCGTTCTTCGGGATGGGGAAGGGGAAGCCGGCGTGCGCCTCGGCGATCGAGCGGCCGTCGTTCGGCGTTTTGGCCTTGACGGCGATCTTGGCCGTGTTGTCGGTCAGCCACTTGGGGAAGGCGACGCTGCGCTGGGTCGGGTAGACGTCGATGCGAAAGCTCGGGTACTTCTGCATCAGCGCCTTCGTGCCCTCGGTCAGTTGCCCGGCGTGCTGCGCCATGTTCTTGGCATCGATGGACAGGCGTGGCTTGTCGGCGGCGAAGGGGTTGGGGCGGATGCCGTCGCCGGCCTTGAAGCCGGGCGGCGCCTGGGTCAGGCCGCCGGTGTAGGCGGGAATGCTGCCGTCCTTGTTGCCGGCCTTTTCGGCGCCGACGGCGGTCAGCGTGGTGCCGAGCTGCTTGGCCTCGTCCGCCGTGATGGCGGCGAAGGCAGGCAGGCAGCCGGCGGCCATCAGGGCGATCAGGAAGTTGGAATAAGTGGTCTTGCCGTTCATGGACAGTCTCCTCAGAACGTGGTCTTGAAAGTGAAGCTCATGAAGCCGCGGTCCTTGAGCAGGGTGGTGAAGCCGTTCTGCGAGGTGACGGCGGTACCGTTGTCCTTGTAGGCGCCGACGAATCCGACGTACTTGATGTCGATGCGATAGCGCTGCTGCAGGTCCAGCCCGAAGCCGGCGCTGAGGTTGCCCATCTTCTCGTTGCCGCCGAACACGGTGGCGGCATTGCCCTTGAGGCCCACCGAGTAAGTCAGGGGCATGCTCAGGTCCACGCCGGGGACGACCTGGAACCAGTTCGGGGTGAAGCCCGCGCCGATGCCAACATATGAGTGCGTGCTGCAGCCGTCCCACATGTCCTTGCCGACGCAGGGCTTGTAGCCCACGGCATTGAAAAGGTCGGCGCCGCTGCGCACCTTGGTGTACTCGGACCAGGTCAGTTCGGCCATCCAGCTTGCGGAGTCGAACACGGGCGTCTTGGCGATGGTGCCGATGGCGTTGACCAGCGCGTGGGCGGTGTCGCCGCGCGGGCCCTTGGTCTCGCCCTGCGCGGGCAGGCCCGGTGATATGCCCAGCACCTGGGCGGACAGGGGCGTGTTGCGACGGATCGAGGCCTCGGCGCCCACGCTCACGCCCATGATGCTCTTGGCCAGGCTCACGCCGTAGAGCTTGATGCCGTCGGCGTAGATGAGGTTGTACTGGCTCGCCTTGGGCGCGACCTTGGTGATGAAGCTTTGCGGCATCTTGTCCGCGAAGTCACGCACGTAAAAGCCCAGGGTGCCGTCCAGCCACTCGGGGCTCCAGCGTGCCGACAGGCCCCATTCGCCGTGCTGCTTGGGCTGCGCGTCGGGTCCGTGGGCGGCAAAGCCCAGGCCCGCGGAGATGAACTGGCGCTGCGGGCCGTTGAAGGCGAAGTCCACCGGACCGAGGTAGGTGCCGCCTTCGGGGTAGCGGAAGGACTCCCACTCCAGCATGTACTGGCCAGCCAGCGAAAGCTCGTTGGACACCTGCGCCTGCATCGAGAGCTGATTCAAGGGGCGGAACAGCTCCTTGGCCTCGACGCCCGGCGTGGCAAAGCCCTTCTGCAGGTCGAGCGGGTTCTGTGCGTAGGCCACGCTGTGCAGATTGCCGTTCAGCAGGAGCGACTCGCCCCAGTACACCGTGTGGCGGCCCAGCTTGGCCTGAACGGGCACGTCGCCGATGTCAGTGCCGCCGAAGACGAAGGCGTCGAGGAACTCGCCCGAGGGGCCCGCGTAGAAGCGCTGGATGTAGGGGCTGTAGACGTGATTTGGGTAGCTCGGGATGGCCGAGAACGGCGGGTTGGGGTTGCTCTGGCTCGTGGCGCCATAGGCGAAGTCGCGCCAGGCGGTGCCGCTCACGCGCGCACCGAAGCGCTTCTTCCAGACGAGGTCGAACTCGCTGAGCACGTCGAAGCGCTCAGCCACGGCCTGGTCCTTGTCGAAGCTGTAGGTGCCTTCGTCTGCGATGGCCGAATTGCCGATCTTGGTGTCGCGTGCCTGGACGCGCTCCGCGAAATTGAAGCGCACCGTGGTGTCCAGGCGCATCGTGAGGTCGGTGTTGCCGGTGTCGATGTCGGCGGCGCCGGCCTGGGCGCAGGCGGCCAGGGCCAGGACTGCGGCGGCGCAGCGCGTCTTCTTGAACGAATATAGGGTCACGGTGTCTCCGGTTCTAAGAGGTCTGGAATCCGAAAAATTCTGCGAGTCCAGTCCTCTCGATCCCCCCCTCTTGGCTGGGGGGCACTGGGCCGGGCATCCACCGATTCGCGGGTTAGATCACGAAGCCTTTGTCCGACTCGTGCAGCGGCTCGCGGCACATGCAGCTGGCACCTCCTCCATCGCAGACCATGCGTGCCGGCAGCGCGCCGGCCGCCTCGCCCGCGCCCCGGGGCGGTCGGGTCCACGGCAGGGGGGCGTGCTGACAGAGGCCGTCGGCCGCCACGGGCACCGCGCAAATCGCGCCGCGCAGCGGCGGCGGCTCCTGCGCAAGGGGCCACAGCAAGACGAAATGACCAGCGGATCTGGCGTTCATCTCGACCAGGAAGCAGGATGCAGGAAGCAGGAAGCAGGATGCCGGCGAGGCCAGCGAGGGCAGCGAGACCTTCAGCTTGGAGAGCAAGGATGAGGCCGACTCCAGCTTCGCCGCGTCACAGCAGCGCGCCGGGTCGTCGAGCCCAACAGGGACGTCCTGCGCCGAATGGCTGTGCAGGCTGTGCAGGCTGTGCAGGCTGTGCAGGCTGTGCAGGCTGAGGAACGGCTGCGCAAGCGTAGGCGTCATCATTGCGGCAGGCATGCGGACTTTCTTTGCTGCCTGCACTTGCGCTCCAGCATGCGGCGGATGCGCAACAGCGCGAGCGAGCGCGACCCCCACCGCGCGTGAACAAATCCCCAGCGCCCCGGCTCGCATGCAGCACCCCCGGCCAAGCCCCATGCATCGACAGACCCGGCATGCCTAGAGTTGCGTCACCACGTCGCCAAGCACCCGCGCAGCGATCGATGGATACAAGTCAGCAGGGAGAAACGTCGCAGCCACGGGCCCGCAGTGCCGTCGCTCGCAGCGTTTGGATTGCAGTTGCAGTCGCAGTACATGCCCGTCAGGCGGTGGGTCTCGGTCGGAAACGACCGGCCGGCGTCGACGCTTGCTACCGAATTCCCGGACGACGATGGAACTCCTGTCACTGACCTCTGTGGCCTCGCAGATGCGCAAGGGCGCCCCCCTGCCGTGGAATGTGCGCACGGCCTCGGGCCAGCTGCTACTCGCGCGCGGCCAGATCCTCGCCACTGACGACGACATCGATGCCCTGCTTGAGCGCGGCATGTTCGTCGACGCTGCGGAGCTGCGCGTGCGCGGCGGAGATGTGGCGCCGCTGTACCGCAACGTCTTCGAACGATGGGCGGCCATGGAGCGCAGGCTCGCCACCTTGCTGCGGTCGCGCCCCCAGGATCTGGGCAGTAGGATCACCGAGCTGGCGTTGGGCGTGGGAGAGCTCGCCGACGAGCATGCGGACGAGCTCATCTTCGCAGTCGTTCAGTACGACCACGGACGCTTCTCGGCCTATGGCGTGGCCCATGCGATGCACGTGGCCGCCGTGTGCGCCCTGCTCGCGCGGCGCCTGTCGAACACCGAGGAGCAGCGCCAGAGCCTCCTGTGCGCGGCGCTGACGATGAACATGTCCATCGTCGAGCTCCAGGGCCAGTTGGCCTCGCGCGGCGGCAAGCCGACGACCGCCGAGCGGGCGGCCATCGAGCGCCATCCGATCGCAGCCGCCGAGGCCCTGCGCAGCCTCGGTGTGACCGACGAGCTCTGGCTGCGTCTGGTTGCCGAACATCACGAGCAGCCGGACGGCGATGGGTACCCGAGCGGCATCGAAGCGCAGTGCGAGCTGGTCAACCTGCTGCACCTGGTCGATGTCTTCACGGCCAAGTACGCGGCCCGCGCCGACCGCGCCGGCCTGCCCGCGCGCATCGCCGCGCAGCAGCTCTTCATCCAGTCCGGCAGGCATCCGGTGGCGGCATTGCTGATCAAGGAATTCGGCATGTACCCGCCCGGCTGCATCGTCAAGCTGAGCAACGGCGAGACCGCCGTGGTCGTGCGGCGCGGCGCGCAGGTCAACCAGCCGATTGCCGCCGTCTTTATCAACCGAAACGGCCTGCCCGTCTCGCCGCCGTTGCGCCGCGACACCTCTCGCAGCGATTGCGCCGTGGTCATGAGCCTGAGCCCTGAGGGCATCCTCGTTCAGCACGCGGTCGAGCAGCTGTATGAGAGCGCGCAGCCGGGCGGCGTGGCAGCCCGGTGGTCGAACTGAGGAGGGTGGAGGAACTGCAGCCGCGGAAGCGGGAATAATCGCCAGAGTACGGTTGGGTCATCGCCGGGAAGAACGCGCCATGCTCACGAACTCTTCGATCCTGCTGGAGGCGGCCAGTGCCAGTTGCGCACTGGCCGCCATCATGTTCTGGAGCGGGGCGCGCTTCATGAAGCTGAGCGCGCGCGCCACGCTCAACTGGGCGGTGGCCAACGCGCTGTTCTCGGTCGGCACGCTGCTGACGGTGCGGCGCGCCGATTCCGGCCAGATTCCCCTGTATGTCCTCGCGGACGCGCTTGAGCTGATCGGCTTCGTGTTCGTGCACAGGGGCCTGGGCATATTCTTTCAGTCGCCGCCACCGAAGCTCGAACACCCGCTCGTGATCGGCATTGCCGCACTGTCAATGGCATATGCGTACAGCACGGGCCATGCCACGATCCGGCTGGCGATCTACTGTGTAGTGGCCAGCTGGATTCTCGGGCGCGCCGGTCTGGTTGCCTTGAAGGGCGCCCGGCAGGAGTTCGGCTGGCCCGCGGCATCGGCCAGTGCGTTGCCCATCATCGCGGCCTGCATCGCGGAGTTGCTGCGGGGTGCGATCGGCGTCTTCGAGCCCGCTTCGGCCACCTCGGACTCGCTGCGCGACACCACCGTCAATCTCTGGATGGATTGGGCGAATCTGATCCTCTCGCTGGCACTCAACATCTCCTTGGCGGGTCTGGTCGTCGCACGGCTGGTCGCTCGGATCCGGGACCTGACGCTGACGGATCCGCTGACCGGTGTCATGAACCGTCGCGCCGTCGAAGATTTTCTGGCACGCCAGATGGCCGAGCAGCGACGGCATGGAAGCCCCGTGTCCGTGGTGTACCTGGATCTCGACCATTTCAAGGCATTGAACGACCTCTACGGCCACGCCGCGGGAGATGCGGCCATCAACCATGCGGTTGACAAGGTGCGGACGCAGCTGCGGGCCGGCGATGCACTCGGGCGGCACGGCGGCGAGGAGTTCCTCGTCGTCATGCTCAACACGGATGCGCAAGGGGCCCAGGCTGCCGCCGAGCGCATGCGATCGGCCGTGGCCACCGCGCCGCTCGTCTGGCAGGAGCGATTGCTGCGCCTGAGCGCCAGCTTCGGCGTCGCCACCGCAAGCGCCTCGGAGGGGCTGACACCGGAGGAACTGCTGCATCGCGCGGACAAGGCCATGTACGCGGCGAAGGAGAGCGGCCGCAATAGGGTGGTCGTGGCGGCAAGAGCGTCGGGGGCCGAAGGGGCCCGATGAGCTTGGACGGCACCAAGGCAGATGAGACGGCTCGCCTCGGACGGGACAAATTCGACGTCATTCATGTACGACTTTCCGTACATGCAAAGACGTGCCGAGGACGCCATGACTTGCACCGCAGCTCGCGCAAGCCTAGCCACCACGATGGATCTGAGCTGCAACGACCACGAGCCCCCGATCATCACGCGCGATCATCTCGCGCAATGGGGAGCAGCAAGCGGTAGTGACGCTATCGCTCAAAGACTTCAAGGCGCTCGAAGACTTCAATGCGCTCAAAGAAGCCGCCTATCTCTTGCGCAAACCGAGCAACTGAACGCCGGCCGAGGGAAAGCCCAAGAGCTGGGGGGTTGAAGCTGATCTTTGCGGATGCAGCCTCGGAAGACTACCTGTACTGGCAACAACAAGACAGGCGAATGCTCGAGCGCATCAACAAGCTCATTCGCGAAGCGCAGTGCGAACCGCTGGTTGGTATCGGAAACCTGGGGTCTTAGAAGCACGCGTTGGCCGGATCTTGGTCTCGGCGCATGACCGACGAACACTGGGTGGATGGCAAGATCGACGGCGACGCATTGCTCCTTGCGAAGCTTCGCTCTCACTACTGAGACCTCGGGCGCGGAGTCTCCTCGACACACCAGTGGCGGGCCTTGCGCCGACGCGCTCGCTAGATCACCAGCCGATACCCCACCGCGGTCTCCGTCAGCAGATGCCGCGGCCGTGCTGGCTCCGTCTCGAGCTTCTGGCGCAGATTGCCCATGTAGACGCGCAGGTAGTGGCTGTCGTCGGCATGGGAGGGTCCCCAGACCGCCTTGAGCAGTTGACGGTGGGTGAGCACCTTGCCGGCCTCGGCGATCAGGTAGGTGAGAAGTCGGTACTCGGTGGGCGTGAGGTGCACGGGCTCGCCGCCGCGCAACACGCGCCGGGCAGCCAGGTCGACCTCGATCTCGCCGAAACGGAAGACGCTCTGGGCGGCGCCGACCGCGGCCGCAGCAAGATGGCGGCGATGCGCGACGCGCACGCGCGCCATCAGCTCGCCCACGCCGAAGGGCTTGACGAGGTAGTCGTCGGCGCCCGCGTCGAGTGCGGCGATCTTGTCGGCCTCGTCGGTGCGAGCCGACAGCACGATGACGGGCGCGCGCGACCAAGTGCGCAGGTCCTTGAGATAGTCAACGCCATCGCCATCGGGCAGGCCCAGGTCCAGGATGATGAGCTCGGGCCGGCGCGTGCCTGCGTCGATCAGGCCCTGCCTCACCGTCTCGGTCTCGAAGACCTGCCAGCCCTCGGACTCCAGCGCCAGGCGCACGAAGCGGCGGATGCTGGGTTCGTCCTCGACGATCAGTGCGGTCGGTTCATTCATCAGCGTTCTCGGCCTCGGACAAATCGGGCGGCGTGCCCAGTGGCAGGAGGATGTGGAAGACCGCGCCGCCGCCCTCCGCGTTCGCGGCGTGGATGCTGCCGCCGTGCGCCTCGACGATGGCGCGGCAGATCGCCAGGCCCAGGCCCACGCCCGGCGTGCTGGACTCCCGTTCGCCGCGCGTGAACTTGTCGAACAGGGTTTCGACGCGCTGCGGCGGCAGGCCCGGGCCATTGTCGGCGACGCTCAGCTCCAGCTGCGCGCCCGCCACGCGGCCCGAGATCCTGACGCAGCTGCCCGGGGGCGTGTACTTGGCCGCGTTCTCTAGCAGGTTGGCGAGCACGCGCTCCATCAGCGCTGCATCCAGTTGAACAAGGGGCAGGTCGGCCGGCAGGTCGAGCTCCACATGGTGGTGGGCGAGCAGCGGCTCCATCGCGCGCAGCGCGCTGCCCACGACCTCCTCCAGGGGTTGCCACTGCAGATTCGGACGCACCGTGCCGCTTTGCAGGCGCGCCATGTCGAGCAGGTTGTTGACCATGGCGGTGATGCGCTGCGCCTGCTGGCTCAGCGCCTGAGAGAGGTCGCGCGCGTTGCCGGGCAGGTCGGGAAGCGCGGCCAGGGTCTGCGCCGTGCCGTAGACCGCGGCCAGGGGCGTGCGCAGATCGTGCGAGAGCGCAGAGAGCAAGGAGTTGCGCAACCGCTCCGATTCAATCTGCACCAGGGCCTGCTGCGCGACCTCGACGTAATGCACGCGCTCCAGGGCCTGGGCGATGATGCGGGCATAGGTCTCCAGCTGAGCGCGCAGCTCGGGCTGCATCACGCTACGGCTGGAACTCGGCTTCAGGGCCAGCACACCGCGAGTTCGCATGGCGGCGACCAGTGGCAGGTAGTACCAAGGGCTGCCGGGCAGGGTGTCGGTGGTGAGGCCGGCGGGCCGGCCATGGTCGAAGGCCCAGCGTGCTGCGGCCGAGTCGGAGACGTCGGCGCCGGAGTCGTGCGGCGAGGGCTGCAGCCGGTCCTGAACGTCCAGCGTGTAGAGCAGGGCCCGGCCATGCACCTCGCGAGCCAACACCTGCTCGGAGACTTCGACGACCTGCTCCGTCAGCAACGCGCTACCGAGGTCGCTGGTCAGCTCGAACAGGGCGCGCGAGCGAGTCTCCCTCTCTGCCGCCACCCGGGCCTCGTAGCGCAGGCCGGCGGTCAGTTGGCCCGTGACCAGACCCACGACGAGCATGACTGCAAAGGTCAGCAGGTACTGCACGTCGGAGACGGCGAAGCTGAGCTGGGGCGGCACGAAGAAGAAGTCGAACAGCCCCACGCTCACGAAACTGGCGAGCACAGCCGGACCACGCCCAAGCCGCAGCGCCACGCCCACCACGCACAGCAGGAAAAGCATGACGATGTTGGCGAGGTCGAAGTAGCGCGCCAGCGGTTCGCAGACGGCCGCCGTGGCGGCGCAAGCCAGGACCGCCATCGCGTGGCGGCGCAGCTGAGCGGGCCAGGGGCGTTCGGGCTCGGACGCGAGGGCTTCGGCCCGGCTGGCGGCGGCCTGCGGCAGGACCGTGGCGACCGCGATCAAGTCAAGCTCCGGCGCCGCCGCGGCGAGCTTCTGCGTCAACGCACGTGTCGCCCACCAGCGGCGCGAGCGGCCACGGCCCAGCACGAGCTTGGAGAGGTTGTGCTCGCGCGCGTACGCCGCCAACGCCGCGGCCACATCCTGGTGCTGTAGCACGGCCGTAGCCGCACCGAGCTCATGGGCGCCGCGCACGACGCGCAGGATGCGCTCGCGCTGCGCATCGGGCAGGCGCTGCAGGGCCGGCGTCTCCACGTAGACCGCGTGCCAGCTCACGCCGAGCTGCTGTGCCAGCTGCGCGGCACTGCGCACCACGCTTTCGGCCGCGGGGGTGGGACCGACGGAGCAGAGGATGGCCGCGTCGGTCTTCCAGACCTCGGCGATGCGCTTGGTGCTGCGCCAGACCTGCACGTCCTCCTCTACGCGGTCGGCCGTGCGGCGCAGGGCCAGCTCGCGCAGGGCCATGAGGTTGCCCTTGCGGAAGAAGTTGCTGGCCGCGCGCTCGGCCGCCGGACCCATGTAGACCTTGCCAGCCTTCAACCGTGCGAGCAGCTCGTCGGCCGGCGTGTCCACCAACACGACTTCGTCCGCGCGGTCAAAGAAGGTGTCGGGCAGGGTCTCCTGCACGCGCACGCCGGTGATGCCGCCGACGATATCGTTGAGGCTCTCCAGGTGCTGGACGTTGAGCGTGGTGTAGACGCTGATGCCGTTGGCGAGCAGCTCCTCCACGTCCTGCCAGCGCTTGGGGTGGCGAGAGCCCAGCACATTGGAATGCGCGAGCTCGTCGACGAGGATGAGGGCCGGCTTGCGCGCCAGCGCAGCGTCCAGGTCGAACTCGGGCAGCGACTTGCCGCGGTAGTCCACGTTCTTCAGCGGCAGCTGGGGCAGCCCGGCGGCCACGCCTTCGGTCTCGCTGCGGCCATGCGTGACAACCACGCCGGCCAGCACGTCCACGCCCTCGGCCTGCAGTTTGCGGGCAGCCTGGAGCATGGCGTAGGTCTTGCCCACGCCGGCCGAGGAGCCGAAGTAGATGCGCAACCGGCCGCGCGAAGCGGCCTGTTCTTCCTCGCGCAGCCGGGCAAGCAGGGCGTCGGGGTCCGGACGTGTGCCGTCGATCATTGCGCCATTGTCTTACGTCCTCGCAAGGGCACGGCCCTTCACGACCGGGTCTTGTCGAGCGCGAGATTGAGCTTGAGCACGTTCACGCGCGGCTCGCCGAGCACGGCAAGATCGCGGCCCTCGGTGTTCTCGTTGATGAGGGCTTGCACCTTGGCGACGGGCAGGCCGCGCACGCGCGCCACGCGAGCTGCCTGGTAGCGGGCCGCCGCCAACGTGATGTGCGGGTCCAACCCGCTGGCCGAGGCCGTGACGAGGTCGACGGGAACGGACTGCGTGTTGCCGGGGTCGGCCGCACGCAGGGCCTCGACGCGGGCTTTGACCGCGTCCGTCAGCGCCGGGTTCAGCGGGCCCACGTTGGAGCCCGACGAGCCCGTGGCATTCGTGCCCATGGGCGCCGTGGCCGAGGGCCGGCCCCAGAAGTACTTGGGCTCGGTGAAGGTCTGGCCGATCAGCTCGGAGCCGACCGCCTTGCCGCCAACCTCGACGAGCGAGCCGGCCGCCTGCTTCGGGAACAGGCTCTGGCCGACACCCGTGACGGCGATCGGGTAGAGCAGGCCGGTGAGGGCTGAAAGCAGCACGAAGAGAACGAGCGCGGGGCGCAGATAAGTCTTGAACACGATGGAACTCCTCAGACGAGGTGCATCAGCACCAGCAGCCAGTCGATGGCCTTGATGCCGATGAAGGGGACGATGAGCCCGCCCAAGCCGTAGATCGCCAGGTTGCGGCGCAGCAGCGCGGCCGCACCGATGGCGCGATAGGGCACGCCCTGCAGGGCCAGCGGGATCAGAGCGATGATGATCAGCGCGTTGAAGATGACCGCCGACAGGATGGCCGAATTCGGGCTGTGCAGCTGCATCACGTTGAGGGCGGCCAGCTGCGGGTACACGCCGATGAACATCGCCGGGATGATGGCGAAGTACTTGGCCACGTCGTTGGCGATGGAGAAGGTGGTGAGCGAGCCGCGCGTCATCAGCAGCTGCTTGCCGGTCTCCACGACCTCGAGCAGCTTGGTCGGGTTGGAGTCCAGGTCGACCATATTGCCGGCTTCCTTGGCGGCCTGCGTGCCGGTGTTCATCGCCACGGCCACATCGGCCTGGGCCAGGGCTGGCGCATCGTTGGTGCCGTCGCCCGTCATGGCCACAAGGCGGCCCTCGGACTGGAAGTCGCGGATCATCTTGAGCTTGGCTTCGGGCGTGGCCTCGGCCAGGTAGTCGTCCACGCCGGCCTCGGCAGCGATGGCCGCGGCGGTCAGCTTGTTGTCGCCGGTGATCATCACGGTGCGGATGCCCATGCGGCGCAGCTCGGCAAAACGCTCCTTGATGCCGCCCTTGACGATGTCCTTGAGCTCCACGGCACCGAGCACGCGCGAGCCCTCGGCCACCACCAGGGGCGTGCTGCCGCGGCGCGCGATCTCGTCCACGGACTGCTGCACCTCGACGGGGAAGCGTCCGCCCATCGATTCGACCCAGGCCTGCACGGCCGAGGCCGCGCCTTTGCGGATGCTGCGATCCGGGTGGGCCGGATCGCCGAAGTCCACGCCACTCATGCGCGTTTGCGCCGTGAAGTGGACGAAATGGGCCTGCAGCTCGCGGAGCTCGCGCTCGCGCAGTTTGAAGCGTTGCTTGGCAAGCACGACGATGCTTCGGCCCTCGGGCGTCTCGTCGGCCAGGGAGGCGATCTGTGCGGCATCGGCCAGCTGCAGCTCGCTCACGCCCGGCGCGGGCACGAAGGTGCTGGCCTGGCGGTTGCCGAGCGTGATGGTGCCGGTCTTGTCCAGCAGCAGCACGTCCACGTCACCAGCGGCTTCCACCGCGCGGCCCGAGGTGGCGATGACGTTGGCCTGCATCATGCGGCTCATGCCTGCCACGCCGATGGCCGAGAGCAGCCCGCCGATGGTGGTGGGGATCAGGCAGACGAGCAAGGAGACGAGGGCCGTGATGGACACCACCGTGCCCGATCCGGCTGCCTCCACGCTGAACATCGAATAGGGCAGCAGCGTGGCCGTGACGACGAGGAAGACCAGGGTCAGTGCCACCAGCAAGATGGTCAGGGCAATCTCGTTGGGCGTCTTCTGGCGCTTGGCGCCTTCGACCATCGCGATCATGCGGTCCAGAAACGACTCGCCAGGGTTGACGTCCACGCGCAGCACCAGCCAGTCAGACAGCACGCGGGTGCCGCCGGTGACGGCAGAGAAATCGCCGCCCGACTCGCGGATCACGGGCGCCGATTCGCCCGTGATGGCGCTCTCGTCCACGGAGGCCACGCCTTCGATGACCGTGCCGTCGAGCGGGATCATGTCGCCGGTCTCGACGAGCACGACGTCGCCCTTTCGCAGCTCGTCAGAAGGCATCGGATGCCACTGAGCGCCGTGCCTGGGTTCATGCAGTTTCTTGGCCCAGGTGCGCGCCTTCAGGCCACGCAGCGAGGCCGCCTGGGCCTTGGAGCGGCCTTCGGCCAGCGCCTCTGCGAAGTTGGCGAAGAGTACGGTGAACCATAGCCACAGGGCAATGGCGAGGATGAAGCCCGGGCCTTCGGCGCCGGCGTAGGAGGCATCCTTCAGGCTCGCGATCCAGAGCGCCGAGGTCAGCAGGCTGCCGATGTAGACGACGAACATGACCGGGTTGCGCAGCTGCACGCTCGGGGCCAGCTTGACGAAGGATTGGACCAGCGCCGGCTTCAGCAGTTGCGGGTCGAACAGGGGAAGTGTCTTGTTGCTCATGATGCTGCCCTCTTTACTTGAAGAGCAGGAGTTGCTCGACGACGGGACCCAGGGCCAGGGCCGGGACGTAGTTCAGCAGACCGACCAGCAGCACCGTGCCGATCAGCAGCACGATGAAGAGAGGGCCATGGGTGGGCAGGGTGCCGTTGCCAACCGGGATACGGGTCTTGGCGCCCAGGGAGCCGGCAATGGCCAGCACGGGCACGATGACGCCGAAGCGGCCGATCCACATCACGATGCCCAGCAACACGTTGTAGAAGGGCGTGTTGGCCGAGAGCCCCGCGAAGGCCGAGCCGTTGTTGTTGCCCGCCGAGGTCAGCGCGTAGAGGATCTCGCTGAAGCCGTGGGCACCGGGGTTGGCGATGCCGGCCCGTCCGTCGGCCGCCAGCACCGCGATGGCCGTGCCGATCAGCACCACCAGGGGCGTGACGAGGATGGCCACCGAGATCATCTTCATCTCGAAGGGCTCGACCTTCTTGCCCAGGTACTCGGGCGTGCGGCCGATCATCAGGCCGGCGATGAAGACCGCCAGCAGCGCAAAGATCAGCATGCCGTACAGGCCCGTGCCGACGCCGCCGAACACGACCTCGCCGAGCTGCATCATCACCAGGGGCACCAGACCGCCCAGCGGGGTCATGGAGTCGTGCATGCCGTTCACGGCGCCGCAGGAGGCGGAGGTGGTGATGACGGCGAACAGCGAGCTCGTGGTGATGCCGAAGCGCGTCTCCTTGCCTTCCATATTGCCGCCGGCCTGCAGGGCGCTCATCTGCTGGTCGGCGCCAAGCTTGTCGAGCAGCGGATTGCCGGCCTGTTCGGCGGCGGTCGCGGCGATCACACCGGCCAGGAAGAGCGCGCTCATGGCGGCGATCACTGCCACGCCCTGGCGCCGGTCGCCGACCATCTGGCCGAAGCTGAAGCACAGCGCGGCCGGGATCAGGAAGATCGACAGCATCTGCACGAAGTTGGCCAGCGGCGTGGGGTTCTCGTAAGGATGGGCCGAGTTGGCGTTGAAGAAGCCGCCGCCGTTGGTGCCCAGCATCTTGATCGCCTCCTGCGAGGCCACCGGACCCATGGGCAGCTGCTGCGTGGCCGTGGAGGCGTCCTCCGTCACCGGCTGGCCCTTGTCGTCCTTGAGCGGCTGGCCATCGGGGCCGAGCTTGGGATTTTGGAAGTGGTTGACCTCGAGCGTGGTGACATCCTTGTAGGCGTCGAAGTTCTGGATGGAGCCCTGCTGCACCAGGAAGATCGCCATCACGAAGGACAGCGGCAGCAGCACCCACAGCGTGATGCGGACCATGTCGGACCAGAAGTTGCCGACATGGCTGGAGAGCTTGCTCGAGAAGCCGCGAATCAGCGCGAACACCACGGCGATACCGGTGGCGGCCGAGAGGAAGTTCTGCACCGTCAGCGCCAGCATCTGGGTCAGGTAGCTCATCGCGGACTCGCCGCTGTAGCCCTGCCAGTTGGTGTTGGTGACGAAGCTGATGGCCGTGTTGAAGGCCGAGTCCGGTGTGATCGCGGCGAAGGCCTGCGGGTTCAGCGGCAGCAGGGCCTGCAGTCGCTGCAGCGCGTAGACCGCCAGCACGCCGACGAAGTTGAAGAACAGCAGGGCCAGCGCATAGCGCTTCCAGCCCATGCCTTCATCAGCATCGACACCGCACAGGCGCAGCAGCCCGCGCTCGGTGGCCTGCATCCAGCGCGGCAGGCGGCCGGTGGCAACGGCCGTGAGCCAGCGCGACAGCGGCCAGGCCAGCAGCATGAGCACGCCCATGTAGAGCGCGAGTTGAGTCCAGGCGAGGGTGCCCATGATTCAGAGCTCCTCGGCGCGCCACAGCGCGACCAGCAAGTAGACGAAGAGACCCACCGTGACGAGACCGGCGATCCAGTAGACGGCGACGTTTGTCATTGCTCGCCCCTCAGACGGGCGCTGGCCAAGGCCAGCCCTGCGATAAGGGCAAACAGGAGGGCGGCAAGGCCCAGGTACAGCCAGTCCATGGCTTCTCTCCAATGCGCACGTTGCGATGGACGCAGCTTAGCGATCCGTGTCTCAACTTGTTGTCGAGAGGCGAGTTCGGCGTATCAAGAAGTTGTCAAGACTCAAGAAGTTGCGAAGACGACCACCCCACGCCTCCCGATCAGAGTGCCGTTGCCGGGCCCGGACTCTCGATGGCCTTGTCGATGCGCGCCATGTCTTGCCGGCTGACGTCGTGGCTGCAAAGCAAGTAGCGGAACTCCTGCGCCGGGACGTCGGGGAAGCGCACGATCTTGAAGTCGCGCATGGACAAGCCGGCCGAGCCGACGAAGATGCCGGCCTCCGCCTCGGTGGTGATGATGACGTCGGCGCGGTCGGCCTTTAGCATGCGGACCATCTGTGGCACCTCGAGCGCCACCCGCTGGATCTGCTCTCCCGGCATGTGGGCGATCAGCCCGTCCATGTAGGAACCCTGGGAGAAGTTCTGCTTCAACAGCAGCCGCAGCTGCGGCTTGGCGAAGAAAGCACGGGCCGTGGTGCCCGCCGGCACCGGGAAGTCGCTGCGCACAAGGGCGATCAGGGGCTTGTCGCGGATCATCGCCTGGCTCATCAGGAAGTCCGCGCGACGTTGCGGCGTGCCGTACCAGCCCGGCGAGCAAGCCGGGCCCTTCTCGCTGCGCAGCGTCTGCAAGATGCGGTTGGCGGGCATCGGGAGCCACTCGAAGCGCAGGCCGGCGCGGCGCAAGGTCGCCTCGGCGTTGTCGGCGATCTCGCCTTGGACATGTCCGTGCTCGTCGGTGTAGTGAAAGGGCGGCCTCTCGTAGTAGTAGAGGCGCAGCACGGGCTCGCCCGACGCGCTGGCGCAGCCGCCGAGCCCCGGCATCAACAAGGGGGCCACGAGCGTGGCTTTCAAAGCCGCTCTCAGGGCGGCTCTCAGGGCGGCTCTCAGGGCCGCTCTCCGGGTCGCTCTCAGGTCGGCTCGCGGGCCGGCGACTCTCTGATCACGGCCGCGGTGTTGCTCATTCATCTCGATCCTCACCTGTCCGGTTTACCGGCTGTTGTCGCTGGTGCCGCGATTCTGGGCATTCCAGCCGTGAGGGCTTGCCATTTCAGGCCTGGCGCTTATCGAAACGCGACCCACGCCTCGGTCAGAGCGGCATGGCGTGCAGAACCACCGCCTGGAGCCCTGCAGCCTGCCTAGCCTTTGCGCGCCTGCGACAGCTCCGCGCGCTTGGCGCTTGCGGTCATGCCGAACTCGGTCCGATGCCAGCGTGAGTACGCACTGAGCCCTGAGAAGCCCAGCAGCACGGCCACCTCGGCCAGCGTACGCTTGGTCTGCGCGAGATAGCGCTGCGAGAGCTCGGTGCGCGTCTCGTTCACGATGCCGGAGAAGCTCAGCGCTTGCTCGCCCAGCTGCCGGTGGATGGTGCGCCGGTTGAGGCTCAGGTGCCGGGCGACGTAGTCGATGCTGCAGCGTCCGGTGGGCAGCAGCAGCAGCACGAGGTGCCTGACCTCGCGCTCTATCGGGCGGTCCACCGATTTCAGCAGCGGCTCCAGCTGCCGCCGGGCATAGGCCGCCATCACCGGGTCCGATGCGGCGATCGGCGTGTCCAGATCGCTGCTCTTGCAGACGATGCCATCGAACTCGCAGCCGAACTCCAGCGTCGGGCCGAAGATGTGGCGGTGCAGGCTCAGGTCCACCGGACTCTGGTGCACGAAGCACACCCGGCGCGGCAACCAGTCCTGGGGCATGTAGATGCGCAGCACACGGATGATCGCGCCCAGCGACAACTCCGCGGACTGGCGCATGGGCAACTGCCCCTTGATGATCAGGTCCTGCCGGATCGTGCTCAGCGTACCCGAGGTCTCCAGGCGCAGCATCAGCGCCTCGTTGTGCAGGCCCATGTACCGGATCAGGATCTCCAGCATCTGCCGGACCGTCGGCGCGTCGCGGGCCAGCAGGCCCAGCTGGCCCAGGATGGAGAGGCGGCGCGACTCGGCCATGCGCAGGCCAAAGTTTTCCTTGCCCGACAGGGCCGCGGACTGCTCCAGCAGCTGCAGCGTCGCCAGTGCCGGGATCTTCAGGTCGCTCTCGACCAGGCAGGCCTGGCTCAGGCCCGCGGACCGCACCATCTCATAGGGATCCAGCCCCACGCTGCGGGCGATCTCAATGTAGTTGGAGAGGACGGCGCTGCGCAGAAGCTCGGGCATGAGGGTTTCAACCAGTCTGTCCCGAAATGTTAAATGTGCGCCCCGCAATGTCAATCGCGACGAGGCCCGGATCCGAACAATCCGCCCATCACAACAGACGGACGACTCTCTTGAATCACTTCAATCTCGCCCTGACCGCCGCGCTTGTTTCTGCCGCGCTGCCGGCCCTGGCCGCCGACTTCAAGCCGGTGGACGGCGTGACCGCCAGCGTCAGCGGCACGGCCACTCTGGCCACGATGATCCGCATGGAGGATCCCAGTGCCAGCGACTACGCCTTGATCCCCTCCACCAAGGTCGCCGGCGCCACGCCCGGCCAGCTGATCGGCCAGACCGGCGGCGCTGACCTGAACTTCGCCAATCATCATGCCGTCAGCACCGTGCTCAAGGCCGTGGTGGACCTTGACGTGCATGGCCAGAACCTCGGCCTCTTCGTGCGCGGCAGCGCCTGGCACGATTTCGTCCTAGGCCATGACGACGCGGCTTACGGCAACTACCCCAACGGCTACAAGACCGGCACGCCGCTGTCGGACGCTGGATTTACCCCCGAGGCGAAATTCAGCAATGCAATGCTTCGCGATGCCTTTGTGTACGGCAGGTTCGAAAACGCCGAAACGCAGCTCAAGGGCGAAGCGCGGCTGGGACGCCAGGTGCTGAACTGGGGCGTGTCCCAGTTCTTCAACGGCGGTATTGGCATGGCGACCAACCCCTACGATCTGGCCTCGCAAATGCGGCCCGGCGCGCTACCGCAGGAATCCCGTCTGCCTTTGGGGATGTTCAGCGTCAAGCTGGATCTGGGCAAGGCCTGGGGCCTGGATGCCTTCGTGCCCTACGAGTCGCGCGCCAGCAGCCTGCCGGGATGCGGCACTTTCTTCGACACGGCCAGCATCAGCCAGCCGGGCTGCAATCTCGCGGGTGCCGTCGGTGCGCCGATTGCCGGCACGCCGCTGAACACCATGAACTCGCTGACCGAGCAGGTCGTCCTCACCAGCGGCTTCTACGTGCATCGCAGCGCCGACGTCCTGCCCAGCGGCATCGACGGCCAGTTCGGCCTGTCCCTGCGCTACTTGGCCGCGGGCCTGGGCACGGAGTTCAAGGGCTATCTGAGCCGCACCACCCATCCGCTGCCCAACATCTACCGGGTCACCGTCGAGAACGTCAACGGCGGCACGCTGCCCGCGGGCCTGGCCGGCGGTCTGGCGCGGCTCACCAATCCCAATGGCCTGAGGTACAGCCTGGTCTACCCCGAGGGAGTCCGCATGGCCGGCCTCAGCTTCGACACCCGCTTGGATGCCGGCTTGCGCGTGTTCGGCGAAATGGCCTACCGCGCCAACCAGCCCCTGGCCATGGGCGGCACCGATCTGCTGACCGCCTCGCTGCTGCGCGCCCCGACTTCGCTGCTGGCCCTGAACCGCAACTACCTGGCCACGCCGGCCGGTGCTGCCTTCGACGGCGACGACCGCCATCCGGTCACCACCGCGAACCTGGGCTTCAACAAGGTGTTCGCCAAGGTCCTGGGCGCCGAGCGCATCGTCGTGGCGGCGGAGGCCGGCTACAGCCATGTGGGCGAGCTGCCCCCGACCACGCAGATGCGCTATGGCCGCGGCTTGGCCTTCGGCGCCGCGCCCTATCTGGTCAAGGGAACGCTGACGCCTTGCGCCGAGACCGCCCCGGGGCTCAACGGCGTGCCGGGCAAGACCTGCACCTCGGACGGCTTCGTGAGCGAAACAGCCTGGGGCCTGCGCGGCCGCGTGGCGGCCACCTATGCCAGTGCTTGGCTGGGCGCCGCGCTGACGCCGTCGCTGACGGTTGCCAAGGACATCCAGGGCTACTCCTACGACGGCACCTTCTCCGAAGGCCGCCTGATGGCCCGCATGGGCTTGCGCGCCGACTGGGGCAAGGCCTATTACGGCGAAATTGCCTACACACATTTCGGCGGCGGGAAATACAACCTGCTGGCTGATCGCAGCAATCTGGCCCTGGCCGCCGGTCTCAATTTCTGAAGCGCCCACACGATCAGGAGCCGAGATGAAAGACACGAACCGCACGCCCAGCGCCACGCCCCTGTGCGATCAGTTGCGCAGCGCGAACCAGTGGAACGCCAACTGGACACCCTTCGCAGAACTCGATCCGGAATGGACCGAGCGCTTCATGGCCATGGCGCTCAAGCCCGTGCTGGCCGGCGTGCTCGATCCCAAGACCGTCGAGTTCCTCGCCATTGCCGTGGACGCTGCCTGCACCCATATGTACGCGCCCGGCGTGCGCCGCCACATCCGCAAGGCGCTGGAGCTCGGCGCCACGCGCGAAGAGATCCTGGCCGTGCTGCAGCTCACCAGCGTGCTGGGCATTCACAGCATGAGCCTCGGTGCGCCCATCCTGCAAGAGGAGCTGGCAGCCGCCCAGGTCCGCTCGCGCGGCCACGCCGAAACTCCCGCCCCCTGAACGCGGCCCCGTCTGCAAACCTCAAAGGAACGCATCATGCAATTTCTTGACGACTCCCTGCTGCCCGAGAACCAGCAACCCCTGGTCATCCAGGTGGCACCCTTCGGCCCCCAATTCCTGCCGCGCGATTCGGACGACATCGCCGTCACCATGGACCAGCAGATCCAGAAGGCGGTCGATTGCTACAACGCCGGCGCCACCGTGCTGCACGTGCACGTACGCGAGGAAGACGGCACCGGATCCAAGCGGCTGAGCAAGTTCAACGAATGCCTGGCGCGCCTGCGCGAGGCCGTGCCCGAGATGGTGCTGCAAGTGGGCGGCTCCATCTCCTTCGCGCCGGAGGGCGAGGGCGCCCAAGCCAAGTGGCTGGGCGACGACACGCGCCACATGCTGGCCGAACTCGCGCCCAAGCCCGACCAGGTGACGATCGCCATCAACACCAACCAGATGAACGTCACGGAGCTGCTCACGCCTGAGGACTGCGGCAAGACCTCTCTGGGCGAGCCGGCGTACTTCGCGGCCTACAAGGAAATGACGATTCCCTCCGGCCCGGCCTTCGTGGAAGAGCACCTGAAGCGCCTGCAGGCGGCCGGCATCCAGCCGCACTTCATGCTGGGCGACGTCGGCCAGCTCGAGACCGTGGAGCGCTACATCCGGCGCGGCCACTACATGGGGCCCGTGGTGCTGAACTGGGTCGCCATCGGCGGCGGCGCCGACGGCCCTAACCCGCGCAACATGATGGAATTCATCAACCGCTGCCCGGAAGGTGCCGTGCTGTCCGTCGAATCCCTGATGCGCCATTGCCTGCCCCTGAACACCATGGCGATCGCCATGGGCCTGCATGTGCGTTGCGGCATCGAAGACAACCTGTGGGGCCGCAAGGGCGAGCTGATGAGTTCGGTCCAGCAGGTCGAGCAGCTGGTCCGTATCTCGCGCGAACTGCACCGGGACGTGGCCACGGGCGCACAGGCCCGGCAGATCTACAAGATCGGCGAGCACTACCAAAGCGTGGACGAGACCCTGGCCAAGGTGGGCTACGCGCCAAACCGCAAGGCGGGCGAGCGCGGCATGCCGCTGCGCGTTGCCGCCTGATCGTCGAAGAGAAAGTGCAGAGGCGGCCATGCAGTGGAAGAACAAGCCCTCGGCGATCCTGATCGGACTACTGCTGATCCATGTGATCGCGCACATCGATCGCAACATGCTGCTGAGCTTCTCACCACAAATCACGAAGGAGCTGGGCCTGAACAACCAGCAGTACGGCTTCCTGACCGGCGCCGTCTGGGTGTTGAGTTTCGGGCTCATGGCGCTCTTCATGGGCTCGCTGGCGGACCGCTTCAGCCGCACCCGCGTGATGGCATTCGGCGTGCTCGTCTGGAGCGCCTGCACCGCCGCCTCGGGCTATGCGCACAACTTCGAGCAGATGGTGGCAGCGCGTTTCCTCGTCGCCACGGGCGAGGCGGCGCTGGTGCCGGCCGCCATCTCGCTGCTGAGCGAGCTGTTCAC
Source organism: Roseateles sp. (assembly GCA_019234295.1). Lineage (GTDB taxonomy): Bacteria > Pseudomonadota > Gammaproteobacteria > Burkholderiales > Burkholderiaceae_C > JAFALK01. The sequence continues at coordinate 42,079 of JAFALK010000028.1, forward strand.
GGCGCAGCGGCGCAGCACGGCGGTGGGCGTGTTCTTCATCGGCATCCCGCTGGGCATCGGCCTGGCCTTCGTGATCGCGGGCACACTGGGCACGACACTGGGCTGGCGCCACACCTTCCTCGCCCTGGGCACGGTGGGCGCGCTCATCACGCTGCCTCTGGTGTGGCTCGAGGACGAGCGCGCGGGGGCAGAAAGTGCTGAGCGCGGTGCACATTTTGTCCTGCAGGTACGTGCGGTGTGGGCAGCCTTGCAGGGCAGCCGCCCGCTGCGCCAGACCATCATCGGCTTCGTGCTGGTGCACTTCGCCTTCGCCGGCCTGAGCTTCGTGCAGCTGTGGCTGGTGCGCGAGCGCAGCATGGACGGCGCAAGCATGGCCAGGCAGATGGGCGCCCTGCAGATCCTGTTCGGCACGCTAGGGGCGGTGCTCGGTGGCGTCGCCAGCGACCGCCTCTCACGGCGCTTCGCAGGCGGCCACGCCACGGTGCTGGCCTTGATGGTGCTCGTCTGCGCGCCGCTGATGCTGGCCTATCGCTTTGCGCCCCCGGGCTCGGCGCTGTTCTACGTCGGCATGTGTGCAGGCTTCTTCCTGCCGCTGGCCTGCTACGGCCCCTCCAACGCCTTGATCCAGGCGCTCACGCCGACCAGCATGCGCTCCACCATCACGGGCGCCACGATGATGCTGATCAACGTGCTCGCCATCGCGCTGGGCAACCTGGCCGTGGGCGCGCTCAGCGACCGGCTCGCCGCTGGCGGCTCCGCCGCGGCCTTGAGCACCGCTCTCGTCGCTACCGATGTGCTCGTGGGCCTGGCCCTGTGGTTCTACTGGCGCGCCGCCAACGCCAACGCCAGCGCTGCCCTGCCCCTGGACGCAGGCCCTGCGCGCCTTGCGTCGATCAATAGGTCATCAGTAGGTCATCAGTAGGTCATCAGTAGGTCGCGTCGCCGATGATGCCGGCCCGCTCCATCTTGCGATGGCAGGGCGGGTAGTCCATCACCGCGTAGTGCTGCGTGCTGCGGTTGTCCCAGAAGGCCACCGAGTTGGGCTTCCAGCGGAAGCGAACCTGGAACTCGGGGATGTAGACCTGGCTGATCAGGTAGGACAGCAGCTGGCCCGCGCCGGGATTGGCATCCTGGCCAAAGCGCACGTTCTCGGGCCGATGGTAGTTGGTGAAGTGCGTGGTGAAGGCGTTGACGAAGAGCACCTTCTCGCCGGTCTCGGGGTGGGTTCGCACCACGGGATGCTCGGCATCAGGGAATTGAGCGCGCAGCGCCAGGCGCTTCTCAATGGGCATGGCCGCGCCGAAGCTGGCCTCGATGCTGTGGCGGGCGCGCAGCGGCGCGATGCGCCGGCGGACATCTTCGGGCAGGTGCTCGTAAGCCGCCACCATGTTCGCCCACATGGTGTCGCCGCCGATCGGCGGGCATTCCACGCAGCGCAGCACGCAGCCGAAGGGCGGCTTTTCGCGCCAGGTGGCGTCGGTGTGCCAGGCATTCTCGTAGCGGTCGTTGGGGGTGTCGGGGGACTTGTAGATGCGCACCAGGCCCGGGTGGTCTGGGTCGCTGCCGGCCACGGGGTGGTCTTCCAGTTCGCCGAAGCGGCGCGCAAAGGCCACGTGCTCTGCACGGCTTATGTCTTGGTCACGGAAGAAAAGTACGCGGTGCTTGAGCAGCAGGGATCGAATCTCGGCCATCACGGCCTCGTCCTTGGCGGCCGCGCCGAGGTGGACATTGCCGATCTCGGCGCCGATGGTGCAGGTCAACTGCTCGACCTGCAGGCTGCGGGTCAGCGACGCGGCATCGATGATGGCGGGGCTGGGTTGGCTCATCGCGTGTCTCCTGAATTCTGACGTTAGCAGTTTGTTCAGCCTGCGGCTTGCGCGCTTGACGCGGCAGGACCGCGACTTATCATTTCGCGCCACACCGTTCATCCCGATGCCAGTCCTCCTCCGCGCCGCCGCGCTCACGCACTACTCCGAAGTCGCCCGCAGCCTGGGGCTGGACCCGCGCCGCCTGCTGGCCGACGCGGGTCTCTCCCTGAACGTGCTGAAGGAGCCCGACCTGCGCATCCCGGCCGACCGTGTGGGCGAGCTGCTGGAACGCTCGGCCGAAGTCTCGGGCTGCGAGGCCTTCGGGCTGCGCATGGCCGAATCGCGCCAGTTGTCCAATCTCGGCCCCGTGGGCATGCTCGTGAGAGACCAGCCCACGCTGCGCGAGTCGCTGGCTGTGCTCACGCGCTACCAGGTGGTGCTCAACGGCGCCATGGCGCTGGTGATCGAGGAAGCGGCCGGCGTGGTCGTGATCCGCGAGGAGCTCGCCTTCGGCAGGGCGGGGTCGGTGCGCCAGGGCGTGGAGCTCGCCATTGGCGTGATGCTGCGGCTGATGCGCCAGTTTCTCGGCCCGCAATGGCGGCCGCGGCGTGTGTGCTTCACGCACGAGGCGCCCCGGGACCTGAGCGTGCACCTGCGCGTATTCGGGCCCTGCGTGGAATTCCGCCACGACTTCAACGGCATCGTCTGCGCGCGCCAGGACCTGGACACGCCCAACCCCAGCGCCGACCCAGCCATGGCGCGCTACGCCCAGCAACTGCTCGACGCCACGCTTCACGCGCAGGAAGCGGAGCAGTCCACCTCCTTGCTCGATGACGTGCGCCACACGGCCCTGCTGCTGCTGCCCAGCGGCCGCTGCAGCATCGAACAGGTGGCCGATCACCTGGGCATGGTCTGCCGCACGGTGCAACGTCGCCTGTCCGAGGAGGGCACAAGCTTCTCCGAGGTGGTCAACAAACTGCGCGTGGAGCTGGCGCATCGGCATGTCGAAGGCAGCGACCGCGCCTTGACTGAAGTGGCCGCCCTGCTCGGCTTCTCCGCGCCGAGCGGCTTCTCGCGCTGGTACATGGCGCAGTTCGGATGCAGCCCTTCACAGGCGCGCAGTGCCGCGAGGGACAGATCGCATTAGGCTCTGACTGCGGCGTGTACAGGGGAGCGGGCAAGCGCCCGCACAACTCAGCAAACGCTGGCCTCCATCGCTTCCAGCAGCACCTGCGCCGGCTGCGCACCGGACAGCACCTCGCGGCCGTTGAAGACGAAAACGGGCACGCCGCTGCCGGGCAGCGGGTAGGGAGAGAGTGCCGCTTGCTCGGAAGGCTCGATCCCATGCTCCCTGGCAATGCAGGCCAGGGTGTCCGGGTCACCGAGATTGGCGCCGCCAAAGAAGTGCGCCTCGAAGAGCGCCTCGATCAGCGACTGCACCGCGCCCTCGCCCTGCTCGACGCGCGCCTGGGCCAGCAGCGCATGTGCGCCAGCCGTGTTGGGCATCACGGTCATGGACGCGAAATCAAAATCCAGGCCCGCGCGGCGGCCGGCCTGGCGCACCTGGGCCTGGCGCGCGGACACTGCGGCAGCACTGCCCAGGCGCTGGACGTAGAAGGGATGGAAGGGCAGTCCCTCGTCGGGGATGCCGGGCAGCAACTGCAGCGAATGCCAGCGCTGCGCCACCGCCACGCCCGGATAGCGCTCTCTGAACTCGACCAGCGCCCGCCCCAGTTCGCGTTGGCCGATCAGGCACCAGGGGCAGACGAGGTCGAAGCCGACGTCGATCGTGAGCTTCATGGGCGCGTCAGGGGATCAGCACCGTCGCGCCGATGGTTTCGCGCGACTCGAGCGCGCGATGGGCGCTGGCGGCGTCGGCCAGGGCGAAGCGCTGCTTTGGGCTGCTGACGATCTTGCCGGCCAGCACGAGGTCGAAGAGCTCGTCGGCCATCTTGAGCATGTTCGGCCTCGGCAGCGCGTAGTCCACCATGGCCGGGCGCGTGACCCACAGCGAGCCCTTGGCGGCCAGCATCATGGTGTCGATGACGACGGGGCCCGAGCTCGTGCCGTTGGAGACGAGGGTGCCGCGCTTTTGCAGGCAGTCCAGCGAGCCCATGAGCGTGTCCTTGCCGACCGAGTCGTAGACCACGGGCACGCCGCGGCCACCAGTGATCTCCTTCACGCGCTCGACGAAGTTCTCGCGCTTGTAGTTGATCACGTGGGCGCAGCCATTCGCCTTGGCGATCTCGCCCTTCTCGTCCGATCCCACAGTGCCGATCATGGTCACGCCGATGGCGCGCGCCCATTGGCAGGCGATCAGGCCCACACCGCCGGCAGCGGCGTGATAGAGGATGGTGTCGCCTTCCTTGAGCGGAAAGACCTGGCGGAACAGGTACTGGGCCGTCAGGCCCTTCATGATGATGGTGGAGGCGGTCTCGTCGGATATGCCCTCGGGGATGCGGATCAGCACATCGGCCGGCATCACGCGGCACTCCGAGTAGGCACCCAGCGGGCCGAACATGTAGCCCACGCGGTCGCCCACGGCCAGGAAGCTCACGCCCTCGCCCACGGCCTCGACCACGCCCACGGCGTCCGAGCCCAGGCCGCTGGGAAGCGCCGCCGGATAACGGCCGGTGCGGAAGTAGATGTCGATGAAGTTGACGGCGATGCCCGTGTGTCGCACACGCACCTGGCCGGGGCCGGGATCGCCGACCTCCACGGTCTCGAGCTGCAGCACTTCAGGGCCGCCAGTTTGATGAAATCGAATGGCTTTGGAACTCATGGCTAACCTCTTGTTTGAGCGGTGTTGGGATCAGTCGGCGCTGATGCGGATGGCGGCGACGGCCTTCATGTCGGCGTCGTAGCTGCGCGTCGAACGCAGAAAAGCGAAGGCAGCGATCAGGCTGGTCAGGGGCACCAGCAGCAGCGCGGTCTGCAGGCTCCACAGGTCGGACAGCCAACCCGTCAGGAAGGGGCCGACCGCCAGGCCCAGCAGGTTCTGCGCCAGAGAGAGCACGGCCGCGCCGGTCGAGCGCATGGCCGGGTGGATCACGTCGAAGACCACGGCCGAGATCGGGCCCACCGTGCAGGCCATGACGAAGCCGCCGACCAGAATGAGCTGGAACTGGCCCGCACCGGGCTCGGCCAGGCCAAAGGCACAGACGAAGATCAGCATGGAAAGTAGGCACAGGACAGCGACCAGCGAGAGCCGCAGCTGGGGCCGGTCCTTGGCCAGTCGGTCCACGGTCCAGCCCCAGGTGAGGCTGCCCACGGCGCCGGCTAACACGACCAGAGCCGCCTTCAGGCTCGCCTGTGCGGGCGCCACGCCGTGATAGCGGTTGAGAAAGCTCGGCAGCCAGGACCAGATCGCCGAGACCACGATGAGCTGCATGGCCGCGCCCAGGCAAACCCACACCAGGGTACGGGTGCGCAGCAGGGTGCGCACGGTGCGCATCACCAGGGTCTTGAGCGAATGCTGCGTGCCGGACTGCGTGGCGCCGTGCAGGTCCACGGTGCGGTAGTCACGCACGAGCAGATAGGCCAGGGCCAGTGCGAGGCCGGGGAAGCCGACCACGCCGAAGGCGGCCTGCCAGCCCCATCGCGCCGCCACGGCGCCGCCGATCAGCACGCCCAGCACCGAGCCAAGCGAGGCGGCGCCGAAGAAGGCGCCCAGCAGCATGCCGCGCAACCGGCGCGGGAACAGGCTGGCGATCAGGGCTGCGCCGACCGAGCCGTAGCCGGCCTCGCCGGCACCCACGCAAGCGCGCGCCGCGAACAGCGCGCCGTAGCTGCGCGAGAACATGCACGAGATCGTGGCCAGGCTCCAGATCGTGGCCATCACGACGACGCTTTTCACACGGCTGAAGCGATCGGCCAGCAGGGCCACGGGCAGGCCGCCGATGGCCACCACCAGCGAGATCACCGACACCAGGCCGCCGAGCTGCTTGTCGGACAGGCCCCAGTCGGTCTTCATGTGCGGGAACAGCGAAACGATGACCTGGCGATCGATGTAGTCGAACAGCATCAGGGCGAAGGTCATCGCAAATGCGAACCAGGCCTGCAGCGGCGGCACGAGGTAGCGATCGACCGTGGCCGGCGCCGGCGTGTCCGCCTTCGTGACCTTGTTGAAGTGAAGCATCGTTGTTCCTTCTCAGCCGACCAGGCCGTTGGCGTGGCCGAAGTGCATGAGTCCCAGCACCAGCAGGGCCAGGAAGATCGTCTCGCCGAACATCAGGAGGACGGGTTTCAGGCCCACGGTCACGAGATCCTTGAGCTGCGTCTTCATGCCGATGCCGGAGATGGCCGCGACGAGGAACCAGCTCGAGAGCTTGCTGCCACCCGCCTGCACCGCCTGCGGGAGCCAGCCCGTGCTGTTGATGGCGACGAGCACCGCGAAGCCCACCGCGAACCAGGGCAGCAGCGGTGGACGCTCGCCTTCGGCCACGGCGCCGTTGCTGCGCGCACGCGTCAGCATGGCAGCGAACACGATGACGGGCAGCAGCATGGCCACGCGCATGAGTTTGACCAGCGTAGCGACATCACCCGCCTCTTTGGAGAGGCTGTAGCCGGCGCCGACCACCTGGGCCACGTCGTGGATGGTGCCGCCGAGGAAGATGCCCGCACCCTGCGGGTCCAGGCCCAGGGTGCGCGCGATCATCGGGTAGACGATCATGGCGAAGGTGGACAGGGCGCTGACGCCAATCACGGTGAACAGCGTGGCGCGCTCCTTCAAGGGATGGGCCGGCAGCGCGGCTGAAAGTGCCAAGGCCGCAGAGGCGCCGCAGATGGCAGTGGCGCCGCCCGTCAGCAGCCCGAAGATGGACTGGAAACCCATCAGGCGCGCCACCACCATGGAGACGGTGATGGTCACCACGACCGACAGGATGACGATGCCCACCGGTCCCCAGCCCAGCGCCTCGACCTGGGCGATGGTGATGCGCAGACCCAAGAGCGCCACGCCCAGGCGCAGCAGCTCACGCGCCGTGAAGGCGATGCCCGGCGCGCAGACGCCGTCCACGGAGAGGAAGTTCATCGCCATGCCCAGCAGCAGGGCGAAGAGCATCACGGGCGCACCGTAGTGCTCGGAGAGGAAGGTGGCAGCCGCGGCGACGACGCCGCAGGCCATCAGGCCGGGAAAAAAGCTTCGGCCGCGCGTGCCAAGGGTGGCGACGGCGTTCATGCGCGTTCTCCCAACAGATGGTTCTGGAACTGCTCGCGCAGGCGCTGCTTGAGCATCTTGCCGGTGGCGCCCAGCGGGATGGCATCCACGAAGACCACGTCGTCGGGCGTCCACCACTTGGCGATCTTGCCTTCGTAGAACTGCAGCACTTCTTCGCGGGAGAGTTCGGCGCCGGGCTTCTTCACAACAATCAGCAGCGGGCGCTCGTCCCACTTGGCGTGGCGCGCCGCGATGCAAGCGGCCATGGCCACAGCCGGGTGCGACATGGCGATGTTTTCGAGATCAATGGAGCCGATCCACTCACCGCCGCTCTTGATCACGTCCTTAGCACGGTCGGTGATCTGCATGAAGCCTTCGGGGCAGATGGTGGCCACGTCGCCAGTGGGGAACCAGCCGTCAACGAGCGGCGAGCCGCCCTCGCCGTGCAGGTATTCGCCCACGACCCAGGGCCCGCGCACGAGCAGCTCGCCGCTGGTCTTGCCGTCCCAGGGCAGCTCGGCCCCGTCGGCGCCCACGATCTTCATGTCGATGCCGAAGACGGCGCGGCCCTGCTTGCCCTGGATGGCGTAGCGCTGCTCGGTCGTCAACCTCTGCTGCGACGGCTTGAGCACGCAGGCCGTACCCAGCGGGCTCAGCTCGGTCATGCCCCAGGCGTGCAGGACCTGCACGCCGTGGTTTTCCTGGAAGGCGCGCATCATGGCTGGCGGACAGGCCGAACCGCCGATGATGGTGCGGTGCATGGTGCTGAACGAGCGCCCGATGGCTTCGACATAGGTCAGCAGCCCCTGCCAGACCGTGGGCACGCCCGCGGACACCGTCACGCCCTCGCTCTCGAAGAGTTCGTACAGGGACTTGCCGTCCAGGGCCGGGCCCGGGAACACGAGCTTGGCGCCGACCATGCAGGCCGCATAGGGCAGGCCCCAGGCATTGACGTGGAACATGGGCACGACCGGCAGGATGACCTCGGCGGCCGAGCAGCTCAGCGCATCGGGCAGGGCCACGGCCATGCTGTGCAGCACGGTCGAGCGGTGGCTGTAGAGCACACCCTTGGGATTGCCTGTGGTGCCGCTCGTGTAGCAAAGACTGGAGGCGCGCTGCTCGTCGAGCAGCGGCCACTCGAAGTCGGGGTTGGCCTGCTCGATCAGGTCTTCATAGCAGAGCAGCTTGGGGATCTTGCTGCTGGCCGGCATGGCGGAGCGATCGGCCAGCAGCACGAAGTGGCGGATGGACTTCACGCGCTCGGCGATGGCTTCGACCTGGGGCAGGAAGCTCGCGTCGAAGAACAGCACCTCGTCTTCGGCGTGGTTGGCGATCCAGCTCATCTGGTCCGCGTGCAGGCGCGGGTTCAGCGTGTGCAGCACGCGGCCCGAGCCGGAGACGCCGTAGTACAGCTCGAGGTGGCGATAGCCGTTCCAGGCCAGGGTGCCCACGCAGCCATCTTCCGAAATGCCGAGCAGGTCCAGCGCACTGGCAAGGCGGCGCGCGCGCTCGGCCAGCTCGCGGTAGCTGTAGCGATGGATGTCGCCCTCCACGCGGCGCGACACGATCTGCTGGTCGCCGTGGTGGCGCTCGGCATGGGTCAGCAGCGAGGACACGAGCAGCGGCTGCTGCATCATGAGTCCATTCATCGGCGGTCTCCTTCAAGGCTTGGTCGGGTCGAATTCTTGTGCCTGGCCCCGCGTCGTGATTGCCGCTGGGTGACTGGCGCTTATCCACTCGCGCCATGCCGGTGAAATTCCACACCCCTGCACACGCTGTCCTCGTTTGGACATCAAATGGCACCGACAGACAAGCCGCTGCCACGAGTCGCGCACAAGATGCGGCCGCCAACGCCACCGAGGAGGAATCGTGAGACAAGCCCGCCATCTATTCGCCCCGTTCGCCCCGTTCGCCCCGTTCGCCCCGTTCGCCCTGAGCCTGCTGTGCGCCGCGCTGCCCACGCAGGCCGCCGAGACGGCGCTGAGCCCGGACCTCAAGCTCAAGCTCGACAGCACGCTGACCCTGGGCACCATCGTCCGCGCCGAAGCGCCCGACCCCGCGGAATACGCCTTCATCCCGTCCACCACGGTCCCGGGCGCCACGCCGGGTCTGCTGACCGGCCAGACCGGCGGATCGGACCTGAACTTCCGCCGCGGCCGGCCCGTCTCGACCGTGGTGCAGGGCATGTTCGACCTCAGCCTGCGCTCGCACGACATGGGCCTGATGCTGCGCACTGCGGCCTGGCACGACTTCACGCTGGGGCAGCAATCGGCGGCCTTCGGCAATTACGCCAACGGCTACACGCCCGGCGCCACACTCTCGGACCAGGGCATGCTGAGCGCCGCGCGTTTCAGCGGCGTGATGCTGCGCGACGTCTATGCCTTCGCCGGCTTCGATCTCGGCGAACAGCGCCGGCTCGAGCTGCGCGTGGGCCGCCAGGTGCTCGACGGCAACGGCAGCCAAGGCCAGCTGAGCGGCTCCTGGGGCGGTGCGCGCCTGATCACCGGCGGCATCGCATCGGCGCTCAACCCCAACGACTACGCGGCTCAGTTCCGCCCGGGCGCGCTACCCGAAGAAGCCCGCGTGCCGGTGGGCATGCTGAGCCTGCACCTGAAGCAAGGCGCGCAATGGAGCCTCGACGCCTTCCTGCCCTGGGAGACGCGCCAGACCGTGCTGCCGGGCTGCGGAACCTTCTTCGACATCATCTCGGTGGCCCCGACCGGCTGCAATCTGGGCTCGGCCATTCCCTACACCTTCGCCGGCACGCCGCTTTCCACCATCAACTCGCTCACCGAGCACAGCCTGCTCGCCTCGGGCCTGTACCTGCAGCGCCTGCCCGACCAGCTCCCTTCGGGCAGCGGCCAGTTCGGCCTCGCCGGCCACTATGTGTTCACGGCCCTTCGCACCGAGCTCGCGGCCTATGCGATGAACACGCAGACCATCACGCCCTTCTTCCGCATGCGCGTGGACGACGTGCGTGGCGCGCCGGTCAGCGTGGCCCTGCCGGGCCAGGCAGGCCTCGTGTTCTCGGCGCTGCAGCGGCTCAACCCCTGGGTGTCGCAGCTGCCCGCCGCCTACGCCGCGGCCTACACGCCGCCGCCGACCGGCCAGGGCAACGGCCTGCAGTACGGCGTGACGGTGCCGAAGTCCGTGCGCCTGTACGGCCTGTCCTTCAACACGCAGGCCGCGCCCACGACCCGCTTCTACGGCGAGCTGGCCTACCGCCCCAACCAGCCCCTCTCCTACAACCTCAACGACCTGCTCAACGCGATGCTGCTGCGCACGCCCACCTCCCTGCTCGCCGAGCAGCGGCAGCTGCTGACCGTGCCGGCGGGCGGCTATCTCGACGCCTTCGATCGCATGAAGGTCACGACTGCCAGTCTGGGCGTGAACCAGGCCTGGCGCCAGGTCCTGGGCGCGCAGGCCGTGCAGTTGACGGCCGAGATCGGCGCCAGCCATGTGAACGGCCTGCCCGATCCCCTTCAGATGCGCTATGGCCGCGCCTTCGCCTACGGCTCCGCGCCCTTCGAGGACGCCCGCACCGGCACGCTCAGCAACTGCCCGCAACCGGCCAATGGCGCAGGCCTGTACTTCGCACCGGGCAAGACTTGCACCAGCGACGGCTTCATCACCTCCACCGCCTGGGGCTGGCGCCTGGCCGCCGGGGCCATGTATCCGAATGCCGTGGCCGGTGTCACGCTGCAGCCCTCGCTGCTGCTGGCCTACGACGCGCACGGCTATGCCTACGACGGCAGCTTCTCCCAAGGCCGCCGCATGATCCGCCCGGCCTTGCGTGCCAGTTGGTCCGGCGGCTGGTGGGCCGACATCGCCTACACGGGCATCGGCGGCGGCCGCTACAACCTGCTGGCCGATCGCAGCAATGTGGCCCTGTCGCTCGGCGTCAAATTCTGAATCTGGAGTCTGTTCCCATGAAAAGTCTGAGCATTCAGGCGCGCCTGGTCCTGTTGGTCGCGCTGCTGATGTCCATCGCCCTGCTGGGCGTCGTGGCCAATCTGATGGGGCGCTACGACGGCGTTGCCCGCCTGCACGCCATGAACACCGAGCGCGTGCAGCCACTGGCCGCGCTGATCGAGCGCAGCGCGCTGAAAACGCACGATGAGGAGCTGACGCGCGCCAGCGCCGAGCTGCTGGCCAAGGCCAAGGCCGAAGACGAGGAAAGCCGCAGCGCCCTGCGAACCGTGATGCTGCGCAACGCGGTCCTTTTCGGCGCGCTGCTGGGCGTCTCGCTGTGGCTGGCCTGGCGGCAGATCCGCGCGATCAGCCAGCCCATCCACGCCGCGGTCTCCCTGGCCGAGGCCGTGGCCGATGGCCGGCTCGACCAGCAGATCGAATCGCGAGGCCCGGCCGAGACGCGCCTGCTGCTGGACTCTCTCTCTCGCATGTCGCAAAGCCTCAAGGCGATCGTCACCGAGGTGCGCGACAACAGCGCATCCCTGGCCACCGGCAGCGCCGAGATCGCCTCGGGCAATGCCGACCTGAGCCGCCGCACCGAGACCCAGGCCAGCAATCTGGAAGAGACGGCCGCCTCGATGGAAGAGTTGTCGGCCACGGTGCGCCAGAACGCCGAGGCCGCGCTGCGCGCCGACACGCTCTCAGGCCAGGTCGCGCAAAGCGTGCAGACCGGCCACGAGCAGGTCAGCGAGATGGGCCGCACCATGGGCCAGATCGCCGCGGCCAGCACCCGCATCGGCGACATCATCGGCACCATCGACGGCATCGCCTTCCAGACCAACATCCTCGCGCTGAACGCGGCTGTGGAAGCCGCCCGCGCCGGCGAGCAGGGCCGCGGCTTTGCGGTGGTGGCCGGCGAAGTGCGCAACCTGGCCCAGCGTGCGGCCGGCGCGGCCCGCGAGGTGCGCCAGCTCGTGCAGGACAGCCAGGCCCGCGTGGCCGCGGGATCGCAGCAGGCCGGGCAGGCCGTCGAGTCCATGGGCCGGATCGTCGAGCAGATGCGCCAAGTCGGCGCCCTGATCGGCGAGATCAGCACCGGCAGCGGCGAGCAGGCCAAGGGCATTGCCGAGATCGGCAGCGCCGTCTCGCAGCTGGATGAGGTCACACAGCAGAACGCCGCCCTTGTCGAACAGAGCGCCGCGGCGGCCGAGAGCCTGCGTGGCCAGGCCCAGCGCCTGAGCACCCTGGTCGCGCGCTTTGAGCTTGGCGCGGCCTGACAGAGCCCCCTGCCCCCTCGGAGCCCCCTCGGTGCTTGTGGCCCGAGGGCCACGGCGACACTGATCACCCCTCAAGCGAGGGACCGGGGCGCACAAGCCCCGCAGATCCCACTTTCCTCATCTCATCCGACCGTCCCCCCCGCGTCACCAGAGTGACGCAGGGGCACTGGCGCGGTCGGATCCCCCCCCACACCCCTTGATCGCGGGGCGTGCTTCCTCTATCGACCGCCCCCCGGCGGCAGGGGGGGAGGTTCGAACACCCCACTTCGAAAATTTTTTCCAACTGCCGGAGAACCCCTTCTGCAGAACCAGCGGTACCGCGACCCGCGGCTGCCTCGAGATGGTCGGTTGAAAGAACAGGAGTGTTCATGATGAGCAAGCACAAGAAGACAGCCCTCGCCGCAGCTCTGGCGCTGGCGGCACTGAGCACGGCCCAGGCGGCCGACGTGACCTGGACCAATGGTTCGGGCAGCTTTGCCTGGAACGCCACGCACCAGAACTGGTCCAGCGGCGCCTGGAACAGCGGCGTCGGAAACGAGGCCATCTTCGGCAACACAGGCGCAGGCAATGTCATCGTGGACGCAGGCGGCGTCAACGTCTCCAGCATCAACTTCACGGGCAACGGCTACACGCTCGGCGGCGGCCCCATCAACTTCGTGGCGGGCGGCGGCTCGCTGAAGAACGCCAACGGCTACACCGGAGCGCTGATCAGCACGGACCCGGGTGTCACGGCCACGATCAACAGCGCCATCACCAGCAGCCTGCCGCTGATCAAAATGGGCACCGGCACCTTACAACTGGCCGGCCCGCTGACCTTCACAGGCCCCGGCATTCCCTACATGGGCGCCACGGCCCCCCGCGCGCTCCCCGTCGACCTCGTCGTCGACGGCATCAGCGGCCAGTCCAACGGCGGCCTGCTGCAGATCATGGGCTCGAACGTGCTTCCCTCGACGACGCGCGTGGGCCTGGGCAACGGCCAGATCGACATCGGCAACAACAACGTCACCCTCGGCTCGCTGACCTTCCTCAACCAGAACGATTACCAGGCCTACGACCCCAGCGTGGGCGCTTCGGAGAACGGCTCCCTCATCGGCACGGGCACCCTGCGCGTGACGGGCGACATCACCGTGATCGGCCGCTGCTGCGGCAACAACGGCGCCAACACCATCGGCGCGAACCTGGACCTCGGCGGCGGCACGCAGATCGTGCGCGTCTCGCAGAACTCATCGGTCATGCAGTCCCGCGCCCTGCAGTTCACCGGTGTGATCTCCAACGGCTCGCTGCTCAAGACCTCGGGCATGATGGAGAACGGCATCGTCGGCAACGCGGACGGCATGAGCCTGTACGGCAACAACACCTACACCGGCTCGACCATCCTCAACGGTGGCTACAACGTGGTGACGGGCACCAACGCCTCCAGCTTTGTCGAAATCACGGGTGCGCCGAACGTGCCCGGCGGCAACGTGCTGGTGCTGGCGGGCGCCAACGGCTCCTACCACTCGGCCACGGTCCTGCAGGCGGTGGCAGGCGGCATCTTGACCATCGACAACACCCTGGCCACCGGCGGCGCTGGCTACGACCAGCCCACCGTCGCCGCAGCCAACAACAACGACCGCCTGAACGACACGGCCGAGATCCAGCTGCGCGACGGTGCCTTCAGCTACGTCGGAGCCAGCAACACCGCTTCCAGCGAAACCTTCGGCAAGCTCAACATCACCGGCGGCCACAACGTCGTCAACATCACGGCGACCGGCACGACGGGCACCTCGACTCTGTACGCCAGCGACCTCGTGATGGCACAGCGCTCGACCCTGCAGATCAGTTCGGCCACGCTCGGCGCCGCCAGCAAGCTCTTCGTCGCCGGCGCCCTGCCCGCGGCTGACAGCACCGGCATCCTGCAAGGCGTGATCGGCAAGTCCGACTTCGTCACCTACAACGCCACGACCGGCGTGACGCCGCTGGCCGCCGGCGCATATGCCGCGAGCTTCGCCGCCGGCGCTGGTGCCAATGTCGCGCTGACCGCCAGCACGAATGCGATCGCCAGCTCGATGAGCATCAACGCGCTCAAGACCACGGGCACGGTGACCAACAACATCGCCACAGGCCAGGTGCTCAACATCGCCTCGGGCATGCTGCTCAACACCTCGGGCACGACGACCTTCAACGGCGGCACGGTGGACTTCGGCAGCTCGGCCGGCACCTTCTTCGGCGGCACGGCCACGTTCGCCAGCACCAATGCCATCACCGGCACCAACGGCCTGATCAACGCGAGCAGCACGCTCAACCTCAACGGCAACCTCTCCGGCCTGTCCGGCCCCATCACCACCAACGGCGGCACCACCACCATCGGCACCAACACCTTTGCCGGTGCCCTCCAGGTGCGCACCGGCACCTTGGCTTTCAGCACCAACCAGACCCTGGCCGGCCAGGGCGCCATCACGATCGGCGTGAACCAGAACGACAGCAACCTGATCGGCACGACTCCGCTCCTGAGCCTCAGCGGCATGGGCGCGAACTCGACGATGGGCCGCGACATCATCGTCGACAACGGCGGCCAGAACGTCGCCGGCGCGGCCTACTGGTCCAACATGATGCCGCAGCTCAGCCCGCTGTCGAACACGACGGGCTCGCAGACCCTGGGTGGCAACCTGGTACTGAACAGCCCGCTGCGCCTGCAGGGCGGCGGTGCCGGCGGCACGGGCTCGACCAACTTCACGGGCAACATCTCGGGCTCGTCCTACATGTTCATCGTGAACGGCCGCGAGAGCTTCACCGGCAACGTGGGCAACACCGGCGGCATGACCATCGGCAGTAATGGCGGCAAAACCTACGCCAGCTTCCTGGGCACGACCTCGGGCAACGCGCCGCTGACCATCTACGGTGGCAGCGGCTCGGCCACCGTGATCGGCACCAGCGTGAGCTACGCCCCGGGCTCTCTGCCCACGGGCGATATCCTGATGAAGAACGGCTACAACGGCGTCAACCTCACTGCGCCGACCTTGATCCCGTTGGCGACCTCGACGATCAACAACAACATCACCGCTTCCCAGGCCGACATCAACGCCCAGGTCAATAGCGGCATCACCGCCACCTGGAACGGCCAGATCACGACCGACGGTTCGGGCTACCTGATGAAGAACGGCGCCGGCACCCTAGTGCTGAACAGCCTGACCAGCAATGCCGCCGTGCGCGTCAACGCCGGCACGCTGCTGGTCAACGGCCAGATCGCCAGCCAGGCCGGCCAAGGCGTGGCCGTGAACAACGGCGGCGTGCTGGGCGGCACGGGCAGCATCACGAGCGCCGTGCTGGTGAACGCGGGCGGCACGATCAGCGCCGGCGTGAACGGCGTGGGCACCCTGGGTGCCGGCGCGCTCGAAGTCGACGGCCTGATGGCTTCCTCGCTCGACGGCCTGGCTGGTGCGAACCGGATCAACGCCAGCAGCTTCACCATCAACGGCGGCTCGCTCTCGCTATCTCTGGCCAACATGCCCATCGGCACGCTCTCCGAGACCTTCCTGCTGCTGAACAACACCGGCGCCAACGCCATCGCTGGCAGCTTCGCCAATGTACTGGGCCTGCCCACGGGCTACACCTACTCGGTGAACTACGCCTTCAACGGCACCGACTCGTTCGGTCAGGTGGGTGACGGCAACGACCTGGCCGTGACGATCACGGCCGTGCCCGAGCCCGCCACCTACGCCACGCTGGGCGCCGGCCTGCTGCTGGTGGCCATGCGCCGCCGCCGCCAGCGCTGACCGGCCCTGGGGCCGCCCTCGTGCGGCCCCGCAGTTTCAAAGCATTCGAGAGGTTTCGATATGAAGAAGTTCTTTGCCAGTTCCTTGATCAGCGCCGCGGCGCTGGCCGCCGCGGGCGTCGCTGGTTCCGCCCACGCCGACGTGATCGATTTCGAGCATCCCGACGTCACGAACGCCCCTTTCGCCCCCCTGCTGAGCGACGGCGACTTCCTGACCCTGGGCGCCTACTACGTCCAGGCCTTCGACCCGAACAACAACACGGGCTCGCCCAACGGAGCCCTGGTGGCCTCTCTCATCAACGGCGCCGACCCCACGAGCTGCCTGGACGGCGCCTGCCCGACCGGCAACGCCACCAACTACATCGGTTCCGTCGACGACGGTGTGCTGCAGTTCGGCCGCCTGGACAAGGGCGCCGCGCAGCTGAGCAGCTTCAATGCTGCCTTCATGGTGCCGGCCGGCACCCCCGCGGGCACGATGGCCTATCTGGCCATTGAGGCTGACCGCCCCGACAACAGCTCGGCCATCGGCGTCTTCTCGCTGGGCGCCGTGTCGGCCACCGGCACAACGGCCTTCCAGACCTTTCAGGCCGGTGCCGCCCAGATCATCTCCGGCACGGGCACGCTGACCTCGGCCGCCGCCACCTTCTACGCCTTCGCCTATTACTGCGACCCCAACAGCGGCAACTGCTCGGCCTTCACCAGCAACAAAGGCCAGTTCGCACTCGACGACATCGCGATGAACGTGAGCGCGGTGCCCGAACCAGCGCAATGGGCACTGATGGCCCTGGGCCTTTCGGCCATCGGCGCGTTCGCCAACCGCCGCCGCTCGGTCTGAGGCCTCAGCGCCCCGCCGTACCGCCAACCTCGGGAAAGAACACCATGTCCAAGCTGAAACTCAAGTCCACGACCCTCGCCGCCCTCGCCCTGCTGGCCGGCTTCTCCGCCCATGCCCAGGACACCACGGTCAGCACCTACATCGTCCAGATCAAGGGCGAGCCGGTGGCCACGTATCAAGGCACGGTGGCCGGGTACGCCGCCACCCAGCCCGCGGCCGGATCGCCGCTGCAGTACGGCTCGCCGGTGGCCCAGTCCTACGCCGCCTATCTGCATGGCAGGCAGCTGGACGTGCTGTCCAGCATCCCGGGCGCGCAGGTCATCTCGCAGTACGACACCGTCTTCAACGGCTTCTCGACCCGCCTCACCGCCGCACAGGCCGCGACGCTGGCCCTGAACCCGAACGTGGCCGGCGTCTACAAGGACAAGATCCTCCACAGCACCACCATCTCCACGCCCAAGTTCCTCGGCCTGAGCACGCCGGGCGGCATCTGGTCGCAGACCGCGAACGGCCAGAACATCAACGGCGAAGGCATGGTGCTGGGCGACGTGGACCTGGGCGTCTGGCCCGAGAGCCTGTCCTACGCCGACCACGTGGACAGCAATGGCCTGCCCACCTTTAGCGGCGGCACCCTGGCCTACGGCCCGCCGCCCGCCAGCTTCAGCGGCTCCTGCGTGACCGCCGAAGGCTTCAACCCGGCTCAGCACTGCAACAACAAGCTGATCGGCGCCAAGTTCTACAACGCCAACCTGCTCTCCGGCGGCGAGACGCTGGACTGGACCGCCTTCAACTCGCCGCGCGACGACCTGCCTCCCCATGGCGGCCACGGCGACCACACGGGCACCACCGCCGTCGGCAACTCCAACACGCCGACCCTGGTCAACGGCGTCGCCATGGGCCTGGCCTCGGGCATGGCCCCGCGCGCCCGCATCTCCGTCTACAAGGTCTGCTTCACTTACACCGATTCAACGGGCACCACGGGCAACTCCTGCGACCAGGCCGACTCCATGGCGGCCATCGACGACGCCGTGAAGGACGGTGTCAACGCGATCAACTTCTCGATCAGCGGGGCCGAAGACACGACCGACGACATCGTCGAGCAGGCCTTCTATCGCGCCAGCCTGGCCGGCGTCTTCGTGGCCGCGGCCGCGGCCAACAGCGGCCCGACCCAGACCGTCAACCACCCGAGCCCCTGGCTGACGACCGTGGCCGCCGCCACGCACGACCGCCTGCTGGCCGGCACCGTCACGCTGGACAACGGCACCGTGTTCAACGGCAACTCGCTCAACACGACGGCCCTGCCCGCCACCTCGCTGATCCGCGCCGAAGACGTGGGCACCGGCGGCGGCGCCGCCAATCTGTGCTTCAGCGATCCGACCGCGGCGCAGGCCGCCGGCCAGGTCCTGCTCGACCCGGCCAAGGTGAGCGGCAAGGTTGTGATCTGCACGCGCGGCACCAATGCCCGCGTGGACAAGAGCCTGGCCGTGCTCAACGCCGGCGGCGTGGGCATGATCCTCGTCGACAACGGCACGGGCCTGGTCTCGGAGACAAACTCGGTGCCCACCGTGATGGTCACAGCCGCCGACGGCGCCACGATCAAGACCTACGCCACCACGGCCGCCAAACCCACCGCGGCCCTGAGCGCCTTCTTCATCAGCACCCAGCCGGCGCCCACCATCGCGGCGTTCTCGAGCCGCGGCCCCAATATGGCCGACGCCAATATCATGAAGCCCGACCTGGCCGCCCCCGGCGTGTCCGTGATCGCGGCCGTGACGCCGACGCTGACGCAGGACCAGCGCAATGCCGTGGCCAATGGCAGCCTGGTGCCGCCGACTGCCTGGGCCGCCTACGACGGCACGTCCATGGCCACGCCGCATGTGTCGGGCGTGTCGCTGCTGCTCAAACAAGCACACCCGACCTGGTCGCCCGCGGCCATCAAGTCAGCGCTGATGACCACGTCCTACTCGACCCTGGACGACGGTCTCTCCGGCATGCAAAACGGCAAGCTGCCCTGGTCCCAGGGTTCGGGCTTCATCAACCCGCTCAAGGCCATCGACCCGGGCCTGGTGTACGACGCCGGCAAGGCCGACTACGTTCGCTACCAGTGCCTGACGCAGCCGAGCGATGTGTCGGCTGCCGACTGCTCGACCTACGGCACGCTGGACCAGACCTACAACCTGAACCAGCCGGCCATCACGGTGGCCACCATCACGGGCTCGGTCACGGTGACGCGCACGGTCACCAACGTTGGCAACGCGACCGCCACCTACACGGCCACCGCCAGCGTTCCCAGCTTCACCACCACAGTCTCGCCGTCCACCCTGACGCTCGCGCCCGGCCAGAGCCAGTCCTTCACCGTCACGCTGGCGAACAACGCCTCGCCGGACGGCATGTGGCAATACGGCTCCATGGTCTGGACGGACGGCGCGCACCAAGTCGTCAGCCCCATCAACGCCAAGGCAGGCAAGGGCATTGCGGTAACGGGCCAGATCAACGGCAACATGCCTTCGGGCAGCCGCCTGGTGACGGTGAACACTGCCTTCAATGGCAAGCTGAGCGCGATCAAGGGTGGCCTGAAGGATGTGACCATGGGGCCGGTCACAACCCTTGCACCGCTGGCCTACGACTTGACCACCATGACGCAGGCCTGCCAGAACGGCGGCGCCTACTTCCTCAAGTCCTATGATTTTGTGGTTCCGGCCGGCACCATCGTCGCGCGCTGGGCGCTGCGCCAGCAAGACGTGAGCGGCGTCAACGACGACAACGACATCCTGGTTCTCGACCCGAACGGCACGCCCTACATCTCAGGCAACGCCGGATCCAACGAATCGGTGCAGGTGCTCAGCCCCGTGGCCGGCAACTGGCGAGCCTGCGTGGCCGCCTACTCGGGCACCCGCGCCATGAAGCACCAGCTCTCCAGTTGGATCGTCGGCCCCGGCGACAAGGGCGGCAACTTCAACGTGCTGCTCCCCGCAAAGGTCTATGCGGGTGGTACGTCCACCATGGGCTTCAGCTGGTCGGGCCTGACGATGGGCGAGCGCTACATCGGCGGCGTGCAGCTGGTCGACCCGTCTGGCAATGTGGAGACCAGCACGGGCGTGCGCGTCGAGCCCAATGGCGGCCTGCCGCTGACGCAGGACGTGAGCGCCGGATCCGCGAAGGACCTGACCTCGAAGAACTGATCACGGAGGCCGCTGCG
The DNA here is from genome assembly GCA_019234295.1 of Roseateles sp. Lineage (GTDB taxonomy): Bacteria > Pseudomonadota > Gammaproteobacteria > Burkholderiales > Burkholderiaceae_C > JAFALK01. The sequence goes on from JAFALK010000028.1 coordinate 62,022, forward strand.
GCGGCCCTCAACTCCATGCCTGTTGTTCAGGCGCGGTCCGCGTCACCGTCATGGTGGCGCGGCTTTTTTCTTGGCTCTTTGCAAATGGACCGTGCCAACGTCACGAAATAGCAACATGAGTACTCGTCACGGTCCAGCACAAACTCGAGCTGCCTTGATCTGCAGTTTTCTTTGCTTGCTTGGAGCCCGTTCGAGCGCTGGATCCGAGCCGCCCTCGCCAGCGTCCATCACCGCCTGCACGGATGACAGGGACCAGCCACCCTACGCCATGCTCGACGGCAGCGGCACGGCGGTCGTTGCCCTGCGCCGCGCCCTCGAGGGGACAGGCATTCAACTGAGGCTCGTGTACGAGCCCAGGAACCGTTGTATCGCCAGCGTTGCAGCCGGCACGTACCAGGTGCTTCTGCTCGCCTCGGACACGGAGGCCATGCTGAGTCAGTTTGCGTTCCCTCTTCGCGAAGGGATTCCGGATACCCGCAAGTCCTTGGGTGTGACGGAGGTCCTGCTGGTACGCAGGCACGACTCCTCTGTCCGGTGGGACGGGAGCAAGCTTGCCGGAACGAGCAAGCCGGTCATCCTGATTGGTGGCAATCGAGGGACCAGCGCCCTTTTGTCCGCGCGAGGGCTTGCCAAGTCAGAGGCGGCCGGCTCCGTCCCGCAGGCGCTGGAAATGCTCAGGCGCGGAAGGACCGACGCCGTGGCGATCCGAAATGCGGAATGGGAGCATGCACGTGCCGACCCGCGGGTCGTCGACGGCATCGAGCCGATGGACCCGCCACTGGGCCGAGGCAGCATCTTCGTCGTCTTCAACAAGGCCTTCGCGCAATCGCACGAGGCCTTGGCGCAGTCGATATGGAACCGGATCGCAAACATTCATCCCGACGGACCCTAGAGGAAAGTTCGGTCCCCTCTAGCGGCTTGACTCGCAGGGTCGGAAGCCTTGCGTTCAGGCTTCGGTCACCAGCAGGCCCAGCAGGCGCGCACGCGCCACGGCCTGCTTGCGCGTGCTGGCGTTGAGCTTGGCGAACAGGTTCTTGAGGTGCCACTTGATGGTCTCGTCGCCGACCTGCAGGGCCATTGCGATCTCCTTGTTCGTCAGGCTGCGATCGAGCAGCTCCAGCACCTCCCGCTCCTTGGGTGTGAGCACCGTGCTGGGCGTCGCGCGGCTGCGCGCGGCCGCTTCGGCGGGCCGGGGCTGGGGCGCGCTCATGGCCGCACCCAGGCTGGACCGCAGATCCCGGACCCACTTGCCGAGGTCTGGGTGCGCATCGGCAAAGACCTGACGCAGGCCCAGGCCATCGGCCAGCTCCATGGCCTCGCGGATCAGCGTGCGTGCCGAAGGCTCGCCGCAGCGGTCCAGCACGAAAGCGTGAAGCGCCTGGCTTTCGATGTGCAGGCGGCCGAGTCGGCGCGCGCGCGCTGCCTGAGCGATGGCACCGAACAGGGGGGCCGCAGCGCGCCAGTCATGCGCGGCGAGGGCGGCGAGGCCGCGCGCAAGCTGCACGGTCGGGTCCACCCAGCTCCACCACAAGGGCGCCTGCGCGCGCGCAGGCAGTGCCGATTCGGCGAGGCGTTGATCGATTTCTTCGAGCAGCGCTCGGCAGGTTTCCGCGCGGTAGTGGCGCGCGTGCAGCCGCACCTGCTCAGTCAGACTCAGGACGCGCAGGCGCGGCAGGTCGCGGGCCTGGCCCACGGCGTCCAGGGTGGTCAGCAGCTCCAGCGCCCGGCTCTCTGCACCGGCGCTGCTGGCCATGCGCGCGGCAGTGCAGAAACCCAGCACCACGGTCTGCGGCAGCGTGCTGCGCTCCAGCACATCGAGCCGGTCCGCCAGCAGCGCGGCGGCCTGCTCGGCCTGCTCGAGTTCCCACAGCGCCGCTGACTGCAGGGCGGCGAGCATGGTAGCGACGCTGCTGCGGCGGCCCAGCTCGGACTCGGCCCGCTGCAGGGCTTGGCGCAGCTGGGGCTCGACCCGACCCACCTGGCCCTCCCACAGATGGCTCAGCGCCAGCAGCACGAGCAGCCAGTGTTCGGTGAGCCCTCCGCCCGGCTCTTCCTGCCGCAAGAGCATGCGGGCCATTCCCGGCTGGCCCATCAGGTGTTCGCGCCAGGCAACGCGCCGCGCATGAATCTGCTGCAGCAGCGCCGGGCTGCCCTCGGGAACTTGCTCGACGCTGTCCTGCAGCGCGGCAAAGCGATCGGGCTGGTCGGCATAGACGGCGGCCGCACCGAGGATGAGACGGCATTCGAAGCGCAGGGCCTCGTCGGTGCCGGCACGCGCGATGATGCGCTCGACTTTGCGCCTGGCAGCGCCATGCTGTTCGCTGGTACTCAGCGTCCAGGCTGCCGTCAGCTGCAGGCGTGGATAGTCGTCGAGCAGTTCTTCAGGCAGGCGGTCCAGCCATTCCATCGCCAGAGAATGGCGGCCGCGCGTCACCAAGGCTTCGTAGAGGCTGCGCTCCGCCAGGCCCAGGGCCTGCTTGTGCTCACCGGCGATCCAGGCCTGCAGGGCGGCGTCCTCGAGCAGGCCTTGCCCGGCCAGCCACTCGGCGGCGCGCCGATGCAGCTGCCCGCGATGGTCCGCAGGCCTTTGTTGCAGGCGCTGGCGCAGCCGCTCACGCGCCAGGCGGTGCAGGCGCAGCCAATCGCCCCGCTCGGCATAGACGATCAAGGGTGTCTCGGCCGCCAGCCGCGCCAGCCGTTCGCGCGCATCGGCCTGTCCGCTTAGGGCCACGCACAGGGCCACATGCAGCTGGTCGACGACGGCGATGTCTTCAAGAAAGCGCAGGTCCTCGTCGGACAGGGTGGAGAACAGCAGGTCCAGCAGGGTCTCAGAAAGCTCGGCTTCGCCGCCGCGGTCCAGCGGCAGTTCGCCGCTGTCGGCGGCGGAAGTCAGCAGCAGCTGCAGGCCCAGGGGCCAGCCTTCGCAGGCCTCGTGCAGGCGCGCCACCGCATCCACGTCGACCGCATCGCCGAGGCGCCGCCGCGCCAGGGCCAGCGTGTCGTCCAGAGCGAAGGCGAGCCGGCGCGCGCCCAGGCGCAGCACGCGGCCATAGCTGATGAGGTCATCGATCTGCAGATCGAAATCTGCGCGTGCCGCGGCCAGCACGCGCAGATTGGGCGGCTGGTTGCGCAGCAGATAGGCCAGCAGCTTGCGGCCCTCGGCGGGCAGGCGGTCCACATCGTCGAGCACCAGCACAAGATCGGAGGCCAGCTGGGTCACTTCGGCCAGCCACTCGGTCAGGCCTTCAGCGGGATCCAGCGATTTCTCTATCAAAGAGCGCCCGACCTGCAGGCGCCCGGTAGCCATGCGCAGGCCGTGCACGAGGCCCTCGATCATGCGCTGCGCATCGTCCATCGGCTGATGCGAGATCCAGGCCACCATGGCGCCACGCGCGAGCAATTCGAGCCGCCAGTGCGCCAGCAGCGAGGTCTTGCCGAATCCGCCTGGTGCCTGCACGAGCACGGCCGGCACATCGCGCAAGGCCTCCGAGCCGATGCGCAGGCTCTCGCGCACGCTGTAGAGGCGCGGCACGCGCGGCGGCGTCAGCTGGAGCAGGAGTTCGGGGGGAGTGACTTCCACGCGAGGAGGGGGTTAGCACGGCAACAAGCCGCCGGATTATCTGGGGGCTGCTCGCCGGCTGACCGCCTCTGTCGCCATAAGGCAAACGCTTGACGCGAAACGGCAAGTTCGCGCGGCTCAGCCCATCTTGTCAGCAGGCCACCGAGCTAGGCCTCCGTCAACTTCATATCGCCCAGCAGCGCGGCGCCATTACCGCTCATCGTCACGAGCCCGGACTCCATCACACAGATCCGCCCCTACAGCTGAAGCGCGCGGCTGGCGTTCCGCTCGACGAGGATCCTGTCCCCATGATGGGCGAAAGACCCATCGAGGCCCCATCCAGCAGCAGCACCTTGGGCCGGGACATGAGCGCGCGGTCGGCGTGCTCTCGGTACAACGCGCAAATCGCATTGGCATTTTCCCGAGACTGCGGATCCATACTGTGCAGACCCTGCCTCGCGCGGTATCGACGCACTTCGGTTGCTTGCATGATTCGCTGCGACTATCTGCAGCGGATGTGCTCTAGCACGCCTTGCTCGGACGCGCGCTGGTACATCAACACCCATGTCTTGGAAAGTTATGGTGGCGCCGTTTCTGCGGGTCATCTGCGGTGCCACTCAGCAGTCCTCCATCCAGGTGGTGAGCTGCTGGATGGCCCTGGAAATGTGGCCCTCCACTGAAGAGATGCTCAAGCCATGCCGCTGCGCGATCTCCTTGTAGCTCATGCCTTCGAGCCGATGGGACAGGAAGATGTCGCGGGTCTTTGGGGTCAGACGACCGAGCCAGTAGCTCAGCCGCTCCTTGCGTTCCTTGGCAAGCAAAGTCGCCTCGGCGGTCGGTGCGACGTCGATGAGCACGACGTCCTCGACGAGCACCTCCTCGCCGTGGCTGACGCGCAAGCGGTAGGCGTCAATCGACAAGTTCAGCGCCGTGCGCATGAGAAACGCTTCGGGTTGCGCCACCTCATTGTCGCGTTGATAGCAGGCCAGCCGAACCCAGGCCTCCTGAACAAAGTCATCAGCGTCGTGCGAACTCCTGCCACGGCGCATCAACGCAGCGCGCACACGCGCGAAGACCGCGCGCCACTTGTCGACGCGATGTGACGTCATGATCAAGCCCCCAAGCGCTGGCCTCGGGTTGCGTCGTCCAAGGCAACTGCGCCAAGGCGCGAGACAGCCAGACGCGGTCGAGCAGTTTCAAACAAGCACCGATCAGCGCGTTCCATCCACTGCGCTATGAACGCCGCTGCGGCCTCAGAGCTGGCGAATGGCGAGTGGCGACGGACGGCCTGTACGAGGCGCTTGTGCAGGCGATTTGAAGTGGCCACGGCTGATGACAGCGGCGGTCGCCTACGGCCGTGAAACTCTCGCGCGATCCGGTCCAGAGCGATGAGCCTGTCGATCCAAAGTGTTTGCGTCACTTGACCCACACCCAGCCCAGTGCGGTTGCCGACCAACGACGATCCACCAACGGGATCCTGCGTCGACATCAGCTCAATGCGCTCGACGCCTCGCTGCGCCAAATCGCCCAGGATGCTTCCGGCGGTCGCCGCGCCGCCGGACCAGACGCCAAGCACTTCGCACTCATCCAAGGAAAAAAGCGCGAAGGCCCAGCGCCAGTGCTCAGCTTCGTTGCGCCCCAGCACCGCCAGCTGGAAAGACAGGACCCGGGCAAACTTATACCGCCAGCACAACGGTCTGCGTAGCCAAGACGGTGGCCGATTTCGGATACCCATTAATCGCCTCCACAAGTGCGTCAGTCATTGTCGATTACGGCATATATGCCGTGGCCTGATTGTGCCACGACTGAAATGCTGGTGGGGTGATTGATAAATTTGTTCAAGCTCCTAGACGTGCGGCGTTGAAAGCTTCGCCGCGCTCCGATTCATTCGATCCGGTCGTCGCTCGAGCCTGCGGATCAGTTCTCCGCGCCTGGCGACTCGAACGGGGCATCGCTCAGGACGCGTTTGCCCTTCGAGCGGGAGTGGACCGGTCGTATTACGGCAAGCTCGAGCGTGGTGAGCGTCAGCCTTCGCTGTCCGTGCTGATCAAATGCGCCGCCGCCTTTGCCCAATCGGCAACCGCGCTCATGGCGGAAATCGAAGAGCAGCTTGCGGCTCTTCGGGCTCGATAACGAAGTCGGGTTGCGAGACGTCAAGCTTCATGGCTCGCGCTTGATTTGCAGCCGCTGCGCCCAGCGCGTCATCTTCCACGCCACACCACAGTTCGCCACCCTCCGAGCGAGCGAGGTAAACGATAGCCTTGCCCAAAGTCTTTGCCGGACAGCAGCTTGCAGTCACTTTTGAACCCGACGGCGAAGGACTCGTGGGCGCCAATATCAGGCGCGTTGTTCATCACTTGCCGATACAAAAGCTGGAAAAAATCACGCCCAGTAGATCGTCGGCGGAGAAGGCGCCCGTGATCTCGCCGAGCGCATCGTGCGCGAGGCGCAGTTCCTCGGCCAGCAGGTCCAGCGCCGGCGGGCTCTGCTCGATCACTTCGCGGGCCAGCGTGAGGTGGTCGCGCGTGCGCCGCAGCGCCTGCACGTGGCGTTCGCGCGCAATGAACAGGCCCTCGGGCACGGCGTGCCAGCCGGCATGCTCGAGCAGCGAACTGCGCAACTCGGCGAGGCCATCACCCGTCTTGGCCGAAAGGCTTTGCGCACCCGGCGGTGCGCTCGCCGCGTCGGCCTTGTTGTAGATCTCGATCAGCCGCGCGGGATCCACGTCGGCCAGGCGGGTGCGGATGCGTTCGTCCTCGGCCTCGTAGTCGGGCAGGCCAACGCGGGTCAGATCGTGCAGGAAGAGCACCACGTCGGCCTCGGCGATGGCGGCCCAGGAGCGGGCCACGCCAATGCGCTCGACCTCATCGCTGGCTTCGCGCAGGCCGGCTGTGTCGATGATATGCAGGGGCACGCCTTCGATCTGGATCGTCTCGCTGACCTTGTCGCGCGTGGTGCCGGCGATGGGCGTGACGATAGCGAGCTCGGCGCCGGCCAGTGCATTGAGCAGGCTACTCTTGCCCACATTGGGCTGGCCCGCGAGCACGATCTTGATGCCTTCGCGCAGCAGGGCGCCCTGGCGCGTGCGGTCGAGCACGGTGTCGAGCTGGGCCGTTAGACGCTGCAGGCGGCCGAAGGCATCGGCCTGCTGGAGGAAGTCGATCTCCTCCTCGGGGAAATCGAGCGTGGCCTCGACGAGCATGCGCAGCTGGATCAGCGCATCGCGCAACACGCCGACCTCATGCGAGAGCGCCCCCGAAAGAGCGCGACCGGCGCTGCGCGCCGCGGCCTCGGTGCTGGCGTCGATGAGGTCGGCCACGGCCTCCGCCTGGGCGAGGTCGAGCTTGCCATTGAGGAAGGCGCGCTGCGTGAACTCGCCGGGCTCGGCCAGACGCAGATTCATTGCCACACCCGCTTCGAGGCAGCGCGCAAGCAGCAGCTGCAGCACGACGGGGCCGCCATGCGCCTGCAGCTCCAGCACATGTTCGCCCGTGTAGGAATTCGGCGCCGGGAAGTGCAATGCCAGGCCGTGGTCGATGGCGTTGCCCGCGGCGTCGCGCAAGGGGAGGTAATGTGCCTCGCGCGGGCGCAGGGCGCGGCCGCAGACGGCGTCGATGATGGGCGTTAGGGCTGCACGGCTTGAGACGCGGATGATGCCCACGGCGCCGCGCCCCGGAGCGGTGGCAATGGCGGCGATGGGATCGAGATGGCGCGAGAGCATCGGTGGATTCTCACCGATGCTCTCGCGCAGTTTCGCGGCCCATCAATCCCCTCAACCGCAGGGCCGCAGCCCTTCCCCGTCAATGCTCGTATGGCGCGGGGGAGGCTGGATGTTTGGTTCTCGTGAGCCGTGCATGCCAGCCGGTGTGTTCACTGGGGAGGACTCCCTGGCAGTGAATTTTCTGCCCCGCATGGGATGAATTAAAGACCTGCGCGGACAAAGAAAAAAGCCCCCAGGCAGGGGGCTTCGTGAGGCTTGACGCGGACACGCGCCCGCGGCGGTGTCAGCTGTTGTTGGTCACGCCGAGCCGGCGGTTGATCACCCACTGCTGCGCGATCGAGAGCAGGTTGTTCGTCAGCCAGTAGAGCACCAGGCCCGAGGGGAAGACGAAGAACATGACGCCGAACATGATGGGCATGAGCCACATCATCTTGGCCTGCACCGGGTCGGTGGCCTTGGGGTTGAGCCAGACTTGGAAGAGGCTGGAGGCCATCATGATCAGCGGCAGGATGAAGTAGGGATCGCGCTGCGAGAGGTCGCCAATCCAGCCCAGCCACGGTGCGCCGCGCATCTCGACCGAAGACAGCAACACCCAGTACAGGCCCATGAAGAAGGGCATCTGCACGAGGATGGGCAAGCACGAGCCCAGCGGATTGATCTTCTCTTCCTTGTAGATGCGCATCATCTCCTGCTGCTTGCCGGCGGGGTCGTCCTTGAAGCGCTCGTTCAGCGCCTGGATGCGCGGGCCCACGGCCTTCATCTTGGCCATCGAGCGGTAGGCGCTGGCATTGAGCCAGTAGAAGGCGACCTTGAGCAGCACAACGAGGGCGATGATGGCCCAGCCCCAGTTGCCGATCATCTGGTGAAGATGGTCAAGCAGCCAGAACAGCGGCTGCGACAGGGCCTTGAAGATGCCGTAGTCCTTGACCAGCTGCAGATTGGGCGCGAGGGTGGCCAGCTTGTTCTCTTCCTGCGGGCCGACGAAGAGGCGGTCGTCCTGCGATTCGCTGGCACCCGGCGCGAGCTGGGGCAGCGAGAAGAGCATGCCCACGCGGTATTGCTGCGGACTGCTGCCGGGGACCTGCTGCACGAAGAACTCGCGCTGGCCCTTGGTCTCGGGCAGCCAGGCACTGACGAAGTAGTGCTGGATCATGGCGACCCAGCCGTTGTCGGCCTGTTTCTCGATGTCGACCTTGCCCTTGTCGATATCGTCGAACTTGATCGTGTGGAAGGCACCCTTCTCGTTGTACAGGGCTGGGCCGGTGAAGGCGTTCGGCGCCATCGACGGGCCGCTCTTGACCACATGGCCATCGCGCACGAGCTGCAAGTACAGCTGCGGCGTGATCGGGGCCGTGCCCACGTTGACGATCTCGTGGCGCACGCCGACGAGGTACTCGCCACGCTTGAAGGTGAAGGTCTTGATGAGCTTCACGCCGCCGACCTCGGCCGACTCCATCTTGACAACGAGCTGGTCCTGCCCGTCCTTGAGCTCACGATCGCCGGGCAGCAGCGTCATCACGGTCTGGTGTGTGGGCAGCGGTTCGCCTTTGGCACCGACCAAGCCGGTCTGGGCGGAGTAGCCGTGCTCCGGATTCATCAGCTCGATGGGCGGATGCTGGATCTCGAGCTTCTTCTTCAGGCCGACGGCTTCCAGCAGCGGGTCGAACAGCGCAGGCTCGGGGTTGTCCAGATACTTGGACAGCTGCAAGCGCGTGATCGTGCCGCCCTGGGTGCTCAGCGTGACGTCGAGCACGTCGGTCTTGATCTGCACGAGCTGGATCGGGGCGGCGACAGGGGCGCTGCCTGCAGTGGCCGGTGCGCTGGCGGCGGCCATCGCTGTGGCCACCGGGGGAGCGCTGGCCGGCAGCTGCGTGGCGATCTGCGGCTTGGCCGTCGCGGGCGCGAACATCGAGGGATGCCCGTTGAACTTCTGCCAACCGTCCCACAGGAAGATCAGCGACATGGTGAACACCACCCACAGGACGGTGCGGCGAATATCGGTCATGAGGACGCTTCGGTTTTGGAAACTTGGGGCCCCTTGCTCAGACCCAGACGGGTGAACAAGGCGGGCGGATTGTCGGGCACGAAGTCGCAGCCGCCGCAGGACCACGGATTGCAGCGCAGCACGCGCGCGGCGGCCAGGTAGCTACCTGCCACTGCGCCATGGCGATTCAAGGCCTGGAGCGCGTAATTGGAACAGCTTGGGTAATAGCGACAAACCGGGCCGATCCAGGCGCTGAACAGCAGCTGGTAGACGCGCACGAGCTTGACGAGCAGCCAGCGCATGATCGTTCAGGCCTTGATGCGGCCGAGCAGGCCGCTGAGTTCTTCGCGCACGGCGGCGCGCAGCGCGTCCGAGGCGGCGCTGACGAACTTTTGGCGGTCGATGGGCGCGCGCAGGCGCACCACCCACAGGCCTGCGGGCAGGGCTGAGTGGGAGGCGAAAGCGGCGCGGATCTGGCGTTTGACCAAGTTGCGCGTCACGGCGCGCTTGGCGTTGCGCTTGGGAACGATGGCTCCCAGCCAGGCGCCTTCGAGAGGGGCCTCATCCACAAGTTTGTGGAACTGCTGTGCATCGCCTGTGGACAACTCGCCCTGCGCTGTGGACAAGTCTGCCGGGGCGGCACGCAGGTGCTTGGGCTTGGCCGGCGGGCTTGGCCGGTCGGCCAGGTGGTGCACGGCAAAGTGGGGGCTGCGCAGGCGGCTGGGGCGGCCCAGCACGCGTTCGAAATCGGCCGATCGCACAATGCGGCCGATCACGGGTCTATTCCCTGGGAAGGAATTAGACGGCCAGGCGCTTGCGGCCCTTGGCGCGGCGGGCCGCAATGACGGCACGGCCGCCACGGGTCTTCATACGCACGAGGAAGCCGTGGGTGCGGGCGCGGCGGGTCTTGGAGCCTTGGTAGGTGCGCTTCATGATGATTCCTTCGGAGTTCTCTGGGATAAGAGACGCGTGAGGGGTTCAAGGGGATTCAAAAGCCCACTGGCGTCCTGGAAAACCCGCGATTACAACAGAACTTCTTTAGCAGGTCAATGCAGAAGGGGACAAGGCGAGCGGGACTCACGGGTTTTCCTATAGATTCTTAGCACAAAAATATCTGTGGATAACCGCCAATCGATCGCCTCGAAATCCGTAGAATCCGCCGCTCTTAGAACAAGTTTTCCACAATGAGCGCAGATCTCTGGCAACGTGGCTGCGAGCGGCTGGCGGCGGAAATCCCCGAACAGCAATTCAACACCTGGATCCGCCCGCTGGCGCCGGCCACCGTGGCTGCGGGCGAGGGCGAGGCGTTGCGCGTCCAGCTGCGGGTGCCCAATCGGTTCAAGCTCGATTGGATCCGCAACCAATATGCGGGCCGCATCGAGTCCATCCTGTCCGAACTGGCCGGCCAGCCGGCCAAGCTGGAGCTGGCCCTGGCCCCGCGCGAGGCCGAGGCGCCGCGCGCCGCGCTGCCCGCCAACCGGCCCGTGGCCCTGGGCAAGGTGCTGCAGCAAGGCCTGCAGGCTGAACCGCAGCAGCCCGTCCTGATCCAAGTGGCCGCGCCCGCCGCGCCCCCCATCCAGACCCCGCCACCCAGCGCCAGCCGCCACCGCATCAACACGGCGCTGACCTTCGACACGCTGGTGCCAGGCCGCGCCAACCAGATGGCCCGCACCGCCGCCCTGCACGTGGCCGGCGCTCCGGGCGCCATGTACAACCCGCTCTTCATCTATGGCGGCGTGGGCCTGGGCAAGACCCACCTGATCCACGCCGTGGGCAATGCCCTGCTCAAGGACAAGCCTGACGCCCGTGTGCTCTACCTGCATGCCGAGCAGTTCATTTCTGACGTGGTCAAGAACTACCAGCGCAAGACCTTCGACGAGCTCAAGGCCAAGTACCACTCGCTGGACCTGCTGCTGATCGACGACGTGCAGTTCTTCGCTGGCAAGGACCGCACGCAGGAGGAGTTCTTCAACGCCTTTGAGGCCCTGCTGGCCAAGCGCGCCCACATCATCATGACCTCGGACACGTATCCGAAGGGCCTGGTGGACATCGACGAGCGGCTGACCAGCCGCTTCGACGCAGGCCTGACGGTCGCCATCGAGCCGCCCGAGCTGGAAATGCGAGTGGCCATCCTGATCAAGAAGGCCGATGCCGAGGGTGCGCCCATGCCCGAGGATGTGGCCTTCTTCATCGCCAAGAACGTGCGAGCCAACGTGCGCGAGCTCGAGGGCGCGCTGCGCAAGGTGCTGGCCTACAGCCGCTTCTCGCACAAAGAGATCAACATCCAGCTGGCGCGCGAGGCGTTGAAAGACCTGCTCTCCATCCAGAACCGCCAGATCTCGGTCGAAAACATCCAAAAGACGGTGGCCGACTTCTACAAGATCAAGGTCGCCGACATGTACTCGAAGAAGCGCCCGGCCTCGATCGCCCGGCCGCGCCAGATCGCGATGTACCTGGCCAAGGAGCTGACGCAAAAGAGCCTGCCCGAGATCGGCGAGCTCTTCGGCGGGCGCGACCACACGACCGTGTTGCACGCCGTGCGCAAGATCGGCGGCGAGCGCCAGAAGAACACCGAACTGAACCAGCAGCTGCACGTGCTGGAGCAGACGCTGAAGGGGTAAGTCAGCAGCGAAACTGGCCTCCGGATAGGTCAAAATGCGAGCTGTTGCCCAAACCAACCAGACCCCAGAAGCGGAGACTTGGACATGATCGTCTTGAAAGCCACCCAGGATCAGGTGCTCGGCGCGCTGCAGGCCGTTGCCGGCATCGTCGAGCGGCGCCACACGCTGCCGATCCTGGCCAATGTGCTGATCCGCAAGAATGGCCCTTCGCTGGAGCTCACGACCAGCGACCTCGAGATCCAGGTCCGGACTACGGCCGAGCTCGGCGGCGACGCCGGCAACTTCGCCATCACCGTGGGCGCTCGCAAGCTGATCGACATCCTGCGCTCCATGCCGGCCGATCAAACGGTTAGCCTCACGACCAACCAGAACAAGCTGATTCTGCAGGGCGGCAAGAGTCGCTTCACGCTACAGACCCTGCCGGCCGAGGACTTTCCGCTCGTGCAGGAAGCCGCTGATTTCGGGCCCGCCTTCAGCGTGCCGCAGAAGACTTTCAAGCACCTGATCAACCAGGTGCATTTCGCGATGGCGGTGCACGACATCCGCTACTACCTGAACGGCATCCTCTTCGTCGCCGAGGGCAAGAACCTCACGCTCGTGGCCACCGACGGCCACCGCCTCGCGCTGGCGCAAGCCCAGCTGGAGACCGAGATCCCCAAGCAAGAGGTCATCCTGCCGCGCAAGACCGTGCTGGAACTGATGCGACTTCTGAAGGACGGCAAGGGCGAGGAAGAAGCGCCCATCGAACTGCGCTTCGCCGGCAACCAGGCCAAGTTCAGTTTCAGCGGCATGGAGTTCGTGACCAAGCTCGTCGAGGGCAAGTTCCCCGACTACAACCGCGTCATCCCCAAGAACCACAAATTCCGCGTGACCATGGGCCGCCAACCGCTGTTGGCCTCACTCTCACGCGCTGCCATCCTCACCAGCGAGAAGTTCAAGGCCGTGCGTCTGGCCTTCGAGCCGGGCCTGCTCTCCATCGCCTCCAGCAATGCCGAGCAGGAAGAGGCCAAGGAAGAGCTCGAGATCGACTACAGCGGCGATGTGATCGAGACCGGCTTCAACGTGACCTACCTGATGGACGCGCTCTCCAACATGAGCCAGGACATGGTGTCCATCGACCTCAACGACAGCGCCGCCAGCGCGCTGATCACCATCCCCGAGCAGACCGGCTTCAAGTACGTCGTGATGCCGATGCGAATTTGATCGAGCTAACCAAGCTTTTCAGCGGGCCCCGTGCCCGCTTCAGTGTTTTTAGAGGGGCGGTTTAACAGCCCGCCCGCAGTGAGAAAGTGCCCCGATGAGCGAGTCCAACACCCCAGAAAACGCCCCGCAACAGCCCGCTGACGCCGGCTACGGCGAAGGCAGCATCCAGATCCTGGAAGGCCTGGAAGCGGTGCGCAAGCGCCCGGGCATGTACATCGGCGACACCTCCGACGGCACGGGCCTGCACCACCTCGTCTTCGAGGTCGTGGACAACTCCATCGACGAAGCCCTGGCCGGCCATTGCGACGACATCATCGTCACCATCCACACCGACAACTCCATCTCCGTCATCGACAACGGACGCGGCATCCCCACCGGCGTGAAGATGGACGACAAGCACGAGCCCAAGCGCTCGGCCGCCGAGATCGCGCTGACGGAGCTGCACGCGGGCGGCAAGTTCAACCAGAACAGCTACAAGGTCTCGGGCGGCCTGCACGGCGTGGGTGTGTCCTGCGTGAACGGCCTCTCGAAGTTCCTGCGCCTGACCGTGCGCCGCGACGGCAAGATCCACCAGCTCGAATTCAAGCAGGGCGTCCCGCAGGACCGTCTGCTCGAGATGCGCGATGCCGGAAGCGGACAAATGGTGGAAGTGAGCCCGATGAAGATCATCGGCGACACCGACAAGCGCGGCACCGAGGTGCACTTCCTGCCCGACACCGAGATCTTCCAGCAAAACAACGACTTCCACTACGAGATCCTGGCCAAGCGCCTGCGCGAGCTCAGCTTCTTGAACAACGGCGTCAAGATCCGCCTCGTCGACGAGCGCCACAACAAGGAAGACAACTTCGCCTACGCCGGCGGCGTGAAGGGCTTTGTCGAGTTCATCAACAAGGGCAAGAACGTCCTGCACCCGAACATCTTCCACGCCATCGGCGACAAGATGTCCGACCAGAGCACCAACATCGGCGTCGAAGTGGCGATGCAGTGGAACGACGGCTTCAACGAGAACGTCCTCTGCTTCACGAACAACATCCCGCAGCGCGATGGCGGCACCCACCTGACCGGGCTGCGTGCAGCGATGACCCGCGTTATCAACAAGTACATCGAGGACAACGAGCTGGCAAAGAAGGCCAAGGTCGAGGTGGCTGGAGACGACATGCGCGAAGGCCTGGCCTGTGTGGTCAGCGTCAAGGTGCCCGAGCCCAAGTTCAGCTCTCAGACCAAGGACAAGCTGGTTTCTAGCGAAGTGCGCGGCCCCGTGGAAGACATCGTCTCGCGCCTGCTGACCGACTACCTGCTCGAGAACCCCAACGATGCCAAGATCATCTGCGGCAAGATCCTCGATGCCGCCCGTGCCCGCGAGGCCGCGCGCAAGGCTCGCGAGATGACCCGCCGCAAGGGCGTGCTCGACGGCCTGGGCCTGCCCGGCAAACTCGCCGATTGCCAGGAAAAGGATCCCGCCATGTGCGAGATCTACATCGTGGAGGGCGACTCCGCCGGCGGCTCTGCCAAGCAGGGCCGCGACCGGAAGTTCCAGGCCATCCTGCCCCTGCGCGGCAAGATTCTGAACGTGGAGAAGGCGCGCTACGAGAAGCTGCTCACCTCCAACGAAATCCTCACGCTGATCACGGCGCTGGGCACCGGCATCGGCCGCGGCGCCGGCGGCGACGACTTCAACCCCGACAAGCTCCGCTACCACCGCATCATCATCATGACCGACGCGGACGTGGACGGGGCCCACATCCGCACCTTGCTGCTGACCTTCTTCTATCGCCAGATGCCTGAGCTCGTCGAACGCGGCCACATCTACATCGCCCAGCCGCCGCTGTACAAGGTCAAGGTCGGCAAGCACGAGCAATACCTGAAGGACGCACACGAGCTCGACGGCTTCCTGCTCAAGGTCGCCTTGCAGGACGCGCAGCTGCACACCGGCACAGCCGGCGCCATCCTCTCAGGCGAGGCCTTCGAGGAACTCGCCCGCAAGTACGTGCTGGCCGAGAGCGTGATCGAGCGCTTGTCCAATTGGATGGACTTCGAGGCCCTGCGCGCACTGGCCGGCGGCCTGAGCATAAACCTCGACACCAAGGAAGCGGCCGAGGCCGCCGCCGCCGCCATGCAGGCAGCGCTGCACGAGGCCACGGTCACCAGCGAGTACGACGCCCGTACCGACAAGCTGCTCCTACGCATCGCCCGCCGCCATCACGGCAACGTGCGCTCCAGCATCATCAATGCCGACTTCGTCCACGGCGCTGACTACGAAGTCCTCGCCAGCGCCGGCCAGACCTTCAAGGGCCTGCTCGGCCCTGACGCCGTCGTCCGCAAGGGCGAAGGGGAGAAGGCCAAGGAAACCAAGGTCAGTGACTTCCGCGCGGCTATGGCCTGGCTCATGCAGCAGGCCGAGAACTCGGTGGGCCGCCAGCGCTACAAGGGCCTGGGCGAGATGAACCCCGAGCAGCTGTGGGAGACCACGATGGACCCGAATGTGCGCCGCCTGCTGAAGGTGCAGATCGAGGATGCGATCGAGGCGGATCGTGTGTTCACGATGCTGATGGGGGATGAAGTTGAACCCCGTCGAGACTTCATTGAGACAAATGCGCTGAGGGCGGCGAACATCGACGTTTGATGTTTGTAGAGCCGTAGGGCGCCGAATTAGTTGCGACTGGCGCCACAGTTCTGCGACTGGCTGTCGCTAGTTGATGCGACTGGCCTTCGTAGGGTGACTTGTGCTGGCGGCGCATCGAGCCAGTCAAATGCATTCCAACTTGAAGCGCGGTTGAGCACTCAGGGCGTGCGGGCTCAGTGCAGCTGCTGGCGTACGGTTCTTGCGGCCATCACGCCAGTCCTTCGAGCGATGAGCTCGTGCGTGTACGTGTGAGCGCGCCACGCCCAGCGCCTCGCAGACGGCCTTCATGGCTCGTCCTTTGGCAATAACGGCGAGCGCGCAATCCACTTTTTTTCGGCGGCGAACTCCACCGCTTCCTTCAGGATCTCGTTCTCGAGAGTCTTCTTGCCCAGGATGCGCTGTAGCTTGGCGATCTCCGCGCGGGCAGCGGCCAGCTCAGACGCCGGCACCACCGACTCGCCAGCGGACACAGCCACAAGCGCGCCTTCTCTCTCGAGCTTGCGCCACTGGAACAGCAAGCTCGCGGCCACACCTGCCTGGCGAGCCACCAGGGACACGGTCATGCCGGGCTCGTACGTGCGCCGCACGAGCTCCGCCTTCTCCTGAACCGACCACCGCCTCCGGCGCTGATCAGTCATCACGACCTCTACGGCCTCTGTACGCCTAGTCATATTCACAGTCCTTCTCCTATCCTCAAAGATAAGCGATGGACCGTGTCCGGTCATTTAGGGGGGCGCAGCGCGCAGGCCAAGAGCTTCATCTGGGCGCAGATGACCGATGGCAGCGGCCGAGACGGCACCGGTCCACCGATCCGGCTGTTCACCTACTCATCGAGTCGTTCGACAAGGGCGGCGATGGAGCTGTATGCCGGCATCCGACCAGGCGCCGTGCTGATGACCGACGGCTATGAGGTCTACGACGCCGTAGCCCAGACCCACCAGTTGCTTCACCTGGCCTGCTGGACGCACTGCCGCAGGTACTTCATCGAAGCGCTGCAGTCCTTGCCCAAGGACCAGCGCGGGCCGAACCAGCTCGCGGCGCGCTTCCTCGCGCTCATCGGCCAGCTATACCACGTCGAGGGGCAGGCCAAGCGCGACGGCGTTGACACGGCCGAACTGACGCGTCGGCGCCAGCTGAACAGCGTCCCCGTGCTGGTCGACATCGAGGCGCTGCTGCTGGCCAACCTGCACAGTGTGCTGCCCAAGAGCCTGCTGGGCCAGGCGCTGCACTACCTCTCTTCGCAGTGGAGCAAGCTCAAACGCTACGTCGAAGACGGCCGCTACAGCATCGACAACAACGTGCAGGAGAACGCCATCCGGCCGTTCTGTGTCGGTCGCCGCAACTGGCTGTTCGCCGACACTGTGCATGGCGCCAACGCGAGCGCCAACCTGTACTCGCTCCTGCAGACCTGCCGGGTCAACAATATCGATGACTACCGCTACCTGCGCGCATTGTTCGCTGCGCTGCCCAACGCGCAGACCGTCGACGACTACGCCGCGCTGCTTCCCTGGTCCATCGACCTCAGCATCGTCTGAAGCTTACATGCCCGATTGCCTCGGTCGAGGCAAGGACGTGGTTTATTGAGCGCTTACGTCGTTGGGGAAGATGCCCACGACGTTCGTGCGCCGCTTGATCTCTGCGTTCAGCCGCTCCAGCGGGTTCGTGCTGTAGATCTGTGCCCAGTGCGCGCGTGGGAATGTCATGAAGGCCAGTCAGGATCAGTGGCCAGCTTGTGTTTGTTCCACGCTTGCCGGCGCCTGCGCTGACATTCGAGCTCTGAGCAGTAGGCCTGTGCCGGTGACTGCGGCCGAACCGTGAAAAGGCGGTTGCACGATGCACAAACCACTTGGACCATGGGCGAGGACGTGGTTCGCGTGCTCAACGCAATCGTGATGGCGGTGGCATCCCGTTCGACTGAACGTTACCATCGTACGATGGTGGTCACGTACGGCTAGATGGTAACGCCGCACCGAGGCGCCCACCACCGCTTAGCCTGCCCTGTTCTAGATCTGGGAGACTGTCATGAAGGGAATCCAGCCTTGGATCATCGCGAGCGGCTCGTATCTGCTTGTCCTCAGCCTGGTGGCAGGTTCGGCGCGGGGCGATGATGACTTCGACAACAGGGTGGCCGACCTGCAGAACCACCGCGGCATTTCGAAGACGGCTGACACGATCGAGGACCGGGTCAAGTCCACAGCGAACGCTGCGTCTAAAGCTGCGCAAGCAGCCACCGATGTCGCGAAAGGCGCCAAAGATCGACTGGACAAGTTGATGGGCTGGAACCAACCCGGTGACATTTTCGACTGCGACAATCCGGACGAGGTCTACGAAAGACCTCGTGATGACGGCCCGCATTCTGGCGCCGCGTGGCACGAGCATTGCGATTCACAAAACGCGAAGAAGGACGCGGAGCGGCAGCAACGGCGCATGCAAGATGAATTCGAAAAGGAGCGAAAAGCGGGGGCGCTAACTGCGCCTGGATTCGACAACTGCGAGCAGGCCCACGAAACACATGATCTCGAAGCTCTTGCGAAATGCAGGGACGAACTCAATGCTGCCCAGGCCCAGGTCGACGCCACGAAGGCGAAAATTCGTGCACAAGCTCAAGCGGCCGCGCAAGCACTTGCAGCACAGCAGCGTGCGAACGAAGAGGCAGCCGCGCAAGCTGACTCACCTAAGAGTGACGGCTTGTTTGAAACGTTAATGGGATTCGTTGCGCCGAGGCTGCTGAAAAGGAGAGTGCCAGCGGCTGGGGGAGGCCAGAAGGATTGCTCGGCATATTCCAAGTTATCTTCTCCTGGTGCAATTTCTCCGTATACGGCTTGCATGGTCAGTCCGTGAGCAGTAGCTCACGTGTTCAATTCACAAGGCATATTCGCGGGATGGTTTCAAAGCCGCAGTGGATCGCGAGCGAATGGATACTTTGAGTCTAAAATTGTCAATGGACACATTGGCGATGCTCAATGAGTTCAGGGAGGAACGACAATGGAGCATAAAATTTACTTTAGCACCCTCGCAAGGAGGGTGTTTTTCATTTTGCTTGCATGGACCTCTATCTGCTCTTGGTCAGCGACTCTTGAGCAAATGAAGGGTAGCAAGGCCGATTCCGCGGCACTTCAAGCCGCTGCTGACGCTGGAAACGTTGCCGATATCCGGAAGCTCCTCGGCAAAGGGGTCCCTGTTGATGTTAGGGACGACGACGGGTGGACTCCGTTGATGACGGCGGCCGGTCGCGGACAACTTGACGCCGTGAAGATATTTTTGGCCGCGGGCGCAGATATAGAAACACAAAGCGTGAATGGTCAGACGCCACTCATGGCAGCCGTGGCGTCCGGCAGCTCGGCAATGGTCAAGCTCTTGGTAGAACGAGGCGCAAATACACACGCTGAAGCCGCGAATGGCATTACGGTCGCTCGAATTGCGCTTAAGTTAGGCGATCCAACGATCATAGGCCTAGTTGGCGCGAATGGCTCAAAGGTCAACACCTCAACTAAATCATTCCGAAACTCAAGCGTCTCGGATGTGACGGAGAGGGCTATTTCTGCCCTTGATGCAAAACAATACTCGATCGCCGTCCCATTATTTCAGCAATTAACCGAGTTGACTCCGCAAGATCCTTTGGCTTGGCATTTCTTGGGTGAGGCTATGATTGGAGCAGGCGACAAGGAGGGCGCAAGAAATGCCTTAACTCACGCGATCTCAATATCCGGAACAAATACCGAAGCGGCAAGAAGAAGTCAATCAATTCTTGATAGCCTACGTCCGGTAAATCTCAACCCTCCTCCGCCGCTCGTTTGCACCCCCGGCCCAAGCATGCCAACTTACCAAATAACTGGCGCAAGGGTCGCATATGGATCGATCGGATGTGATTCATTCTATTTTTTTGGGTATGGAAGTTTGGCGGTTGGCGCAGAGGAACTAAAGCAATTGGTAATGTCGCTTACCAAGACGACCTGCCCCAGCGTGGCCACGTTAATTGAGTTGAAGTCGTTCTCTGAATTCGACTGGGGTTATCGACCTAGATACTTTGTTGTCGTGCACTGCGGTGACTCTGACTCTGCAGCACATCTGACGTTCAAGCCGCTAAGTCAATATATAGTTAAACCACTCGAAAACGTCATTCAGGTCAACCCACCTGCAAATGCGGTTGGGATCGTAAACTAACGCGCAGCTGGAGCAGAACGCCGAGTTGTCCTTGAACCGGCGCTACATGACGTTGGAGGGGCTGGCGTCGTCGACGATGAGCTGGATGTTCATGGTGCGGCTTTCATCAGAGTGTGCGTTGTGCAGCAGCACGGATCTTCCAGGAGCCAGCGACGAATTGCGTCGCACGCGACATGCCTGCGGAGAGCAACACGCCATGTTGCACACGCTGGGAAGATGAACACCTGATTGCACGAAGCACAGACGGTTTGCGCCATGGCCCCTGCAGGTTTTGATCCCCACAAGTTCGGGCGTAAACCCGCCGGGCTTTAGTTGTGTCCAGCTGAATTTCAATCGCCAAAGGAAATATCAATATCCAATACTGGCCCATGGCCAAATTGGTCCTGCGCCAGATAACTCTGGTTCGACGAGTTATTATACAAGTGCGCGTTGTGTATAGTAACTCGCAGCTTGCGGCCTGATCAAATACTATTGATCTGATTCTTGAATCACCTGCCGGCAGCTTTCTAGTCTGCGAGCGCCTGTGGGTCGCTATTCGCTGATAGGTGCTGAATTCGACGAGAAAATCTGATGGCGCGGCCGTGAGCCTCGGCCTCGAGCGCGTCCCCCCGCGTCAGAATATCTGTCGCTTCCATAAATTCACAATGGGGGCGTAGATGAGAGAACGAGTTGGCTCGATACGGACAAGAATTCAAAGACCGAGCGGTAGCGCGCATGCTGCCGCCGGAGAGCGCGCCGCCGGAGGTGGTGTCGCGTGAGATTGGTGTGGGCGTGAGCACGCTGGAGAAGTGGCGCTCGCAGTCCCTGGGCAAGCCCGCTCAAGACAAGGTGTGGACCGCTGCGGCACGGCTGCAGGCGGTGATCGCCACGGCGGCGATGGACGAGGTCACCCGCAATGCCTGGTGTCGCGAGAACGGCCTGTACGCGCATCAGTTGCAGCAGTGGAAGGACAGCGCCACGCAGTCGCTGGCTGCGCCCGAGGAGTCGCGGGCAAGCCCGTCACAGACCAAGGCGGATCGGCGTCGCATCAAAGAGCTCGAGCGCGAGCTGCGCCGCAAGGAATCGGCCTTGGCGGAGGCGGCGGCGCTGCTGATACTGGCAAAAAAAACCGAGGCGATCTTCCAAAGAAACACGCTGGGCAAGGACGAATGATCGTCCTGGAAGATCGCCAAGAACATGCCCGCAACATCGAAGCCGCCTGCCAGGCCGGCGCGCGGCTGCACAAGGCCTGCGAGATCGTCGGCATCGCCGCACGCACGCTGCAGCGCTGGAAGGCTCAGGAGGGCCTCGTAGCGGGCGATGGCAGGCCCGACGCCGTGCGGCCGACTCCGGCCCACGCGCTGACGCCGGCGGAGCGCGAGCAGATCGTGAGCGTGGCCAACGAGCCGCGATTCGCCGAGATGCCGCCGGCGCGCATCGTGCCCATGCTGGCCGACGAGGGCCAATACATCGCCAGCGAGGCCAGCTTCCGGCGTGTGCTGCGCGCGCAGGGTCAGATGCAGCACCGCGGTCGCGCCAAGGCACCTCGCCAGAGCCGCCCGCCGAGCACGCACGTGGCCACGGCGCCGCGGCAGCTATGGAGCTGGGATATGACGTACCTGCCAGCGCAGGTGGCCGGTCGCTGGTTCTACCTGTACCTGATCCTGGACGTGTTCAGCCGCAAGATCGTGGGCTTCGAGGTCCATGAGGACGACAACGCCGACCACGCAGCGCGGCTCGTGCAGCGCACGGCGCTGGCCGAAGGCATCCACGGCGTGCCGCGTGAGGACAGGCCCGTGCTGCACGGCGACAACGGCGCCACGCTCAAGGCGACAACCGTGCTGGCGATGTTGCACTGGCTGGGCGTGAAACCGTCGTATTCACGGCCTCGCGTGAGTGACGACAACGCTTTCGTCGAGAGCCTGTTTCGCGTTGCCAAATATCGACCGGAGTTCCCGGACGCGGGCTTCGCCACCTTGCAGGCGGCGCGTGAA